>NZ_AKKA01000083.1 GCF_000282035.1 Rhizobium sp. CF122
CGGCGGCGGAAGCCGCCATGAAGAGCGATGCATTCGTAAACGAGAAATCAATTCCGCCGACTTCGATCGGCACAATCTTCTGGATCAGGAACTGATGGGTCGGATCGTTAGACACCGCTTGTTCTCTCTATCTTTTAGCCCGCGCGAGACGGGATTATTGCACTGGATCGAACGCTGGAGCGCTCTGCCCTATTTTCCACCATTCTGGCGCTCGGCGGGATCAGGCTTTGCAACCTTCCCCGCAGCCCGCAGAACGTTCAACACGCCGGCACAAAATCCAAGAAGAAGAAGAACAATCAATCCCCAAGGCGCCGTGCCGACAAAACGGTCAAGGAGATAGCCAAGAACGGCGCCGACGACGATTGCGGAGATGAACTCGCTCGAAAGCTTCATCGCCTCGGCATAGCCTTTGCGGCTCGCTTCGGCGCTGGCTTCGATAGCCTCTTCCTTCCCCGCCTCTACGCGCTTGGTTGCGAGCTTCGCTTCCAGTTGCGCACGACGCTTCTCAAGACTTTCCTCGCGGTCATCCGCCATCGCGTTCTCCTCCTCCAGCCGCTGTCCGCGATCCCGCTACCCCGGTTTTCCGGACAACGACCCCAAGGTTTGAGAACCTTTCGGCCCGTTCTGAAGTCGCGCGCAACATAGTTTTAGCAAAAAGCATAGTCAAGGCGTGAGCGGCCGATGTCCAGCCATAAAATAGGCAATAGAAAACATATGCTTAGACCGATCTTGGCGCACATGGCCAAAATCGACCGAAAGAATCCGCTTTTGTGTGTGGCGATGAGACGCGAAATCGCGCCAGGATCCGCTTTTCCGTTAGCTCCAGCCGCCGCCGTAGGTGCGATAGAAGACGTGCAGGCCGATGCGGCCGACCTTCTCCATGGTCTTCGCCCATTTCGGACGAACGTAGACAGCATGATAATGCGTGGCGGAGCCAACCTGCGGGAGCCAGATCTTGCCGGCGGTAACCGCCATCGCAACTTCGCGGGCGATTCTCCAGTGATACTGCGAGTTCACCCGATCCTTGACGTTATCGCAGGCAAAGGAGAACTGGCATCGGTTGCGCCAGTCCTCGTTCTGGTAGACGACGCCGCAGATCGTCTTCGGGTAAGCCGGATTGCGGACGCGATTGAGAATGACCTGGGCAACGGCGGCCTGCCCCTTCACCGTTTCGCCACGCGCTTCGAAATAGATGCCGGATGCCAGGCACTGCTGCTCGGCGGCCGAGAATACCGACGGCGCCAAGATGCTTGCAGCCCAGGCGTGGTCACGCGGACCAATCTGCGGCACGAAGCGGCCGTCGTCGGCCTTGTCGGTCAGAATCGAATCGAACGGTGATTGACGGGAATAATCAGGCGCGGCCGGTGCATACGCCGTCGCCAGCACGTCGGCCTTTGCGTTGGTCACGAGGCCAGCCAGCATGGGCGAGACGCCGCGATCCGGCTTGGGCGGTTCCTTTTTATAGAAGTTGGTCGCGATCTGGATTTCCTTGCCCTTAATCTTCGGCTTCACGAAAGCCGACTTATCCTTCAGGTCAAAGGTGGGCTGAAAGAGCAAGCGCGTTCTGTGGAGGATAGACCCGGCGGAGAAATCCTTTGGCGGCTGCACCTTTTCGACGGCAACGACGCGGCCCTTCTTAGATGGACGATTGACGCGGTCTTCGTCCGGCGTCGCCTCATGTCCCTTGTCCTTCGCCATGAAGGCGATCTTGCGGCCGTCGGGCAGAACCATGCCTGCGCCGGCGGCGATCGTGCCTGTCGCGACAGGATCAGCAAAGGTCAGTTCCACCTGATGGATCGACCCTGCCGGCGAATTGGTCAAAACCATGCGCCAGTTCTCCCGCCCCTGGTCGAGGCCGGCAAGCAGAGCAGCGAGGTCAGCATGGGACGCCATCGTCGGTGACATCAGCCACCCGCAAACGCCGAAGAGCGCGGGTGAACTCCAGTTTTGAAGCAAGAAGCGCAGCTTGCCACGGGAACGGCTATTTCGACGCAACGCGAGACTCCGGCATGAGACGCATGAACATGCCGTTGAAAATGTCTCATTAACCTTGATGCTTGGTTAATGCGGACACCTTCCGGAGACGAAAGCATTAGCGGCAGGAAAAATAAAAGCCCGGCAGATTGCCGGACTTTTAAAGGGCACTTGTTCGGCTAGATAATGACGTGCGAGCCGAGTTCCACCACGCGGTTTGCCGGCAGGCGGAAGTAGTCCGACGGATTTGCTGCGGCATTGGCGAGCGCGATGTAAAGGCGATCCTGCCAATAGGGCATGCCGGACTTCGCATCGGGAACCAGCTTGCGGCGGCCGAGGTAGAAGGAGGTCGACATGATGTCGAACTTCAGGCCCGACTTGCGCAGCGTCGCCAAGGCTTGAGAGACGTTCTGCGATTCCATGAAGCCGAACAGCAGTTCGACGCGCGAGAAGCGCTCAGAAATCTGCTCGACCTTATAGCGATCGGCGCTCGAAACACGCGGCTTGTTGATCGTGCGGATCGTCAGAATCACGTTCTTGTCATGCAAAACGTGGTTGTGCTTCAGATTGTGCAGCAGCGCGGCGGGCGCCGATTCCGGATCGCTGGTCAGGAAGATCGCGGTGCCGGGCACCTGGGCGGGGGAATGGTCGCTCTTGCGTTCGATCGAGCTGACGAAAGATGCCATCGGGATATCGGTATGGCGCGTCTTCTCCATTAGTAGAGCCGAGCCGCGTCGCCAGGTCCACATGATGACGGTGAACACCGTGGCAATCATGATCGGAATGTAGCCACCGTCGTGGATCTTCAGCAGGTTCGCGCCAAGGAAGATGAGTTCAAGACCGACGAGCGGCGCCAACGCGAGCGTTGCCACCAGGATAGACCAGTTCCAGCGAACGCGCACGAACTCGAAGGCCATGATCGAAGTGACGACCATCGCGCCGGTGACCGAGATGCCGTAGGCCGTTGCCAGCGCATCCGACGTCTTGAAGCTGATGACGAGGAAAATGACGCCGAAGAAGAGCACAGCGTTGACGGACGGTACGAAGATCTGTCCCGTATTCGTTTCCGACGTGAAGAGGATTTCCATGCGCGGCAGGAAGCCGAGGTTGATGCCCTGGCGGACGAGCGAGAAGGCACCGGTGATGACTGCCTGGCTGGCAATGATCGTCGCAGCGGTCGCGAGGATGACGACCGGCAGCAGTGCCCATTGCGGATACATCAGGTAGAAAGGATCAGACATCGCCATCGGATTGCCGAGCACGAGAGCGCCCTGCCCCAAATAGTTCAGCGTCAATGCCGGGAAAACCAGCGCGAACCACGCCCACTGAATCGGACGACGACCGAAGTGCCCAAGATCGGCATAAAGCGCTTCCGCGCCTGTCACTGTCAGGAAGACTGCACCAAGCACCACGACGCCGTAAAATCCCTCATGCAGCAGGAAGCTGATCGCATAGTAGGGATTGAAGGCAGCAAGAATGCCGAAGTCATCGGAAATGTGCGAAATGCCCGCGGCGGCCATCACGATGAACCAGAGCGCCGTGATCGGCCCGAAAAACCGCGCGACGGCGCCGGTCCCACGAGACTGGACGGCAAACAGCAGGGCCAGAATGAAGACCGAGATCGGCACGATATAGCTCGTCATGCTTGGCGCCACGAGCTTCAGACCTTCGACGGCCGACAAAACCGACAGCGCCGGCGTGATCATTGCATCGCCGAGGAACAATGCTGCACCGACAAGGCCAAGCAGCATCAACAGCGCTGTATGCCCGTTGGCGGTCTTCATCAGCAACGCCAGCAGGGAGAGCGTGCCGCCTTCGCCTTCGTTGTCAGCGCGCAGCAGGAAGAGCACGTACTTGATGGTGACGATAATGGTCAGAGCCCAGATCATCAGCGAAATAAGGCTGATCACCTCGAAACGCGTGAGGCCGTCGATCGCGACGGGCTTCAATGCTTCGCGGAACGCGTACAGCGGGCTGGTACCGATATCGCCATAGACGACGCCGACGGAGCCCAGCGCAAGATAGAACAGCTTGCGCGGCTTCATTTTTCGTTCGTGTGAATGGCTGCCTTCGTGCATGAAATGAAAACAGGCTCTTCAGAGCCAGCCTTTCCATCGGAAAAAGAAGAAGGGAATGATGGCGGACAACACCATGAGCCCAATCGAATAGGGATATCCGTGGGCAAAGTGCAGTTCCGGCATGAATTCGAAATTCATACCGTAGATGGAGGCGACCAGCGTCGGCGGCAAGAACACCACGGATGCGATCGAAAATATCTTGATGATCGAGTTCTGCTCGATGTTGATCAGGCCGAGCGAGGCGTCGAGCAGGAAGGTGATATTGCCGGCGATGAAGGACGCGTGTTCATTGAGCGACTGGATGTCGCGCGAGACCGTCTTGCAGAGTTCCTTGGTGTCGCGATCCTGCTGAACGGCCGGGACATTGTAGAAAAACGTCATCAGTCGCGAAAGCGACGCGAGGCTGTCACGGATCTTGCTAACGAGGCGATGATGGCCGGCAATGTCCCTAAGCTTTTCTTCCAGATAGTTCGACGGCTTGCGAACTTTTCTGGCGCGGTCGCCAAACACATGCGTCGACAGGATGTCGATACGCGCGACCGACAACTCCAGGATCTCGGCAGTCCGATCGATCACGGTTTCAAAGAGTTTTGCCAGCAGCGCGGCACCACTCCGCCACTGCTGCGGCACGCGGTGAAGAGCGGCAATGAATAGCGAAAAGGACTTTGGTTGCGCGTAGCGAATCGTGATCAACCGCTTGCCAGACAGGATGAACGCAACGTCGGTCAGCGTCGGCGCGTCCGTTTCAACCTTCCAGACGAGAGACGCGGTCATGAACACTGCATCGTTTTCCGTGTAGAGGCGGGCCGACGGCTCGATGTCCTTGAGATCGTCTCGCGTCGGGACCTCAATACCAAGGGTTCTTTCGACGAAAAGTTCCTCCTCGCGCGAAGGCTCGATCATGTCGATCCACATGACATCGTCACGCAACGAACCTTGCGACAGATCGCCGATTTCAACCGACTTGCAATTGGAACAGTATGCAGTGATCACCGGTTGGACCTCCGGCAATCCGGGCATGTCGCGCGCATCGCCCTGCTCATCGAAGGCCCTTCCACGGCGCGCCGATTGCGAGAGCGCGCGGGATGCAAGTTCCCGACCTTAACGAAAGCGATTGACGAAAGTTCATACGACTCCTGGCACATCCGGCACTCCGGATATGCAATATGCTCATCCGCATCGCAGTCACCAATCCTTCGGCCAAGATAACTCCGAACATGCAGGTGACCGGTCCCCATCGGGGCGGCCATCATCGAGCATTCGCAAAAACCGCCTCATGGCGACGGCGCGCCATATGACGGAAAGCTGCGAAAGAATCAAGACATCTTACGTTCACGGCGCCGTTTGACCACATTTCCTCCGCAATTGGGAGTCTAGCGGCGGTGACGCATTCACTCGAAAACAATGGCCGGCGCGGCCCTCTGCGGCTGCCCACCGAGCTGCTGCCAGACCTTAGCGGCGATCTCGCGATAGATGCCGGCAACAATGCCGTTCGGCTCCGTGGCGACAAGTGGCGTTCCGGCGTCCGATGTCTCGCGGATGTTCATCGTCAGCGGCACTTCGCCGAGGAAAGGAACGCCGATGCGTTCCGCTTCCCTGCGAGCGCCGCCATGCCCGAAGATATCATAGCGCGTGCCTGTATCGGGCGCGATAAAATAGCTCATGTTCTCAACGATGCCGAGCACAGGAACCTCGACCTTCTTGAACATGTTCAGCCCCTTGCGGGCATCGACGAGAGCGAGATCCTGCGGGGTCGAAACGATAACGGCGCCGGCGAGCGGCACCTGCTGTGCCATCGTCAGCTGCGCATCGCCGGTTCCAGGCGGCATGTCGACAACAAGCACATCGAGCTCGCCCCAGGCAACCTCACGCAGCATCTGCATCAGCGCCGATTGCACCATCGGACCACGCCAGATCATGGCTGTCTCCTCGTCAACGAGGAAGCCCATCGACATGACCTTGAGCCCATAATTTTCCATCGGATTGATGATGCGACCATCGATCTGGGTGGGACGGCCCGAGATCTTCAGCAGCCGCGGCATCGAGGGGCCATAGATATCAGCATCGAGGATGCCGACACGCAGGCCATTTGCCTGGAGACCGAGCGCAAGATTGACGGCAGTCGTGGATTTACCCACGCCCCCCTTACCCGAGGCGACGGCGATGATCGCGTTGATACCGGGAACGCCAAGCTTGCCTGCGCGCGGCTGCTGTTGCGGCGCGTGAGCATGGCCATGATGGTCATGTCCCGCCTGCGGTTGAGGGCGTGAAACCGGCGCCGAGCCTGAACCGGCCTTCTTGTCTGCCGTCAGCGCAACCAGCGCTCCCTTGACGCCCGGCATCTCCTTGATGACCCGTTCGGCCGCGAGGCGAAGCGGCTCCAGCTCCTTGGCGCTTTCTGCCGGAACAGTGATGGAGAAATAGACCTTGCCGTCCGAAATGAAGACATCAGACACCATGCCGAGCTCGACGATATCGTGTTCGAGATCGGGTCCGCGGACCGTCTTCAGCGTTTCGAGAACCTGTTCCTTGGTGACGCCGGTCATTCCATCCTCACTGCCTATGTTGGCATTCTAGATAGAGGAGCGCCGCGTCTTCGCCAAACAAAATCGGTGATCGAGATGGCAATTGAGAGAAACGAGGTCAACCGGAAGGCCGTTGCGTCCACCAAGTCCGCCGGGCTTTCGCCCTGATGGATGCAAAGGCCTTCCGGGATACCAAAATAAGCTTTGCGAACTAGAGCAAGCGCGGCAAAAGGCCAGCACAAACAGCCCATCGGAAGAGTAAGCGTGGGGAATGCCGTCAGCGGCGTGTCCCAAACGCAACAACCGCCGCCGACGCCCAGGCCCGAGATCGGGTACCGTGGCGTCGGCTGGCGGTGTGCGGTCGCGCCATTTATCCGGCGTCGTTACCAGGTCCCCTCTGGACCGCTGGAAACACGGAAGCAGAAAACGTGCCAATTGGCAAACATTCGCAAAAGCCAATGTTATTCAGTGACACGCTGATCGGCAGTGGCGAAGATTTAGGCGCGAATGCTTGCGAAGCCCACAATTTGCGCAACCGTCACTTTATGAGACCAATCCGCAAGGCTCTGGCAACTGCCTGGGTCCGGTTGACGGTATCGAGTTTCTTCGTCGCGCGATTGAGGTAGTGGTTCACCGTGTGTTCGGACAGATTGAGGATCTCGGCGATCTCAACACTGGTCTTACCGGCGGCAGTCCAGTTCAGACAATCGATCTCGCGATCAGTCAAGGAATCCGTGACCCGCGTGTCATAACCGCGGATCTCCGCCAGCCGATCGAAGACGTGGGTAGAGATATAGTGGAGTTCGCGCATTTCCTCGCCGGTAAATGCCTCACGATCGCCTGAGAATGATACGGCGCCGCGACCGCCGGAGGCCTCGTGAGTGGGGAAGTAGGCGCAACGCATCATGCGAAAGCGTTCAAAGAGGGCCGCAACAAAGCCGGCCTTTCCATCGATTCGCTCCAACTTGACCTGCGACACGTCATTGAAGAACGGCGTGGTCGACGCCCTCAACCGTTTCATGACGGGGCTGTTGGTCACAAGCCCCTCCTGGTCGTAAGCTGCCAGCAGCTCCACCGGCCAGCTTGAGATCACAGTGCTGCTCTGCAGATCGATCGCCGTCGTCGAAGGAAGGTTAAACACCATGAAGGCGCGCGCGCGATAGGCTTCCGTCACTTTCTTCATGAAGCGGAAAATATCAAACTGCGTTTTCAGTCCGGCGATCTCACTAACGTTGACGTCCACGGAAGATTTTGGATGCGATGGGGTCATGTGCTTACTCAACTCGAAAGAATGGAATCCTGTGGAGAAGGCGTCTCGTCCACGTCGTCGCTAATTTGTAGTGCGGGTGACGAATTGCCTGCACATACACCCCAGGACGGGGGATTGACGAACGTCAATTGTGATGATTCGTCAGAAAATCTCAATACTATGCTTTAGTTGAGTCCTGGCCGATCGCAGCCAGTGTTCAACGACGCGGCCCAAGTCCTACGCGCATGGCTTCCATGATCCGTCCAGCCGTCTCCCGGATCGGGGCCGCCCATTCCGATAGGCTTTCCATACCGAGCCGATAGGCCGGACCAGTGACGGAAACGCCGCCGACAAGCGACAGGTTTTCCGACCAGATCGGGGCCGCGATACAGCGGATTCCGACTTCGTGCTCCTCACGGTCGAAGGCATGGCCCACCTTTCGTATCTCCTCAATCTCGCCAAGAAGCGACTTGGCGGTATGCGTGTTGGCGGTGAAGCGATGGAAGGCGATTTCCGCCACCAAAGCCCTAACCCGCTCTTGGGGCAGGATAGACAAGGCAGCCTTGCCTACACCAGTGCAATAGACCGGCGACGCGTTGCCGATCTGCGAGTACATCCTGACGGGCTGCTGCCCTTCGAACTTGTCGAGGTAGATGATCGAGGTGCCGCGAAGCACACCGAGATGGACCGTTTCACCGGTCATATCCTGGAGAGCCTTAAGGTGGGGCTCGGCAATGAGGCGGAATTCGTTGCGTCCCCAACTGCGAGAGGCAAAGTCCAATAGCCTTAAGCCAGGCAAATAGAGGCCGTCCTCATCGATTTCGAGCAGCCCCTCATCCACGAGATGACTGAGCTGGCGGTGAACCGTACCGCGTGGCTGATCGGTGACCGCCAATATGTCGGTGAAGCGCATGGGGCCGTCGGCGTGGCTCACAACATCGAGAAGGACCATCAGCTTGCCCAGGGTGCCCGTGTCGCGCTTCCCGTGCGCACTCTCTTTTGCCGCAGTCATCGTTGCCCCAAATGCCTTGACAGGGACACCAGCGTAATCGGATAATTCCACATAGTCAAATTGAGTTCCAAATAATAGAACAATTGTACGGCCGGGAGGAAATGGTGACGAGTATTGTTGCGCAGTTTCCGGAATTTAGGGATCGAACCGTGCTGATCACCGGAGGCGGGTCCGGCATCGGGGCAGCGATCGTCGAGGGTTTTGCCCGGCAGGGCGCCAAGGTTTCGTTCATCGATATCGCGGAAACGGAAAGTCATGAACTCGTCGAGGGGCTGTCGCGCGACACGCTGCATCCCGTTCGCTTCCACAAGGCGGATTTGCGGGATGTTGCGGAAATCCGCAGGACGGTCGACGCGGTTGTCGCTCATTCGGGCCCGATCAGCGTGCTCGTCAATAATGCCGCGCGTGACGACCGGCACGATTTCGAAACTGTGACTGAGGAATATTGGAACGACAACCAGGCGACCAACCTGCGCCACGTCTTCTTCACCACACAGGCCGTTGCGCCCTCGATGCGTGCTGCTGGCGGCGGCGCGGTGATCAACATGTCGTCGATCGCCTTTCTCCTCAACATGCCGGAATTCCCTGCCTATTCTGCAGCAAAAGCCGGTGTGATCGGGCTGACAAAAAGCCTGGCCGGCCAGCTCGGACCTGATAACATCCGCGTCAATTGTATTCTGCCGGGTATGATCGTGACGGATCGTCAGATGAAACTCTGGCTCACCGAGGAAGGCATCGCTCGGACCGTGCAACGCCAGTGCGTCAAGAAGGTCCTGCACGCCGATGCGATCGTTGGTCCTTGCCTGTTTCTGGCGTCGAGTTGCGCGGCAGCGATCAGCGCACAATCTCTTATTGTCGATGGAGGCATTTTCTGATGGCGGATCCCGCTTATGTCGCGGTGGATTGGGGAACGAGCAGTTTCCGGCTTTGGCTGATCGGCAAGGATGACAGCATCCTTGCCGAAAGTCGCAGCAATGAAGGCATGACGACGGCTGCGAAGACCGGCTTTGCCGAGGTTTTGACCTCGCACCTGGCCAAGGTGAATGCGCCAGGAAATCTTCCGGTCATCATCTGCGGCATGGCAGGTGCAAAGCAGGGATGGGTCGAGGCCGGCTATGTCGACGTGCCGACATCGCTATCTTCTATCCTCACCGGCGCGGTATCCGTTCCCGGCCAGAGCCGCGACGTCCGCATTCTTCCGGGACTTGCCCAGAGGGATCAGGCAAGGCCCGACGTCATGCGTGGCGAGGAAACGCAGCTTCTCGGCGCGCTTGGTCCCGCAAGCACCGGATCACAGGCAGTCTGCATGCCCGGCACGCATTCGAAGTGGGTGCACGTCACGGATGGACGGGTCACCGGCTTCTCCAGCTTCATGACCGGCGAACTCTTCGATGCGATATCCAAGCATACGATCCTGTCGCATGCCGTCGCCGGAGCGGAGCAGACGCCGACAGATAAGCCAGCCTTCGAAAGCGCGATCAAGGTAGCTTACGAACAGCCTGCAATGGCGACCAACCTCTTCTTTACGGCGCGCTCGGGACAATTGCTGCACGGTCTGACGGCCGCAGCCGCACAGGCCAGGATATCGGGCACCCTGATCGGTCTGGAAGTTGCGGGCGCCATGGCGGACGCTGGAACCGGCGTCAGCATTACACTTGTCGCCGCCGGCCGGCTGCAGAACCTTTATGAAACAGCCTTCAACGCACTATCTTTACCCTTTGACACGATCGACGCTGATACAGCTGTCCGTGGTGGGCTTGCTGCCGCCGCCAAAGCTATTTGGCCGAATTAAGAAAGCATCAAAGCGATGAACCGCATCCCCTTCCCCACGATGAAGCGCCCGCTGATTGCCATTCTTCGGGGCATCAAGCCCGAGGAAACCGAAAGCGTGGTCGGTGCGCTGATCGAAAACGGTCTGACAGCCATTGAAATCCCGCTGAACTCGCCCGAGCCGTTTAAGTCGATCGAGATCGCCGCGAAGATGGCACCTGCCGATTGCCTGATCGGTGCCGGAACCGTGCTGACCACAGAGGCCGTCGACAGCCTGCATTCGGCGGGTGGCAAGCTGCTGGTTACGCCGAACGTCGAGCCCGAGGTTATCGTGCTTGCCCGCAATTATGGCATGGTCACCATGCCCGGCGTCTTCACGCCGACGGAAGCGCTGACCGCCGCCCGCGCTGGCGCAACGGGGTTGAAATTTTTCCCGGCCAGCGTTCTGGGGCCGTCCGGCATCACGGCAATCCGCGCAATTCTGCCGGCGGAGCTCGTGATCGCAGCCGTCGGCGGTGTCTCGGACAAGAACTTCGCTGACTACACCAAGGCCGGCATTCATGCCTTCGGCCTCGGCACCAGTCTCTACAAGCCGGGAATGACCGCGGCGGAGGTTGCCGAGCGCGCCAAGGCGACCATTTACGCCTATGATGCAGCGGTAGGAGCTTAAGGCGTATGACGGAAATTCATGAGTTCGCGGGCAGGACACTTTGCAACACCAACTCCGTACTGGGTGAAGGCCCCACCTATGATCCGGACACGAACACGGTCTGGTGGTTCAATATTCTCGGCAAAGAGCTGCACGAGCTGAACCTTTCGACGGAAGAGAAGAAGGTGCATGCGCTGCCGATGATGGCGAGCGTGCTTGCCCGCATCGATGCCGGGCGCCAGCTGCTTGCGACTGAACAGGGCCTCTTTGTCCGCGACACGAAGAGCGGCAATCTGACCTTCTATGCAGCGCTTGAAAGCGACAAGCCGGAAAACCGCTCGAACGACGGCCGCACACATCCATCCGGCGCACTGTGGATCGGCACGATGAGCAAGCGGGCGGAAACCCGCGCAGGCGCTATCTATCATGTCGCCGGCGGTCGAGTGACCAAGATCTTCGAGGGCATCAGCATTCCGAATTCGATCTGCTTCTCGCCGGATGGGACCATCGGATATTTCACTGACACTCGCCTCAGCCGCCTCATGCGGGTGATGGTCGATGCGCAGACCGGCCTTCCGACCGGCGAACCGATTGTCCTCGTGGACACCATGGATGAGCCGGGCGGCATCGATGGCTCGGTTGTCGACGCCGACGGATATATCTGGAATGCGCGTTGGGGTGCCGGCACGGTCGATCGCTACAGCCCGGACGGGCTGCGCATCTCGCGTTACAAGGTGCCTGCGGCCCAGCCCTCCTGCCCCGCCTTCATCGGAAGGAACGGCGACCGCCTCGCAGTCACCACGGCATGGGAAGGACTGGATGACGATGCGCGGTCCATGCAACCACAGGCTGGGTCCCTGCTCGAGCTTGACGTCACGGTGAAGGGAATTTTTGACCCCGTTTATGTGATCTGACGCGAAACCGGGCACAATGCAAAGGGCACCCCCTGGGCGCCCTTTTTGTTTCCATCGGTGGGTTGATTGGTGAGGCCCCTGCAGCATTTGCGATAGAAGTTCCGCGAAATTAGCAATCTTTGCGCGATTTTTTTCGGGAACCAATAGAAATCCCATTCATTTCAATAGGGAACCGGCCAAATGGACGCCCGACCGCGAAGGGACGGCAAAATGGCTAGAGATCACTATTGAACTGAAAAGGTAGGTTCGAAATGACACGCAAACTTCTCACAACCGTTGCCGCTGGTGCCTTGTTTGCCACGGCTTTCGCACCCGCGGCATTCTCACAGAGCACAACCCAGCCGGCTGATCCGAACGCTCCGGCCACACAGGCGGCGCCAGGGGATCCGGCAGCTCCGCCAAAGGTTCCGGATGCAACGGCTCCGGTCCCGGCAGGTGACGCGGCTCAGGCGCCGGCGCCGGCTGAGACGACCGATACCGCGCAGGCGGGCGGCGGCGCGTATCTGACCGAGCAGGCTGCCGACCAGGTGAGTGCGAACACCTATATCGGCCAGTCGGTCTATAATAGTCAGAACGAAAGCATCGGTAGCGTCAACGACCTGATCATGAAGAAGGACGGCGGCTTGGTCGCAGCGATCGTCGGTGTCGGCGGCTTCCTCGGAATCGGCGAGAAGAATGTTGCCGTTCCGATGGATAAGATCACCGTCGCCCAGAACACCCAGGACGGCAGCGTCAAGCTGACCACCTCTGAGACCGCGGAATCGCTGAATGCGGCACCGGAGTTCAAGACGCTTCAGATGCTCGCAGCCGAGAAGGCCCCCGCGCCAGGTGGTACAACAGACACCACGGCCACAGGCTCGACAACGAACAATTAAGATATGCGCAGTGAGGACCGCGGAACCGGTGGCGTCCGAAAGGGCGCCATCGGCGTTTCAGGCGCTGACGCGATCCGACGTATCGTAGTAATTCTCGTGCAGGAACCGCAGCGTCGCGATGCCATCGGCGGGCTTGCCGAAGTGATAGCCCTGCCCCATGCCGCAGCCGAGCGAGCGCAGCTTGACTGCTTCCGAATAATCCTCGATCCCTTCCGCGACCACTTCCAGATCAAGCCCCTCGCACATCGTGAGGATCGCCTTGATGATGTGCTCGGAAGCGCGGTCGGAGTTGATCCGCGACACAAAGGCGCGATCGATCTTGATCTTGTCGAACATGAAATCACGCAGGCGACCGAGGCTCGACTGGCCGGTCCCGAAATCATCCAGCGAGATGCGCACACCTGCCTGGCGCAGATCGGCGATGATCCGATTTGCCGTATCGGCCGAGCCCATCATCGCAGTTTCGGTGATCTCCAGTTCGAGCCGGTGCGGGTCGAAACCGACCCGGCCGAGGATCGACAGGATACTGCTGCTCGTGCCCGGATCCATCAACTGCGCCGAGGAGAGATTGAAGGAGAGGAAGAGTTCGCGCGGCCAGGAAAGTGCCGCTTCCGCCGCCTTGCGCAGCAACGCCTCAGACAACGCGTCAATAAAACCGCGTTCTTCAGCAAGCGGCACGAAAACGCCCGGTGAAACGAAGCCCAGATCCGGATCGTTCCATCGCGCCAAAGCTTCGAAGCCCACGACCTGGCTGTTGGCGAGTGCGACGATCGGCTGAAAATGCACGTCGATCGCGTCGGAGATGATGGCGTTGCGCAACGCCTGTTCCAATTGCGTCGCGCGCTTCATTTCCTGGGCGATCTCGCGGGAATAGACGGTGATCTGGCCACGGCCGCGCCGCTTTGACCGGTAGAGTGCGGTCTCAGCGCTTTTCAGCAGTTCCTCGAACTCCTCGCCAGCAAATGGATAGATCGAAAAGCCGAAGGATGCCGACAACCTCACATTGCGATCGCCGAGATCGTAGGGCGCCGACAGCACCTCGCGGATCATCTGGCCGAATTTCTCGGCGCTGGCCCGCTCGAATACCAGCGGCAGGACAAAGGCAAATTCGTCGCCGTCATGACGCGTGACCAAGGCGCCATCCGGAATGCAGGCCTTCAGCCGATGGGCGACCTGGCAGAGAATCTCGTCGCCCGCCGATGAGCCGAAGAGATCGTTGATCGGTTTGAAGGAATCGAGATTGGCGATGCCGACCGTAAATGGTGCAGGATCACCCGCGCGTTCCGCGGCGATCTGGGCAATCCGGTCGCGCATGCGGTAGCGGTTGCCGAGGCCGGTCAGCAGATCGGTATAGGCCATCGTCTGAAGTTCATTCTGACTTACAGGCACCAAAGGCATTTCAGCCGACATCATCATTCAGACCCAGACTGCACCAATGCGGGAAAGGATGGCGGGCAAGTCTTAAGAATTCGATAGTGGATCGGCCGCGTTGAAACCGTGTTCTGTCCCAAGATTTAGGGAGTTGACGAGCTTTGTTCGTCACATGCTGGCCCGTTGGAGATCCCCCGCAAGGTACTTCTGAAAGATCCCCTGAAGAATATCGGGGCTCACCGGCTTCATGATCACATCGTCCATTCCGGCCTTTGCGCACTCAGCTCGATCACGCTCGAAGGCCTGAGTAAGAACGCCGATAATCGGCGTTCTTGAGCTGCCGTCTTCCTCTGTCTGGCGGATCAACCGCGCCGCTTCGAAACCATTGAAGCCTGGCAGCGATATGTCCATCAGGATGATTTTCGGCTGATGCTCGGTCCACAAACGAACCGCTTCATCGCCGCTTGGAGCGATCAGGTAGCGATAGCCGAGACCTTCGAGAATCTGCGAGAAGACGATCTGGTTGATGTCGTTGTCTTCGGCAACGAGCACGTCGAGCGTGCTCATCTCCTCGACGGTGGTGATTTCCCAATCGGTGTCGATGCCTTCGGCGATTTGGCCCCGATTGCTACGGTTGAAATGCCGAGCGATCTGGAAGGTGAGCTCATTGGCGAGCTGGAAGCCGTCCATCACCAGCGCCGGGATGCCATACTGCTCGGCAAGCTCAAGGCAGCGCATGCCAAGCTGATTGTCGATCACAAGCAGGTCAAGCGAGATGCCGGAAGAGCTCGCGATCTCCAGGAAGTGCTCTTCCTCATCCTCACCGCGGACCGAGCAAGCCTCGAAGCCATATTTGGCGAGGGTCCGCAAGGCCGCTGCTTCGGCCACCACGTCCGACGTCACCACCAGGACTTTCCGACCCGAGAAGTTCTCCGGGACGATCGCCTCCATCGCGGCCGGTTCGCGGCGCTCGCCGCTGCCGCCCATGGGAACGTAGGCGCGCCGATAGGAATTCTTGCTCGATGTTGTGACCGTCGACGCAAACCGGAATTCATCGAGGTCGGCGCCGTCCCGCGGCAGGTCCTGCATCGTCGAGACGAGAAAATAGCGCCCGGGCTTGCCGATGCGGTGCTTGCGCGCGACGATGTCGCGTTCCGCGCCGTCGCGGGAGACCTGCCGCTGGCGGGAGATCGACATTTCGCCGGTCTCCAGTACATGACGGTCACTTTCCTCGAAGCGCTGGGCAACCTCCTTGGAGAACAGGTCTCCGCTCTTGCGGCCGAGCACTTCATCGACCGTCGTCTGGTATTTTTCGCAAAAGGCGATGTTCACGGCGACGTAGTTCAGA
The DNA here is from genome assembly GCF_000282035.1 of Rhizobium sp. CF122. Classification (GTDB taxonomy): domain Bacteria; phylum Pseudomonadota; class Alphaproteobacteria; order Rhizobiales; family Rhizobiaceae; genus Rhizobium. The sequence goes on from NZ_AKKA01000083.1 coordinate 15,766, forward strand.
TTGCGGTCCTTGACGAAGAGCGGGAACGGCAGGTTGTCGAGGATATCCTCGGTGAGCTGCACGCGTTCCAGATCGGAGCGCCACTGTTCCTCACGCTTCTTGTCCTCGGAGATGTCCTGGATGACGCAGACGCCATAGCCGCTCGCGAGGCGACGCTTGCCGAACCGAATCCAGCGGTCCGTACCGTGCCGCTCGACCGCTTCGAAGCGTTCGCGCCAATGCGAGGCGATTTTCTGGGACAACCAATCCTCACGGCTCATCGCGCCTTGGTAGCTTGCCGACTGCGTGCCGATGCCGGTGTCGTAAATCGCGCCCAGGAAGTCTCGCAACCGAGTGCCGGGCTTGAGCATGGTCTCCGATATCGGAAAGAAATCGAGAACCTGGTGGCTCGCAAAGATCATGTGATCGGTCTTGTTGTAGACGATGAACGCGGCGCCTAGACTCTCGCATACCGCGTCAAACAGCGTCGTCTGCAGGCTGGTGTCAGCCGACATTTCGCTACTCACAGATGATGTGTCCGCTTTTTCGAAGCCGGCACTCATTCCTACGCGTCCCACATCTGTCCGATTAAAACCCAGTCCTCGGAAGTAAGTCGCAAAATGGCACCTTTGTCTTAAGGCGCGCTTAACGTTAAGCAACCGGAATTGGAGCGTGCAGAACGGTGATCGGCCAGCGCTTTGGCACTTCCCTCCGCTCCACGAATCCAAGAGAATAGGCGCATGGCCATCAGACAGCTTTCAGAAACCCTCATCAACCAGATCGCGGCCGGCGAAGTCATCGAACGGCCGGCCAGTGCCGCCAAGGAGTTGATCGAGAACGCCCTTGACGCAGGGGCGACTCGCATCGAGGTGGCGACATCGGGCGGCGGAAAGAGCCTGCTGCGGGTTTCCGACAATGGCTCGGGCATGGATGTTGCCGATCTGGAGCTCGCCGTACGCCGCCATTGCACCTCCAAGATCACCAATACGCTGGACGACATTCGCACGCTCGGCTTTCGCGGCGAGGCGCTGCCATCGATCGGATCGGTAGCGCGGCTCAGCATTTCCAGCCGCCGTCGGGACGGCGCCGGTGGCAACGAAATCACCGTCGAGGGTGGCAGAATTACGCATCTTCGCCCGTCACCCGGCAATCCGGGCACGATCGTCGAGGTTCGCGATCTCTTCTTCGCGACCCCCGCCCGCCTGAAATTCCTCAAGACGGAGAAGGCCGAGGCTGCGGCGATCACTGAGGTCGTCAAGCGCATGGCGATTGCGTTTCCCGGGGTGCGCTTCGTGCTCTCCGGGACTGACCGCACGACACTGGAATTGCCGGCGACGGGCGACGACCATCTGGCGCGCATGGCGCAGATCCTCGGCAAGGACTTCCGCGACAACGCCATCGAAATCGATGCCGAGCGGGAAGGCGTATCGCTGACAGGCTTTACCGGCGTGCCGACGTTCAATCGTGGCAACTCGGCCCATCAGTACGCCTTCGTCAACGGCCGCCCGGTGCAGGACAAGCTCATCCTCTCGGCAATCCGCGGCGCCTATGCCGAGACGATCCCTGCCGGGCGCTATCCGGTTGCGGTGCTGTCGATCAGGCTCGATCCAGTCCTTGTCGATGTCAACGTGCACCCGGCCAAATCAGACGTGCGGTTCCGGGACCCGCAACTGGTGCGCGGCCTGATCGTCGGGGCCGTACGCGAGGCGCTGGCGCGCGATGGCAGCCGCGCAGCGACAACCGGCGCAGACGGGATGCTGCGCTCCTTCCGGCCCGGCTTCCAGCCTAGCGCCCAGCGGCCGCAACAGCCCTGGTCGGCGGCGACATCGCCGTCGCGCCCGTTTTACCAGGCCGCAAACAGCGGCTTCGGGGAGCGGCCGCAAGCTTCCTTCGACGGGCTTGTGACGCCGACAGCGCGCAACGACGCCGCGTCGTCCCCGAGAATGCCGGTGGTGCCAGAAGAGCCGCCGCAGCTCTATCCGCTTGGTGCGGCCCGGGCGCAGATCCACGAAAACTACATCGTCGCACAGACGGATGACGGCTTGGTCATCGTCGACCAGCACGCCGCACACGAACGCCTCGTGTTCGAGGCGATGCGCAAGGCGCTGCATTCCAAGCGGCTGGCCTCGCAGGTGCTTCTTATTCCCGAGATCGTCGACCTGCCTGAAGAGGACTGCGACCGGCTGATGCAGTTTGCGGCGGATCTCGGCGAGCTGGGACTGGCGATTGAACGCTTCGGGCCGGGCGCCATCGCGGTGCGCGAGACACCTGCCATGCTTGGAGAGGTGGATGCCACGGGGCTCATTCGGCAGCTGGCGGACGAGATCGCCGAATGGGATACGGCCTCCGGCCTGTCGGCCAAGCTCGAATATGTGGCGGCGACCATGGCCTGCCACGGATCCGTGCGCTCAGGACGGCGGCTGCGCCCGGAAGAAATGAACGCGCTTCTGCGCCAGATGGAAGTGACCCCCGGTTCCGGACAGTGTAACCACGGACGCCCGACCTATATTGAGCTCAAGCTTTCGGACATCGAACGGTTGTTCGGCCGCAGTTGAAAAAGCTGGAAAAGGCCGCGGCGGCACGTTATGGCAGGGATATGACAAGCCTGTAAGGAAACGGAGCGCATGAATTTGTTCGAAGGAAATGGAAACCGCGAAGCGCAGATACGCTATCTCGATGCGGATTTTCAGATCCTGTCGCCGGGCTCCTACGTCGTCTGCGCGATTACCGGCAGGCAGATCCCGCTCGATGAACTGCGCTACTGGAGCGTCGCGCGCCAAGAGCCCTATGCCGACGCCGTGGCTTCGCTGGAGGCAGACAAGCGCGCCGGCGTGTTGCCCAACCAGAAGCGCTAGCGCGGCTGCAGATTCGCTCACCGCGCTTTCGAGAGACATACCGTTTAGGTCTTCCGCCCTTCCCTCAGGCGCCGGTCGCGACAGGCATTGATCGCGCGGTCGATGATAAGCCTTGGCGCCAGCGTGTCAGCGAAAGCCATCTCCACCTCGATCACCCGGCACTTTGCCGCGAGCTCTTCGGCTTTGCCATGGTGGCCGGCAAGACGGACGAAATCCTTGGAAGTCGTAACGATCTGAAGGCCGTCGCGCTCTGCCGTCGTTAGAATGTCGTCTATCTCGTCATCGGTCAGATGCTCGTGATCGCCGAACGAGCGGCGAGCGGCGATGTTCGCCCCGACGGATTCGACCGTCCGGAAGAATTTCGACGGATCGGCAATGCCCGCGAAGGCCAGCACATTACTGCCCGCAAGATCGACGCTATCGCACACCTTGAGCGAGGCTGTGAAATAGGGCTTGGCGGCACGCGCGGCGATCCGAACAATGCTGTCAGCGGCCTCTCCCGCGCCAACCTTCAGAAGCGCCGTGGCATAGCGCAACTGCTGGCGGATCGGCGCGCGCACGGGACCGCCCGGAACGATGTGGCCGTTGCCCAATCCGCGCGTGGCATCGATAACCAACAATGCATAGTCGATCGCCAGCCGCGCGCTCTGGAAGCCATCATCCATGATGATCAGGTCCGCGCCCTCCTTGACGAGGCGCTGGGCGCCTTCGACGCGGCGGCGGGAGATCACGGTCAGGGCCTCGCGGGCGAGAAGAAGAGGTTCGTCACCAACCGCAAGGGCACGGTGATGAGCCGGATCGACGACCGTCGTGACATCGAGCGAGCCACCATAGCCGCGGCTCAGGAAACCCGGCTTCAGGCCCTTCGCCTTCGCCGCGCGGGCGATGGTCAGCGCCGTCGGCGTCTTGCCCGCGCCACCGACCGTGAAATTGCCGACGCAGATGACGGGCACCGGAACCGAGGCGCGCTTGGCATTGGCCATGCGATACCCGGCGATGCGCCCGTACAGGAAGGAAATCGGATAGAGCGTCCAGGCACGCCAATCGGCTTTCGACCACCAGAAGGGTGGCGCTTCGGATACCATTTTCCCCGCCCTGCCTTTCGGACCCCGAGCGTCATGCTGACGGGTTATGTCCTCGACCGGGCGAAAAGAAAGGGTAATTTTCAAGAAAAAGCAAGCCCTTGGTCAATCAGGCAAGCTGAAGGTCGGGCAGCAGCCCCTCGAGCTCGGTGATGTCGTTCAGGCAGTAGTCCGATGCGGCGGAGAGCGATTCGCGCGATCCCGTGCCTGTGAGCACAGCCACGGTGACGCCGACCTTGGCGTTGCGGCCCATATGCAGATCATGGTTGTTGTCGCCAACGACGGCGACCTCGGAGGGATCGAGGCCGGTCGCGGCGCAGAAGCCAAGCACCATTCCCGGTTCCGGCTTGGTGCCGAAGCCGCTGTCATAGCCGGCCACGTAGTCGATGAACGGCGCAAAGCCGAAACGCTGGGCCGTCTGTCTGATCGAACGCTCATTGTCGCTTGATGCGACGCCGAGGCGAAAGCCGCGCCCATGCAGGCGACCGAAAAAAGCTGCAAGATCGGTGACTGCGACGGAAAAGTCGGCGGCATGCGAAAAGAGTTCGTCCAGCTTGATCGTCAGCTCGATTACGTCGAGCTTCGAGCCCGCGGCGATCAGCCCTTCCGAAATCTGGCGCGTGTTTCCGGCGGCAAGCAGGCTATCGGGAACGATGTGGCCGGTGAGCGGATCCATGCCGCAAGCTAGAAGCAGCCGGTCCGCAAGTTCCAGATCGCCCTCTGAAGCGATGCGGGCCAGTTCGCGGTTCACCGGCAGCCAGCTCTCGTCATAATCGAGAAGCGTACCGTCCTTATCGAAGAGTATTCCCTTGACCGCCTTCATATCCTGCCCTCAGCGCTGCACAGCCGCCTTCGGCAGCAGTCTCGCCTTCACCGTCAGCGGATTGATATAGGGCTCCAAGCCCTTGACCGTCGCCGTCAGCGCGCCACGCATTTCTTGCACGGCGCCGATCCCGGCCTCGATCATGTTGCGGCGTGCGCCGTCGTTGGTGAGCAAATAATGGACGCCCTTGGCGAGCATCTCCGTGTCGCGGACCATGCGCGCGCTGCCTCGCCGCGCCAGCTTCTGATAGGCTTCTCGGAAATTCTGCACATTGCTGCCCGACAGCACCGCGCAACCCAGCATCGCCGGCTCCAGCGGATTTTGCCCGCCCTCGGCAAACAGCGAGCGTCCAACGAAGGCGACCTCGGTCAAGCGCAGGTAGAGGCCCATTTCGCCGATCGTGTCTCCGAGAAAAACATCTACGTCAGGGGTGAGCACGTCATCGCGCGTGCGGCGGGCCACCTTGAGACCCAGCTTGACGAGCTCAGCCTCCACCTCATCGGCGCGTTCCGGATGGCGAGGGACGATGATCGTCAACTGCCCGTTTCGCTCCTTCAGCGCGCGATGGACGATGCCCGCTGCCTTTTCCTCGCCGTCGAAGGTGGAGATTGCCGCCCAGGTCTTGCGGTCGCCGAGCTGCTTCTTATAACCGGCAAACACTGCGGCATCATAAGGCGGAGCGTCGGTATCGACCTTGAGATTGCCGGACATCATGACGTGGCGCGCGCCGAGATCGCGGAAGCGCTCCGCGTCGACATCCGACTGCGCAATCACCAGCGCCAGGTTTTCGAACAGGGCCTCGGCAAGTGCCGGGCGTCGGCTCCATCGCTCGAAGGAGCGATCAGACATACGGGCGTTGACGAGTATCTGCGGGATGCGACGCCGGCCGAGCTCCATCAAGGTCGCCGGCCAGATTTCGGATTCGGCGATCAACGCACAGTCCGGCTGCCAGTATTCGAGGAAGCGGCTAACGGCCGGCTTCAGGTCGAGCGGCACATACTGGTGGATCGCTTCATTGCCGATACGCTCAGCGGCCAGCTTGGCGGAGGTGATCGTTCCGGTCGTCAGGATGACGTGGACGTCGCGACGGCGAATTTCGCGGATCAGCGGAATGACCGCGTTGGTTTCACCGACACTCGCGGCATGAAACCAGACCAGCGGTCCGGCCGGGCGGTCGGCGCTCGCATAGCCCGAGCGCTCCAAACGGCGGGCACGGTCTTCCTTGCCCTTGGCCGCCCGATAGGCGAGATATCCACCGACGAACGGAGTCAGCAACGTCCCTGTTGCCTGATAGGCGCCCAGCGCGAACCGCGCCATGCGACCGCTCATCTGCCAATTCTCCGATCGCAAATGATCGACATCAACCCATTCCCAATTATTGTTGCGGCCGCAATGGCCGATCAGTTTGTCCAGAATGCGTCAGGCAGTCAGTTCGCGGTCACACCAGCCGCCACCGCGGGAGGGTTACTGCGCAGACTTGTTTTCCGGGTCCAGCAAACGGTGCATGTGGACGATGAAATAGCGCATGTGGGCGTTGTCGACGGTCGACTGAGCCTTGGCCTTCCAGGCTGTCAGTGCGCTGGCGTAGTCCGGAAAAATGCCGACGATATCCAGGTCCTTCAAGTCCCGGAACTGAACGTCTTCCAGGCTTTCCAGTTCGCCGCCGAATACGAGATGCAGGAGCTGCTTCTTGCCGCTGGATTCAGTCATTTTCTTCTCTTTCTGCTCTGTTCTCCCCCACAGTGTCATCTGAGGGATTTTGACGGAAACGTCAACTGCCTCGTCGCTGGCCGATCCCGGTTATCAAGTCAGCAAGCCGTGCTGGCGCGGCAGCGCAAAGCTCGCCGTGGCTGACCTGCTCGCGGTTATAAAGCGGCGCGTTGCCCTGCAGATCCACCAGCTGGCCACCGGCGCATTCCAGTATCAGATCGGCAGCAGCGAGGTCCCAATCATGGGAGTTGTGCTTGACGAAGGTACCGTCAATCCGGCCGTCCGCAACCATGGCAATGCGATAAGCAAGAGACGGTACGTGCCGGACACGCTCGATGCGATTTTTGAGCGCGTCTGGAAACGCCTTCAGCACGTCCTCGGCGATGGCAAAGCGCCCAGGTGTCTCAAGAGCTGTCGTCGAAACAACGATCGGCCGGCCGTTTTTTAAAGCCACGCCGCCCTCTACCGCCTCGTAGAGTTCTTCGAGAACGGGAGCGTAGAGAACGCCGGCGACAGGCCGGCCATGGCGCACGACCGCGACGCTGACACACCATAAATCCTGGCCGGCCAGGAATGCCCGCGTGCCGTCGATCGGATCGATGATGAACAGCGTTTGGCGCGACAGGCGCGCGGCGTCGTCGTCGGTTTCTTCGGAAAGCCAGCCATAGTCGGGCCGGGCAGCACGCAGGATGGATTCAAGTTTCCGGTTGGCCGCGAAATCGGCGGCGCTGACAGGCGATCTGCCCTCGTTCTTCCACCAGACCTCCGGCGATTGATTGAAGTAGCCGAGCGCGACTTTGCCGGCCTGCCTGGCGGCATCTGCGATCAATTCCAGATCGCTCCGCCAGAGGGCTGTGTCCACGTCAGTCATTTCGGCAATCCAATCTATCAGCGCCCGGCGAGCGTCATTCCTTCGATCGCAAGCGTCGGAGCGGCGACGCCGAACTTGCGGTCTATGTCGTTTGCAGGTGTTACCCGCATGAACATGTCCTTGAGGTTCGAAGCGATCGTCACCTCGGATACGGCAAAGGTCAGTTCGCCGTTCTCGATCCAGAAGCCGGTAGCACCACGGCTATATTCGCCGGTGATCATGTTGACGCCCTGTCCGATCAGCTCTGTCACATAGAAGCCGTTGCCGACACCGCGGATCAGGTCCTCCGGCGCGATGTCGCCTGGCTCGAGAGCAAGGTTCGTCGCCGATGGCGTTACCGAATTGCCGCCGCGCACGCCTCGACCGTTGGTTTCCATTCCGATCTCGCGGGCAGTCGACGTGGAGAGGAACCAGTGTTTGAGAATGCCGTCCTCGATCATCAGCAGCCGTTCGCCTGAGATCCCTTCGCCATCGAAGGGTCGCGACGATGGGCCCCGAACGATAAGCGGATCGTCCGAAATCGTAAGCCCCGATTTCAAAACCTGCTGGCCCATCTTGTCGCGCAGGAAGCTCGTCTTTCGCGCAATGGAGGCGCCGTTGATAGCCCCGGCAATATGGCCGACGAAGCCGCGGGCAACACGGGGATCGAAGACAACCGTTACATCCTTGCCGGTATCCACCTGGCGCGGGTTGATGCGCTTGACCGTGCGTTCGCCTGCTCTGCGGCCGATCTCCGCGGCATCATCCAGCTCGCTGAAATAGATACGGCTGTCGAAATCGTAATCGCGCTCCATGGCCGTGCCTTCGCCGGCGATGACGCTGACGGATCGGCCGAAGCGCGAGCCCATGTAGCTGCCCTCAAAACCGTGGGAGGTAACGAGCACCAGGCCCCCCATGCCGGCCGAAGCCCCGGCGCCGGACGAATTGGTGACGCCTTTGACGGCAAGTGCGGCAGCTTCCGCCTTGAGGGCGGCTTCGCGAAGTTGGTCAGAAGAGACTTCGGTCGTATCGAGTAGCTCGAGGTCCGGATAGGATTTCGCGAGCTTGTCCTCGTCCGCCAGGCAGGCAAACGGGTCTTCCGGGGACACCTTGGCCATCGCCACGGCCCGTTCGGCCAGTGCGGAAAGATCGAAGCCCGGATTTGCTGAGACGCTCGCAACGCGCTTGCCGACGAAGACGCGCAGTGAGAAATCATCGCTTTCCGACGATTCCGTACCCTCGACCTTGCCGAGGCGCACGCTGACCGATTGCGAGCGCGAGCGCACGACCACCGCATCTGCGGCGTCGGCTCCGGCCTTCTTCGCCAGGTCGATCAATTGGCTTGCGCGGGAAAGAAGCGTCGAGGAGTCGATTTCTGAGGACATGATTTGGCCTTTCCTTCGCGTTCCATTTATTGTGCACTACGAAAAGCATCAAGGCCGCGCGCGCCGATTCTTTTGCCCGCCGCTTGCATGCCTCCCTGCATTGAAAGAAACTCGCTGCATGTCCGAGCCCAACACTCTTTTCACCGAGACGATCCTGCTGCTCGGTGGCGCCGTTGTTTCGGCACCGATCTTCAAGCGCCTCGGGCTCGGCACGGTGCTCGGCTATCTGGCCGCCGGCGTCGTCATCGGCCCGATCTTTCACGGCTTGACGGATGGCGAGCAGATCCTGGATGTAGCCGAACTCGGCGTCGTTTTCCTCCTCTTCATCATCGGGCTCGAGCTGAAGCCTTCGCGCCTTTGGCAGATGCGGCGCGACATCTTCGGGCTCGGAACCGCGCAGGTGGTGGCGACCGGTCTGGTGCTCACGCTACTGACCTATCTTTCCGGCGTTCTGGACTGGCGCGGCAGCATCGTCGCAGGTTTTGGGCTTGCCCTCTCCTCCACCGCGTTTGCGATGCAGATCCTCGAGGACGAAGGCGATGTGAATACCCGCTACGGGCAGCGCTCGTTCTCGATGCTGCTGTTTCAGGATCTTGCAATCGTGCCGCTGCTTGCGCTGGTCAGTATTCTTGATGGCGGCAAGGGTAGCGGCACGCCGCTGTTGGACTTCGCGATTGCCATCGCAGCGGTCGCCGCGATGATCGTCATGGGACGCTATCTGCTCACGCCGCTGTTTCAGGTCATCGCCCGCACGGGCGCCCGCGAGGCGATGATCGCCGCTGCCCTCTTCGTGGTGATGGGGTCGGCGAGCCTGATGCAGCTTGCCGGATTGTCTATGGCCATGGGCGCCTTCCTTTCCGGCGTGATGCTTGCCGAGTCCTCCTACCGCCATGAACTGGAAGCCGATATCGAGCCCTTCCGCGGTGTGTTGCTCGCTATCTTCTTCATCGCAGTCGGTCTTTCCATCCAGTTGGAGGTACTTAGAGACAACGCGCTCTTCATCATCGTCGCCGTGCCAGTCGTCATGGCCGCGAAGGCGCTGGTGATCTACGTTCTCTGCCGCGCGACCGGATCGCCGCATGACGACGCTATCAGGATCGCTTTCCTGCTGCCGCAGGGCGGCGAATTCGGCTTCGTCCTGTTTACCGCCGCCGGCATTGCGGGCCTGATGCCGACGAGTACCGCCTCGCTGCTGATTGCGATCGTCACCCTTTCAATGGCACTGACCCCGATCGGGACCATGTTTGCCAAGCGGCTGTTGTCGGGCAAAGAGCAAGAACAGCTGGATGAGGATTTCGAAGGAGCCGGCGCGGATGTGCTGATGGTCGGCTTCTCGCGTTTCGGACAGATCGCCGCCCAGATCCTGCTCGCCGGCGGGCGCGCCGTGACCGTCATCGACTTTTCAGCCGATCGCATCCGGCAGGCTTCCTCTTTCGGTTTCCGGATCTACTTCGGCGACGGCACGCGCAAGGACGTGCTGAGGGCCGCCGGCATCGACCGGGCCAAGATCGTCGTCGTCTGCACCCAGAAGCGCGAGATTACCGACAAGATCGTCGAGCTGGTGCAGGCAGATTATCCGGATGCCAAGCTCTTCGTGCGCTCCTACGACCGCATCCACTCGATTGCGCTCCGCAATCTCAATGTCGATTATGAACTGCGCGAAACGCTGGAGTCCGGTCTGCTGTTCGGCCGACGCACGCTCGAGGCATTGGGTGTCGGCGAGGCGGAGGCCTATGAAATCGGCGAGGATATCCGCAAACGCGACGAGGCGCGCCTGGTGCTCCAGGTCACGGAAGGACTGCAGGCCGGCCGCGACATGCTTTTCTCCCAGCCGGTGAAACCCGAGCCGCTCGTCAAGCCAAAGCGCGCCGCGAACTTCGACGAGGACCCGTTGGCGGGCACGGCAGAGGTAACCGCCGACGCTTAGAGCCGTTTCAGGGTTAAATTGAAACGTTCTGTCGGTTCAACCGATGAAGGAAGCTCCTTCGGCTCCTGCGCACGATCCGCCTGAGTTCTCCTGCTCTCCTTCTCCGCTCTGCACCGGTCCCTTGGCCTTAGCATCCGACGTGAACTGTCCCTGCAGTTGGCAATCGCACAATCAGCGAGTGCGTCGCAGCCTTGGGGCAAGTATCAGTATATTTCGATCATCTGCGCTTCGGAGGGACAGGCCAACACAGATCCCTCAAAGCACCCATCCTATGTTGACAGCTTTGCGGCCTAGTAAAGCAATAAAGGAGTGTTCGGCTCTGGCTGCCACTCCTTGCATATGGCTTGCCAATGCCAAGCATATGAGGGATTGTCCCAACTCTGGCCCCTGAGGCCCGCGCAGTCTCCAATGATAGGACAATGCCATGCCTCTACGCTATCTTTTCGCCGCTGTGGCCATCGCGCTCGTTGCCCTCTCCGGGTGCACGACCACCGGCTCAGGCGCGGAGAATACCACCTACGCAACTCCCGCAGGTATTGGGCCAGTTCGTGGCAGCGGCATTAACGGCTACTGATCTTAGGTAGGTGCCGGGCGCCCCTCCCCGCTGGCAGCTGGCGATGGTTGCATACCCAGCGCGTCCAAGGTCGGGGCGTAACGGATTCCCCTGGTACTCATGCTGCAGGCTGCTTAGCCAGTCTCCGGCGCCGTCGCTTATTTTTCGTTTCGGCCCAGGCGAAATCTCTGGCTTCATTGTCGCAGTCGGATGGTCGACCAGGCGGCCCGTGAGCCAACAGTACGTTTCAATTTAACCCTGAAAGGCTCTAAGAGGTGATGCGTGCCTCGATCTCACGATCAAGCGCGTATTTGAGTTCGTCCTTGATGCCGACCGACATGGATAGGACTGCGCGCGCCTTGAGGAAGTCCATTACACCGATGCGCCCGACTGCGGGGCGCAGGAAGATGTGCGGCGCCTGCAGGCGCAGCTTCAGGGAAATTGCCGTCTGCATCATCAGCTGCCCGGAGCCAAAGATGCTCTCCATCCGGTTCGGAATATGGGTGCCATCGCCTTCCGGTGCGCCAACGACATCGATGCCGATGACGATGTCGGCGCGATCCATCAGGCATTCGTAAGGAACGGGATTGCTGATGCCGCCGTCGATCATCACCCGCCCGTGCAGCCGCACCGGCATGAAGACCGCGGGGATTGCCGAGGAAGCGGCCAGCGCCGGGAACAGCGCGCCGTGGCTCGTCAACACCTCGCACTGACCGTAGTAATCGGTGGCTGTGACCGTCATCGGGATCGGCAGATCCTCGAAACGATCCGGCAAGTCGGCGGGCAGGAAGGCTTTCAGGATACGCTCGAGATTGAACTGACCGATACGCACGCCGTTGGCGACGGCATCGCGCACGGTTTGCGGGCGCAGGCCCCACAGGCGGCTGACGACCGCGGCCTTGTTGCCGACCGTCATCATGACATGCTCGCGGATGGCTTCGCCGGTCATGCCAGCCGCCATTCCCGCGCCCATGATCGAGCCGATCGAGGAGCCGGCAATCGCAACAGGGCGAATGCCGAGCTCGTCCAGCGTTTCGATGATGTGGATGTGAGACAGGCCGCGCGCGCCGCCACCGCCGAAAGCAACCGCAACCGTTGGTGTCGAACGGCCCGAGGCGTCGCGGGGGGCAGGCAACGCCGTTTCGATCTTCTCTGCCTGCTGCACCGCTGCCCCCGATTTCCGCAGCCCTATTCAGGATGATAGCGGAAGAAATGAACCTTGGTATCGCCGAATGTCCGGCTTTCCAGGAAGAGATAGGAAGGGTCGACCGAAACGGCAACATCCGCGCGTTCTTCAAGAACCGCAATCGCGCCCGGCTGCAGCCAACCGCCCTTGGCCGCGGCGGCCATGGCCTTTTCGCCAAGTCCCTTGCCGTAAGGCGGATCGGCAAACAGCATCTGGAACGGCTCGAGGTTGCCGACGCTGCCAAGATCGGTCGCATCGCGCCTCAGGATGCGCGTCCTGCCATGCAGGCCGAGCGCATCGATGTTTTCCCACAGGAGCCCCCTGCCCTCGACGCTGTTTTCGACGAACAGCGCGTGCCGACAGCCGCGGGAGACGGCCTCGAGGCCAACGGCGCCGGTACCGGCAAAAAGATCCAGGATCCGGGTGCCATCGACGCATTCCGGATAGGCATGACTCAGAATGTTGAACAGGCTTTCGCGCGTCCGGTCGGCAGTCGGCCGGATGTCGATTGACTTTGGTACGGCGAGCGGCCGTCCGCGAAACTCACCGCCGACGATCCGCACCGCGCGTCATTCCCTTTCCTTTAGGTCCACCCCGCGATGGCCCGCCTGAAGGCTTGCCGCCGCCACCCGGCCTGTCACCCTTCGGCTTGCCGGAGAAAGTCTTGCCGCCGCCGAGCTTGCCGCCGAATCCCTTGCCGCGCGGCTTGTCACCAAACGGTCGGTCACCGGCCGGGCGCTCGGACCGCGCCTCGCTGGAAAAGCCCTTGGCGCGCGGACGTTCATCCCCCTCTGCACGTGGACGGCGATCGCCGCGCGGCTTATCGCCGAACGGACGGTCTCCGCGTGCGGGACGATCCCCGAAAGAGCGGGGGCGCTCGTCGCCCTCTTCGCGCGGCTTGCGGTCGCCGCGCGGCTTTGCACCGAACGGGCGGTCACCACGTGCAGGGCGGTCGCCGGATGGCCTGTCGCTGCGCGCTGGGCGGTCACCGAAGGAGCGCGGGCGTTCATCCCCATCTTCGCGCGGCTTGCGATCACCACGGGGCCTATCGCCGAACGGGCGATCGCCTCGCGAGGGGCGATCGCCGGCTGACCTGTCGCCACGGGGTGGACGGTCGCCATAAGGTCTGTCACCACGCGCCGTGCGATCGGGACGGTCGCCACGAGGAGGACGCTCACCAAAAGGCTTGTCGCCAGAGCGCTTGCGGCCGCCTTCGTCCTTGCTCGTCACTTCGCTGGAACGGATCCATTCGCCTTCTTCATCGCGGGCGCGGTTGATCTGGACGCGCGGACCGGTGTCGTCGTGGCGGGCCGGCTGCGGCTTGGAGCGGCCGGGCTTCTCGCCGCGTCTAAGCGCAGTCTGAGCGTTCTTTTCGGCCTTGGCGGCTGCCTTTTCGCCAAGCGGGCGGGCGCCAGGCGCCATCCAGACATTGGCGTTGCGGCGGCTGCCGAGCGCCGGGCGCTTCGGACGGTCGTCGTCCTTGCGGCCGCCGTCGCGACGGTCATCGCGGCGATCGTCACGCTTGTCATCACGCTTGGTGTCGAGGCGGCTCAGCGCACGCTCGCGCTTGTCTTCAGGCTTCCACGAGCGTTCGCGACGCTCCGGCTTCGCTTCGACCTCTTCGTCGACTGCGACGGCCGGCGTGTTGTAGATCGGCGCGTCGAAGTTGGCCTTCGCATCCTCGATCAGGCGCGGGCCGAGCTGGTCGCGCAACGTGCGGCCGCGCACTTCGACCACATCCCGCTCCGGCAGGTCGCCAAGCTGGAAGGGGCCGTAGGAGATTCGGATCAGACGATTGACGTCAAGACCGAGCGCACCCAGCACATTCTTGATTTCGCGGTTCTTGCCTTCGCGCAGGCCCATGGTGAGCCAAACGTTCGAGCCCTGCGTGCGGTCGAGGGTCGCTTCGATCGAGCCGTAGAGGACACCATCGACGGCAATGCCGTCCTTCAGCTTGTCCAAAGCCTCCTGATCGATCTCGCCGTGGGCGCGCACGCGGTAGCGGCGCAGCCAGCCTGTCGTCGGCAATTCCAGCGCGCGGGCCAGGCCGCCATCGTTGGTCAGCAGCAGCAGGCCTTCGGTGTTGATGTCGAGGCGGCCGATCGACATGACGCGCGGCAGGTCGTCCGGCAGATTGTCGAAAACCGTGGGGCGTCCTTCCGGGTCCACGTTCGTGGTCACGAGCCCGGCGGGCTTGTGGTACAGCCACAGCCTGGTGCGCTCGATACCGCGGATCGGAACGCCGTCCACTTCGATCTTGTCTGCCAGCGTCACGTTGACGACGGGGCTGTCGAGGAGCTTGCCGTTCAGCTTCACGCGGCCGTCCATGATCATGCGCTCGATATCGCGGCGCGATGCGACGCCGGCGCGCGCCATCACTTTGGAGATGCGCTCAGCCTTGGCGTCGCCCTCGGCAACATCGCTCGCCTCGGCCTTGACGGGCACCTTTGCCGGCTTTTCGCCGGATTTCGGGCCGGCATTGCGCGCAGATGGCTTGCCGCCTGGCCGTTTTGGCTTGTCTTTGAATGTCATTTGTTGTTTGCCTGCCTTTTCGGGCCTTCCTATCAGGTCGCGCCCCTGCGGTTAAGTGGAAATTGTCGGATCGTGAAGACAAATCAATTTATGGAGCTGGCGCTTGACCAGGCCCGCGCCGCTGGCGAACGGGGCGAAGTGCCGATCGGAGCGGTTCTGGTGCTTGACGGCCGCGTTGTCGCAGCGTCCGGCAACCGTACGCGTGAGCTCAACGACGTGACCGCGCATGCCGAAGTCGCCGTCATTCGCATGGCGTGCGAAGAGCTTGGTCAGGAACGACTCACTGGTGCCGACCTCTATGTGACGCTGGAACCGTGCACCATGTGCGCAGCCGCCATTTCCTTCGCGCGCATTCGTAGGCTCTACTATGGCGCGGAGGACCCCAAGGGGGGCGCCGTCGACAATGGCGTGCGCTTCTACACGCAACCAACCTGCCATCACGCCCCGGACGTGTATTCCGGTTTGCAGGAGACGACATCGGCCGATATCCTGCGGACGTTCTTCGCGCAGAAACGGGATGTGCCATGACATTGCTCGCCAGCGAATTCGTCCTCATGGTCGCGGGCGTCGTCTATGCCTGTTGCAGGATCGCGCCGGACAACGGGTCGATCCCGATGCAATGGTCTCTTTCGGGAAATGTGAACCGGTCGGCGCCTCGGCTGCTCGCCTTTGCCTTCGTGCCGATACTGGCATTTGGTGGTGCTACTGCTCGCATCGAGCGCGATCTTCGCGCCGTCAGCACTTAGCCTTGCCGGCGGGATCTTCCTTGCCTGCCAGCTTCTGCACGTCTTGCTGGTTGACCGCTCGTCAAAAACAAAGCGGGGCTGATTGCCCCGCTCGAAACTCTACTGAAGGAGGTTCCACCACTGCTTGCCGGTCCCGGCGATCGCAGCTTCCTTCTTCTTCTTCTTCGCCTTCTTCAGTTCCGGTTCGCCTAGATCGTCGAGCTTTGCCGGATCGTCGACCTGACGATACTCGGTCGGCGGGTCCGAGATGTAGCGGCGCTGATCGATATAGGCGCCCTTCTGGATGGCGCGGGCTTCGCGATAGGCCTTGCTCTGCGCTTCAGTCGTCTGCCGGCCACCTTCGATCTGATTGTTTGCGAGCGGCGAGCGGTAGCTCGAGTTGTCGCTGTTTTCGTCAGCTTCTTTAACCAGACGCGCGCGCGTTTCCTCCGGGGATTCGATCCACTGCGGATTTTCCTTGCTGGCGATGCTCTGCTGCGGCTCGACAAGGGTTTCCTTGGCTGCCGCGGACGGCAGAACGAGGCCGGGGCGCGCACTGTACTTGACGCCCTTGTTCTTCGGTCCGTCGCCAGTCAGGGAAACGGACTGACCAAGGTCGTCAGTCAACTGCTCCATTGCGGTCTTGTCCGTTCCGTAGCGCGGGCTCCCCATGCAGCCGGTGATCATCGAGCCGCCTGCCACAGCAACAGTCAGGCAGACGCCCACACGGAACCAACGTGTTGATAACATGAAAACCCTTCCAGCCATGCCGGTGCAATCATCGCCCTACCGGAACCGTCCCCCTGACGCAAAAATCCGGCCATTTTCAGGCAGCTTTTACCGGATGAACCGCGATTAGGCAATTCACCCGGCAATATTCTTCAGTTTTGCACCGCTAGTTCGCGCAATGCAGCCGCATCGCGGGCCGAGACATCGGGATACTCAGGGTCGGAGCCGACATCCGTCGTGATCCGCCAGGAGCGCGCGCATTTGGTGCCTTCGGCCAGTTTGGGCTCGACGCTGACACCTGACACCTCGGGCAGACGGAAGGCATCGGCCGGGCCCTCGGCACCGTCGATGACGATGCCAGAGGTGATGCAGATCTCTTCGAAGTCCTGGCCCTCCAGCGCCTTCAGAAGCTCCGCATCGGCGACATGGACGACGGGGGCTGCCTCCAGTGAGGAACCAATACGCTTGTCCTTGCGCTCAATTTCCAGGGCGCCCGTGACAACGGTGCGAACGGCGCGGATCTTCTTCCACTTCTCGGCAAGAGCGTCGTTCTTCCATTCCGCCGGAATGGCCGGGAACTGCTCGAGGTGAACCGAGACAGCCGACGGATTGCGCGACAGCCAGGCCTCTTCCGCCGTGAAGGGCAACATCGGCGCCAGCCATGTCACCACGCATTCAAAGATATTGCGGATGACATGAAGGGCCGAACGACGGCGCGGGCTCGACGGCGCATCGCAGTAGAGCGTGTCCTTGCGAACGTCGAAGTAGAAGGCCGAGAGCTCGACGTTGGCAAAGTCGATCAGTGCACGAGCGATCTTCTTGAAGTCGAAGGCGTCGTAGCTTTCGCGGACGAGCTGATCGAGCTCGGCCAGGCGATGCAGCATCAGTTGCTCGAGTTCCGGCAGGTCGGCAAGCGCGATGACTTCGCCCTTGTCATGCGCCAGCGTGCCGAGCATCCAACGGATGGTGTTGCGCAGCTTGCGGTAGGCATCGATGTTCGTCTGGATGATCGTCTTGCCGACACGCAGATCCTCGGCATAGTCGGACGTCATCACCCAAAGGCGCAGGATATCGGCACCCGCGTCCTTCATGATTTCCTGCGGCGATGTCACGTTGCCTTTCGACTTCGACATCTTCTCGCCTTTCTCGTCCATGGTGAAACCATGGGTGAGAACAGCATCATAGGGCGCCCGGCCACGTGTTGCGGCGGATTCCAGCAGCGACGAATGGAACCAGCCGCGGTGCTGGTCGGACCCTTCGAGGTAAAGGTCGCCCGGCCATTTCAGATCCGGGCGGTCTTCGAGCGTGAAGGTGTGTGTCGAGCCCGAGTCGAACCAGACATCGAGGATGTCCATGACCTGCGTCCAGGGCTCGTTTGCCTTCTCGCCCAGGAAGCGCTCACGCGCGCCATCCGCGAACCAGGCATCGGCGCCTTCCTTCTCGAAGGCTTCCAAGATGCGGGTGTCTACCGCATCGTCCTGCAGGATTTCGCCCTGCTCATCGACGAAGACGCAGATCGGCACACCCCAAGCGCGCTGACGCGAAAGCACCCAGTCCGGACGCTGCTCGATCATGGCGCGCAGACGGTTCTGGCCAGCAGCAGGCACGAAGCGGGTCTCATCGATCGCGCTTAGCGCACGGGAACGCAACGTCGTTCCGTCGCCGAGCTCCTTGTCCATGTAGACAAACCACTGCGGCGTGTTGCGGAAGATGACCGGCTTTTTCGACCGCCACGAATGCGGATAAGAGTGCTTCAGGCGACCGCGTGCGAACAGCGCGTGACGTCCGATCAATGCCTTGATGACACGCTCGTTGGCATCGCCCTTCTTGCCGCTGTCGTCGATGACGCGCGCCGCACCCCCTTCCGCGTCCGGGCCGAAGCCGGGTGCGTCGACCGTAAAGAAGCCGGCGTCGTCGACCGGGAACGGGATCGTAGAGGAGACGCCACGCGCTTCGAGCTCGCGAACGTGATCCATCCAGACGTCGAAGTCCTCGCGGCCGTGGCTCGGAGATGTGTGGACGAAGCCGGTGCCGGTCTCGTCGGTGACGTGATCGCCATCAAGGAGCGGCACCTGGAAATGGTAGCCGCCGCCCAAGCCGTGCAGCGGGTGGGCGCAGGTGATGGCAGCAAATTCCGCGGCTTCCACGTCGCGAACGTGCCTGAAGGTCACCTTTGCCTTGGCGGCCGATTCCTCGGCAAGACGCTTGGCGAAGATCAGTCGTTCGCCGGGTTGCGGTCCGAAGTCATTCTCCGCCGTCTCGACCTCGTAGAGGCCATAGCCGTAGCGCGAGGAATAGGCGATGGCGCGATTGCCCGGGATCGTCCACGGCGTCGTCGTCCAGATCACCACGAAGGCGCCCTTGAGTTCGCTGGGGCCTTCGGCAACCGGGAACTTCACCCAGATCATGTCGCTTTCGACATCCGCGTACTCGACCTCAGCCTCCGCGAGCGCTGTGCGCTCGACGACCGACCACATGATCGGCTTGGATCCGCGATAGAGCTGGCCGGATTTGGCGATCTTCAGCAGTTCGCCGGCGATACGCGATTCCGCGTGGAAGTTCATTGTCGTGTAGGGATTGTCAAAGTCGCCCTCGATGCCGAGGCGCTTGAACTCTTCCGACTGCACCTTGATCCAGCCGGCCGCGAAGTCACGGCATTCCTGGCGGAATTCGTTGACCGGAACCTCGTCCTTGTTCTTGCCCTTCTCGCGGTACTTCTCCTCGATCTTCCACTCGATCGGAAGGCCGTGGCAGTCCCAGCCGGGAACGTAGTTGGCGTCGTAGCCGCGCATCTGGAACGAGCGGTTGATGACGTCCTTGAGGATCTTGTTCAGCGCGTGGCCGATATGGATGTTGCCGTTGGCATAGGGAGGGCCGTCGTGGAGCACGAACTTCTTGCGGCCGGCGGCGGACGCCCGAAGCTTCCTGTAGAGGCCCATCTGCTGCCAGCGGGCAACGGTTTCCGGCTCCTTCTGCGGCAGGCCGGCGCGCATCGGGAAGTCCGTTTCCGGCAGATAGAGGGTCTTCGAGTAGTCGACTTTTTCGGCTGTATCGGTCATGTCTAGCAATCGTCTCTAGGCGCCACGGGAGCGGGCGCAACGGGCTTGAAATTGGTGACGGAGGCGCTCGTCGTCCAAGCGCCGAAAACCCGGACCTTCCGGCCGCTTAGCGCGCGCGGAAGGCCGGGCCGATAATTCGTATCGTGATCGCCAGCCGGAACTTGTTCATCGCGCCGGTTCATAGGCGCTTTTGCCGGGAAAAGGAAGAGGGATTCCATGACGTCGAGGGCGCCCAAGCGCGCGGAAGTGCCGATACCCCGAATCAGGTGAAGCAGATCTTGAGGTCGAGTTCGCCGAGCGGCCGCACACCGGCAAGCAGCGCGCTTGCCTCTTCCTTGTCGCGGTTCATCTGTTCCACAAGCGGCTCAAGGCCATCGAACTTCAATTCCGGGCGCAGATAGCCGAAGAACGACACCGAACAAATCTGCCCGTAGAGGTCGCCGCTGAAATCGAAGACGTAGGTCTCGAGCAGAGGCGCGCCGTTCTCGGTGACCGTCGGTCGGCGACCGTAGCTGGCGACACCATCGTGCAGCGTGCCATCGGCAAGACGAAAGCGAACGGCATAGATACCCGCCTTGAGATCGGCTTCAGTGGGCAGTTGCATATTCGCGGTCGGAAAGCCGAGCTGACGGCCAAGCTTCTCGCCGCCGATCACTTCCGCTTCCACAGTATAGTGATAGCCGAGCATGGCGGCGGCCTCGCTGACATTGCCGTCCTTCAGCAGTTCGCGAACGTGGCTCGAAGACACCACATCGGTATTCTCGTCGCGAAACGCGTCGATCAACGTCACGCCGAACCCATATTTCTGACCGGCACCCATCAGGAAGGCCGGACCGCCTTCCCGGCCACGCCCGAAATGAAAGTTGAAGCCCGTTACGACCTCGGAGGCGCCGAGCCAATCCTTAAGGATCGAATGGATGAAATCATCCGCCGAGCGCTGCGAAAACTCCCTGTCGAACGGATACTCGATGACGGCGTTGAAGCCGATCGCTTCGAGGATACGCGCCTTGAGCGGCGCCGGCGTCAGGCGAAAGACCGGTTGATCCGGGCGAAAGACCGTGCGGGGGTGAGGCTCAAAGGTCAGGACCAGCGCCGGAATACCGCGCTGACTCGATATCTCCAGGGCCCGGTTCAGCACGGACTGATGGCCCCGATGCACGCCGTCGAAGTTGCCGATGGCAATCACGCCGCCACGCAGGTGGGCCGGCAAGGGTTCGCGGGTCTCATTGCGGTGAAAAACGGTCATCGGCTGGCTTTTCTCATGCGAGGCTCTTTATGCGAGACGGGGCATCCACCACTTCGGTGTCGCTTTTTCGCGTTCCAGATAGGCCGTGAGGATTGCCTCGTCGGTCTCTCCGTTCAGCGTGTATTCCTTCGCGTGGATGCCGCCGCTGATATAGAGGAGATCAAGGCCGTAATCGAGAGCGCCGCGAACATCGGTTGGCATGCCGTCCCCGATGGCAAGCACACGGCTCGGCGGAAAGTCGCCGTGGGCCTCGCGGGCGACCGACAAGACGGCGTCGTAGATCGGCTTGTGCGGCTTGCCTGCAATACGTGTCTGACCGCCGAGCTGATTGTAGTAAGCCGCCATCGCGCCGGCGCAGGGGATGATCTTGTGGCCGCGCTCGACAACCAGATCGGGGTTGGCGCAAATCATCGGCACGCCGCGCACCTGAAACGCCTTCAGCATCTCGGTGTAGTCTTCCGGGGTCTCGGTTTCATCGTCGAAGAAGCCCGTGCAGACAACGGAGTTCGCATCCCTTGCCTCGACGCGCTCCACGCCAAGACCCTCGAGGATCGCCTGGTCGCGATCCGGTCCGAGCAGAAACACCTTCTTGGGGCCCTCGGCGATGAGCCCGCGCGTGACGTCGCCCGATGTGACGATGCGGTCGTAGGCGCCATCCTGGATGCCGATCTGGCGAAGCTGCGTCACAACCTGCGGAGCGATACGCGGCGAATTGGTGATGAGAACAACGGTCAGCCCCTCGCCGCGCGCCGCTTCCAGCGCAGCTGCCGCTTTGGGGAACGGATCGACGCCGTTGTGCAAGACGCCCCAGACATCGCAGAACACCGCGTCATAGTGGCTGGTGATTTCCGCAAAGTTCTCGATCCGCTTGGCCATTCCGATTTCCCGATCTCGTTAAGTCACGGCTGACATCGCAAAGGCCTGCCGGGATGGCAAGGCATTTTGCAGTGAGCAACTGCAAAAACCGGAAGCTGTCGACTAGAAGACGGCGATGGCAGCCCTGACCAACAGGCCCGTGGCGGTGGATACTCCGATCACCGTCAGGATGCCGACCTTGAAGCGAAAGAGCAGAACGGACGCCAGGGCGAAGATCCCGAGTGCCGCGACATCGAGCGTCCACCACTGCGGCCAGGCAACGCTAACGATCGGCAGGCCGGTCTTCCCGGAAAGAAGCGCGACGCGGCCAACGTCGGCGAAGAGCACATGCAGGCCGAACCACAGTGCAAGATTGAGAATGACGCCGACAACCGCCGCGGTGATCGCCGAAAGGGCGGCCGAGAGGTTTTCGTTGTTGCGCAGTTTCTCGATGTAGGGAGCCCCGGCGAAGATCCAGATGAAGCTCGGTACGAACGTCGCCCATGCGGCGAGGAAGGCGCCGAGAACGCCACCGGCAAGCGGCGCCATCGCAATAGGGTTGCGATAGCCAGCGAGAAACCCAACGAAACAGAGGACGAGGACCAGCGGCCCAGGCGTCGTCTCTGCAAGTGCCAGTCCATCGAGCATCTCACCGGGCTGCAGCCAGGCGTAATGGCCGACGGCAACCTGCGCGACATAGGAAAGGACGGCGTAGGCGCCTCCGAAGGTTATCACGGCCATCTTGGAGAAAAAGATGAAGACCGCGCCGAACACATTGGTTTCGCCGCTCAGAGTTTCGGCGATCAGATCCGTGGGTGCATCAAGGCCACGAATGAAAAAGAGCGGCGACTGCCAGACGAGGATCCAGAACACGAGCACTACGAGCGGCCTTGCGATGGCATGCGTCGTGACCACAGGAAAATGCCGGTGCGAGGAGGTTTGCGGCAAGACTGGCGCGGCCAGCCGACGCTGGCGATGCTTCATCCATAGTAGGCCTGCTGCTCCGCCCGGGATGATAACCAGAGGAAACGGCAGGTTTAGAAGGAAGAGCGCCAGGAACGACGCTGCTGCCACATAATAATGAAATCGCTCTTTCAGCGCTCGGCGCCCCGCCCGGAGCAATGCCTCGATGACGATTGCCAGAACCGCAGCCTTCACGCCGAAGAAAAGCACGGGAAGCCAGGCGGCCTCCTGAAAAACGGCGTAGAGGCTCGATAGCGCCAGGATGACAAGGAAGCCCGGCAGAATGAACAGCAGGCCGGCAATGAGGCCGCCGCGCACGCCGTGGATCAACCAACCGATATAGGTTGCCAGTTGCTGGGCCTCGGGGCCTGGCAGCAGCATGCAGAAATTCAATCCATGCAGGAAACGTTCCTCGGAGATCCAGCGCTTCTCGTCGACAATCGTCTTATGCATGAGGGCGATCTGGCCGGCCGGCCCGCCGAAGCTCAGACAGCCAATCCGCGCCCAGACGCGAACCGCCTCCCGCAGCGTCGGCGCCGCCTCGATATCCCCTGCCGCGATCGCCTCATGCACGGTTGCCGCCCCTCTCGCCTCAAGGCGCTCGATATCATCGGCACGCCTTTACGACAATCCTGGCGCAGACAGGGCTGCAACTAACTTTTCGAAGACAAAAGCCTAGGGGATGCTCGATCGTCGCATAGGCTGTCGCACTTCCGACAAGGATGTGCTGTTAAGGCTGTTGCGAGGACGGCGAAGAAAAATTGCGGCCGTTCTTGACTCCCCGCTAGGCCACTCCTAAATGCTGCCTCGCTAGCACTCACCAAGGACGAGTGCTAACACCATCCGTGCAGGCCGCTCTCGGCCTGTGAGTGTCATTTGATCGAGGGATTAGACAATGGCAAGCACCAACTTCCGCCCCCTTCACGATCGCGTCGTTGTTCGCCGCGTTGAGTCCGAAGAAAAGACCAAGGGCGGCATCATCATTCCCGACACCGCCAAGGAAAAGCCGCAGGAAGGCGAAATCGTCGCCGTCGGCTCCGGCGCTCGTGACGAGTCCGGCAAGGTCGTCGCTCTCGACGTCAAGGCTGGTGATCGCGTTCTGTTCGGCAAGTGGTCCGGCACCGAAGTCAAGATCAACGGCGAAGACCTTCTGATCATGAAGGAAGCCGACATCATGGGCATCATCGGCTAATCAGCCGCTTTTCCCTTTCCGATTTTAGCTACGGGCCCAAAGCCCGGACAACTCGAATTCAGGAGTTTCAATCATGGCAGCTAAAGAAATCAAGTTCGGCCGCACCGCGCGCGAAAAGATGCTGCGTGGCGTCGACATTCTCGCTGACGCAGTGAAGGTAACGCTCGGCCCGAAGGGTCGTAACGTCATCATCGACAAGTCCTTCGGCGCTCCGCGCATCACCAAGGACGGCGTTTCGGTCGCCAAGGAAATCGAACTGGAAGACAAGTTCGAAAACATGGGCGCCCAGATGGTCCGCGAAGTTGCTTCGAAGACCAACGACATCGCCGGCGACGGCACGACCACCGCAACGGTTCTCGCTCAGGCGATCGTTCGCGAAGGCGCCAAGGCAGTTGCTGCCGGCATGAACCCGATGGACCTGAAGCGCGGTATCGACCTCGCTGTTGCTGAAGTCGTCAAGGATCTTCAGGCCAAGGCCAAGAAGATCAACACGTCGGAAGAAGTTGCCCAGGTCGGCACGATCTCCGCAAACGGCGAAAAGCAGATCGGTCTCGACATTGCTGAAGCAATGCAGAAGGTCGGCAACGAAGGCGTTATCACCGTCGAAGAAGCCAAGACCGCTGAAACCGAACTCGAAGTCGTCGAAGGCATGCAGTTCGACCGCGGCTACCTCAGCCCGTACTTCGTCACCAACCCGGAAAAGATGGTTGCTGACCTCGAAGACGCCTTCATCCTCCTGCACGAGAAGAAGCTTTCGAACCTCCAGGCTATGCTCCCGGTTCTCGAAGCTGTCGTTCAGACCGGCAAGCCGCTCCTCATCATCGCTGAAGACGTCGAAGGCGAAGCCCTTGCTACGCTCGTCGTCAACAAGCTGCGCGGCGGCCTGAAGATTGCTGCTGTCAAGGCTCCGGGCTTCGGCGATCGCCGCAAGGCAATGCTCGAAGACATCGCGATCCTTACCGGCGGCACGGTCATTTCCGAAGACCTCGGCATCAAGCTCGAGTCGGTTACCCTCGACATGCTCGGCCGCGCCAAGAAGGTTTCGATCTCCAAGGAAAACACGACGATCGTCGACGGTTCGGGCGCCAAGTCCGACATCGAAGGCCGCGTTGCCCAGATCAAGGCCCAGATCGAAGAAACTACCTCCGACTACGACCGCGAAAAGCTGCAGGAGCGTCTTGCTAAGCTCGCTGGCGGCGTTGCCGTCATCCGCGTCGGCGGCTCGACGGAAGTCGAAGTGAAGGAAAAGAAGGACCGCATCGACGACGCGCTCAACGCGACGCGCGCTGCTGTTCAGGAAGGTATCGTACCGGGCGGCGGCGTTGCCCTGCTGCGTTCCTCCGCCAAGATCTCGGCCAAGGGCGAGAACGACGACCAGGACGCCGGTATCAACATCGTTCGCCGCGCTCTGCAGGCTCCGGCCCGTCAGATCGCCGAGAACGCTGGTGATGAAGCTTCGATCGTTGTCGGCAAGATCCTCGAGAAGGGCGAAGACAACTTCGGTTACAACGCCCAGACCGGCGAATACGGCGACATGATCGCCATGGGTATCGTCGACCCGGTCAAGGTTGTTCGCACGGCTCTGCAGGACGCAGCTTCGGTTGCTTCGCTGCTGATCACCACCGAAGCCATGATCGCCGAGCTGCCAAAGAAGGACGCTCCGGCTGGCATGCCGGGCGGCATGGGCGGCATGGGCGGCATGGACATGATGTGATAGGCCGAAAGCCTATCGCAGGAATTGTCTGTAAAGCTTCACTGATCCACTTCAGGTATCCCGGAATAGGAAGGGCGGTCTTCGGACCGCCCTTTTTTGTTTCGCACCTGATTCGTCGCCCCCACCCTCCAGCTTTTTCAATCGATAGCTGAAACGTTTAATCAGAGTCGTGAGCAACCCTCGCATTGGGCGAAGCTTTCGCAAAACTTGTGGCGCTGTATTTTTTCTTTCACAGGCTGATTTCTCTCGCGGTGCAATTTTCTACACATTTCAGCGCGAGGAACCGCAGTGAAACCGTTTGCACGTCAAGAACTTGCGAAATTTTTGCTATTTCCTGGCGTCCAGGAGCGTCTTCGGGTGTATTTTCCACTCGCAGTAGAGATCTGCAGTGCGCAAAAAGCCGATTGCTGTTTGCATAAAAGACCGATAAATCCGCGTTGCATTCGGCGCGCGTTCATCGGCCGACGGTCGCTATCCCATATCGATCCTGACCATGGGGCGCGAGACCGAGTTCGGGAAAAACCCCTCCCGAAAATATATCATAAGTTGTGTAACGTGCCGAGAAATTGGACGCGGTTCCGCCAGAGGGACCGGCAATCCAAACCCCATTTCCCGGTCGCCCGCGCATGATGCGCGGCGCAGCATGAACCTGCTCATTTTTGCCGGACGTGTAGCGGGGGAAGCTGCACCTAAGCTGGGGAAAAATTTGTTCAAAATCGCAAGAACCAACGCCGCAGCGCCGCTCATGCCGGGCTCACTGGATATCAGCAATCATGATCCTGAAATGCTGGCGCAGTTTTCCATTTCGGAAACCTGGGTCGGAGACTTCTCCACCGGCGTGATCCACCTCAAGGAATGGAGTGCCATGCTGCACGGGCTTCCCGCGCGGGAATGCGGGCTTCTCAGCCTCATGCGCTGTTACGACCCGAAGGATCACGACCGCATCCTGGAGCTCTTCGAACAGGCTGCGACGCTTTCTTCTTCCTTCTGCTTTTCGACCACGATCATGATGCCGAACGGCTTCCGTCAACCATTGTTCTGCATGGGGGAGTCGAACGGTCACGACGACGCCTACAGCGGCAGCATGCTTGGTGTCTTCGTCTTTCCTCGATTCAAGACGAATGCCGGCAGCGAGTTCGCGCGGCGCCAATAGAAGCGTCCGCCACACACAAAAAGCCGGGCCCTTTGGAACCGGCTTTTTCTTTGCCTTGGCTCGGCTTTAGGCAGGGCGCGCAGGTATATTCAAGCCCTTTTCGGATGCTGGCCGAGCGATGCAGCGCTCAAGCCAGGCCATCACCGCCGGAAAGCTCTTATAATCAAGCACTTCGCGGCCGCCATAGAACACGTCGGCACCACGGAGCCACGGGAAGGTGGCGATATCGGCGATCGTATAAAGGTCGCCCATGATCCACTGGCGGCCCTGCAGCCGCGCTTCCAGCACGCTCAGCAGCCGCTTGGATTCGTCACGGTAGCGCTCCATCGGGTAGGAGTTGTTGGCGACCTTGTCGGCCGCGAACTTGTAGAAGTGCCCGAACTGACCGAACATCGGCCCGATACCGGCCATCTGGAAGAAGACCCACTGGATCGTCTCATAGCGTCCTGCCGCATCGGCAGGAATGAGTTTGCCTGTCTTCTCAGCGAGATAGAGCAGGATGGCACCGGATTCGAAAATGCCGATCGGCTTTCCATCCGGGCCATTGGGATCGATGATCGCCGGGATGCGGCCGTTCGGGTTAAGCGACACGAACTCCGGAGACTTCTGGTCATTCGTGCTGAACGAAATCAGATGCGGCTCGTAGGGTAAGCCAAGCTCTTCAAGCGCGATCGATATCTTGACGCCGTTCGGCGTCGGCAACGAGTAAAGCTGGATAACGTTGGAATCCGCTGATGGCCAGCGCGTCGTGATCGGAAAAGCGGAAAGATCTTCCATTGGGGTCTCCATCTTGGGCGGCCGACCATAGAAGAGGGGTATCGCCGATGGCAAGCCGACTTCGTCGTCGATCCATCGTTCAATAATAGAGAACGAACTGTCCCCTTCCGTCTATCTTTCCACGACAGCAAAAAAAGGCGACAAAACGGCATGCGAGGTCGAAACCGTGCCGGGGAGCACAACGACCTCAAACGCCATTCAAACGGAGACATTGTCCCATGTCGAATACCAACAACGCCATCATTCTCGTCGCTCGCATTCTCCTCTCCTTCATGTTCATCCTTGCTGGCTTCGGCAAGCTCACGGACGTCGCTGGCACTGCCGGCATGATCGCCGGCGCTGGCCTTCCTGCTGCTACCGCCCTTGCCTATCTCGCCGGCGCCTTCGAGCTGGTGACGGGCCTTGCCGTTCTCGTCGGCTTCCAGACGAAGATCGTCGGTTGGCTGCTCGCCGTCTTCTGTGTCTTCACGGCCGTCCTCTTCCACCTGCCCTACGCCAGCGGCGCGGAACTGGTTAACATCCTGAACCAGATCATGGTCATGAAGAACGTCACGCTGGCCGGCGCCTACATCCTGCTCGCCACCTACGGCCCGGGCGTCTACTCGCTCGATGCACGCCGCGGCGCCTACGCCACCACCCAAGCATGAAGAACCCG
The DNA here is from genome assembly GCF_000282035.1 of Rhizobium sp. CF122. Lineage (GTDB taxonomy): Bacteria > Pseudomonadota > Alphaproteobacteria > Rhizobiales > Rhizobiaceae > Rhizobium. The sequence goes on from NZ_AKKA01000083.1 coordinate 43,716, forward strand.
CCGTCACCAGACGGCGGTTTTTTTCGTGCCTGACGATTTTGAGACGGTCAGAGCGCCGAACGAACGGCGTCTACCAGTCCCTGGACTGTGGCGTCGTTCACATGGCTTTCTTTGCGCGCCCTGACGAAGCAAGCCTCGGAGCGAAGAATGACGCCATCGGACAGGATCTTCAGGTTGTTTGCACGAAGGGTCGAGCCGGTCGAGGTGATATCGACGATGATGTCGGCGGAACCTGAGGCCGGCGCCCCTTCCGTTGCCCCAAGGCTCTCGACGATGCGGTAGAGCTGGATGCCGTGCTGACTGGAGAAGAACTGTTGCGTCAGCCGCCAGTATTTCGTGGCGATCGCCAGGCGCCGGCCGTGGCGGGCGCGGAAATCGGAGGCAACATCGCCGAGGTCGGCCATGGTGTCGACATCGAGCCAGATTTCCGGGACAGCAACCACGACATCAGCGTGGCCGAAACCGAGACGGGCACAGACCTCCACACGCTTATCCGCCTCCGCCAGCCCCTCGCGGATAAGATCCTCACCGGTGACGCCGAAATCGACCGTGCCGTTGCCGAGCTCGCGGGAAATCTCGGAGGCGGAGAGGAAGGCCACTTCGACGTCGTCCCATCCCTCAACCCGTCCGCGATAGGAGCGATCGTTGCCGACAGCGGTGATTCTGATGCCGGCGCGTTCGAAGATCGCCGAAGCATCGTCTTTCATGCGGCCCTTAGAGGGCAGTGCGATGGTAATCGTCATCAGGCAGCCCTCTCCGCTTCGATGCGATCCAGCCAGAGCGAGAAGCCGACGGCCGGAATGCGGTCCTTGGCGCCAAGGAAGGTCATCAACTTATCGAAACGGCCGCCACCGGCGAGAACGGCCGACGTGCCCTGAACGCCAATCTCGAAAACCAGACCGGTGTAGTAATCCAGCGGGCGCCCGAAGGCTGCGCGGTAATCGATCAGCGCGAGATCGACGCCGGCATTCGCCAACGCGGCGACGCGACCGTCGAAGCGCGCAAGCGCGTTACCGAGCTTGAGGCCCGCGGCATCGGCAAAGCCAGCCAGCGCCGCCGAGGCATTGATCAGCGGCACATTCAGCGACAAGAATTCCTCGAGCACGCGGAAGGCCGCGTCATCGAGGCGCGTTTCGGAGAGGATGAGTTTCTCCTTCAAGCGACGCGCGATTTCCAGCGGCGAGCGGCTTGCATTCGTCGAATAGCCCGTCGCCTGCATCGTCGCATCGATATGCGCGACCAGTGCGGCTTCGTCGTCGGCGGCGATCAGATGCGCGATCTCGTTGCTCAGCCCGGTGACGAACTGAGGGCTGACAAGGCTCGCCAGCAGAGCTTCGAGCTGGCTCATGTTGCCGAAGGCGTGGATCAGCCGCTTCTGCCAGCCGAGCGGCAGGCCGAGCGCCTGCACGACCGCTTCGAAGACGGCCTGATCGCCGAGGGTGACCGCAAGGCGCTTACCCGGAACGACACGCTCCAAGACGCCGATCGCATCGCCGATTGCCCGCGCGTCGGCAGCGGCGATATTGATGTCGCCGAGATCCTCGATCCCGGCCTGATAGAACTCGCTTCCGCCTTCGCGCCGCTGGCGGAAGACTTCGCCGAGATAGGAATAGCGCTTCGGCGTGCCGGTCGCGCTCTCGATGTGGCGTAGACAGACGGGAATCGTGAATTCGGGACGCAGGCAGAGGCTGGCACCTGTCTCGCTCTCGGTCATGAAGATGCGGCGGCGAAGATCCTCACCGGCGATATCGAGGAAGGGTTCGGCGGGCTGGATGACGGGTGTGTCCACCCTCTCCGTCTTTCGCGCCGCAAACTCTGAGAGGAGATCGCCGGAGAAGTCCGGCAGGTTGATCAGGGCCATCTCAGCCCGCCCTCTTCCGGTCTTCGGCCTGCGCCGCCAAAATTTCCTTGACCTTGGCGACCAGATCGCTTTCGGCAACAGTCTCCTGGGCGACGCGCGCCTCGCGCCAGCTGGCGTTGTCCTCGATCTCGCCCGACAGGCGCTTGCCCTCGATTAGGTCCTTGATCTGCACGACGCCCTCAGCGCGCTCGTCGCCGCCCTGAATGATGGCAACGGGGCAGCCGCGGCGGTCGGCATATTTCAGCTGGTTGCCGAATTTCTTCCAGTTGCCCTGATACATCTCGGCGCGGACGCCGGCCTTGCGCAGTTCCTGCGTCATGCGCTGGTAGCGGCCCATTACCTCGACATCGCCGTCCATGACGGTCACCAGAACAGGCTCGATGACGTCGGCCTGGCCGAGCTTTCCGAGGTTCTTCAGCGCCGTCATCAGGCGCGAGACGCCGATGGAAAAGCCGGTGGCCGGCACCGCCTGGCCCATGAAGCGGGACACAAGGCCGTCGTAGCGACCGCCGCCGCCGACGGAACCGAAAACGACCTTTTCGCCCTTCTCGTTGGTCACGTCGAAACTCAATTCGGCCTCGTAGACCGGACCGGTGTAGTATTCGAGACCGCGGATGACAGATGGATCTATCCTGATACGATCCTCATCATAGCCGGCCGCTCTTACGAGCGCCTCTATCTTTTGCAGTTCGGCGTGGCCCGCAGCATAAAGATCGCTCGCCGGGCGGAAATCATCCCCTTTGAGATAGCCCAGGATAAACTCAATCTGATCTGCGGTCAGGCCAGCGCCCTTGGTAAAGTCACCTGACTCATCCTTACGGCCACCACCCAGTAGCAGTCGCACGCCGTCGAAGCCGAACTTATCGAGCTTATCGATTGCGCGCAGCACGCCCAAACGCCGACCAGCATTCTGTTCGCCACCAAGGCCCGCTTCCTCCATGACGCCATCGATAACTTTGCGGTTGTTGACACGGACCACGTACTGCCCGGCTAGACCAAGCGCATCCATCGTGTCCGCCATCATCATGCACATCTCGGCATCCGCCGAGACATCTGGTGCGCCGACGGTATCGGCGTCGAACTGCATGAACTGGCGGAAACGGCCCGGACCCGGCTTCTCGTTGCGGAAGACATAGCCGGCGCGATAGGTGCGGTACGGCAGCTGGATCTCGTTGAATTTCTCGGCGACAAGACGGGCGAGCGGCGCCGTCAGGTCGTAGCGCAAGGACATCCACTGCTCGTCGTCGTCCTGCAGCGAGAAGACGCCTTCGTTCGGTCGGTCGGCATCGGGCAAGAACTTGCCGAGCGCATCGGTATATTCGAAGAGCGGCGTTTCGACAGGATCGAAACCATAATGCTCATAGACTTCCCGGATCTTCGCGGTCATTTCGTTGACGGCACGAATGTCGGCTGCCGAACGATCGACGAAGCCGCGTGGAAGTCTGGCCTTGAGCTTTTGTGGTTTCTTCTGCTTGTCGTTCATTTCCAAGGTATTCCGCTCGCTGTGACAGTGGCGGTTTCCTAGCGGAAAGGGCCGGATGCGGCAAGGGCGAAGGCCCTTGATCCGGAACACAGAATCAATTGAACGAGGGAGAATGGATCGAATGGCGGGAGCTACATCATGATCGCGGAGGCACTTCTCTACGCCGCGACCGTTCCGATGACGCTGAAGGCGCATCGCCGGTTCATCCGATACTCCGTCAATCTATGGTCCCGCGCCGGCCGCTGCAGCCGGCAATGGGAGGAGCACGAGGAGCGTAGCCGGAGCGCTGTAAGGAGCGCCATGGCGGGTTTGCGGCAGAGGCGGACGGTGGTCGTTTTGGGATCCGGCCTGCTGCGTGATGTGCCGATAAAGGAGCTGGCCGAGACCTTTGACACCGTCGTGATCGTCGATCTCGTGCATCTTGCCTCGGTGCGCCTGTGGCTTCGGTTCAAGCGATACCGCAATGTTCGCCTGATCGAGCGTGACCTTTCGGGTTCTGACGAGCTTGCCGGGGGTAAACAGCCGGAGCCGCTCGCCTTTCTGAGGACCGTCCCGTATCTCGATTTCGTCATCTCGGCCAATCTCCTCTCCCAGATCGGTCGTGGCGCAAAACGCTACGAGGCGGAAGAGAAAGGCGCCATGCCCTCCGATACCGTCACGCGACTGATCGAGGCACACCGTTCTGGGCTGGAGGCAGCGCCCTGCAAGACCTGCCTGATTACCGATGTCTGCTATGCGGTCATCGACCGCAGCGGGAAGCTTCATGAGGAGGCTGACCTGCTGCACGGCGTGTCGCTGTCATCGGTTCAAGCCAACTGGACATGGCCCGTGGCGCCACTCGGCGAGGAGAGCGCCGACTATCAGATCGTGCATAAGGTCGTTGCCGCCTATTGAGGCTCGTCTCTTCCGAGCCCGAATCTCGTTCAGGATGAGGTAGTCAGTTCGAGCCGCGCCGAGGTGTCCTCAGTTGACAAATGGCGGACAGCCCATAGTCTGCGTGTACGCCTTTGAAATCGCAACCGTTCGAAGATGAGGATCATGCCTATGGCAAAGTGCATGAGACGGCTTCTAGTAGCGAATCTTGCCCTTTGCCTTTCGGCTTTCGCGGCAGCCGCTGCGACGCTCGACACGATCACTGAGCGCAACAGCGTGCGCATCGGCTACATCGCCGACGAGGCGCCCTTCTCCTCCAGCAAGCCGGGCATTAATCCGACGGGATATGCTATCGACCTCTGTGGCAAGATCGCCGATGAACTAGAACGTCAAGTTCCGCAACTGAAGCGCGAATACATAGAGATGACCCTCGCCAACGGCTTCGATGCGGTGAAGAATGGAGAGGTCGATCTGCTTTGCGGTGCGATCACCGTCACTTTGAAGAGGCGGGAAATCGTCGACTTCTCACAGCCCATCTTCCTGACCGGGGCGACTGCGCTGCTCCGCAAAGATTCGCCCAACTACCTGCAGACTCTTTTTCTCGACAAGCCCGCTGTTCGCTCCGTTAGCCAGAGTGTCGCATCCACGCGCGTAATCGGCGTGCGTGCAAGCACGACAACGGGAGCGACGCTGCGCGAGGCGCTGGCAACCCAGGTGTCGAAGACGAGGCTTGCCGATTTCGAGACGCACGAGGACGGGCTTACGGCGCTGGAGGATCACAAGATCGATGCCTATATCGCCGATCAGGTGCTGCTCATCAGCCTGGCCAAGCGGGCGCGCGATCCGTCCTCGCTCGAGATCGGCGATCGGCTGTTTACGCACGAACCCTATGCGATAGCGCTACGTCGCGACGACGCCAACTTCCGCCTGCTGGCCGATCGTGCACTGACGTATTTCTATCTGTCGGACGATTTTCTGCCGCTGCTGGAAACCTATTTCGGAGCGGAGGCGCCGATGCTGCACACGCAAATCATTATGGAGCATGTGCCCTATTGATATTGACCAGATCAAGTCAAAGTCGCTGGGCGGCCTGCACCGTAATCTCGCGATATGCATCCGCTACGGGTTTAATGCTGCAACCGCGCTGGTAGCGCCTGCCAAATCCGCAAAAAGCACCTTGGCTTCTTCGTGTCGTGTTCCTATTTTGACGGCATGCGCTTTCTTGCAATCATAGCGATGGTGTTCGCCTGGCTTGCTTACGGCACCATGTCCGCCTGGGCTGGCTGTCCGACATGCCTGTCCATGCAAACCGTCGCTTCGAATGCCAGCGTCGAGCATCAGCACATGAGCGGGATGGATATGGGCGAGAAAGCCAAATCGCCGGCGCCACAACAGGATCCCTGCTCAGCCAGCGGCATGGTGCACATGCCTTTCTGCTCGGCCTGTCTTGTCGTGCCGCCGTCGATGACTTTCGCTGCAACCGGCAAGCAAGTATTTTCCTATCCTGCTCCCGGACCCGCTCATGCCATGCGGGATGCGCGACCTGCGCCGCTGGCGCCGCCTCCCCGGCTCATCTGACAGGCTTTCATGGACCGCTGCGGTTTCGACCGCGCATTGAATTCCAGTATCAGACAGAGGAAGGAAATCCCATGTCTCTGAAAGTTATCGTCATCGCCACGGCTCTTGCACTCTCGGCCACGTTCGCCGCCGCCGAGGACATGCAAATGGACATGAGCAAGCCGATGGGCGACCACAGCGCAGCAAGCCATGCTTTTGCTGAAGCCAACTCCAAGATGCACAAGGATATGGCGATCACCTATAGCGGTGATGAAGATGTCGATTTTGTCCGCGGTATGATTCCGCATCATCAGGGCGCGATCGACATGGCGAAGATCGAGCTGAAGTACGGCAAGGATCCGGAAATTCGCAAGCTCGCCGAAGCGGTGATCAAGGCCCAGGAGGCGGAGATCGCCGACATGCAGGCCTGGCTCAAGGCACAAGGCAAGTAATCGCAAAGGACGCCGGGGTATAAAGCTCCGGCGTCCGCTTCACTAGACTTCGATCAGGCTCTTGGTTCAAATGGTTCCGGTCGGCGACCGGCTCCCTGTCGCGCAAGCATCCAGCCCGGATATTCAGGCGCGAGTTCGCTGACGTCATCCAGTTTCTTCAGGTCGCCGGCATCGAGTTTCAAATTGACGGCCGCCAGGTTCTGGTCGAGCTGCTCGACGCGCTTGGCCCCGATGATGACAGTCGTCACGAAAGGCTTGGCGAGGATATAGGCAAGCGCCACGGTCGCGACGCTCGTGCCGTGCTTCTCGGCGATCTCGCGCATGACGGCAACGCAGGCCCAGGCGCGATCCTTGTCTACCGGCGGGAAGTCGAACGAGGCGCGGCGCCCTTCCCCATTGCCTGGGGCTCCCGGCCCATACTTGCCGGAGAGGAGGCCACCAGCCAGCGGCGACCAGACCATCAGCCCGAGCTTCTCTTCCTGCATCATTGGCACGATCTCACGTTCCAGATCGCGCCCGGCGATCGAATAGTAGGCCTGTACCGTCTCGAAGCGCGCGAAGCCGCGGCGTTCGGAGATGCCGAGCGCCTTGGCGATGCGCCATGCCTGCCAGTTGGAGACGCCGACATAGCGCACCAGACCGCGAGACACGAGATCGTCCAAGGCGCGCAGCGTCTCGTCGATCGGCGTGGCCGTATCGGTGGCGTGGATCTGATAGAGATCGATATGATCGGTCTGCAGGCGCTTCAGGCTCGCCTCGACCGAATCCATGATGTGGCCACGTGAGGCGCCGCGGTCGTTTGGCTTGTCGCCCATGACGCCGTAGACCTTCGTGGCGATGACCACGTCCTTGCGAGGAACGCCCAGGTTCTTCAGGGCCTGGCCGAGCAGCTTCTCGGATTCGCCGAAGGAATAGACGTCGGCCGTGTCAATGAAATTCACGCCAGCGGCAAGCGACCTTTCGACGATCTGGTCAGCCGCCTTCTGATCAACATCAGCAATGGACCCCCAGATATTGCCCTCGCCGGCGGCTCCAAAGGTCATGGTGCCGAGGCAGATTTCGGAGACGAATAGTCCCGTATTTCCAAGTTGATTGTAACGCATGGTCGAAGATTTCCTTGTGTCGACCGCGGGCACTGCCCACGGACAGATGAATTCATTTTTTGGTTATTGGCCTGCGCATGACGGGAACAGCCGGAATACGGCTGCGCGGGAGGCACTATCGATGTAAGGCGAGACAGCGGCATTTCAACATGCCGTGTACTCGCCTCACGGCTTTGCGATCCCCTTGTTTCGCGTCAGTCTTTCAATAGATTCCAACCAGATCACTCGGAGATGGGCGATGACGACTCGCGCGCTGACAACCATCGGCTTCGATGCCGACGACACGCTCTGGCAGAATGAGCAATACTACCGGCTGACCGAGGCGCACTTCACCGAGTTGCTGGCCGATTATGCAGACGGCCCGAGGATCTCGGAGCGCTTGCTGGAGGCAGAGAAGCGCAATCTCCGCCACTACGGCTTCGGCATCAAGGGATTTACCCTGTCGATGATCGAGACGGCGATCGAAGTCACCGAAGGCAAGGTGCCTGCCAGCGTCATTGCCGGCATCCTCGACACCGGCCGCGACCTGCTTTCCCACCCGGTCGAGACCCTGCCACACGTACAGGAGACGCTCGCGGCGCTCTCGGAGAATTATCTGCTGGTAATGATCACCAAGGGCGACCTGTTCGATCAGGAGCGCAAGCTGGCGCAATCCGGGCTCGGCGACTTCTTTCACGCCGTTGAGATTGTTTCCGACAAAACCGCCGTGACGTATCGGCGGATCTTCTCCAAGGTCGGCGGCGGCCCGGAACGGGCCATGATGGTCGGCAACTCGCTGAAATCAGACATTGTCCCGGCAATCGCCGCCGGCAGCTACGGTGTCTTCGTGCCACACGAGCTCACCTGGGTGATCGAGCATGTCGAGGAACCGAAGGACGCACCGCGCTTTCGCAAGATCGAACATCTCGGCGAACTGCGTGGGCTGATCGAAGGTCTTGGCTAAACCCGTTGTCACTGCCTTGAGGGAAAGAGTGGCGACGGCGATTGCTTCTCGGCCGGAGCGGTTGGTTGCGGCGCTGTCGCCTGAGGCTCGACGAGAATGCTGTAGGGTGCGCCAAGGCCGCGGCGCGGCGATACCTTGGAATAGTAAGGCCGCAGCAGCCAGGTGGTGTTGTCCTTCACGGTGATATTGTAGCTGCTGCCATCCTCGTCGGTACCGAAGATTGCCTCCTCATCGGGCGTTGCGAGATCGAATATCGAGAGGAAGGCAAACTTGCTCTTCGTCGAGAAGCTGACCTTCACATGCTGGCCCGCCTTGACCGGAAGCGTGTAGACGCGCCCGTTGCCGAACTTCGTCCAGCCCTTGAGCTCCATGGTTGCGGCCGGAAACTGTAGCTTTTCCAGTCGCTCGCCAGGCTGCAGCTCCGGTGACTGGGCGAATGCCATGGACGCTACCAGGCAGAAGGCGACGGTTGCCGCGAGCGCCTTCATGGGCGCACCAGCGCATCGCGCATCGCCTCTACCTCGACGCGGCAGAAACAACCTTCAACATGATCGTTGACGAGACCCATTGCCTGCATGAAGGCATAAACTGTGGTCGGGCCGACAAACGTCCACCCGCGTTTCTTCAGATTCTTGGAAATGACGACCGATGTCGGCGTTGTCGGGTTGGCCATAACAGCGGCACGGTCGACCACCTTCGGCCGCTCGTTGTGACCGGGTTCAAAGCTCCAGAAATAGCGGCCAAGCGAGCCGAACTCCTGCTGCAATTCAATCGCACGTCGGGCATTGTTGATCGTCGAAACGATCTTGCCGCGATGGCGCACGATGCCGGGATCGGCAAGGCAGCGCTCGATATCGCTGTCGTCGAAAAGCGCAACCTTCTCGAAATCGAAGCCGGCGAAGGCAGCGCGGAAATTGTCGCGCTTGCGCAGGATGGTGAGCCAGGACAAGCCGGACTGGAACCCCTCCAGGCAGATCTTCTCGAAGAGGCGGGTATCATCCGTTACCGGGCGTCCCCATTCCTCATCGTGATATCTGAGATAATCCGGGAGGTTGGCATGCCAGTGACAGCGGCTCTTGCCGTCTTCGCCGATAATAATGCCCGTATCGCTCATGATCCCGCTTCGCTTTCGTGCTGCGAATCCGGCTTTACCATTTGCAAACTCTGTTTCCAAACCGAACGATAACCCTGACGAAAAGTTTATCTCGCGCTTCAGACTTGAATGAACTCAAATTTACTATTCGCTGGCGGGAACGATGGCAGCGTGAAGGCAGGCGGCCGCTGCCGTCCGCGCATTTCGGCCATTTGTAGAGAGTCCGTCCGATGATGAAATCCCTTATGCTCGCCGCAGCGATGCTCGGCGTCTTTTCCACGGCCGCGCTTGGCGACGACCGCTACGCGACACGCCCGCCGGTCGTGCTGAGCCCGGATCTTGCAGCCCCGTGGATCATGCAGCTCGGCGGCAAGGTTCGTCCCGTCGTCTACCAGCGACCGGTCGTTGCGCAGCGCGGTCTGTTCACGTCCGGCGCCTTCGGCCGCGCTCCTGCGGCCAAGGCGCAGCCGGTATCCGCCATCAATCCTGGTGTTCCCGTCATCCGTCGTCAGCTTGAGCCGCAATACCTGCCGCAGATCGTCACCTACGAAACCAAGGAACAGCCCGGCACGATCGTCATCGATACCAATAGCCGCTTCCTTTATCTGGTCATGGACGGCGGCAAGGCGCGGCGTTACGGCGTCGGCGTCGGCAAGCCGGGCTTCGAATGGGCCGGCGTGCACAAGATCACCCGCAAGTCCGAATGGCCGGACTGGACGCCGCCTTCGGAAATGATCGGTCGCGAAGCTGCGAAGGGCCACTATCTTCCCGCGCGCATGGACGGCGGTCCCGGGAACCCGCTCGGCGCGCGTGCCATGTATCTCGGTTCGACGCTCTATCGCATTCATGGAACCAATGCGCCGTGGACGATCGGCAACGCCGTGTCCTCCGGCTGCATCAGGCTGCGCAATGAAGACGTTGTTGACCTTTACGAACGCGTAAAGGTTGGAACCCGCGTCATCGTCATGTAAGGGCCTATCAATACCGGCGCGGAGCCGGGAATAGTTGAAATTAGACATCGCAGCTGCTTCATTCCGCGCCCAACATCTTGAACTGGACCGAAGTTCGGGTAGCTTCGGTCCGGTTTTGCTTTGAGGGAATCAACCATGCTGAAATTCGCGACGGCTCTTGCGGCCGCCGGCCTTCTGGTCTCTTCCATGTCCACATCGGTTTCGGCGCAGCCGATTACGCCTGTTCACGATGGCGCACCTGTCGTTCGGGTTGCCTCGCCGCCGAAATCGGTCAAGCCGCAGTTCAAGCGCCAGCGCGTGCGCCTCGTCACGAACGAAACGCCCGGCACGATCATCATCGATACCAACAACAAGTTCCTGTATCTCGTCGAAGCCAAGAACCGCGCGACGCGCTACGGCATCGGCGTCGGCCGCGAGGGCTTCGGCTGGTCAGGTGTGGTCAAGATCGGCCGCAAGGCAGAGTGGCCGACCTGGACGCCGCCGGCTGAGATGCGCGTTCGCGAGGCGGCGAAGGGTCATATCATCCCGGCCTTCCAGGAAGGCGGCGAGGACAATCCGCTCGGTGCCCGCGCGATGTATCTCTACAAGGGCGGCCGCGACACGATCTTCCGCATCCATGGCACCAACCAGCCATGGACGATCGGCCTGAACATGTCGTCCGGCTGCATCCGCATGATGAACAAGGATGTGATCGAACTCTACGATCGCGCGCCGGTCGGCACCAAGGTCATCGTCATCGGTCCCGGCAACAAGCAGGGCGAGATCAGCTTCGAGGATCGTGGCATCGACGTGTTGCGGACGCTGTTCGGCGGCTGAGACAAGTAATCAGGCGGCCGGACAACCGGTCGCCTATTTTGATCCGCAGCTGACCTTGCCGGTGGCTGTGAATGGTTTCGCGCCACCTTCGAGAGCGAGTTCATAGGTCCCCGAGAATGCGTTCATGGATTTGCCGCGCTGGCCGGCAATCACGATCAGGCTGATTCCCTGACCATTCGCATCGTCGCCACCTTCATAGAACACCTCCAGCCGCAATTCGCCGTCATACGACCAATGGTGCGTCAGGTTTTCTGAAGTGACGGCAATCTTCTTGAGCGCTTGCGTGATGTCGCCGCTCTTAATCACCAGTGCGCCGCGAAAATGATTGAGCTTGTGGCCGCCTCCGGCCTCGAAGCCGCTTTCCACCGTGAAGCGCACATCCTTGTCATCCGCCGAGCAGAAAAAGCGAGTGTCTGCATGGGCGGCACTGGCCGCACCACAGAAAACCGTAAGCGCGAGGATTGTGCGATACATGGCGGGCTCCTGAGATCGCCGGACGATCCGGCGCCGCTAAGCTAAGTGCAAACCCTTTAATTTTTCCGGTATGTCCCCGCCATAGGCCCAATCCAGCAGCTGGATCGTGTGGACGATCGGAACGGCGGTCCCGGTCGCAATCTGCATCATGCAGCCAATGTTGCCAGTGGCGATTACATGCGACTTGGTTGCCTCGAGATTCTTGACCTTGCGGGCCTTGAGCGTATCGGAAATATCAGACTGCAGGATGTTGTAGGTGCCAGCGGAGCCACAACACAGGTGACCTTCGGCAGGATCCCGGACATTGAAGCCCGCAGCCTTCAACAGCTGCTTCGGCGCCATTGTGATTTTCTGGCCGTGCTGCATCGAACAGGCCGAATGGTAGGCGACGGTGATGCCCTTCGGCACCTGCGCGGGGAGCTCGAGGGATACGAGAAATTCTGTAATGTCCTTCGCCAGGGACGAGACGCGCGCCGCCTTTTCGGCATAGGCAGCATCAAGCCGCAGCATATGGCCATAGTCCTTGATCGTTGTGCCGCAGCCGGAGGCGGTGATGATAATTGCGTCGAGCCCGCCCCTCTCGATTTCCCGCGTCCACACATCGATGTTGGCACGTGCGCTCGCCAATGCCTGCTCCTCGCGTCCCATGTGATGGACGAGCGAGCCGCAGCAGCTCTCTCCCTTCGGAACGACGACTTCGACTCCGAACCGCGTGAGGAGGCTGATCGTCGCTTCGTTGATGCCGGGATCCAACACCGGCTGCGCGCAACCGGTCAGGATCGCCACGCGGCCACGCTTCTCACCGACCGCCGGGTGGCTCGCCGGCACGGCATAGGCGGAAGCCGGAGGAATGTGGCGCGGCGCCAGCGCCAGCATCGCGGCAAATGGTTTCAATGCGGGCGCACGCTGCAAAAGGCCAGCCAACGGACGGCCCGCCGACGACAGCTTGAGTGCCAGGCGAAATCGATCGGGATAAGGCAGAACAGCGGCAAGGATGGCGCGCACCAGCCGGTTCATGAACGGACGCTTGTAGGTCTTTTCGATATGCGCCCGTGCGTGGTCGACCAGGTGCATGTAATCGACGCCGGAAGGACAGATCGTCACGCAGGCGAGACAGGAGAGACAACGGTCGATATGGGTGACGACCTCGGCGTCCGCCGGGCGCCCGTTTTCCAGCATGTCCTTGATCAGGTAGATGCGCCCGCGCGGGCTGTCTAGCTCGTTGCCGAGCGTCACATAGGTCGGACAGGTCGCGGTGCAGAAGCCGCAATGCACGCATTTGCGCAGGATCTTCTCGGATTCGGCAACATCAGGGTCGGCAAGCTGGGCCGGCGTGAAATTGGTCTGCATTGCCCTATGCTCCTGCCATCTTCCCGGGATTGAAGATGTCGGAGGGATCGAATTTCAGTTTCAGCCGCTGCGACAGCAAGGCTACAGCTTCCTGCTGTGGCTGAAAGGCAGCCGTCATTGATCGCATCTGTTCGGATGCGCGGATGAGCGTGGCGTGACCGCCGCCCAGCGCCTTGATGAAACGACGCAGGAGGTCGGCATCGGCATCTGCCTCCATCCGCATCCAGATCAGCCCACCTTGCCAGTCGTAGAATGCATCGACCCCAGCCTCAAGCCGAAGTGCCGCGACTAGCTGGTGACCGACGCTTGGGGCTACCGAGACACGCCAGACCGGTCGCGGCGTGCCGTCGGCATAAGGAGCAACGTCGCGGATGTCTTTCCAGAGGCGAACACTCTCGCTTTGTTCCAGCCGCGCGACGGATCCGAACCTTGCCATGGCCGCGGCGAGCTTGGTTGCCCTGGCATCGACAGAGCCGGGCAGGCCCTCGATCCGCAGACAGGTCGCCTCGCCTTCAGAGAGCGTGCTGTCGAGAAATTTCCAGGAGACGGTCATCGGCAGGTGCGCGGCGCCGGAGACTTCGACCGGCAAGGCCATCGCCGCCGCCATGGCGTTGGCGGCTTCGGCATCGTTCAACCCGGAGACGACGATCGTCGCTTCGGTTCGTGGTCGCGGTGGCACGCGGAACGTCACTTCCGTCAGGAACCCCAGCGTGCCGTGTGAGCCGGCCATCAACTTGACGAGGTCCAGCCCGGTGACATTCTTCATCACGCGGCCGCCGGCCTTGATCACCTCGCCCCTGCCGTTGATGAAGCTGACGCCAAGCAGGCTGTCGCGCGCCGCCCCTGCAACGAAACGGCGCGGGCCCGAGACGTTGGCGGCAAAAACGCCACCGATCGTCGGTTCGCCTGCCGTTCCCATGATCGGCCGATGGTCCATCGGCTCGAAAGCCATCATCTGACCGTTCTCCGCCAGTGCGGCTTCGATCTCGGACAACGGTGTTCCCGAGCGGGCAGTCAAAACCATCTCGCCCGGATTATAGGCCGTGATCCCGCCGAGATTGGACGACCGCAGGCGGCTTTCCGCAACCACGGCGTTTCCGAAACCGGACCGGGTGTTGCCGCCGCAGATCGCGAGCGGCTTGCCTTCCCGCGCATGGCTGCGGACGATTGCCGCAGCCTCTTCGTCCGCCATAGGCAATAGGTCGATCATGCGGCTGGGCGCCCCTCGAGCGGGAAGACTTTGGACGGATTCAGGAGCCAGGCCGGATCGAAGGCGGCACGTGCTGCCATCTGCTGCGCCAAATCCGCTTCGGAATACTGATGGCGCATCAGGTCGCGCTTTTCGATGCCGACGCCATGCTCGCCGGTCAGGCAACCGCCGGCATCGACGCACAGCTTCAGGATTTCCATGCCCGCCGCTTCCGCGCGGGCGGCATCTTCCGGATCGTTGGCATTGAAGAGGATCAGCGGATGCATGTTGCCATCGCCGGCATGGAACACGTTGGCGACGCGAAGCCCATAGCGATCGATGATTTCAGAGGTTTTCATCAGCACATAAGACAGCTGGCTGAGCGGAACGGTTCCGTCCATGCAGATATAGTCCGCAATACGGCCGGTTGCGCCGAAGGCCGACTTGCGGCCCTTCCAGATCAGCGCCGCCTCGGTTGCCGACTGGCACTCACGGACGGTTTTCACGCTGTGCCTGCGCGCGATTTCGACAATGCTCTTCAGCATGTCGTCCATTTCCGCTTCCGACCCTTCGACCTCCACGATCAATAGCGCGCCGACATCAAGGGGATATCCGGCCTTGGCAAAGGCTTCGCAGATTTCGATTGCTGGCTTGTCCATGAATTCGATGGCGACGGGAATGATCCCTGCCGCGATGATGTCGGCGACGCAGGACCCCGCCTCTTCGGAGGTATCGAAGCCAAAGAGAACCGGGCGCGCGCCCTCGGGCTTGGCGATCAGCCGAACGGTCGCTTCCGTGACGATCCCAAGCTGGCCCTCATGTCCGCAAACGAGGCCGAGCAAGTCGTAGCCCGCCGCATCGAGTGCCTTGCCCCCAAGATCGATCACGATACCATCCATCAGCACCATCCTTACGCCGAGCAGATTGTTCGTCGTCACTCCGTATTTCAGACAGTGCGCGCCGCCGGAATTCATCCCGATATTGCCCCCGATCGTACAGGCCAGCTGGGAGCTCGGGTCGGGAGCGTAAAAGAAACCATCCGCCGAGACGGATTCCGAGATATTCAGATTGGTGACGCCTGCCTCGACCACCGCCACGCGGTTGGGCAGATCAATTTCGAGAATGCGGTTCATCTTGGATACGCAAACCACCACCGCATCCTCCTGCGGAATCGCTCCGCCCGAGAGCGACGTTCCCGCACCGCGCGGCACCACCGGGACGCCATAGCGATGACAGTATTTCATGACTGCGGCCACTTCCGCGGTGGTCCGCGGCAAGGCAACTGCCAATGGCATCCGGCGATAGGAAACGAAGGCATCGGTCTCGAACGGCATCAGCTCGCGCGCCTCATGCACCAGGCATTCCGGCGGCAGCAGGTCGATGAGATCGGCGACGATCTGCCGGCGGCGGGCAAGCACATCGGCACGCGGGGCGAGAAACGAAATAGTGTCGGACATGGCTCTCTCCCTTCGCTGGCGGCAGCGAAAACCGGACGCCTCCTCCGCGCTGCCGGCTCAATCGGGCTTAGCACTTTCCCCATTATGGCGCAAATGCTAAGCACTTATTCCAAAAGGACAAACAATCAAAGCACATGACCAATCTGGGTGACCTCGAAATTTTCGCAAAAGTCGTTTTGATGGGGAGCATGTCGCTCGCCGGCAGGGCGCTCGGGTTTTCGCCGGCCGTGGTTTCCAAACGCATCAAACGCCTGGAGGACCGGTTAGGCACGCGGCTCCTGCAGCGCACGACGCGGCAGATTTCGCTGACCGAGGCCGGCCAGGGTTTCTACGACCGTGTGCTCGGCATTCTCGCTGGCATCGAGGAGGCCGAATACTACATTTCCGGACGCTCGGCGCAGATGCAGGGAACGCTGAAGGTGACGGCGCCGACCTCGTTCGGACGCACGCATGTCGCCCCGCATCTGAAGTCCTTCATGGACATGCATCCCGGGCTTGCGATCCATCTCGTGCTCAGTGATGAATTCACCGACATCGTCGGCGAAGGCTTCGACCTTGCGATCCGCATCGCGGAACTGACGGACTCAAGCCTAGTCGCGCGGCGACTTGCGCCCGTGCGGCGCCTGCTTTGCGCATCGCCGGATTACCTTGCCGCCAACGGCACACCGCAGACGCTCGAAGACCTCAAGCAACATCGCTGCCTGCCCGCGCACAACAACGATGCCTGGCGGCTCGAAGGACCGGAAGGGCCGCTTTCTCTGCGGCCAGAGGGGATGCTTGTGACGAATTCCAGCGAGGTGGTGCGAGAGGCTGTCATATCGGGGCTTGGCATCGCGCTGCGCTCCACTTGGGACATCAGCCGTGAGCTCAAGGACGGCCGGTTGGTGCACATCCTTCCCGCCTATGAAGGATCGCGCAATGTGACGCTTTCCGCGGTCTATCCGAGCCGCCAGTTCCTGCCGGCCAAGGTGCGGTTGTTCATCGACTATCTCGCCGAAGTTTACGGACCGGTCCCCTATTGGGAACGCTAGAGCCTTCAGGGTTCAATTCGCCAGTCTCTCGATTACGAGATCGAGAAGTGCCCGCAGGCGCGCCTGCCGCTTCATGTCCCGGTGATAGCCGACCCAGGTGTCGCGTCCCGGCGGAGCTTCCCCGAGGTCGACCGGCTCGATGTCAGGGATTGAATCGCCAAGAGGTCGCGGCAGAACCGCCAGGCCGGCACCGTTTCTGCAAAGAGTTGCCTGCACATCGCGATTGTTGCTGCGCATGGCGATCTCCGCCTTCGGCAGAAGGCGCGTCAGCCATGCGACATCTGGCGTGCCGCCAAAGGCCTCGTCCATCGTTACCAGACGCGCGCCTGTGCCGTCGCCTGCTTTTGGATGCTCCCCGCCTCGGCCGACATACAGCCGGTAGTCAATGTGGAGCAGCTTGCGCGATATCACCTCCGGCTCGGTAAAAGGTGCGATCCGAAAAACGACATCCGCTTCTCGCCGGGAAAGGCTCAGCAGGCGGCTATCGGTCAGCAATTCAACGACGATATTCGGGTAGCTCAGCGAGAATTCCGCAAGCACCGGTGAAAGCACGTGTGCACCGAACCAATCCGATGAGGACAGGCGCAGGAAGCCACTCAGTTGGCGGTTCTGCCCGGCGAGTTCTCGCTCAAGGCCAAGTGCTTCCTCTTCCATGCGCTCGGCACGTGCGAAGACGGCGGCGCCCTCATCCGTCAGAACGAAGCCGTCCGCCGTCCGCTGAAAGAGCGTCTGGCCGAGCGAGATTTCCAGCGCACGCAGGCGACGACCCATCGTCGGCTGCGTCAGGCCGAGGCTGCGGGCGGCAGCACCGAGAGTGCCTTGGCGCGCAATCGCCAGGAACAGCTTGAGATCACTCCATTCCACCATCTATCTTCCAAACACAAATGCATGAACTTCATGCAATCTCTTTCATTTCCATTCGCATATCAACGGCGCATTTTCCGTCCCATACAGACGAAAGGAAAGTTGCATGTCTGCGACAACGATGAAGGCGCTGCTGATTGACACGCCGAAAGGCGATTTCCGTTCAGCAGAGATCGCCAGGCCGACGCCGCGTGAAGGTGAAGTGCTGGTCCGGATCAAGGCGAGCGGCGTCAATCCGCTGGACACAAAGATCCGCGCCGGCAATGCCGCCCATGCGCGCCATCCGTTTCCGGCCGTTCTCGGCATAGATGTGGCTGGTGTCGTCGAGCAGGTCGGCCCCGGCGTCACCGCGTTCCATCGCGGCGACGAGGTCTATGGCATGACCGGTGGCGTCGGCGGCATCCAGGGCTCGCTGGCTGAATTCGCAGCGGTCGACGCCAGGCTGATTGCGCCGAAGCCCCACAACCTCTCAATGCGGGAAGCAGCAGCCCTGCCGCTGATCGCAATTGCCGCCTGGGAAGGGTTGGTCGATCGCGCCAACGTCGGCAAAGGCCAGCAGGTTCTTGTCCTCGGTGCCGGCGGCGGCGTGGGGCACATTGTCGTACAGGTGGCGAAAGCCGCGGGCGCCAATGTGTTTGCCGTCGATGGTGCCGCCAAGGCTGACTACCTCGCAAGCCTCGGAGCAATGCCGATCGACTACAGGATAGAGACCGTGACGGACTATGTCGGCAATCACACGGGCGGCAAGGGCTTCGACATCGTCTACGATACCGTCGGCGGCCCCGACCTCGATACTGCCTTCCAGGCGGTCGGCCGGTTCGGTCACGTCGTCAGCGCACTCGGATGGGGCACACACGCGCTTGCCCCGCTATCGTTCAAAGCGGCGACCTATTCGGGCGTATTCACGCTGCTGCCGCTTCTGACCGGCGAAGGGCGAAGCCACCACGGCGAGATCCTGCGTGAGGTCGGCACGCTCGTCGAGGCCGGAAGGCTGATGCCGAGGCTGGACGCGCGCCGCTTCGGACTTTCCGATGTCGCGGAAGCGCATGCGTTGATCGAAAACCGTCAGGCAAACGGCAAGCTGGTGGTGGAGATCGCTTGAATTCACAAGGTGCGGCGTATGCTCGCCGCACCCGTCTTACCGCGCCAGATCGAGATAGGCGCTTGCCACCATGGCATCGATATCTTTCGGCACCGGAACAATGCAGCTCTCGGCGCCGACCTCGCACCTGGCAACACGTTCGAGGCAGCGCGCCTGCAGCGTGAAGCCCAGGTCCATCGACTCCACGGAATTGCCGAGCGGACGGGGACCGGCGAGGTTCGCCATATGCCCGCCGCCCAGAATATGGAAGCAGCGACCATCCTTCAGGTGCAAGGTCTCGATATGGTCAGCCTCGTAACGATCGATCCGCACTACGTCGGGGTAGTGCCGGAACGCGGCGACGTCGATCTCATGCGGGAAATGTCCGCCATTCATCAGGATGGCACCATCCTTGATCAACGGAAGATCCGCTGCGGTGACGATACCGGGGAGGCCGGTGACGGTGATGAGCACGTCGGCGGAGGCAATCGCCTCGTTGCGCAGCGGCGTGGAAAACCCGTCGAGATGAGCCTCCAGCGCTGTCACCGGATCGATATCGACGACGCTGACGCTTGAGAACGCGTTGCGGAAGCAGGCTGCGGTTCCCTTCCCGCAGGCGCCGTAACCGAAGACCGTCACGCGCTTGCCGTTGGTGGAGCGGTTGGTGAAGCGCATGTAGCTTTCGAAAAGGCTCTGGCCGACGGCATGTCTGTTTTCGGCAAACTGCTTGATCGGGCTATCGTTGATGACGAGGATCGGCATGTTCAACTTCGCCCGCATCGGCAACAGGCGCGTGCGGCCCGACGTCGTCTCCTCGGTGCCGCCGAGGAGACTGGCGTAAGGGGCCTCGGCCGCGATCGCGAAGAGGTCGCCGCCATTGTCGAGCAGCAGATCCGGCCTTTCGGCGACAACCGCCTCCAGGCTCTTGCGGTGCGCGACAGGGTCCGTCGTCTGAGTCGCAAACATGGTGATCCCCTGCGCACGGAGAAACTCGACGGTCGAAGGCTGTGTGCTGTTCAGATTGCCGGTGCAGACGAGTCGAGCACCGCCGGCCCTCAGCGTCATCAGCAGCGCCACTGTCTTCGGTTCCAGATGGATACCGGTGCCGATGGTCAAACCGCCGAACGGCTGGGTTTTCTCGAACTCTGCAGCCGTTGCCTTCAGCAATCGGCAGCCGTTGCCAATCCATTCGATGCGGGTTGCGTCTCTCTGCATATCCGTGTCCTTCTGCTCTCAACGCAGTGTTAGACCCGGCAGCAGCTTTCGACCATGGAGATAATTCTTCGCAATAGGGCAGAAAATCTGCCCTATTGCGCGGACGCGTCGGAACGGAGCAGCCAGTCGCGAAGCGCGGTGAAGGCGGGTTTCTTCGCGTCGGTGGCGCGGCAAGACAGGCTATAGCCGGCCGGTCGGCGAATGAAGCCATAGGGTGCTGCGAGCACATTGCGCTGCAAGTCATCCTCAATGGCGGCGCGAGGCGCGAGCACGACACCCACACCCGATCGCGCCGCCCCGAGTGCGAGGAGCAAATCCTCGAACTCCTGCTTGCGCCGGAACGTCACGGCCTGAGTGCCGCTTTCGGCAAACCATTCCTGCCAGAGGGTTGGCGCGCTGCGGCTGACGAGAGCGGTGATCTCCACCATCCGAGCAGGATCGTCGGCGATCATTTCCGTAAGACCCGGCGTGGCAACGGGACCGAAATCATCCTCCATGAATTTGACTGCCGTTATGCCGGTCGCCGACCGGTATTCACCGCCCATGATGACCGCGTCAAGCTCCGGATGCAGCGACAACGGCTCGACGATCGACATCGGCACGATATCGACGTTAACGCTTCCGAGTTCTGCCTGCATATTTGCAAGCCGCGGCATCAGCCACCATATAGCAAAGGCCGAGGGCACGCCGAGGCGGATGCGGCGATGCTCGCCGCCCGCAAATTCCGCGGCGGCACGCTCCAATACAACCAAGGCCTCGTTGGCCGCCTCCGCGAACCGTGCCGCCTTCGCGGTTGCAGCCAGTTTTCTCCCGTCGTGCGCGAACAGTTTCTCCCCGAAATAGTTCTCCAGGATGGCAATCTGCTGACGCACGGCGCCACGCACGACACCAAGTTCCGCGGCAGCGCCAAGAATGCTGCCGTGGCGACAAACGGCTTCGAAGGCGCGGACCGCTTTTAAGGGAGGAAGAAGCATGGTTACCACAGTATTGACATAACAGTGCACGACATGACGCCGTCATTGATTGAAATGCAAGACGGGCCCATATTGAACGCCTGTGCAATGGCGGAACCAGGACAGTATTTGGCGGATCTTCCGAACCGTGGAGATCAAATCCCGCTGGAAAACTTGAAACACGTATGGATTGCGCAAGCTTTCCAGTGGATACTAATATAGCGACTTCAAGGAGCTGAACTTAAAAGGTGACCCGACCGTTGACTCTTCTTTCCCGCCTCGCTTCAGACGTACAGCTGATGTTCAGACGCCCTCCGCGTCAACAGTATGCTGCGCTTTGTTATAGGGTGAAGAAGAGGACAAGCGAGGTCGAAGTACTTTTGCTGACGAGCCGCGATACCGGGCGGTGGATTATTCCCAAGGGCTGGCCGATGGACGGGCGTACAGCCTACGAGGTCGCCGCCCGCGAAGCTTTCGAGGAGGCCGGGGTACGTGGGACGGTCGAGAGCGATATACTTGGCACCTATTCCTATCCGAAGGTCTTGAAGAATGGGCTCAGCGTAACCTGCAAGGTTCAGGTTTACACACTCGAGGTCGCCAACATCGCCAAGAATTTCAAGGAGAAAGGCGAGCGCAAGACCGAGTGGGTTTCCTGTGACGAAGCTGCGAAACGGGTTTACGAGCCCGAGCTTCGGGAGATCTTTTTGCTCTTCAAGCGCCGTATGGCGGAGCAGCTTGCGGCAAGGATGTTGAAACAAATTCCAGCGGAATGATACTGCCATCTTGCGCTGCTAAACTTGGCGACGTTAAAGCAGGACTGAACGCCAAGGAATAGCATGCCCGACCGACCAGCCGTCCTCACCAAAAGAACGCTCGACAAGGATCTCGACAAGCTTACGCATGTCGAGGATGCGACGAAATTCGTGTCGCGCAAACTGGTGGCCCCTGGCCTCGGGCTGATCTTCCTCGGACTGGCCATGCTTTTTGCCGGCGTTTACGTCTTTGACCGGCCAAGCGCGGTGCTCGTGGTCGCGGCGGCGGCGCTTGCCGCCTATATGGCCATGAACATCGGTGCGAACGACGTCACCAACAACGTAGGCGCCGCCGTGGGTGCGCGTGCGATGACGATGGGACAAGCGCTTGTCATCGCAGCAATCTTCGAAATTCTCGGCGCGACGGTTGCCGGCGGCGAGGTGGTCAAGACGATCTCCTCAAACATCGTGGACGCGGTGCAGGTGCCGCCGGGGACGCTCAGCTGGATCATGATGGCGGCATTGATGGCCGCCGCTTTATGGATCAACCTCGCGACCTGGATGAACGCGCCGGTATCGACCACGCATGCGATTGTCGGCGCGGTGATCGGCGCGGGTATCGGCGCGGTCGGTCCCGAGCCGGTGAACTGGCGGGTGATGATCGAGATCACGTCGGCTTGGGTGACCTCCCCCCTGTTGGGCGGCGTGATCGCCGCCGGCCTCCTTTTCATGGTGAAAACCCTGATCATCTACCGCGAAGACAAGATTGCCGCAGCGCGACGTTGGGTGCCCATCCTGATCGCGATGATGGTCGGCGGCTTTTCGTCCTACATGATGCTGCAGCTTCAAGCGCCAAGCGAATTCTCCACGCTGACCATCCTCCTGTTCGGGGTCGCGGCCGGCTTCATCGGATGGGCCGCGGCGCGGTCATTCGTTCTACGGCAGGCCGTAGAGCTCGAAAACCGTAACAGCTCGCTGCGTGTGCTGTTTCAAATCCCGTTGATTGGCTCAGCTGCGTTGCTCTCCTTTGCGCATGGCGCCAATGACGTGTCCAATGCCGTCGGGCCGCTTTCGGCAATCGTGCGCGCGGTCGGCGGATCCGCAGAGGGTGCAGTGGACCAGCCTCCGATCTGGGTGTTGCTGATCGGCGCCTTCGGTATCTCCGTTGGACTGTTGCTCTTCGGGCCACGCCTGATCCGGCTGGTCGGTGAGCAGATCACCAAGCTCAACCCGATGCGGGCCTATTGCGTGGCGCTGTCAACGGCCTTCACCGTCATCGTAGCCTCATGGCTCGGCATGCCGGTTAGTACGACGCATATCGCCGTCGGTTCCGTGTTCGGCGTCGGCTTCTTCCGTGAGTGGTATACGCGGCATTCGAAACGCCGTATCGAATACATACGCCGCAGGGCAGAGAGCTGGGCGCTCGACGAACCGGAAGATCCAAACACGCACGAGGTTCGCCGCCGCTATCTCGTCCGCCGATCGCATTTCATGACGATTATCGCCGCCTGGGTCATCACCGTGCCGGCCTCCGCAGCGCTTGCAGCCATCCTCTATTGGGTTATGTTCGCGCTCTTTGTTTGAGCAGGACTTTTCAATGCGCGCCAATTTTCGGATGCAAAGGTTGTTTGTGGACGCCCCCCTCGCTGCCGGAACAACCGTGGAGACGACGGCAGATCACTTCAACTATCTCGCTAACGTGCTGCGTATGGCCGAGGGCGTCGAGTTGCTTGTCTTCAACGGCCGCGACGGCGAGTGGAAGGCGCGTCTCACCTTTCCGACGCGAAAGCGTATTGTGCTGATTGCCGAGGAGCAGACGCGGCCGCAGCCTGTTCCCTCCGACCTGCACTATCTCTTTGCTCCCCTGAAGGTCGGGCGCCTGGACTACCTAGTGCAGAAGGCAGTGGAGATGGGAGCAGGTGTTCTCCGCCCGGTGATGACCCAACACGTGCAGGGCAAGATTACTAATCTCGATAAGTTGAAGGCAAATGTCATCGAGGCGGCGGAGCAATGCGGCATACTTGATATCCCTGATGTTGCCGAGCCTGTGAAGCTGTTCGATCTCCTGGACACCTGGCCGAGCGACCGCCGCATCATCTATTGCGACGAGGGCGACGCAGGGCAGAATCCGCTGCCATTGCTGTCCAAAATCAGCGAGCGAAAGCTGGCCCTCCTCGTCGGCCCCGAGGGCGGTTTTTCCGAGGAGGAGCGCGCGCGCCTGCGCAGCTTCGATTTCATTACCGCAATCCCGCTCGGGCCGCGGATCCTGCGAGCGGATACAGCTGCGGTTGCTGCCATGGCTGTCATTCAGGCGTCGATCGGCGACTGGAATTAACCTTAGGATCGGTCGCTGCCGAAGTAGGCAGCTATTTTTTTGATGGACCGTTGAAACAATTTCACTTGCAACATACGTGGGAGCGGTCCTAATCACCCTTCCAATTGCCCGGTTTTTTCCGGGCGCTCTCCCATTGCAGGTAGACTTGAATGGCTCGCGATACCACCGACCAGACGCCACTCTCTTCGGTTCAGGAGCTGACCGATTATCTTGCTGTGGGAAGCAAGCCGAAAGAAAAATTCCGCATCGGCACTGAGCATGAGAAGTTCGCCTTCTTCCGGGCCGACAATAGCCCGGTGCCGTACTTCGGTGAGGCCAGTATTTCGGCGCTGCTCAAAGGTCTGCAGCAAAAATCCGGCTGGGATCCGATCATGGATGGCGACAACATCATCGGCCTTGGCGAGCCGAAGGGGATGGGCGCCATATCGATCGAGCCCGGCGGCCAGTTCGAATTATCAGGCGCGCCGTTGGAAACGATCCACGAGACCTGCAAGGAATCGAACGCGCACCTGGCGACATTGCGCGAGATCGCCGAGCCCATGGGCATCCGCTTCCTCGGCATCGGCGGCAGCCCCAAATGGACGCTGGCCGAAACACCGGTGATGCCGAAATCCCGCTACGAGATCATGACCCGCTACATGCCGAAGGTCGGAGCCAAGGGTCTAGACATGATGTATCGCACCTGCACGATCCAGGTGAACCTCGACTTCTCCTCGGAGGCCGACATGCGCAAGAAGATGCGCGTCTCGATGAAGCTTCAGTCTCTGGCAACCGCCCTCTTTGCCTCCTCGCCCTTTACCGAAAGCAGGCTCAACGGCCTGCTCTCTTGGAGGGGCGATATCTGGCGTGACACCGATAACAACCGCTCCGGTCTTCTGGACTTCACCTTCCGCGACGACTTCGGTTTTCATGACTATGCCGAATGGGCCCTCGACGTGCCGATGTATTTCGTCGTGCGCGACGGGCATTATCACGACTGCACCCATGTTACCTTCCGGCAGTTCATGAACGGCGCACTGAAGGGCGAAATCGCCGCCTGGGAGCCGACGATGGGAGACTGGACGAACCATCTCTCGACGCTCTTCCCGGATGTGCGCATGAAGCGCTTCCTCGAGATGCGCGGCGCGGATGGTGGGCCTTGGCGGCGCATCTGCGGGTTGCCAGCCTTCTGGGTCGGGCTGCTCTATGACGACGCGGCGCTCGAAGATGCCGATATGCTGACCAAGGACTGGACGTTCGACGAGGTCAACGCCTTGCGCGATGCCGTGCCGGCTCAGGGCTTGAGGGCAAAGTTCCGCGGGCATGAGCTCTACGAGACCGCACGTGAAGTCATCGCCGTTTCGAAGGCGGGGCTGAGGGCGCGCAACAAGCTCAACAAGGAAGGGCAGGACGAAACCATCTTCCTTTCGCCGCTCGATGAAGTCATGGCGAAGAAGGCGACCTTGGCCGAGGATCTGCTGGCGCTTTACCATGGCCGCTGGGCTGGTTCGGTAGAGCCCGTCTTCGAAGAGTATCAATACTAAAGCCAGGACCTACTAAATTCATCCGTCTGTTTGACGGCATGGGATTGGATGGAGGTAAGCAAGCGCAAGGCAAGGCTTGTAGCCTTGGCGAGCATTGCTTGCGATCAGACGGCCCATGCCGCCTAACCCGAAGGGCGAGACGGATTTTGCCCCTGACTGCTTCGGAAAGACTTGAAAGTGGTAGGGCACTTCCGACGCCTATCCTTCTTGTCGAAAACAAAATCCGTCACGCAGAATGGATGAATTTAGTAGGTCCTGACCCTAAGCCCTTCTGCAAAAAGCGGTTTGCGCATTCCTTTTTCCGGCTATAGTGACGCAATTAAGCGTTGCGAACCGGGAAGGGGATTTCCATGTTGCCACTCTTCGACATGATCATGCAGGCCCAGAACGGCGCGGCGATGGATGCAGTCTCCAAGCAGTTCAATCTTGCCCAGGAGCAGACCGCCAAGGCGATGGCGGCGCTGATGCCGGCATTTTCCGCCGGCCTGAAGCGGAGCACCAGCAGCCCTTACGACTTTATGGGGCTGATGCAGGCGGTCGCCTCCGGCAACTATGCCAAATATTTCGAGGACATGAGCAAGGCTTTCACGCCGCAGGGGATATCGGACGGCAACAACATCCTTGCGCAGCTGTTCGGCTCCAAAGAGGTCTCGCGCGCGGTGGCTGCGCAGGCGGCCCAGATGACGGGAATCGGACAGGAAATCTACAAACAGATGCTGCCCGTGATGGCCGATACGCTGATGGGTGGTCTGTTCAAGCAGTCGATGGGGCAGATGACGACCCCCGTCAATCCGTTCGTCAACACGGCGATGGGCGAAACCATCCAGAAATGGCTCGAAAGTACCGGCTTCGCGCCGAAGCAGAAGCCTACCCCCGAGCCAAGTATCTTCGACAACCCTTTCACCCAGGCCATGCAGCTGATGTTCGGCATGCAGAAGCCGGAGGCCGAGAAGACGGTCACTAACCCGTTTTTCGACAACCCGTTCGCAAAGACCTTTCAGGACATGATGGGCTCGCTTGGAAAGCCGGTCGAGCCGAAAGCAGCCGAAGCTCAGAAGGAGCAGGCGAAAGCGGAGACGGAAAGCTACATGGACATGCTGAACAGCATGTTCGACAGCGGGCTCGAGGTGCAGAAGAACTACCAGAAAAGCATGGAAGCGATCTTCGAAACCTATATGCCTAAGACGCCTTCCTCCACGCCTCCAAAGGCATAAAAAAACCCGGAGACGGCTGGGAGGCCGGTCACCGGGCAAGAGGCAGGGCTATTGGCTATCACCCTGCGGGGAAATCTGAGCCGGCCTTAATCCTTTCGGGACCGGAAGAGCGACTTAGGTCCACGATTGCGCGCGGAACGCGTCAGGTGCTCCGACGGATCTTCAAAGAAGGTGGACGCCAGGAACGCCGAGGTCAGATCGGCCCTGGTAAGGCCGATATCCCTCAATTGCTTGTCATCGAGATCGTGCAGCCGGTTGATCTCCATACGGTTGCGGAACACGCGCAGTACGGATGACAACGTTGCAAAGCCATTTGCGAGACGCTGGGAGAACGTCGGGGTGGTCTGGCTGCAGTCGAGTTCGAGTATCCGGTCTGTCGTGCGCATGGTTGATCCTTTCATTGGCGCGCAACAACCCACCCCTCCCGCGAGTTCGAGCGGGAAGGCATCGGGTTGAAATCGGAGCGGACAGGCAGGGTGTCTGTCCTTCACTTTGCTTGATTTGCACCCCGAAGATGCCAAACACCTATTGATCAGTCCAACGAATGTTTCTAATGATTATCATCAGAGAACTTTATGGGTGAACTCATGACCGCGCCTCTTGATATTGATCAGTTGCAGACCTTCATCGCGATTGTCGATTCCGGCAGCTTCACCAAGGCCGCCGACAGGGTCTACAAGACGCAATCGGCCGTTTCCATGCAGATGCGGCGGCTGGAAGAGCGCATTGGCAAGCAGCTTTTCATCAAGGACGGCCGCGGCAACCGCCTGACCGCCGAGGGCGAAAAGCTGTTGAACTATGCGCGGCGCATCATTCGCCTCAACAATGAGGCGATCGCGGCCTTCGACGACAATCGTCTCGAGGGCACGCTGCGCATCGGCACACCCGATGACTACGCCGACCGCTACATGCCGGAGATCATCGGCCGTTTCGCCAAGACACACCCGAACGTCGAGCTCTATATCGTCTGCGAGCCCTCCGTGGGTCTCGCCGAGCGCATGAATCGCGGCGAACTCGACATCGCGCTGGTGACACACAATCCGCGCGAGCGCATGTCGGATGTCGTGCGAACGGAACCGCTCTGCTGGGTCGGCTCGGCCAACCATCCCATCCGTGACGACGCGCCGGTGCCGCTCGCCGTCGGTCGTCGCGACTGCCAGTGGCGCCAGCTCGCCTGCTCTGCGCTCGATGCGGTCGGGCGCGAGCACCAGATCCTGTTCACCAGTTGGTCGTGCACCGTCGTCGCGGCCGCAGTGCTTGCCGGCATGGCCGTTTCGGTCATGCCAGAATCGGCGCTGCGTACGGGGATGAAGGTCCTGAGCCAGGCAGACGGTTTCCCTGCCCTGCCCCCTGTTCAGATCGGCATCATGAAGCGGCCGGGTGTGTCGATCTCACTGATGAACGCTATTACCGCGCATATCACCGCCTGCCTCGACAACATCACGCCCGCCGTCGTCGACGACAATCTCGAGCCTGAGGTGAAGAATGCCTATGGGCGGGTGCAACCCCGCCTCAAGATCGCCAACATCGTACCGAGCTGGTAGACGTCACGCAGCAGCCGGCGAGAGGAAAGCCTTGCGGATCACGCGCTTCCACTCGTCGAGAATGCGTCTGGCAAGCGAGTCCTCGCTGACGACGGCAAGGCGGATCGAGGCCCCTAGCAGGTGGCTGAACAGATAGCTACGGGCCTGCATGTCGGCTACCGAGAGTTCCGGTGCGACGCGGCGGACGGTATCCTGGAAAATGTCCGCAATCCGCTTGCTGTGCTCGATGTTGAGGCGCAGCAGATCGTGATCGGTTTCAGTGCCCATCCAGATACCGAGATAGGCGGCATCGTTGCGGTAGTCGTCATAGTGCCAGTCAATCGTGGCGGCGAGTACCTCGAGCGCATGGTCGACGGAGTGCACAGACGCAAAGGCATCGGCTATCCGCGTCTGGATCGTCAATGCCTGGCGGTCAAAGAGAGCTTTGACGATCGCGGCCTTCTCGGGAAAATATTGATAGACGGAGCCGATCGGCACCTTGGCGGCGACGGCCAGTTCCGTCATCCGCATGGCGCTCACACCCTTCTCGGCAATGATTGCTGCAGCAGCCGACAAGATGAGGTCGAGCCTCTGAATACTGCGTTCCTGTTTCGGCTTCCGGCGGAGGCCAATACGATCCAAACTTCCGACCTTCATGTCGTTCCCATTTGTTCTATTTGAAGCGACGGAGTGGTTCATGCCGGCGCCATTTGGCCGATATGACATGCAGGTCTTCACGACTCGTAAACGAGATAGATCGGATTGTCTGGATTGGGAAAAGTATAAAAAAATCGGGGTGATACGCCCCGATTTGGCCAGCTTCCGACTGCGAACTTACTCGGCTGCCTCCGGCTCAGCACTGATCGCGGCGATCTTATAGCCGTCCTGGACGCACGCGCGATTAGCATCCGCTTGGGCGCGCTTGAAGTGTGCCTGTTGATGATTGTCGCCCCGCACCACCGGAATGGTTGTCCATTGACCTTCGATAATCTCCAGTCGTATTCATTAAGAGATTCGATTGGAAGAAATTATCATGCTGACACTTCGACAGATGCGCTACTTCGATGCGCTGGCAACGACGCGCCATTTTGGCCGCGCCGCCGAAATGGTCCACATCAGCCAGCCCGCGCTGTCGACCCAGATCATGGAGATGGAAGAGTATCTCGGCGCCAAACTCGTCGAGCGCACCCGTCAGAATACTATTCTGACGCCGAAAGGCGAAGAGGTGCTGCACTACGCCCGCGCCATCCTGCATCAAGTCGACCTGCTCGAGCAGACGGCCCGAAAAGGCGGCGGAACACTTGAAGGTCTGATCCGCATCGGAATTATTCCCACCGTCGCGCCTTACCTCGTCCCGCAGTTCGTGCCACATCTGCGCAAGACATACCCCAGCGTCGAGGTGGAGCTACGGGAGGCGGTAACCGATCGACTGATGGCAGATCTTCTGACAGGGAAACTGGATGCCGTGATCGCGGCGTTGCCGCTCGACATCGAAGGCATCCAGACGCGGCCGCTCTTCACCGACCGCTTCTTCATGGCCGTGGCCGACAACGGCGAGGCGGTGCTGATGTCACCGCTGACCGAGCATGAGGTTAATGTGGACCGCCTCCTGCTGCTCGAGGAGGGACATTGCCTACGCGATCAGGCGCTCGCCGTCTGCAGCGCCGGCAAGCGCAGCCTTGTGAACTTCGGCGCGACGTCGATGGCGACGTTGCTGCAGATGGTGTCGCACGACATGGGCATGACGCTCATTCCTGAAATGGCCATTCCGACGGAGACCAGTCGCAATTCGATCCGCATCGTCCCGTTTGCCGACCCGCAGCCGTCGCGCGAGATCGGCCTCGCCTGGCGGCGTAGCAATCATCGTGGCAAGGAGATGGAGGCGCTGGCAGAGGCGATCATCGCTGTCGCCCCTGCCCCGCACGAATTGGCCGCCTGATCAGGCCAAGTTCTTCTTCAGGAATTCAACCGTCCTGCTCCAGGCAAGATCTGCAGCCTTCTTGTCATAGCGAGCCGACGACGTATCGTTGTTGAAGGCGTGGTTGACGCCGTCATAAACGAAGATCTGGAAGTCCTTGCCGTTCTCCTGCAGCGCCTTCTTGTAGGCATCGATGCCGGCATTGATGCGGTCGTCGAGACCGGCATAGTGCAACATCAAGGCAGCCTTGATGTTCGGCACATCGGCCGCCTGCGGCTGCGCCCCGTAATAGGCGACGCCGGCCTTCAGCTCCAGCGATTTGGTGGCGAAGTCGTTTACCAGCCCACCACCCCAGCAAAATCCGATCACGCCGACCTTGCCGTTGGAATTGTCGAGCTTGGTCAGATAGGCGAGCGTTGCCTCGGCGTTCGCCACCGTGGCGGGCCGGTCCAGCGCGCTGAACATCTCGCGGGCCTTGTCTTCGTTCTCGGGGGTGCCACCATTGGGCGAAAGGAAATCCGGTGCCAGCGCGATGAAGCCTTCCAATGCCATGCGGCGCGCAACATCACGGATATGCGGGTTGAGGCCGCGGTTCTCGTGGATCACGATCACCGCGCCGAGTTTGCCTGAAGCATCCTTCGGCTCGACCAGGTAACCCTTCATCTCGCCGGCACCGCCGGGATAGGTCACGTTTTTTGCGATCAGCCGTTTGTCGTCGGCGGCGATCATTTCCGCGCTCGCCTTATTGGCGGCGAGCATCGGCGCGATGACCGCGGCGGCGCTAGCCGAGCCAGCCAGTTTCGTCAGCTTATCCATGAAGCTGCGGCGGTCGAGTGTCAGATGCGTGTATTCGTCGTAGGCGCTAATCATCGCCTGCGTGATTTCCGGCTTGCTCATTTGGGTCCTCCTGCTCCCTACTTGTTGGCTTTCGCCTGCCGGGGAAGATAGGTCAGCCGCCGGTAACGCAGGAACAAAACTACGTTACTTCAAGTCGCTCAGCCGTTCGGGAAGGCCATCCAGACGGCAAGCCACAGCCACATGGCGCCGAGCACCACATAACCGGCTGCAAAGAGCGGGCTACGGTAACGGAGGTCGTTGCTGGTGACATGGACGAAGGCGTGCAGGTAGCGTAGCGCCACGAAAACCCAGGCAAGGACGACGGCAACGAGGTTGTCGGCCTCCGTGATATAGAGGAGGAAGCAGCACGCGTAGAAGAGCACCGGCAACTCGAACTGATTGGCGAGACAATTCTTGACGACGAGGCCTTCCGGTGGCTCGTCGCGATTTTCGCGGTAGTTCGAGCGGTGCACCTTTCCGACCTGCACCAATTTCTGGCGGCGATAACCGAGAAGCATGTAGAGGAAATAAACCAAGGCTACGTGGGCGATTGCGGGCCAGAACATTTCGTAGCCGGTCATGCTGTCTCTTCCTTGCGGCTTTCCGTTTGATTTCCGTGCTGTAGAGGAAAAACAGCAAGGCCGCAAATGCCCGCCACAGTTCTGCGGCGGGCGCGGCGATGTCAGACTTGAGCAATGCCGCCGTCGGCCGCGGTGAGACTATCACTCGCTCTCTTCGCGATGCATCGCGCGCACGAGGGCGAAACGGGCAATGACGATCACACAGATGGCTAGACTCGCAAACTTCAGTCGCGTCATCCACGGCAATAGGTCAGCGGCCTGATCCGTCCAGGCGCTGTCTCCGAAAGCAACCAGGCTGGAGATGTTCTCGCCGTAGTCGGAAAAGCCATAGATGAAGGGAAGCGCATAGACGAGCTTGGTCAGGGAAGGACGGATCGGGCGATTGAAGTATGAGCCGCTGGGCCTCAACCTCATCAACACCAGCAGCAGAAGTGCAGTCAAAAGCGCCGGGAAGATCAGCTCGGGACCGGCATACATCGCCCGAAGCAAATTGTTGGCGATCTCGTTCTCGCCGAGGAGTCGCTGCATCCGGCCGATGGTCAATTCGTCGTAACCGGCGAAATAGATATCGAGAACCGCCTGCCCGGTCTCATGTTTGAAGGGGACGACAAAGCCGAATGTCGTCCACGCAAGCACGCCAAGGCAGATGGCCGCGAGCAGCGCGATAATCCAGAGCGGAATACGGCTGCCCGCGTTCATTGTCAGCCGCCGGCGCTCGGATAGTTGGGGCTTTCGCGGGTGATCGTGACGTCGTGGGGATGGCTTTCGCGAAGGCCAGCGCCAGAGATGCGGACGAAGGTCGCGCGCTCCTGGAACTCCTTGATATCCTTGCCGCCGACATAACCCATGGCCGCCTTGAGGCCGCCTGCAAGCTGGTGGAGGACGCCGGAGACCGGACCCTTGTAGGGAACCTGGCCTTCGATGCCCTCAGGCACGAGCTTCAGCGTGTCACGCACTTCGGCCTGGAAGTAGCGGTCTGCCGAGCCGCGCGCCATGGCGCCGACGGAGCCCATGCCACGGTAGGCTTTGAAGGAACGGCCCTGGTAGAGATAGACTTCGCCCGGGCTTTCATCGGTACCGGCAAGCAGCGAGCCGATCATGACGGCGGAAGCGCCGGATGCGATCGCCTTGGCGACGTCGCCCGAGAACTTGATGCCACCGTCCGCGATGACGGGAATGTCCTGGGCCTGGGCTGCCTCGACGGCCGACATGATGGCGGCGAGTTGGGGAACGCCGACACCGGCGACGATGCGTGTCGTGCAGATCGAGCCCGGGCCGATACCGACCTTGACGGCATCCGCACCGGCATCGATCAATGCCCTGGTGCCTTCCGATGTCGCCACGTTGCCAGCCATGACGCGCACGGAGTTGGAAAGCTTCTTTACGCGTGCCACGGCATTGAGAACGCCTTGCGAATGGCCATGGGCGGTATCGACGACCAGAAGATCGACGCCTGCCTCGATCAAGCGTTCGGCACGTTCGAAACCATCGTCACCGACGCCAACGGCAGCAGCGGCGCGCAGGCGGCCCTGCGCATCCTTGGATGCGTTCGGGTTCAGCTGCGACTTTTCAATATCCTTGACGGTGATAAGACCGACGCAGCGACCTTCGCCGTCGACCACCAGCAGCTTCTCTATGCGATGCGCATGAAGCAGACGCTTGGCTTCCTGCTGGTCGACGCTTTCCTTGACGGTGACGAGGTTCTCGCGCGTCATCAACTCGTAGATCTTCTGCTTCGGATCCGACGCGAAGCGGACGTCGCGGTTGGTCAGAATGCCGACGAGACGGCCGGACTTTTCTACGACCGGAATGCCCGAGATGCTGTAGGTCTTCATCAGGCCCAGCGCATCGGCGAGCGTCGCATCAGGGCCGATCGTCACCGGGTTGACGACCATGCCGCTTTCGAACTTCTTGACCTGGCGGACCTGCTCGGCCTGCTCGGACGGCGTCAGGTTCTTGTGGATGACGCCAAGACCGCCGGCCTGCGCCATGGCGATGGCAAGGCGGCTTTCCGTGACGGTATCCATGGCCGAAGAGATGATCGGGATGTTCAGCTCGAAATCAGTGGCGATGCGTGTTGCAACGCTCGTCTGACCGGGCAAAACCTCGGAATGACCGGGCTGCAGGAGCACGTCATCGAAGGTGAGTGCGTCCAAACCGGTGGGCGTTTCTATGATGCGAGCCATGGCCAATTTCCTTCAATTAAGAAAATGCAACGCCTCCCGGAACGAATCGTCCGCACCGGCGGTGTGCAAGGGTTGCGTTGGAAGTTGGCGAGGGCTGGTAACACGTCTATGACAGGAAGGGAATAGCAAAAAGCCCGACGTGTCCGCCGGGCTTGGTATGGCTGCCATGCAGCGACCTCACAGATCGAACTGATAGGTCTTCGGAACGAAGCGATAGCCGTCCTCGTATGTCTCGACAAAGCCGACGGCCGGGAACGGAATGTGGTAGCCGAGGAAGGCAACCTTGTCGGCGGCGATCATGCCGAACACCTTGCGGCGCGTGGCTGCTGCCTGCGCCTTGTCCATATCGAAGCGAACCTCCCAGTCCGGTTTCTGCAGCGACAGAATATAGTGATTGGCAGTGTCACCCGTCGCCAGGAGGCGCTTGCCCTCGGATTCGACATGGAAAACCATGTGGCCCTGCGTGTGACCCGGCGCCAGCATCGCGGTGATACCGCCTGCGACTTTGCCGCCATCGCCGATGAAGGTCGCTTTCTCTGCAAGGGGCACCACATTGGCGAGAACCGCCTTGTGGCCACCTTCGGCAGGCGTGCCCTCGCGGGCCTTATCGGTCCAGAAATCAAATTCGATCTGGCCGATGACATAACGCGCATTCTTGAAAGCCGGAGCGCCACCTTCCATCAGGCCGCCGATATGATCGCCATGCAAATGGGTCAGTGCGACCAGCGTGATGTCGTCGGGCGTATAGCCGGCAGCCTTGAGCCCCTCGCGAAGCTGGCCGCTGCCGCGGGCGCGGCCGCCTTCGCCAAAGCCGGTGTCGACGAGGATGACATCCGATCCGGTATCGATCAGCGTCGGGGCATAGGTATTAACGAACTTATCGGTCGGCAGGAAATTCTTCGCGAGCAGCTCCTGGACCGTTTCCGGCTTCTGGTTAGTCCCGAAGGTGTCATAAGGCTTTTCGGCAATCGTGGCCCCGTCCTTGAAGACAGTAAACTTATAAGAGCCGAGCTTGAATTGATTGAACTGGGGCTGCGTCGTCGCATCCATCTTGGTCTTTTCTCCACTTGCGGCCATTGCGGCCGTCTCTCTCAAAATCATCGGCGCCGCCAGCAGGCCGATGCCCGAAGCAAACAAAGTGCGCCGTTTCATCCCCGACGGTACTGCCATATCCAATCCTTCCAATAACGTGCGACCTCTTTACCGACACCCCCAATGACGAACCGACCGCCGCGTTTCTTGCAGCTGGTCGAAACAAACATATGTCAATCTTGACCGTTGAAATTGCTGAGCAAGCCGTCTCACGCAGACGTGATGCAAACGTGCTTCAGAAGCGGAAAGAGAGGTTGGCAGAGCCTTTTCCGAGGACTACAGAGCACTGGCTTCCCGAGCCGCCTTCGCAAGACCTTCAAGGCATTCGCGTATGAACCGCATCGTCCCGCTGATCCTCGCCGTCGCTCTCTTCATGGAGCAGATGGACTCCACCGTCATATCGACCGCCCTGCCAGCAATCGCCAACGATCTTCACGTCGGGCCGATCACTTTGAAGCTGGCGCTGACCTCCTACATGGTGTCGCTCGCGGTCTTCATTCCGATCAGCGGCTGGATGGCGGACCGGTTCGGCGCGAAGCGCATCTTCCGCCTCGCCATCTGCGTCTTCGTCGTCGGCTCGATCTTCTGCGCAATCTCGTCTGGCCTGATCGAGTTCGTCTTCGCCCGCTTCCTGCAGGGCATGGGCGGTGCGATGATGACGCCGGTCGGTCGCCTCGTGCTTCTGAGAACGACGAAACGAAGCGAGCTTGTCTCGGCAATGGCGCTGCTGACCATTCCGGCGCTCGTCGGACCGTTGGCCGGCCCGCCGCTCGGCGGCTTCATCACCACCTATTTCACCTGGCACTGGATCTTCCTGATCAACGTGCCGGTTGGCATCATCGGCGTCTGGCTCGCAACGATCTTCCTGCCCGAGGTGGAGGCGACGGCGCCGCCGAAGCTGGATCTTATCGGCTTCCTGCTGACGTCGTTTTCGGCCGCCGGCGTCGTCTTCGGCCTTTCCGTCGTCAGCCTGCCGGCGTTGCCTCCTATTATCGGCATCACGGCGACGGCAATCGGTCTCGTCTGCGGTTTTCTCTACGTGCGCCATGCCAAACGACATCCGGCGCCGATCCTCAACCTGAACCTCTTCCGAAACCCGACCTTCCGCGCATCGACAACCGGCGGCACGCTGTTTCGCATCTGTATCGGCGCCATGCCCTTCCTGACGCCTTTGATGCTGCAGCTCGGCTTCGGCCTGACGCCCTTCCAGTCGGGTCTCATCACCTTTGCCGGCGCGATCGGCGCCATCACCACCAAGTTCATGGCTCGCCGCGTCTTCGCGGCGGCCGGCTTCCGCACCACACTGCTTTCGGCGGCAGGCGTGACGACGATCGTGACGGTCACGACCGGCTTCTTCACGCCGCAGACGCCGCACCTCGTCATCATCGCCATTCTTCTGATCGGCGGCCTTTCGCGGTCGTTCTTCTTTACCGGCGTCAACGCCCTGGCATACGCCGACATCGACGACGCGCAGGCGAGCCAGGCAACGTCGATGAGTTCGGTGATGCAGCAGATCAGCTTGGCACTGGGAGTTGCTGTTGCCGCCGCGATCCTGGAGACGTCGATCTATTTCCGCGGCGAGGCGCTGCAGGTGGCCGACTTCCACATTGCCTTCTATGTCATCGCGATCCTGACCGTCGTGGCAACCATCCCCTTCATCCGGATGGACAAGAGCGCCGGCGCTCTCGTTTCCGGCCACCGGGCAAAGCGTCTCGCCCCAGCGACGATCGAGGCGGAACAACAGGCCGTGAAGTAAGGCTATTCCGGGTTCTCACAGACGGCGCTCAACTTGTTGCCATCCGGATCGCGGACATAAGCAGCATAGAAATTGGCATGGAACGGTCGCAATCCCGGCGCGCCTTCATCAACACCGCCAGCGGCAAGCGCTGCGGCGTGGAATGCGTCCACGTCAGCACGGCGCTCGGCATGAAGCGCGACCATCGAACCATTTCCGCTCGACGCCCGCCTGCAGTTGAATGGGGTTACGATCCAGAGCCGGCAGCGGGTATCCCCATCTGCGGCATAGCCAATTTCTTCTTCGGAGTAGCGCTGGCGGCGGTAACCGAGCAGCGGCAGGACGATGTCGTAGAACCGCCTCGCCTGATCGATGTCGTTGGTTCCGAGGGTGACGTAGAGGAGCATGGTAGCTGGGCATTCCAAGTCTTGGGAGGCCGATCATCACTCAAGACCGACCCAAAGATCAAGCTTCGGGAATGTCGGGCTCCGCTTGGCGACCCTTGAAGCCTTTCGCCAGCAGGAACATTTCGACCGACTCCGCGCGCGAGGACGCCGGCTTGACGTGAACGACCTGCTTGAAATGCCGCTTCAGCATGTTAAGAAGCTCGCGTTCCGTGCCGCCCTGGAACGTCTTTGCCAGGAAGTGACCGCCCTCACCTAACACTTCGACAGCAAAGTGGGCCGCTACTTCGCAGAGGTGCATGGTGCGCAGATGGTCGGTCCGATGATGGCCGGTGGTGGGCGCCGCCATATCCGAGATTACCAAATCCGGCGTGCCGCCGACGGCCTCGATCAACTGAGCCGGTGCTGACGGATCGAGGAAGTCCAGCTGCAGGATCTTCACGCCCGGCAGTTGAGTCATCTCCAAAAAGTCGATCGCCGCGACACGGATATCCTCATCGGTCGAGCCGGTGACCTTGGCAGCGATCTGCGACCAGCTTCCGGGTGCAGCGCCAAGATCGATGATGCGACGAGCACCCTTCAAGATGTTGTGCTTCTCATCGATCTCGAGCAGCTTGAAGGCTGCGCGCGCGCGATAACCCTCGAGCTGGGCGCGCTGCACGTAGGGATCGTTGATGTGACGCTGCAGCCATTGCCGCGACGACGCCTTCATCTTCTTGTTCTTGACGCGCTGGCCGAGTTTGCGGCCGGTGCGGTTACCCGCAATGGTTGGCTTCGCCATGCTTGTCCCCTATTTGCCGCGCTGGCCGCGGCGGTTGCGGTGGCGCCGCCACACGCCGTCGTCCGCCATCATGTCCGTGAGCAGGCCTTCCCTCAAGCCGCGATCGGCAACGCGCATGCGCGGGCTCGGCCAGCGACGGCGGATCGCCTCGAGAATGGCGCAGCCTGCGAGCACCAGATCGGCGCGATCCGGCCCAATGCAGGGATTGGCGGCGCGGCTTGCGAAATCCCACGACAGCAGCTTTGCCTGCATCGCCGAGACCTCGTCATCCGAAAGCCAGATGCCATCGACCTTGCGTCTGTCATATCGCGGCAGGTCGAGATGAACGCCGGCGAGCGTCGTCACTGTTCCCGAGGTGCCGATGAGGTGGAAATCATCCGCCTGACCGACGTCGATCACAGGGCAATCGAAGCGGTCAAGCATGCCTTCCACCTCCCCCACCATGCCCTCGAAGACATCCGGCGTGACATCACGTCCGCCATGGCGCTCCGAAAGCGTGACGACGCCGACGGGAAGCGAGGTCCAGTGCGTGATGTGGTTGGCGAGGCGATTGAAGCGGTTATCACCGATGCGGATGACCGCGATTTCGGAGGAGCCGCCGCCGATATCGAAGAGAACGACCGAGCGTGTCTCGCGCCCGACAAGCGACGAGCAGCCGGAGACGGCCAGCCGCGCTTCCGTCTCCCGATCGATAATCTCAAGTTCGAGCCCAGTTTCGGCAACGACACGGTCAAGGAACTGGGCGCCGTTGCTCGCCTGCCGGCAGGCCTCGGTCGCAATCAGCCGCATACGGCGGATTTCGCGATTCTTCAGCTTTGAAGCGCAGACGCGCAGCGCATCGACGGCGCGATCCATCGCATCGTCGGAGAGGCGACCGCTTGCCGCCAGCCCCTCGCCAAGACGCACGATCCGGGAGAAGGCGTCAACGACGCGAAACTGGCCCGGTCGCGTCGGCTGGGCGATCAGCAGACGGCAATTGTTGGTGCCGAGATCGAGAGCGGCATAGAGCTCGCCCGGCCACGGGTGTTCGCCCGGGCTGCGCTGCCCGCCGTCGGATTGGCGTGCCGTACGATTGTCGTTCTGGCCGGTTCGCGATTCCGCAGGTCCGTTCCGTCCGGCCGGCACTGGCTGCTGCGGCTGGACCGCGTGTCCGACCGGCGGCTTTTCGTGCGCCAGCGGACGCCCCTGAAGGCCGCGCTTGCCGCGATGCTTGCGGCGATTGCGTCGGCTCGGCGCCGATTCGCTGTCGCCGGGAACGGTGCGTCCTGCGGTTGCGGATATTTCGTTGCTTGCCCGTTGCGGCTGCTGCACGGCTTCGCCTGAAGCGCCCGCGCCACGGCGGCGACGCTTTCGCTTGCGCGCCGCGTTGCCGGCTTCAATTGGGCGCGCCGCCTCTCCGGTATCGCCGGAGATGACATGCTGAGCGGACTGGTTCGCATTGCGGGATTGCCCGCCACGCTTGCCCTTGCGGCGCCTGGATTTCTTGCCATCCCTGCGCCCTACCGCCGACGCCCCGTTACCTTGCGGCCTTGAGCCGCCTTCGGGGTCTTCCACGTTCTTTTTCCACCGCGCCGCGCAAGTCCAAAGGTATGCAGCAGGCGCTCATTCGATTTTGCGTTGGCGCGAAGATACCAGCGCACGGCGAAATCGCCAAATTCTTTTTGGCAGGCGGGATATTAGACCTCCCAGATGGCACCAAAAACCATCCGAACGTCACGTGGATTTTTTTCGAAACAGGTATTTGCAATCCTCGATCTTTTGTTTATAAGCGCCGCACATCAGCGGAGCCGCTTCGAGCGCCGCACCTGCTGGGGAATAGTTCAATGGTAGAACAGCGGACTCTGACTCCGTCGATCTTGGTTCGAATCCAGGTTCCCCAGCCAGTCTCTCTTTGTCTTTATTTTTCAAACACATAGTCCATGCTGTCTTCGGGCAACCGGAACAGTTATTCGCATCACTTTTCCGGATCACTGGAGAGTTTGCGACGAAGTGCGCCGACTACGTCCTCGCTGACAGCGTCGGTTTACGATTTCCTTGCTTGGAAGGCACCAGAAGCACACGACAAGGATAGCAAAAGATACCTTAGCCTTGCACACGGCCTAGCGACTCAATTATTCCGAGACTAATAGTTCTTTCTCGCTACAACGTTGAGCGAGAGCCAAGGCCAACTCGGCTGGAATGATGGCTAGTCAGCAAGGTCTCGGGGGCGACGCTTGACGGTAGATATTGCAGATCTGACACTGGACCAGGTTGTCCAGCATTTGGCCTTTGGAAATGCACTTCATGTATCGGGTGGCGATGAATTCTCATTGCCGCGGCAAGACAGTCGCACCTTGCTGGCGTTCTACAATCAAAATCGGCAGGCCTATTGGAACCCCGACAAGGACACCAACATCTTAGATGGCGAGATTGATCGCCTGCTGGACGCGCTGGACAAACCCTCCAAGGTGACTCCTCCGGCGACACGGCCGGCAAGCCAGCAACAACGCTGGCAGTTGGTTGGGATCACGGCGCACCGTTTCCGCGGACTTCACCGCCATTGCGACGAGAAGGGAGCCGACCCGAAGCCTTTCAAGCTTGATCTTTCCCGGAACGCCACACTCTTTCGTGGCTTCAACGGCGCGGGAAAGACTTCCCTGATCAGCGCGATTTGCTGGTGCTTGACGGGTTATGGACATCGATCCCA
Organism: Rhizobium sp. CF122; assembly: GCF_000282035.1. Taxonomy (GTDB): domain Bacteria; phylum Pseudomonadota; class Alphaproteobacteria; order Rhizobiales; family Rhizobiaceae; genus Rhizobium. The sequence goes on from NZ_AKKA01000083.1 coordinate 84,049, forward strand.
AGGTCTTCCCTCTCCCTTGCACATACCCATCACGGTCCAGATTGCCGGCAACGACAACAGCCCCGACCCCAATGCTACATTCGAGCTGCCATCGATTGTGCCTATCCCGACGGAAAAGGAGCTTCTGGCTGTCGACGGACAGCCGCAGGTCGATACGTGGGTGCGCCTAAAATTCCGGTCGTTGGTCGACGGAACCGAAATTGAGGTCGAACGCCGCCTCGAGCGAGACGGCAAAAAGGCCTTCAAGGCGACCGCTATTGGTCTGAACAAGCTCGGATTGTCGGACCTGGCGCTACAGGTTGGCACCTTGATGCCCGGGATAGCCGCGGCGACCCGCTTCGATGACAAGACGACCCTGTCACAGGCGGTGTCGACGCTGACCGGCTTGCGACCACTAGCTCACTTTGGGACCCGAAGCAGCCGCCTCCACGAGCGCTTGATTGGGAAATATCCCAAGCAAGCGACCGAGGACATAGAGCGGTGCGAGAGTGACGCTGGCGAGCAGGTGACGACGCTAAAGGATCTTCTTAAGGACGGCGAACGACTACCGGATCTAAGCTGCGTGACCGCGCCAAGAGAGACCGCCCCGGATGAGTGGAAGGACGGTCTAAAGCAGGCCGAGGAAATTCTGAAGTCGGCTGAGGATCAAGCTGCGACAGACGCCCGGTTGGTTCTCGGAAACCTGCCGCCGGTCACGAGCGACAACGAGATCAAACGCTTCGACGGCGCAATTAAGGCGGCTGAGACTTGCTTCAGCAACGCCGCACTTAAGGGCCTGCCGTCGATGCGACTCGCGCAGGCGCTCGGCGAAATTAGCGAGGAGGATTTGTGGGACGCCGAAACAGCGCTACAGAATATTGAACGTGAGGCGGCGGCTCTGGTAGCGCAGCTTTCACAGGCCGAGCGCGCTGATCGGGTTCGCCTTTATGGCCTGGTGGCAAAATGGCACGACGCGGCTCATCCGGGCCATGCGTTCACTGCCTGTCCGGTTTGCGAGCGCGACCTTCTGCAGGCCGGTGCGGTTCCTACCGACGCCCTGTTAGACAAATCAGTGGCGCAAGCGTTGGAGGATGCGCGTAAAGCCGACGCCGCAATATTGAAGACGGCGGCAGAATGGGAACGTGACACGAAGAAAGGTTTACGCGACCACCTACCTGAAAAGCTGCGCCGGTTCGTCGATGACGACGTCCCTGACGATCTGGCCTCCGTATACGGCGCAGCTCTGTCGAGGGAGATTTTCCATCTCACCGACTTTCCGCAGTCTCTCAAGCCAATGGCCAAAAGTATCGCCTCCCGTTGCGCGGCCGCCTGGAAGGACGCCCCTGAACGCGAGCCGCTGCCCGGCGTCGATTTGCCGGCCGAGATTCCTGACAATGAGAATCTGCGCGCAGCAATCCGCGGCGTACGTCGGGCAATGGCGCTTTCCCGCTATCGTGCCGCCCACGCCGAGTTTGCCCGGGAAGCAGTCCTCAAAGTCATGCGGACCGAGGCGGATGAGACGGCACTTGCAGCCAACGAGCGGACCATCGAAGGGCAATTGAGAGTTCTGAGGGCCTACCTCGATGCGGCTACTGTCTTCGCTGGCATCCGCCGCCAGTTAGGCCAGATTAAGAACACCTGCGAAAGGTGGGCCAAGGCGCGCGCGCGAATCGAGAAGCTTGCGCGAGCGGCGAAAGCCGTAGAGCCGTTCAAGAGTTTCCCGGAACTCGTACATAATCAGGTCGCCGGGCTGATCACGGATTTACAGGAGCAGGCGACGTCTTGGTCGCAGCGTATGTACAGAGCGCATTTTGTCCAGGCGCCGGAATACGCGGGATTGGACCCCGCCAAGAGCGACGGTCTCACGTTCCTCGCAGCCCATGGCAAGCATCTGGTTGAGGCTCATCATGTGATGAACGCGTCGGCGCTGCGAGCCTTCCTCTCCGCATTCGTTCTGGCGCTTTGGCAGCAGGTCTGGACGCGGTCGGGCGGCATCTCGACTTTCCTTATGGACGACCCCCAAGACTTGCTCGATCCCGGGAACGTCGCCAACCTTGCCGCCACGGTGCCATGGTTGATCGCCGAGGGCATCAATCCGATCATCGTCAGCAACGACTTCGGGTTCATTCCTACAGTTGAAGCATTTGTCACCTCAGACAAGCGCGCGATGGGGCAGGTGCGAACTGAAACCTGGGAGTTCTCTGCTATCTCGACCTCAAAGTGCACGGTTAGCCTTGCCCCAGTGGCCGACGAGGTCAGAGTTCGGTGTGAGCGCTGGCAAAAAGCCGACCCAAACGACACCGGTCTCGCCCGCGAGTTTGTCGATCCGGTTCGGGTGCGTATCGAGATAAAGCTCTGGGATCTCCTCGCGTCGGATCCAGCGGTCCTGCATGACCCGACAATGGGCGATCTGCTTGGAAAGATTGCCAACGCCCGTAACCGCGGTGAACAACCATTCAACGAAGAACCATTTCGGCGGCTACTTGACCTGCCAGCCCTAAAGCCCGGCGCCCCTTTTCGTGACGTCATCAACAAGGCCCACCACGGGCGGGCCGATCAGATCACGCCGGTCGAGGCCGAGATTGTCAGGCAGGGTTACGAGGACGTTTTCACGGCGATCGACGCGTGCTGGCTCGCCTATGCAAGGTTCATGGGAAGGTTACCTTCAGAGGAAGCTGTGGCAGAAGCCCAAAAGGCGACTCCCGATCTAAAGCTCGTCGCACTTTGCAGCACGCCAATTTCCATCGTCGGCCGACTTGCCGCGCGCGCGGTCGGCGCCCCGCTTACGGCCATCGACCAGGCGACAGATCAACTACACTTGTCGTCACTCGGTGACGTATCGCTGTTCACGATGAGGGCGCCAACATTGGGCTTGGTCGCCTTCCCTGGTCAGACCCTCATCGTATCTGCAACGGCCGAAGTGAAGAATGGTGACCTCGCGATCGTTCGGACGCCCGGTAAGACCTATGCGAGGAAGATTGGGATCGATAAATCAGATCGCTCGCGGATCGCGCTGGAGACGATGCCGTCGACCAATCCGCGCGCACCGCAGACACACTTCGTTCGACGCAGCGGCGCGAAGCTGAGCAAGGTGATCGGGGTACTGTTCGATGAAACCACGCCATCGAAGTCGCAAGACGAGGCTATCGAAACCGATCGCTCGCCGATTCTCGAGCAGGTTGTTGCCGCTGCCGGTGTTGTGGGTGATAGCGCCTTCCCCGTCGTGCTGGATGCAGGTCATGTTCTCCTGGGCGCTGCCACAGACCTGACGCTACTTGACGGGCGCATCTTGGCAGTCGTCGCTAGATCCGACGAGTTTTCGACCGAGCACTTCGCATATCTCAAGCGGCTAGGAAAGGCGATGCCGGGGTCACAGACTGTTTATTATCTTGAGAATGTTGGTCAAACCGGCGAAGGGGAATTCGTCCAGTTTCCGCTGAGCGGCGTCGCGCCGATTGCGGGCATTCCGATTGTCGAACAAACATGGAAGGTTGTCGGGACCTTATTCTAATCTCCGAGCCGCGGCGGGGGAAAGGCAGCGATCCCAGGGACCGATCGCCGGACCATAATACGGGGACCAAGAAAGCCGAGACCGCCTATTCTACCCTTCCCTGCCGAAGACGGCCTTGATCACACTCCGCGCGATACGACTCTGCGACTTCGGGTTATCGCCTGCGGCGTCCCGAATGACGGTTAGCCAAGCCCGTTCGGCAGCGCTCAGCCGAGCGCATGGCTCTCGAGCATTGCGATAACCTCATCGCGGTAAAATTGGCCGAGGGCCAGGCGAAAGAGTTCTTGTCAGTGGCGTGCTCAAGACAGCTTCTTGGGCGCGGGCGTCTCCATCCGTTTGATGAACTCCTCGGCATCACCGGCTTCCCTGCTCGAAGGTTCGGGAACAAGCTCGTCCTCTATAGCTAGCAGCTCTTCCAGCAACTCCAAATTTCTTTGATCAGATAGCTCAGCAATCTTAGCGCCTTCTTCGCTCTCAATAGCGCTTATCATTGCGACCGCCAGGCTCCATATGTCCTCACTCGGCGCACTCTCGTACACTTCCTCAAATACGTCTTTCTTGTATTTTTCGAAATATTCAGCCTGCTTGACGTAACGGCTCACGTAATAAATCGCAGACCTCGCATCTGGCTGCGAAATATTCGAAATCATATCTCGGACGTGCCTCATTTCCCTATCCTTATTACATCAAATGCCGATTGCGGCAGATCAGCCAAAATGTACTCGTGCGAAAGAGGGTTGGCCTTTGCTCTAACATCCACTTTTTTGAAGAACGATGATGCTTCGATCTTAGAGATAATACATAACAGCGGTTTAAATTGCTGAACCGGAGTGTGTTTTGATATCGCAAATATTTCTTGTTTTGCGGCGGCTGTTATTCTTCCAATCTTCTCCATTTGCTCGGCACCTTTACGAATGCCCAGGCGATTGAGCTTGATTTTTGTGGCGTGCAAATCACCGCCTTCTATTTCTTTTTGAAGCGTGTTGTATATCTCAAGAGGGGACGAGCTAGGAGGAACAGTAAAATGCGGCGAATCGAAATCAGACCCAAAGTACGGCGTACACCACATGTAATGACAGTCACCATAAAACTGCTTATTTATATTATAAGCGACGACTGTCATGGTTGAATACAGTATAGGGTGCGGAATATCTACAGTAGCCAATTTTTTCTCTTAGCTTCCATTTCAGTGATTTCAGCAATATGGTAGGCAGCTCCTAAAAAATCGTTTCGTTCAGCGTAAGGGATTATCTGTATTTCGAGGTACGAAAGGCTTCTAGAATTTTACGCTGCACGCCGTTGGCCCTTGGCGACTAGCTTCCCGACTCGAGCTTGCGAGAGTCGAATTCGACCAATGGCCGGAAGCCCGATGAGTTGAGGGAATACGTTTCCACACCGCATCAGGCTCGTCGGCTCCCAGTCTGAATGCTATGCTGCTTTTCCTACCAAGATCTGCAGGCGGCGCCGCATTTTCACGGTGATTTCCGGAACTTCACCGCCAAAGACCTCCCTTAGAGCCAAGATCCAGCCGCGTTCAGCCTTGTCTCCATGCATCGCCCCGAAGCATTCCTCGAGCTGATTAAACAGCTCATCGCTAAACCAGGACTTCAGAGCCAACACAAACAACTGTGCACTATCGCAGCCCAACGCCTCTGCCAGAGGCGCGACCTTGTCGAGCGGCACCTTTCGGTCTCCCCGCATAAAGCAATAAATCATGTCGGAAGTCTTGAAGCCGCAGAGAAGGGCAATCTCTTCGTAGCTATAGCATGAACGGTTCGCGTGCTCCTCGATGAAGCGCGCGATGGGGGTTTGCAGTGCTGCAAGCATGATGTTTTCCTTTGTCTTGCGTGTTGATGAGTATTTTATAGCGTGCTGAAATTTGGGATGCGGGAGGGGACTGCGCGGATCACATCTCGACTGAGAAGAGCGGGATTGATGGACGTCATCAGTCTGCTGATCGAGTTGACTGGAGGGTGAGTTGGGATTTTACCGCCACGACCGAATCATGCGATCGATTTTCGGCTTCACGAGACGACGAGCATCCTCACGGCTGACGCCCGCGAGGAGGAGTCCCTCGTAACGCGTCATGTTATGCCGGAGATAGTTCTGCATCGTAATGCCGACTGCTTTGCCGATGCTGGCGCCTCGCCATTTCTTTTTGGCAACTTCGGCAGCGAAGAAGTTGACGGCAAATTCTGGACACCGAGGATGATGTTTCCGGATATGGTCGGAGACTTTGTCTACGGTATATTTCGGCATCGACGCCCTCTCTCAATGAGTGAGCATCCTAAAAATCACACGAACATCAGTGTAAGCAAATGCTTACTGGCAACTAAACTGTGGATACGTCCAGGTCGCGTGTACGCCACCTTCAACGGCTAACAACTAGGCACTGACGATCTGCGCCTGGTGCCGTCCTCCAAATGACGACTGGATGTCCTAGGAAACCCCGAGGAGCAAGATGGGGATGCCTTTTGGGTCGACCGTTGTCCGCGTGTCCAAACCTCCCATGTCGCCAACGCAACCTATGAGAGATTGTAAAAGTTTACATTCACGTTGACACTGTCAACTTTTGGGCCGTTTTTCGGCTGCATCAGGCCGAAAGTGTCAACTTTCGTGGCGCTTCGTTTGACTTTCTTAAAGCAAAATCCCTCTCAACGGGCGCGTAAGTTGACAGAGCTTTACATAAAGTTGACAGTTTGGCCTCGAAATTGAGCTTTTTCCAAAAGCGTCAACTTAAGAAACCGCTAAAACGTTGGGGCGTGGCGATCATTGTCCTGAATTACCCAGGGCCATAAAATGCTAGCCAAGGAACAACACATTCCGTCCTAGTCAACTCTATGTAGGGACGCCGAGATGCTCGAGAAATCAACGGCGAAAACATTTTCGCCGCTGTTTCTGATCGACACCGTCGCGTACTTGGACCAACGCTGTTTCCGTTGTTGAGACGGGTATAATTTTGACAGCCACCGAGCCCCGGCAACACCGGGAACAAATTGCTATGACAGGTGACAAAGGAGGCAATTCACCGCGCGGATTCAATGTTTTTTCGCGCAGGCAGCAGTGTTCCTCCCTTTACCCGCTTCTGGTCGATGCCATCCAAGTTACTCTTTGGCTAGGTCCAGCAAAGCCGATCTAATACTGGGACGCAGGCAATTCACCGAGGTATTGGTTTTCTGCTACAGCCAATCGATGGCCCGTTTCCGTTCTGCAGAATCATCGAGATCCCGAACAACGTGTCGCTGAGAGATATCCGGACGCATTGATTTGCAGTTCACTGCACCGAGGAGAACTTTTGAAAAAATATGGCTTCGGTCGGGCGCGCTCATACAGCGCGGCCAAGTAGGAGCAGCCCATGTTGATCTCAGTTTTCAGCATCTGCGGCCTCCAAGAGGCGTCGCCACCCCGCTTTGGCTTTGCCTTTCAGCAGATCGACGGGTGTACCAAATCTTCCGATTTGCGCAGCCACATGGTCTCCGGCTGATTAGGACTATTGCGGACAACCGTAGCGTACGACTGGACGGGTCTTGTAGAAGTACTGATCTGGAATAAAATCAAGTGTATGCCATACATCGGCGGCGTCTGTTTTCCCTTGCGCCTCAATTACACCGCCAGCGACATAATCAACCGCTACAACCGGAGCGATCAATACATAGGGCAGCCCCGAACCCACTGTCCCACCTTCATCTGTAACAATCCAATTTTCTCGAGGGCCAAGTCCGTATCGAACGGCTGTTACCCAACTGTTTTCGACAGGGTTGAAGTAACGGAGATATATATCCAATCTTCCGTGGTCGCAGACATTTTCTACCTTGATTATAGGCGACGGTATTTCTGACCAGGTCGGGCAAGCCGAAATCGCGTCGACGGCTGGTCCGGTGAGAACCGGGTGACGGCTATAGTTGGGGTAATATTCCACAGTCACCTTGTTGGAGATTGGCTTTCGTTGAGGCGCAATACCCTTTACTTGAACACCTTTGTCGAGCAACATCATCGCAAGACTTTTTGCTGCGAGTAGCCCCCTGTCCGAGCCACACGTCACTACGTTTGATGGATATTTTGCGTACTTTGCGTCGCTGGTCTGCTTCCTCCACTTCAAGCCAGTATCATGCAGGACCTTCCGAACTAACTCATTGTCGCTTGAACGCTCGAAGTATATCACGTCAAGTCCGGCGAACTCGGGGGGAGCGGATTCCTGAGAAGGTGTGACCTCTGGCTTTGCGATTTCGGGATTAGGTGTGTCAGCAATTTTTTCAGGTACTGGCATCGCATTTGCGGCTCCTCCGAACCAAATGGCTAGAGCGGCCCTGACAATGGTCGCAATTGTGGACTCGTTCGTTGCGCCGGTCGCTCCACTCGTTATGCCGCTTGCCACGCCAAATACTTTTCCGCTTTCTATATCAATCCACGGTCCGCCACTTTCCCCTTCCCGCGATGGTAAGCTGGTGACGTAAGATATCCCTGATGGCTGGCCAACGCCTATCTGATAGGGCTTTATTAAATCTGTACCACCAGCGCTAAATCCAAGCAGAATGACGTCATGTATTGAGTCCTTCTCCGTAAGTGGATCACCTAATACGAGAGTGGGAAACCTTCCTTGCTCGATCATCAATAAAACGAAGTCCGTTCCCTCTGGGCCTGCGCCTGCCGGAAGCACGTGCACCGTCCCGGTTCGCGGGACTAGCGTATTGGTATCATCGAGGCTAGAGACATCGATCTTACGTGCAACACGTCCGTTCTCAACCTTCCAATCAGGGTTCTTCGCCTGCTCAAGTGCGATCGCTCCGATCAGGTGCTGAGCGGTTACTATGAACGTTCTCTTCTCATCGGATCCGACGAAAAAGCCCGTACCCTCTTTATCTATGTGCTCACCGCCCGGCCCAGTGCCAGTTACATGAATCTTGGCAATTGCGCGCCTGCTGTCATTTACAACTTTCTCGACTCGTTTGCTTGAAACTTGTGCGAACGAACTCCAGGAGAAAATCAAACAGCAGGCCGCCCCGGCCCAAATTAATGCGCGGCAAAGCTTTCCGGCGTTCATATCTAATCGCCCAGGTTAGAGATGTTTCGATATCGATACATTAACGATGACTACTCCAGTGAATTGAACTGCCACAATTCTGACTACCGAATCACGGCGTCACCACAGCGAATGGGACGCTAAAGGGCGACAGTCCTGGCAACACTGTTCGAAAGCTAAACGGACCGTGCGTGTTAGGAGCGTGAACCTTGAAGCGCACCGTCACGGAACCGGATTGGTGCTCCTGTGTTGGCAGACTTTCGATCAGTTGAGGTGGTCCGTCTGCGACGATCTCCAGGCGGAAGTTTGAGAGGTCGGCGTCAATGAGGTCAGGGCCGCCTTCCAAAGTTACAGTCAGCGTTAAAGCCTCATTAGAGGTCGCTATACGCGGAAATATATCCAGCCAACCTGACTTCACCTGATGCTGCTTCCCCTGAGAGTCCCAGATTGTTTGCTCGAAGCTGGAAGAGCCGGCCGTCCACTTTTTGTCCGACAGTGCGGCTCTCATTACTAGCTCAGGCCCCTCCCCCACGAACACTTTTTCATGCTCGCGCGAAGATATCTGAACTTGGGCCGGCACGCCGTTGGTTGCGCTAAACAACAAGACCGATCCGTCACCAGGAGAAAGCGTATGTCCAGTTACTTTGCCAGTTGAGGCATCGAAGAACACGCGCGACCAGGTTTCCAGAAATCCGTTTGCAATGAAATGGATTTTAGCCGAGTCGTCCGGCTGCATGGCTATCGATGAAGCAAATAATGTCCTTAAACTGCGAGCATCGGCAAGATACCGATCAAGGGATTGCTTATACGGGCCGGTTCTGAAATCTTGGGGAATTGGCAAGCAGTCCCACAGCTCATTGGACAACGCATCGACATATTGCGCTTTAGTTGCATTCCCATCGACGCTAAACCCGCAACACTCGCTGTACATGGGCAGTAATTGGTAAGTGGACGGGAAAGATAAAATTGTTGATTGGATTTCTGGCACCCCCCCGGAAAGCGCGTCGGGCCAGTTATCGAAGCCGTCAAAGATCCTCTCGAAGATTTTAGCTGATCCTTGGTGTGGTGTACCAAGCATAATGAGTTGGCTGACCCGATCGCGTCCGCCAAGCGATTGATAATATATCCTGGCCACCATGCCGCCCATGCTGTGCGCCACTATATCGACTTTTTGGTCACCTCCAATTTGATCAATTCGATTCTTCAGTCGAATGGCGTTCTCAAAGTTGCTCAATCTCCAGTCATAGTCGAACCTGATGATGTCTCCCTCTGTATAGCCTAAGCTTTCTAGAAAGTTTGTCAGTTCAACATAGACATCGGACTCCCAAAACAGCGGAATAACGCTTACGGTTTCGATCAACCCACAGGGATGAATTCCGAAGTCCCGATCCTTTAGATTGGGCGGGAGGCGCAATGCTTTTATCCGCGATGCCGTGTAAGAGGCTCGGTCACCCCATAGGACCTTACCTGAAGCATCGCAAAGCTTCGAACCCATTACACCTGGCACGATAATTACCGGCCTGGGCTTTGCGTGAGCCTGCCACGGAAATGCTAGTCCCAAGAATAAGCAAACAAAGAGCCCAATCAACCTTGCCATTGTATATCATCCGTATCATCGAGGTTACCGGTCGTTCTCGAAATCCAGCCGTTTAGCAGGCGACTAGGTCTCGGGATGGTGCGTTAGTGCTCTCTCGATCTTCTTCATCGTGAGACTCGCCAAGCGCGGTTTTGATACGCTCTGAAGATACTGCGCGGGTCGCAGACACGCGCCTGACGTCCATGAAAGAATGTCTGCCACGCCGGCACAAAAGCAGATCGAAATCTACAGATGAGATAATGTTTATTATATTTCCCGGCAAAGACCGCGCCTCGTTACAGGCGGCCCCAAGTTTTTTCTGCGTTTTTACATTGCAAACGAATTGTATCCGCGAGCATTCTATGCGGCACTATCTAAAAATGCAACTATTATGAAGTATACGCGTTGGGAACTGGCGTCCTCCGGTTGGTTGCGTGCAAAATATACCCTTAACAATTACAGATACATATATTTTCTTGCTTTTTAGAAGAATCTTGCGACACTTGTTGCGGGGGCATTTTATAGAGGGTCACTTCTTTGCATCACTTTCGCTCACTGAAAGTTGGAGTTGTTGCCTTAACTTCGCTTTTAGTTGGTTGCGGAATCTATGTTCCGGAGAAGGATCCATTACGCGAGAACACTATTAGCGCTAAGAACAAGTCATCCTTGCAAGGCCGTGTCGAAGCCAATATTCTAGCAAACATCAGATGTGAGGTTACCAAGGGCCTTTTTAGGGCTGTCGCTTCGAAGAATGTTCCCTGGCTGACGACCTGGGGGGTTACAATTTCACTCAACCTCACATGGGAAGAGCTGTCCAATCTCAGTCCTGGTCTGACCTATACCAAGCCTCTCGCTGGAACCAACTTCGCTACAATTGGTGGGGGCGTGTCGGGTTCCGCGCACGCAACGCGCACCGAAGCTATTACCCTCACCTGGGATAACGCAGTACTTCTTCAAGAGGCGAAGCTTACGCACAAAACCGATCCCACGCTCGATTGTTCGGTGACAGAAAAAGGAGTCACGGTTAATAGCAACCTGAAGATAGACGAGTTTATCTATGATAAGGCTTCAATCGCAGATACGCCGACATCAAGCACCATGGGAAGTATGTATGCTCCGTTTAGTACTTTTCAGGAGACTCTGACTTTCGTCGTTTCTTTCGGTGGAGGTGTAACGCCAACATGGAACCTCACGAGATTTACGATCAATCCTGACGGTTCGTTCCTGGGGGCGACACGTACAAAAACAAGCCAAATTATCGTTACGCTCGGGCCGGTCGCAGCTCCAGCCTCGCCAGCGGGCATGGCCGAACTGGCGGCGCAAGCACAGATTCAACATGAGGCTGCCTTGTTGGGCGGATCGACGGCGGCAGCTATCATTAGTCAATCCCGTTAGAGTAGGAGGAAAATGTGATGGCCAATGATCCAAAGGGGCCGAATGACGGATTGCCTTCGATTGATAAGGACTTAGGTATTAACATTAAGGGGATTACCTATTTCCCATTGAAAAACGTTCCTTCTGTAATTAATCCGTGCGCTGGAAAGACCAACGGCACGTCCTGCGGACCTGGTTGCATCTGCCAAGGCGGGCAGTGCTACTACACGCTCTTCAAAATTCAGGAGATGGGGATTAAATTTGAAGAGTGATCGATTGTCCGCTACGACGATGATCATACGTCTGAACTCTGTGCGGAAAAACAGCGGCAGATGGTTCCGAGTCGTGAACCCCTAGGGGCAGATTCCGGCTGAATTGAGTTCGAGCCTACATTGAAAACGTGAATTCGATAGAGCTGTACGGTCGCCGGTCCACAAACAAAAACTCCCGCTTGAGGATTTGTGCGAACTATGGTCGGAGGGCGAAAGCCTAGGTCAACGCTTTTAAGCCCTGGGCAACGGCGGTCTCCGATTTCCTCGATCGTCTCCTGTCGGTCTTCTCCTAAGCCCAACGATGTTAGCGCTGCTAGCGCGGGAGAAGGCAGCACCTGCTCAGGATCATCAAGGCGTAGGCCATCGAGGAACTCGGACCAAAACTGATGTCTGGTTTCCCGTCTTTGTGCGCGAGCAGCAAGCCTCTCAGATGAATCGGGGACGCCCACGGCTTCATCGTCACCATCATCTGGCTCTTCCACTATCATGCCTTCCAGTACCGAGACCACATTCCGGGCGATAGTTAGCGTCTTGGCGAGAACTCGAGGAACGATAATTCGAGAACCATCTGAGGTCCCATAGATTGGCAACTCCACGAGACCAAGCGTGAAATGCAGTCCGGCATGAGCCTGCAGGTATTCCGCAATGGCCTCAACCCCTTCCCCTATAACGTCACCATCGATGAGCAGCAGGAAGCGACCGCGGCGGAGATTGAAGGTCACGCATTGTTGAAGGCGACTTCATCAACGTCATGTCCGGCCCTCCCTTACGAGATAGAGAAGCACACTACCTTGCCGCCCCAGTCGTCGGCTTGCTTCACGCTGCAGGTCAGACGCGGACCATTTTGTTAGCTCTTTCTAATAGTCGAGGATCTGCCCAACGACTTCTCGGCGCCCCTCAGCGTTGCGCCACAGTTTGCATTCCACGAGAACCGGTGGTCCAGTTGGCGTTAGAAAACAATTGTCTATCGGGCCGGCCGGGCTTAATTCTCTGCAAACCGCGATCGGACGGCGAAAAGCGGATCAATCTCGGCCATGGGAAGGCACGACAGGTGCCGGTGAATCAGTTCGTGTATTGACGCCTCCGTCATCCCATCGCCAACTCTTAAGCCAAGGGGCATGACCTTCGAGATCGAAAATTGATCCGGTGAAATGATAAGCGGCGCGGCATGTTGCCTTCCCACGCTCTACCTCCATGAAAGAAGGTGCACCCTGGGAGGTGCACCTCAAACAAATATCAGTAACGGTCTTCAACGATCGACGCTAGCGCCCTGCGGATCTCGTCAATCTCATCGTTGTTGCTCGGATCGTCGCTCATCCTCTCGAGATCAGCACGCAGCCGATCCAAAATGGCGATCGTCGCATTGATATTGCCGCGAGTGAGCTTTTCTTCGATTGATAGCGCGTCCCAATCATCAACGTCGAACAGAATAGCGCCACGGCTGTTGCGTTCGATAGCATAGCCGGAGTTGTCGCATTCCGGATAATGCTCCGCCACTTCACGATAAAATGCAGCACTCTTCGGATCGCTCTTGTCGAAGTTGCGCGCTACCGTCTCCCACAACTCCCGCTTCGACATCGTCATGCCGTGCAATCCAACCTTCTCAGTGACTTCCTTCGGATAGTCAAAGAGGTAGCATTCGCAATTGCCATCAGGCTTGTCAGTGTTTCCCATCAAGTATTCTCCTTGTGAACAAGGTCCGGCGTCCAGCCGGGCCTATTTCATGCGGAGATGATGAGCCTGCGTCGGCGTGCACATTTCTCGGTTCTTTCTCACAGCGGTCGTATCTTGTTTTATAGCGGCTGACGCCTGTGATGCGCGAAAAAGTTGGAGTCCGGGGTCAGAACTCTCGATCAGCGTAGTCTCCATTCGATCCCCGCACCGGTGACAACATCGTTTCCGGAGTGGGACGTCACGCTAAAGAGCATAGCGGTCAGTGGCAGTAGCGTTCGACCATTTCCTCGAACTTGACCGTCGAGAAGATACAGCAAGTAATCGACGGAAACCGCATTGCTGGTAAAGCCCAGCTTTGCAGCATGGGTGCCCGAAAAGTGGACATACAGCGGACCGCGCGCGTTATCGTTCGCCGCTAGGAGTTCTGAGTTCATTAACGTTCTACTCTCCCACAATATTACGGGCTACACAGATGGCAGCCTCGTTGACGCTCGTCTAAACCAAGCACTCCATTTGTCGGGGCGGTATTCCGAAAGGTCATTTGCCTCACCTCTTTTCGCTAATTTACTTGTAGCGGGTCTCGATGTGCGAACGCACATTTTCCTGTGTCATTTCCGCAACATCGACCTCGTATCACAATCAAGCGCTAGCCGGATCGTTCCTCAGCGCCTTAAAAGCCGACGACCCTCTGAAGGCCAACCCGGATTCCAAGAATGCCCAGGCATCACCGCATTACATTGTACAGAAGCAAGCTACGTGATGCGCCGATTGATCTTACATATGCAGAAGAGACTCTCAGGCGGTCACAGAAGCGTTTTCGCAATCGGAGAGTCCTGACCCCTGCAATTGATCTCGACGCCTACCAGTGGGGCGCTGTGGTCGATTGGATCGACATCGAGTTCGAGCTGATACGGCGCACCCAGCATTGGAAGCTGAACGATCGGATCGAAGCTCGCACCGGCCGGAAGGAGTTTCCGGAAGCATTAGACTTGGGCGCTGGCAAGACGGCAACCCAATATAGGTTGCGGGTTCAAGAGCCCGATTTTGCGATCGTCCGGAAGGTGATGGAGGACATCGAGGCCGAGTATGGCTTGACGGCTCCGGCACGGGTGGTGGGGCTGGAGGTTAGTATAGATGCCTATCCGAGAACCGCGGGTGAGGAAGCCAGGGCGCGGTTACACGGCGTCTTGGTCCGGCACTTCTTTCCGACCACGGCGGTTCTGACTGGCGATAAGAAATGGCCACGCTTCGTTCCCGGGATGATTGATGACACGGACCACATAGTCGGCCGGAATAAGGAGGACGTCACGCTTGATGTGATCGACCGAATGACGCCGAGCACGGATCGGCCGGTCCTCTACGCATCAACTTTCTACGTCGGCGAAAAAGCGGACAAACGCGCGTTATGGCGAATCCAGAACAAAGTGCTGGACAAGCAGAACAAGGCGGCCGGCACCCGTGAAGTCTTGCCTGAAGATAGGAAACGGATTCGGATCGAGGTCGCTCTGGGACCTGATGGGTGCCGGGAAGCAGGTCTCCAGTCCTTTGAGACGATTGGCGACTTCAAATTCACCAGGCTACAAAAGCTCTACTTTCAATTCGTGAAGCCTACATTCGGAGTATTCCCTCATGGAGGCGCTGGCGCTCACATATCAGCTGTCAGAAGGCAGGCAGAGGAGACACGTAGACAGCGGTTCTTGAATGCCGGCGTGTTAGGGCTCCAGATCAGGGAGGACGCCAGAGAAGAACTCAGAAGACTGGAAATGGCTAGCTTCACAAGCTGGCATAAATCACGCGGGAGCAAGATGCCTCGTAAAATCCGGACGGGCGCCGGACCATATGGAAGTATGGTGGCTTACGAGGAACTAGCGCGCATCGTTGAGCGCGCATTGAGCGGTCTACAAAAGAGAGTAAGGAGGGAGATGGTTAGGGTTGGTGTGAGATGAGGGGGTCAGAGGGCATAGTATATCAAGTTATTAGGTCGCCACATCAAGTTTCGCGCAAACGCCTCCTATGCAAAGGTATGTCCGACACCCCACGATGACACAGGTCGGGAAAAACTTGCACCAGAGAAGACAGTTCGACGGTCAATTTGAAAGCCTCAGGCCTTCTACCCGGGAACAGTGGTCAATGAAAATTCCGGCTTTTGACCTTCAGCGTTTGGATCTGCAGATCCGGAATATAGATATCCCGCACCTTCACTGCCGGCCTATCGCGTGATTCCAGAATTCCGGCCAGTCCTAACAGATCCGCGGACAGATCAAAGAGCTGCTGGGCACTGAGGTGAACGACTTCGCCTTCCTTGGATTCGGCCGTTGACTTGGCTATCGGAGCAGATCGACAGGAACGCCTCCGAAAAGTCTATCCTTGTCTTTTTGGCATTTGCCGAGATGTCATAGGTAAATATCATCATTCCTTCGGCCTCGACTGCCGACTGGAGAGTCTCGCTGGGCTTCCGCGGAAGAAGCAGGATTCGGCGATGGTCAGAAAGATCCAGCATTCGGCTATAGAGAATGAGCTGGCCCACCCCCTCGTAGATATCTGCTGCCGACGCGCTGGTCTTGATTTCGATGAGGATGTTTGAGGGCTCGGCGAAGATGATACCGTCGACTTCATAGCCTGCATCGTGACGAAGCTTTACAAGCTGGAGGCCGGAATGCTCCACCATGCGGCGCAGTGCAAGCCAGACCTCGCCCTGAAGCCTGAGTATCTCCCGTTCAGGATCGGCATCCCTCGCCTTCTTCAGAAACACGCCACCCTTCTCGTCCGACGCTAAGGTCGGTGGTGCGGGCAGCGGAAGAACGATGCCTTTAGATCGAAGACGAGCTTTGGCGCATGCATGTACAAAATCGCCGGTCTGCCGTCTGATCCTTTCGGCGCTGCCATCGATGTCCGCTACGACATACCAGTCTCGCGGGATATGGCTGGCAACGCCCTTTACGGCCACCGGCTCGAGCTCGCTCAACCTTCGAAACCGCAAGCCTTCGACTTCGCCGTCCGAATCCGGATTTGGGCGCAGTCGGCCCTGCCGGAGCACGAAGCGGCGCCCCTGCTCGTTGGTGGCGACACTGACCAGTCCATTTGGATCGGCCGCAGCCCTGGGAGCAATAATCTCAACCGACCATGGTTTTCCGGAGCTGCGCACCCCCAGCTGTACATTGAATGTGCCAGCTCGCTTGCCGGATGCCGATGCCTTCAGCATCACCGCTTCTTCACTCATCCAGAGCAGGCGGCCTCTGGCCGGGCGTGATCCGAGCTTCAACGCCTCCAGCCATTCATCGAGGGCTGCGTCGATGTCAGAAAGCTTCGACATCATTGTCAGAGGCTGAGCCATGAAGCGGCCCGCCAGCACGAGCTCCAGCTCTGCGGCCTCCTTCGGAGTACCTGGCAGTATCACGGTGAGTGTCATCCTTCTCGTGGCATTGCCACCACTGGCCTGCTCACTCTCGATCCGGCCGCCGGCGTTTCCCAGCGCCTTCCGCAGCTTGACGCTGTCCCTGCCTCGAAGTCGCAGGGGGAACGGGAAGGCTCGGGGCTCGAAGCTCGGATCGATCCCTTTCTCAAGGACAAGTTTCATCACAGTGTCGCTGGTGATCCGCGCGCCCGCCAGCGTCGCGTCAAGTTCCGACAGTCTTTCGAGGACGATCTCCACACCAGCGCCATACTGGGAATTGCGTCCACGTCCGTCCCCGGATTCGAAGGTGATCTCGAAGATTGGTTGCCCGCCGGCGACGCTGAAGGTTGCACGAAGCTCATTACCATTGTTGTCGAGTGGTTTCACATCTACCCCTGCAAAGTTTGATGCCGACTGCCACGCGACTGCTATCCTCGAAATCCAAGTGATCGCGCTTCGGCAACGATCTTTTCCCCGTGCATGGCCTGCTTGCGGCTGGGTGGTTTTCCGCTTCCTGCAAGCTTTCCCAGACTGAAGGAGAGCGACCGCTGCCACGGCTGGAGCGATTGCGTGTCCTTTGCCCAGGCCGCCAGATCGAACCAGATCTGTGCAGGCAGCGCAGAAATACGTGCGACCTGCTCGGATTCCGCCACGCTTGTCTGCTCTTCGAGGGCATGAATCGAGCCGGCGGTCTGCACCCTGTCGCGCGAGACGAGCTCTGCCTCGAGCGCCAAGGGCAGCGGAATCGGCTTACCGCGAAACTGCTCCCAGCAGGCTTCCTTCTTGCACCACTCCTTGACGTCCTGCCCGCCGGGCGGGGTCGTGATGTGGTCATGCGCGTGGACACTGAGCGCTGCGATGAATTCAGCGAGGCTGGTCGAAAGCTCCTGTCTTGCCCAGATCGCATCCAGATCGATACGCTTCGCGGTATGATGGGAAAGCCAGGCAAGCGTATAGGTCACAATGTTCGCACGGTAGCCGCCGAACTCCTGCTTCGACACGATCCTTTCAGACTGCTTGAACAGAATGGCGCGCGCCACGCAACGCTTGAAATAGGACTCGTCCGGCTCGAACCCTCCACGCTGGGCAAGTCGATCCATGAAGTCCAGGTAGTTTTTCTGACCGTGGCGGCTGACAATATACGGCAGCTGGGACCACGTCTGTTCGAACTTGGCCAGATCCGTCTTGGTAATCAGCTGGCTTCTTGGATTAGTGGCCTCCCACGCCTTCCGCTCGCCATCCGTACGACTTTCGGCCAACGCATCATGATACTGCCCTCTGGCGCGCTCGTAGAACCAGTGAGACTGGCGCTGCATGCCGCTGGCGGGCGGGGCCCAGATAGACCGCGAGACCTCCTGCATCTTCCGATGAAACGGGTGGTTCGACGAGAAATCGGCCATGTTGACTTTGTTCTGATTGTTCGCCGACTGGGATATTCGTGGAGCGATCAGCTCGATGTCGCCGTCCGCCAAGATCTCCGTGATCTTCACTGGAACCTGCAGACGAGTTGCGTCCACCTTGTCCTTTCGCGAAGCTCTGAAGATCGAACCGGTGGTCTGCCCACCATTGACAATCTGGAAGTCACCGGCGGCCAGAAGGTCAACCGTTCCATCGCCGTGATCGCGGACCCTGAGATCTGTCGCCGTGACCGACAGGCCGTTGTTGAATGCGAGAAACATCTGCGGTTCATCGATGATGGTCTTGCGGATGCTCTGATTCACCTTTCCCTTCAGCTGGAGAAAGCTTCGGACGTTGCGCTCCAAAAGCCGTGGCCCGTGCAGCCTGTACATTTCCACGAGAACGTTGCCAGGCAGCATTGTCAGAAGAGAGCGATAGCCGCCTCCTTCCGGGCTGGAGACGATGCAGCGCAAGGGCGATCCACCCATCGCGGCGAAGTCCACATGGATGGGTTCACGGCTAGCGCCGGATGATGCTGTCCGATAAAGTCGGCGAAGGTCCCAGAGATGGCGGGATACCTCGACTGTTCCGAGCGCGGAGCCTTCCAGCTGTTCCACGCCGGCGAGACCGTCGGTGATGATGAAAAGCCGTATATGGCTGACATCATCTCGCGCATCCCATATTGCGCGCGACATGTCATACGCAGGAAGAGCCTCTTCCTGTTCGCGGTAAAGCCCAGCGACTGCCTTTTCCAGATAGGCATTTAGCCGGCGGAAGGCAGTGTCAATGTCGGTCCTGGAGACGCTCAAAGCCAGGCCATCAAGACGCGGAAGTACCAGAAACAGATCCAGACGGTCGTTGTCCTCGGAAAGGTAGTAGCCGGAGCAGCGCATTCCGCGCGCTTCGAAGTTGCAGGCAATTCCGTCATCGATCTCGGCCGCGTCTGCGAGATGCTCGAACATCAGTTCGGCAAACGCTTCTGCCCGAAGCCCACCATCAGCGACGGCGTCCGCACGAGCGATGACATCCTGCTGTATGTTCAGAGCAAACCTCTGAAGATCCTCTGTTTCAGACATTGTCAACCTCAAGCAGTCTGGAAACTTGTTCCGCGCTGACCTCGTACTGCGCCAGGTCATCTGCGATGATCGAATAGCGTATGTCACCGACTCCCACCGGAAGATTGTGCTCCGTGAGGCGCGGGAATTCTCCCTCGACGCGAAAGAATCGTGTCGAGGCGACGAGCCATTTCCTTCGGGTGTAGATCGGAGCGTGCAGATCGAGATAGCCGGCCAGCGTCAGTCTGTCGTCCAGTTCCCGCGCCGCTGCTGGATCCACTTTGACCCGGTCCCGGACGCGCGTGACCAGCGATGCGAGCGAGACGCCAAGGGCTGCGCTTTCATCCATCCTGAGATGCGCAAGGAAAAGCGCTCGGTGTGGTCGCTCGTCGAGCTGCTTTTCGTTGTTGATCACGACACGCGCGTGCCGCTTTGCAAGGCTCGTCTTGACCTCGACTGCCGTTCCGGCATGTATGAAATCCTGGTTCGCCGGGTCCGGCCCGACCCAGGAGGTCACGGCGGGAAAAGGAGCCAGAGCTTCCAGCAGGAGTGAATCCATCACGGCCAGTTCGCCGAAAAGACCGCGCTGTCGCTCCTCCGAAAGGCCTTCGGCGGGAATCCGATCGAACAGGATCTGCCACATGCAGAGCCGATCAAGGCATCGCGTCAGACCGGAGCCAGTCGTGGTTTCCGCCGTAACCACCTGGACGAGATCTGCGGACAGGACAGCAAAGATGTCAAGCAGGCTGTCATCGTCGAGCATCACGCGCAGGATTGTTCGCGGCCCCGGTACAGACGCGACCTCGTGCACCGTGCGAACCCCGCGGCAGGCCGGAAGCCTGTCGCCGGGAGGACGGAATGCCCCCGCCCCCTCGACAAGAATGCCCGGTCGGCGGCTCGGCCAGAACACGCATGCAAAGATGTCGACCGGTGACTCGGTATCAAGTCTACGACGATGCATGCCGCTCGGGCTGGACGTTTGCTCTCCCAGCTCGCGCCAGATCTCAAGCAGGCGCTCTGGCGTCATTCGAAAACGCTTTCAAGCTGCTTCACGCTGTTCTCGGCATAATCGATCAGCGGCGCATGTTCGTCGAACGGGAAACTGATGGCGAAACCGACGAGGGGGATTTCGGCGGGCGGCCTGGCGTTGAGTGGATAGATCAGCAGGAGACCGCGGTCCGGACTGCGTTGACGTCGTATGAAGGGACCACTCGGCGACTTGGGACGGTCGCGCTTTGGTTCGGCCTTCTTCTCCCAGGCTGCGACGGTCTGGCTCATTGCCAGATCCTGTGCTGGTCTGTCGAGATCACTGACTTCATCGGACGGACTGACAAGACGGCCAATCGTTACCCTCGAGCCGTCGCCGTGAACCTGGTTCCTGCGATTGGCCAGGATCACTTCATACGGACCGATCCACTTTGTGATCCCGGAGTCACCTTCACCGACGAGCACGACAGTCCACTTGCCAAGTCGTCCATTGGCAAGTCGGTCAGCAACGTAGTCTGCGAGTGCTCGCGCGTTTGCCTTCCATGATTCCTGCGATGTCTCGAGCCGCTGAAGAAGACCCAGGACCTTTGCCCCATCCACGTCGTCCCAGCGCTGCCGACCCGTGCCGTCCCTGTCTGGCATGGATTTGAGAAACTGACCGAAGGCGTCGAGGTTCTTCTGCGCGCTCGCGACGTCGAATGCGACCGTTTCCGAAATGGTACCGGAAAAGCCTGCTCTGACCCGCGTGCCCGCCCGCATCTTGTTTGCAGCCGTAATCAGCATGCCGTCAGGATGCGTGCGAACCCTGTGTCCGAACTCGAGCGGCGATTCTCCGTTGTCGAACGCAAGATCGAATTCCTCGCGCAGTTCGGCCGTTGCCGTCGCGATGTGTCGGTACCAGCGGACCAATACGGGCGATGTGTAGAGGCGGCACAGATCCGCATAGCGAGGGCGGTAGCCGAACCACCTTCCCATCTGCATCAGCGTGTCATACATGCGAGACGTACGGATGAAATAGCTGACCGAGAGGCCTTCCAGGGTCAGTCCGCGCGCCAGCTTGTCACCGCCGACCGCAATCACGGAAAACCCCTCGGGATGGGTCACATAGTCCAGGGCATCCTTCGCCGACCCGTTGACCTGCCGGACAGCTATTCGCTTGGCAGCATCGAACAGTTGCGACCTGACCTCGTCCCAGTTGACGGGCGGCAGATCATGATCGGAGAGAAGGCTTCGCAGGTCTTCTGCCCTGGAAGCGAACTCGCGCTGCCACAGCGCCTCGAGTTCCGAAATAGCCGTGCCACCTGTGCCGGGGAATTCCAGCTGCCGTACGATATCGACAAGATGCTCGTCCACGAGCGTGGCGACCTTCTCCTGTACAGCGATGAGTCTTGTGACGTGGACCAGCATGGAATTGTGGACATCGACATCACCGCGGACACGGCGTGCAGCACAGGCAAGAATGAAGGCAAGCATTGCCTCCTTCAGTGTCTTGGGCAGTTCGGTGACCTGAAGATCCCTCTTGTGGCCTGGCGGGAAGATCGCCTCTGCATCGCGAACCTCCCGTGTCATCGGCAGGCCCCTGGCTTCACCGTCCGGACCGGGTCTGTTCAGTCCGAAGACCCGTTCTGGCCCGATGTAGTTCGACGGCGCCGGCAGATTGATGATGAAGCTGCGAGGAAACAGATCCTCTCCCGCGATCCTGTGCCTTGCCTCGTGGTGCATGAAGACATTCGCGAACGGCGTCGCGGTGTAGCCGACATATGCGCTCTTCTCGAATGAGGTAAGCAGGCGCCGGATCAGGAAGTTCGTCTTTGTCGGGTCGGCATCCTCATCGATGTTGCCATCATCGTCGCGATATTCATTGGTGTTCGCGGAGGCGTTGTCGGCCTCGTCATCGATGACAAGCATGGGCACGTCACGGACAATCTTTCCGCCCGGGACCGAGGCATCCTCCACCGCTCGCACCGAAAGCACCCAGGCCAGCAGATTCTCAAGGATGCTGACTCGCTTCTTGACGACAAGGATAATCGGATCGCGGCCACCCGGTATGAGGCGGGTGCCGTTCGCCGTCGCAGTCTTGAAATCCCCGCCTTCGGAACTGCTTGTCAGCGAGTGAGCGACGAGGAAGGCGGCACTTGGCATTCGGCCTGCGCCGATCCGCTGATTTTCCTGTTCGTCGGCCAGAAGACCAAGTCTGGTATCGAAGCCCAGAAAGCCTTCGTCGAGGCGCTGCTGTGTCTGACTTCTCAGGCTGTTATGCACGCCCGCCAGCACGATGACGAGCGGAAACCCGGCATCGACCGCCTTGCAAATCAGCGCAGTGTAGTTGGATGTCTTGCCAGACTGCACGTCGCCGACGACAAGTCCGCGGCGATCCCACGCGCCGGCCGTTTCGGGATTTCGCAGGCGATCCAGAATGTCATCGGTCAGCCGATCCATCTGCCTTAGCGGACCGTCGGCCCAGCGCTTGCCACGGTCCATCCAGTGACGATAGCGATCCCAGAACGCAAAGGGACGGTTTTCTCGCGCCTTGGCGACCCATGCACTGAAATCCTTGTCGTCGATTACGGAATAGCCGCTGACCAGAGTGTTGTTTCTTGCCTCGAGGTCCCGCAGCAGTCGTGTGCGATCGACGCCGATGAACCGTGGCATGGCCAGCACGGTGTCGACGGCAGACTCCAGCGCTTCCTGCGTGATCCGTGGCTCAAGTTCCAGAAGCGAATTTGCGACACCATACGCGCTCCTGAGAAGTGCTTCAGACGATAGCCCCCCGGCCATATGCTCCCCCTTGCTCTACCGTTTTCGAACGGGACTCTTCCGTGCTACTTCGTCAAGAAATGCCGAGACCAGCTCCGGATAGTTGTTGAATGGCTCCATCAGCAGCAGCGACCGTGCTGCCTCCACATGCTCGCGACCATCTTCGACCAGAGCGTCGAACACCTCCGCCATCGCCTTGCGAAGCTCGGTTGGAGAGTGTTCGAACGGCTGGCTGAAGGCGTCCGGTGTCTCTGCGTTGTTGATCACGATCAAAGGTGCAGGAATGGTCTGCTCGATGAGGTCGAAGAGCGACCGGATCGGTCCGCGATCCTCGGCCGTGGCCAGGACCTTCTTGACAAGCGGATGATCGCGATTGATGCGGTAGAAGGATTTCCCGTGCTTCGTGTAATGCGTCCACAGGAACGTCTCCCTGTCGCCAAGCGCGCGCTGGATGATCTTTCCGCGATGCCGATAGATGCTTGAAGCGCGGCTGCGCGCCGCGCGCGCGATCCGCTGCAGATCGCGTCGCAGTGCAGCTGGTGGCCGGGCCCGCGACTTCTTGACGTCGATCTGCCAGAGAAGATCGGCTGTATTGTCAAGGTCGATGCGGATACGGGCAAGCTTGAAATGCTCTTCCTTCTGCATTCCAAGACCAAGCCAGTCGCCGGCGACCAGCAGGCGCTTGTTCCGGTAGATGTAGAAGCCCTGGTGAGCATTCCAGCCACGGGGACCAGCGGCTGAAGAGTGCTGTTCGGCGCTGATCCGACTGTGATGCGGCAGTATGAATGGCTTGATTTCGGCCCGTTCGCCTTCACAGACAAGCTCCTCGGCCGCCATCGGATCCGTGAAGGGAGTGTCCTCCATGAATGGATCCCAAGGCTCGATCGGGCGTCCGTTGATGTGCAGCTGAACGGAATTGCGTCCCTTCAGGAACCTGTGAAACACCATCGCAAGATGCAGCTTGACTGCTTCCGCGCGTTCCCGGAAATGCTTCTGCGCCGCCTCGTCATCGAACTCGACGTCGCCTACCAGAGCATCAAGCCTGTCCCAGAAGAGGATCGTTCCGCTTTTCTGACCCGCAAGAACCAGATGGTCGGCCTCTGAAAGAAGATCCATGCGTTTCAGGAGCCGCCACTCGCTTGTGCCCGTCGCCTCGATATAGTCGAGATCCCAGCGCCGGAGGGCCGGAGATGACTGCAGGGTCTTCGATAGAACGGTCAGGCAGCGGCACTGGGAGATCGAGGCGGTCTTCATCCCGAGGCCGAAACGGCCGAGATCGTTTGCCTCACGGCTTGCAAGAGGGCTGCGGCTTCCCGGCCTCATGGCCTGCCGAAGCTCGTCCTCCGACATGCCGCGTCCATCGTCGCGCACGACAATGCGGGACGCGCGGCCCGCCCATTGCATATCGATCCAGACGTTGCGCGCTCGGGCGGTGATGCTGTTGTCGACGATGTCGGCCAGCGCCGTTGGCAGATCATAGCCGAACGCTCGCAGGGACTCGAAGAGTTCCCCTGCTCCCGGACTGGCAATGTCGTAGTCAAGCGACATTCGACAGTCTGGCCCTTTCGATCGGTTCGTCTGCAGCGCCGGCATGCGCTGTCAGGATGGAAAACAGCGCCTCGCCAATCCAGCGGGCGAGCAAGGGGGGAACCGCGTTGCCGACCTGAATATACTGCTCCGTCCGGTTTCCCTTGAAGAAATAGTTGTCTGGAAAGGTCTGAAGCCTAGCGGCTTCTCGTACCGAAAGGCTGCGGCACTGGAGCGGATCCGGATGGATGAAATAGTGCCCGTCCTTGGAGATGTGACTTGTCACCGTTGTCGAGGGTCCACCGGAAAGCTGGACACGAAAGCGATCCGCGAACTTGCCGGTCTTCCAGTTCTCATGGTTCGGAGACAGCGCCTCCGGGAAATCGGTCGCCTTGGGTGATCGACCGACCACCTGAGCAAAAACCGCCGCAAAGAAATACCGTGCAAGGTCGCTTGGCATGTGGCTTCGCGTTGCATGGTTTGGAAGGTTGGACAGTCTTTCATCAACAAGCCAGTCCCGCAGCTCGGCGGGGCATTCGGCGGAAATCCCGTATCCCCAAGCTTCACGGCCTGGAAGCCGGTTCATTCCCCTCAGGGCGGCGAGGCATGTTCTTGCCCTGGCAGTGAAGGACAGCTGCAGGTCGTCGGGGAGACCGATGTCGAGATCTGCCACGAGGGCCATGGCATCTTCAACCACGGCACGCCATTCGCCGTCGCCGTCGATGCCACGGCTTAGCCCGCTTCTCAGCTTCGGCATGCCGTCGAGGACATGCTGAACAGTCGCCTTCAGAGTATGCCGCACCATGAGATCAGCCAGGGCCGCCGTCGGCAGACCTTCCGCGACATCGGCGCGCAGTCCTACGACAATGACCCGATGACGGGCCTGCGGAACGCCGAAGTCCTCGGCACGCACGATGAAATCGGCAGCGCGTGGTTCGAAAGCCGACAGATCCAGCTGGCGGCGGGATCTCGGGTCAAGCGCAACGAGCCGGTATTCGGTAGCCCCCGGCCTTTCTCCACGGAGGTCGCGAAGAACCTGATCGAAGATCCGGTTCTCGCCATCCACGGATGACGACAGCATGCCCTTGACGTTCTCCATGACGAAGGCAGCCGGCTGCAGGCGGTCGAGAATCCGGATATATTCCTTATAGAGGAAGTGTTTCTCATCATCGCTGGCGATGTAATCCTTCTTCCCCTGATTGCGAGCCCGGCCCACGAGTGAATAGGCCTGGCACGGTGGACCGCCGATCAGGATCGAGTTGCCACCGCTTTGCTCGCGGATCTCGTCGATGCGTCCATTGAGCCGCTGCTCCGGATCTTCCTTGCCCAGCTCCAGCTGCCACGCTTCATCCACGGCCCTGGCCCATTCCCGCGGATATTCGGTCGCCCAGTCCGGCTCGTCACCGCCGCGCATCAGGAAGTCGTAGTACTGTTCCGGGAGCACGCCATTGAACTGGCGCAGGAAGCTTCTCAGACGCAGGGTGGAATGTGCAGCCCTTTCCTTCTCGATGGAAAGGGCAATGTGATAGGCGCGCTCATCCCCGATGCCGGAAACGCTCGAAAAGCCTTCCGCCAGCCCCCCTGGCCCTGCAAAGATGTCGACGACGGAATATGATGGCAAGAATCACGCACTTCGGAGTTGTAGACAGTATTCGCAATGAATATCATCTTCGCGTGGAAATGACAGGCAAAACGTCATGGTCGACGTAGTGAGTCCGGAAAAACGGTCGCAGATGATGTCTGGCATCCGCGGCAAGAATACGAAGCCGGAGCTGACACTTCGACGTCATCTTCACTCCGCTGGTGTTCGATTTCGTCTCCACGATCCGGATGTAACCGGTCGGCCTGACCTTCTGTTCAAGTCGAGAAAGGCAGCCGTGTTTGTCCACGGCTGCTTCTGGCATCGGCACGAAGGCTGTCACTGGTGCACCACGCCGGCATCGAACCCCGAGTTCTGGGCCGCAAAGTTCGCGCGCAACATAGCCCGCGACATCGAAGTTCGTAATACCCTGAACGCATCTGGCTGGCGGGTGGGCATCGTCTGGGAATGCGGCCTGCGCCCTGTGCGGCTCGCGTTGACGTTGGACGAAGTGACCTGCTGGATTAGGAGTGGAACGAAAAATTTCGAGAGCGCACTGGTGCGGCCGCGACGCGAGGCAGAAAGTCCACAGTAGGCAGAAATGTTACCTATCCTGGGTGAAGAATGCAATTACACCCAGGATAAGTAACAAATCATGTGTTACCTATCCTGGGTCTAAACTCGAATTGCACCCAGGATAGGTAACAAGTGGCCGCATCGACACAGCAGGAACGACTGCGTGACTATATCGCCGAACACCCAATTGTAAGGTTCTATGAGCTGCGAAAGGCAGGCATATTCGCGATGACAATCGCCCGAGCTGTGGAAGCCGGAGAACTTGTCCGACTGTCGCGCGGGCTTTACCAGCGTCCGGATGCCGATCTAGATACGCTGCAAGCTCTGGCTGAAGCAGCAAAACTGGTCCCACAGGGCGTCGTTGCTCTGACTTCGGCGCTAGCATTTCACGGTTTGACGGATCAGATCCCTCGCGAGGTATGGATGGCCGTAAGCCGGAAGGACTGGGCAGTTGCGCCAGCGTATCCGCCTATCAGGATCACGGAATTCCAGGACGCTTACATGAAGCAAGGCATGGAACATCATAAGATCTCCGGAATCGCAGTACCGATTTTCTCAGTCCCGAAGACGCTTGCCGATGCCTTCCGGAGCAGGCTCGTTGATCGATCGGTTGCTATAGAAGCGCTGCGCGCAGCACTCCAGCAGCGAAAGGCGAGCCCGGCGGCCATAACCGAGACTGCCATGGCGAACGGCGCCTGGAGGAAGATGAAAGCCTATCTGGAGGCTCTGACCTCGAATGGCTAGAGAAATCAGAAACAGGGCAGCTTCCATCAAGCAGCAACTCAACAACCTTGCCCGTCGTGAAGGGCGGGTCTTTGAAATTGTCATGGTCCGATATGCCCTCGAGCGACTGCTCTTTCGGCTGTCAGCATCCGACAAGGCCGATCGCTTCATCCTCAAGGGTGGCATGCTCGTCACGCTCTGGCTGGAAGGGGAAAATCGCGAGACCCGCGACGTCGATTTCCTTGGATACGGTCAGGCCGACGGAGACACGCTGAAATCGATCTTCGCAGACATCATGGCAGTTCATTACGATGATGGGCTAGTCTTCGATATCGACAGGCTGCAGGCGGAGGTCATCCGGGAGGAGATGGAATACAACGGCGTGCGACTTCGCACGGTGGCCCTCTTGGAGCGCACAAGAATACCGGTCACCATCGACATCGGATTCGGCGATGCGCTGACGGGAGCCGAGATGACCTCCTACCCTTCCCTACTCGGCATGGAATCCCCACGCATCCGCAGCTATCCTCCGGCGGTCGTCATTGCCGAGAAATTCCAGGCGATGGTGGCGCTCGGCGTCATCAACGGCCGGATGAAGGATTATTTTGACCTCTGGGCGATCCCCCAAGTCGTCAGCATACCAGATGAGGAGCTGGACGCTGCGATTAGTGCGACGTTTGTACGGAGACGAACGTCAATCCCCTCCACTCGACCTCCGGGTCTGTCCAGCGCTTTCGTTGAAGATTCCGGCAAGCAAACCCAATGGCGAAACTATGCCCGGTCGATCCAGGTCACAGGGCTGCCGCTAGACGAAGTAACAGATGCGATCTGGCGCATGCTTGAGCCTTGTTGCTCGCGTCTGCTTTCCGCAACAGACGCGAGCAACAAATCATGACGACACCAAACGCAATTGGGATAACGAGTTCGAATCTTGGTAGACTTTAGAGAAGGCGGCGCTGGCCACAACCGTTTAGACAAGTCAGCAATTCGCTCGAGACGGCCTGCGAACTGATAGCGCGGACGCGCTACATGCCCCGAAAATCAAATCACCCAGCCAGAGAACATCGACCAGCGCTTTCAGTTCACGACAAGTCTAACAATCCCCTACCAACCTTTGTTCTCGGAGATGTCCCAAATCTAATCCGGCATACACGATCGCATTGATGAGCTCGGCCCGCTGCTCGAGCATTCCCTGCGTCAAGACACCATAGCCTTTTGTCACGCGGTTACCGCTGCTGACATGCCCGAAGATAAAATTGAATTGCTCATCCAAGTAGCCGGCGCGCCTCATCGCATCAAAAGCGCCGTGGCGGAATGAATAGAGCGATAATCCCCTACCCTTCTTGAGGCTGATCTTCTCTAGGTAGCGCCCAAAGTCCCGACTGAAGTCGGATAACATCTGGCCGCGATCGTTACGAATTGCTAGCGGGAAGACGCGCGCATGCCCGCCGTCTCGCATTGCTGCCAAATAATCGAGGAAGCCGAGGTTAATCAGCTCCCCGTGTACAGGCACAACACGACGAGAACCATCGGTTTTCAGCCTTTTGATGTCTTCGTCGCCATCGTCCGCGGTTTCAGTGATGTCGAAGATCCAGGTATGTTGCTCCTCCCGGACGTCCGAGAGGCCTAGCTGTGCGATTTCCCCGGGCCGGGCGCCCGAGTAGAGCATGATCAACGGTATCCAGTAGCGATGGTCACGAATTCTGACATCGCCCGGCTTGTTCCAGAAGCGAGGCGCATCATCGCTCGTACAACCGGTAAACAACGGCGACCGGAAGAGGGCATTCATCTGATCGACTGTAAACGGATAAACCTTCTTCCGTTTATCCTTCGCCAAAAACATTCCTTCGGTGGGATTGTCATCGATGTATCCATTTCCGACGAGCCAGCTGCAAAAAGCCGCTAGGTTGGAAAGATAGCGATTCACGGTGTTCACGCTCAGGACCGGCTTACAGACCATTTCGTTGTGCGCAACGATCTGGGCGATCTTCATACCTTTAAACGCTTTTGTCTCCGTCGCCTTGACGGGATAAAGCATTAAAAGTGCCTTCCACTCTCGAACAGCTTTCTTGTCGATCTTTGACGCGGGAAACGTCGAGCCTACATGGTCCACGAATAAACCGATATCGCGGCGAGCCTGGGCCAATGTGTCAGTTGTGACGCTGCGAGGATTTTCGCGGGCGTAAACCTCAAAGAGTTCCGTGATCGATTGCCCAGGCGCCGCCGTCTCGCGTGGCCTAGCGAAGGCTGGCTTCACGATTGGATCCTTGGGTCTCCCAGAGTAATCGCCGACATCCCGCTCGACTGTTCGCTCAAGGGCCTCAATGTCGGCGCGCATCATCAGCGCACCGAGTTCGCGAAACTGCTCGGATCCGTCATCTACCAACAAGAGATGCCGCTCTATGAACTCACGCACCTCCTCATCAATCAACGTGTATCTTCCGGCGGCCAAATCTCGCTTCAGAGCCGCCAATCGACGAGAGCGGAGGGCTGCGTCATCCTGTCGAGCGCGCTTCAGGAGCTCAAGGTCTGCATATCCATTGATCATACCGACCAGGTCATCGGAGCGTATTTCGCCGCGATCGATGCGCTGCCAGACTCGAGCTGCTTCCTCCTCGAGATCGGCATCTGTTGGCATTGTACGACGCTTTTCCGCATCTTTGTTTAGCCGCGCCTCATAGTGCTCCCAGACGGCGACGGCCCTATCGTCGTCGGTAACGTGTCGACGAGAGCGCATGTCTTCAAACTCAGCGTCCCACTTCTGGAGTTCGAAGTTGAGCCGTCGCTTTGCGACCGCTTCATCCTTCGTCCGCAAGGAGATCTTTTTGTCCTCACTCGAGAACTGATCTCGCAAATCTGAAGGAATATAAATCCGAGCATAATATGTACCACCATCGCGGCGAATGAGGTTTGAACGTCTGGTCATTGAGGGCTCCCGGAGCAGCTTACCGGAACAGTAAACCGGAACACCTCTAGCCGAATAAGCTATTATATGGCAATATCTTATGAATATTCAGCGGCGTTCGCAATGTTGGATTATCGTCCAGGTTCCCCAGCCAATCAATTTCATCAATGATTTCCGGTAGATACTAATTGCGTTCAGGCAGATTTGTCTCATTGTCATGTCGCATCATGTTGCAACCTATAGCGCTTGGTTTTCAGGCATTTCAAAGAGGTAGCGGCTACTCCATGCAACATGGAATGCAACATGCGACATGACTGGCAGATTGCCTTGCGAAGCGCGGCGATCGAATATCTCGATGGGATTCGGCCGACAGCACCTGCCGGACGAATGACGAGGAGGTAAAATGCGACAACGTGATGAACCCCTCACTTCGGAGGATTTGACCGTCTGCGATGAGGTGTTGCAGCGCATCACGGAAAAGCACGCGATCAACGATCACAACACCACAGTTCATCTGGCATCGATCATCATCGAGATCTACCGGCAAGGCGTACATGACACGGAGCAACTGGCATTGCTTGCTGGAGCATCCTGCGAAGCGATGCTTGAAATGAGGCAGCTTGGTCCTAGCTCAGATCCGGCGCCGCTCCAGGCGTCGGGCCGCAAATATCAGGGGGTCGGAAAGCGACAGGATGGAAGCAGCTGATAACCAAATTCCCGGGAAATGCGGAGCGGATATTTGAGCGCTTCTAGGCGCTTTTTGTCGCGGCCGGCGCTCCAAAGGACATGGCACTGTTCTCGCGAACATCAGACGACTTCCAACACGAGATTTATCTACTGTCGCCCGCTACCACAGGCTTCTCTGATGGACTCGGGGGCGAGTGGACTGACTGTAATCCTTTCGAGAATAAATGGGCCGTTTGCATGGCGAATGGCGACGTCAAGGAAACGTTTGGCATCGCCCACTGACCGCAAGGTCGGTTCGCCAAAGAACGACACGCCGGACATCATCGTGGAGATCGATCCTGACCCCGAACCGCCGATGATCTGATCGGAGGCAGGCCAGCGCGCTCTAGTCGCAAACGTTCCTGTATCGCACCACCCGATGGCCATAGCGGTATCTGTAGTATTTCTGTGTCCAGCACCGTTGGCCATAGCGATAGTCGTCATCGTCGTCATCGTATGCGTAGCGTGGCGAGTAGCGATAGTACCGTGGCGCTGGTGGATCATCGTAGTAGCGAGGTCCTGCGCCATACTCAAAGTAGATCTGAGAGAATGCCGGCGACGCTGACAACGCAGTCGCGAACGCTAGCGCTGCGATAGCGAGCTTTTTCATGTTTCATTCCCATTCCGGTTTACGCATAGTCATTGGCAAGGCTGTGTCTCACGCCTCGGATCCTTAATACGTCATTAGCGTTGTTTCTGAACATCGGACCTAAGTCCAAGATTGATCGGACTTCGGCTCGGGCGCCTTCAGGACCTTTGTCCGACTGTTCAAGCCGCCCCTGTCCTGCATAATTCGTGCTGCCCCAACCCCATCGGACACCGGAATGCTCCGGGCGCGAGCGGGAAATTAAGAGAATACGATCCGGCGAGCTCGGTCGTGCCTCCGGATCTGAATGGAGATTAAATGCGTGACCAACGTTGAAAAGCTGAAAGCGCGCCGCCTCGAGCTTCAATTCGAGATCGACCGCGCGGAGAGGCATCGATCCTGGGAAGCGAATGAGTACCAGGTTGCGAAGAGATTTTAGCAGGACATTCCGGATGTCCGCCTATCTTCGGCGAAGTCGCACGCCTTGACTATAACGGCGACAGCCACAAGCTTTGATTGGCGAGGAGGCTAGTCATGTGCGGGCGCATCTAAATCAAAGCAACGCTCGAGGAGATGCTGCAGAACTTTGCCTTCGCAGGTCGCGGCGACGTGCGAACATCGTCATCATCATCGATGGGTACAACTTCGACGGTTTTGCCGTATCGGGAGGAGAAGAATTAGCGCTCCCGCTCACCACGCCTAATTCCTTGCGAGAAGAACAACGTTCTCGTTCGACAACGTGACAGCCACAGGAACGCCATTGATCCGAATGGTAACCTCTCCCTTTTCGTCATCCACGGCAGTAATCTCACCAAACAGACTGACGCGGTCTTTTATACTGAAATTCCTGCCTGCTGTGTCGGAACGCCACATCGAGTCGTCCCAATATAGGTCGACTTCCGATATGCCAACGCTCGTGAGAAAGCTAGCCTTCAGGTTTTGCTCCAACCACTCTGTCGAACAGCCAAGGGCGGTCGCGGCCGCTTCAACGTCAGAATAGTCGTTCTCACCGCCCTCGCCCCAGGTAACCTTGACGGACTCGCCCCGGTCTGGATTTCGATAGATCCGAACGTTCTTCTGTCTCATGCTTCGATCTCCTATTGGCTCTGGGTGACCGTTGTCGTGCGCGCCTTCTTTCGTACTGATTGCTTGTTTGTTAATCCACCGGGCAAAGATTGCGGATAAGCGATCTATTGTAAAGGCACTAATCTTCTTGTGCAGGTTGTCGGAGCCATAGTTCGTGACGCTTAGGGAGAAGATCAGTTGCGGGATTTTGATTTCGGGCATGGCGCCGACGATGCCCCTAGGCTTCATCCGGCGTCGCGACGACGGTTGCGGCCATCGGTTCAGGCTCCGCTTCAGTGTCAGCGGTCCCGTTTTGCTCTTCTATCCCGAGCTGCGCTGCCAGAAGGGCTGAAACGATTCCATGGAGCGGTTGGAGATGCCGAATGTCGCATATCTAACTGGCCGAAGCAGCCGGACGTGACATTTTAGCTTTGCACAAGAGCGGACATTCCAACTCCTCCGCCACACCGCCTTAAGCGCTCAACGATATCGCGCGACAGTCAAGCCATCTTTTTCCAGCCGGCCTAAGCTGGGTTCACAGCACAGGGACTTCGAGGCCAGCCTTGATACGGTCCATCGCTACAAATGTGCGGAACCGTTTGACGTTGTTGTTTCCAAAGAAGAGCTGCTTGGTCAGGGCCTCGTACGCAGTCATTGAAGGTACGACAATGACCAGGACGAAATCCGCCTCGCCCGTCACGTAGTAGCATTGCTGGATCTCGGGAGTGGCGGCGAACTCGCGCTTCGCATTTTCGATCTGCTCCGCCGTTTCACTGATGACTTCGACCTCGACGAAGATGGTGATCGGATGGCCGAGCGCAGCGGGATCAACGATCGCGACGTTCGCTTGGATCACGCCAGCCTCCGTCATCCTCTTCATCCGGCGCTGGACCGCGGGAGCGGACAGGTTCACCGCCTCCCCGATCGTCCGTTGCGGCGTCATGTTGTCCTTTTGCAGGATGGCGAGGATCTGCCGGTCGAAATCATCCAGTGCCACCCGGCGTGCAGTCGCACCCATTTGGACCTCCAAACGAAACAAACTTGCAAATTTAGCCCCGAGATACAGCGCACTCTGCGTGCGAGATGCAATATATTT
This sequence comes from Rhizobium sp. CF122, assembly GCF_000282035.1. Taxonomy (GTDB): domain Bacteria; phylum Pseudomonadota; class Alphaproteobacteria; order Rhizobiales; family Rhizobiaceae; genus Rhizobium. The sequence continues at coordinate 117,829 of NZ_AKKA01000083.1, forward strand.
CCCCTCGAACTTAGCGAGGTCCATCATGTTTCTCAAAAATTTGAATGTTGCATACAAGACTCCGCTCGATCCGCGTGACTCGGAAACGCTTGGCGTAGAAGCCGTGACAGAGGTTCAGCGGTTCCTATCCTACCGGGAAAACAACGCGGAGACGCCTCTCGTATCCCTGTCCGCGCTCGCTCACGAGCTCGGCGTATCCAGCATCCACCTGAAGGACGAAGGATTCCGGCTCGGTCTCGGCAGCTTCAAGGCGCTCGGTGGATCGTACGCCGTGATCCGGCTCGTCCTCGAAGAGGCCAGCAGGCGATTGTCCCGGCAGCTCGACGTGTCGGAACTTCACACGCCTGACGTCGCCGCAATCACGCAAAGCATGACGGTCGCCTGCGCCACAGACGGCAACCATGGACGTTCCGTCGCGCAGGGCGCTCAGCTTGTCGGCGCGAAGGCAGCCATCTTTGTGCATTCCGGTGTCAGCGACGAACGGGTCGCGGCGATAGCCCGGTTCAGCGCGGACATGATCCGGGTGGAGGGCACTTACGACGACTCCGTGAGAGAAGCATCCAAAGTCGCTGCCGAACGCGGATGGATGATCGTGTCAGACACGTCATGGCCCGGCTATGAGCGTATTCCCGGCCTTGTGATGCAGGGCTACACCGCGATCATCCAGGAGGCGCTCAGGAAGATGCCGGAGCCTCCGACACATGTGTTCGTTCAGTCTGGCGTCGGCGGCATCGCCGCGGCCGCCGCCGGCCATCTCGCCATCGTCCTGGGTGACGAACGACCGGTGTTCACCGTCGTTGATCCGAGCCGAGCCGCTTGCATCGTCGAAACCGCCAAGGCGGGACATCCTGTGATCATCCCCCATGGCGAACCGACGGTCATGGCGATGCTGGAGTGCTACGAACCCTCATTGGTGGCCTGGCGTATCCTCTCGCGCGTGGCCGACGCCTTCATGACTGTGGACGAGGATGACGCCATCACCGTGATGAGGAAACTGGCGTATCCAACCGCGGGCGATCCGGCGGTGGTGGCAGGTGAAAGCGGAGGCGTAGGCCTGGCAGGGTTGATCAAGGCAATCGGCGATCCGGCGAGCAAGGCCGCCCTGCAGCTTGGCCCGTATTCGCGGGTTCTCGTGATCAACACTGAGGGCGCGACCGACCCTGTCAAATATGAGGAAATTGTCGGGGAAGCTCCCGGCGCCGTTTTGTCGAGGAATGCGGAGGCAGTGGCATGACTGGATCATCGGTGAATGCAAAGCGTCTGCTCGGACGTCTCCTCGAACTGGGTTCAATCGGCAGAGACGATAATGGACGTCTGATCAGGCTTGCCGCATCCGACACCGACAAGCTCGGTCGGGATTGCTTAACCTCTTGGATGCGGGAGGCCGGACTTGAGGTCGCAGTGGACCGCATCGGCAACGTCTTCGGCATCTGGACGCCGTCGGGAGCGGCCGGCTCTACGAAGCCCTTGATGCTGGGGTCGCATATCGACACGGTCATCAATGCCGGCATTTTCGACGGATGCTATGGCGTCCTTTCCGGACTTGAAGTGATCGAGACCTTAAAGACAGACGGGTTCGATCCCGTCCGCCCGATCGTGGTCGGCGCATTCACCAATGAGGAAGGCGTTCGCTACGCACCCGACATGATGGGCTCTCTCGTCTATTCGGGGGGACTTGATGTCGATGAAGCACTTGCCACTGTTGGCACAGACGGTTCAGTCCTTGGGGACGAGCTTGCCAGGATCGGTTATGCGGGAACGCATGAGCCGGGCTTCATGCAGCCTCACGCCTATGTAGAACTGCACATCGAACAAGGCCCGCTGCTCGAGCGCGAAGGGGTTCCGATCGGAGCCGTCGAGAACCTCCAAGGTATTTCCTGGCAGAAGGTGACGATCGAAGGTGACGCCAACCACGCGGGCACTACTCCGATCTCGATGCGCCGGGATGCAGGCCTGGCTGCGGCGCGTGTCATTACCTTCCTGCGCGAACGGGCGAAGGCGTCGAACACGCCGACGGTCGCGACGGTCGGCCGCATGGAGCTCGACCCAAACGCGATCAACGTGATTCCATCGAAGGCGACGTTCACCGTCGACCTCCGCGATCCGGACGAGGATCGTCTTTTGGCCGAGGAATCCGCCCTTGCCGAGTATCTCTACAAGTTGGCCGCGGAAGAGCAGGTCACGATCTCCACGGAACGTCTGGCGAGGTTCAAACCCGTGGCATTCAACAGCAGCATCGTGGCTGCTGTTGAGGTGGCCGCGGCCGCGCGCGGATTGAAATCCAGGCGGATGACATCCGGAGCAGGACACGACGCCCAGATGATCGCGCGGATCGCGCCGTCGGCGATGATCTTCGTGCCAAGCATCGCAGGCATCAGCCACAATCCGAAAGAACACACGCCCGACGCCGATCTGATTGCGGGTGCCAACATCTTGCTTGACGTGGTCCGCAAGCTCACCGCGTCGGAGGATTAAAGCGATGACCGACATCAAGACACTTCACGCGGAAATGACCCGATGGCGCAGGCACCTGCATGCCAATCCCGAATTCGGCTTCGAGGAGAGGGCGACATCCGCATTCGTCGCCGCCAAACTAAGGGAGTTCGGCCTCGAGGACGTCACCGAGGGCGTCGGCGGCACAGGCGTGGTGGGAACTCTCAGGCGCGGTACCGGCAATCGCGCAATCGCCCTGCGCGCCGACATCGACGCACTGCGGATCACCGAAGAGGGCGCGCCGGACTACAAATCCCGGAACGACGGTGTCATGCACGCCTGCGGTCACGACGGTCATGCCGCAATGCTATTGGGCGCCGCGAAGCTGCTCGCCGAGGAAGGTGGTTTCAACGGCATCGTCCGGTTCGTTTTCCAGCCTGCCGAGGAATGGGGCAAAGGCGCGCTGTCGATGATGTCGGACGGCCTGTTCGAAAAACATCCCTTCGATGAAATTTATGGCATCCACAACATGCCGGGGCTTCCGGTCGGCAACTTTGAGACCAAAGCTGGAGCCTTCATGTCGGCCGAAGACAATTTCGAGATCACTTTGAGGGGCGTGGGTGGCCATGCCGCACGTCCGCATTGGGGCAACGAGGTGCTGGTGGCAGCATGCGCTCTGGTGACGAACCTCCAGACGATCGTCGCAAGGCGCATCGACCCCGCCGACATCGGCGTCGTCTCCGTGACCGAGCTGATCACCAACGGCACCAGAAACGCCCTGCCCGGTACGGCGCAAATTCTGGGCGACTGCCGCAGCTTCAGAAGCGAGGTCAGCGAGCGTATTGAAAAACAAATGCGGGTGATCACGGAAGGGACTGCACTCGCCTTCAATATCGAAGCGGACGTCCACTATACCCGGGAATTCGTTCCCCTGCTGAACGATGCCGCCTTGACCGATGAGGCCATGGCCGTTGCGACAGAGCTTTTCGGGGCATCACAGGTGCGGACCGCCTCGAAGCCCATGACCGCATCGGAAGACTTCGCGCAGTTCCTCAGCCGTGTCCCTGGATGCTTCGTCTTCCTCGGTAATGGGAAGGAGTCGGCTCCACTTCATAACCCGAGCTACGACTTCAACGACGAGGGCCTCGTCCACGGCATGCGCTTCCACGTAGGAATCGTGCGTCGACGACTTCCGGCCAATTGAACTCACACCGCGGGTCCGTCAGGGTGGAGAGTGTTCGCGATATTGCACCGTAGCGGAAATAATTGCCGCTCGTCCCCTGTGTTGACTGAGGCCCAAAGCCGGGGCACAAAGCTGGCATCCACGGTCGCTCGCGGCGGAAAAACAGAGGGAATTTCAAGCTTATTTCGCTAAACCTTTGAAATTGTGTTAGAATCAAGACTCCCCTAGCCAATTCTCGCTAATTTCCCTTAGAGCGTTTCACGATTTTTCG
>NZ_AKKA01000084.1 GCF_000282035.1 Rhizobium sp. CF122
GCGGTGACGGCGGTCCCAGCCTGCAGCGAGGCGGCTTCCTCCAGCGTCGTGTCCATGCCTGCCACCGGATTGAGGCCGGCGGCGGCGCGGGTCTTCGGATCGGTCGAACCGCCCATAGAGGTGCCGCGCGCGGATTTGGAGGCGGCGATCTCCACCTTCTTGCGGTGCTTTCCGGCCTTCGAGGCGATCTGGCGCTGGGTCTCGACGCCGGAGGCCTCCGCATCGGCTTCCAGCTGCTTCACCCAGTCGGCGACGGAACCCTCTAGAGGGGCACCTTCAAAAGACGACTGTGGGGCTTCCTCGAAGCCGTTCGGGGCGGGAGATTTCTTCGGAGCTTTGGCCATGGCCGGAATATGGCGAGACTCACTGCGAAAGTGAAGAGGCAAAGAGTACAAAAGGGAAACAAAAGAATCGTTCGGATTTGGCAAACAGTGGCGTTTGATTTTTATCTCCACCGGTTGTCGGCACCACCCGCGGCCGACCGTCCCTGGGGCAGTGAACGTTCTCGCCAAGGAGAGAGATGCGGAAGATCATTACAGGTGCATTCGTCAGTCTCGACGGCGTCATGCAGGCGCCGGGCGGTCCGGACGAGGATCCGATCGGCGGCTTCAAGTATGGCGGCTGGGCCGCGCCTTATTTCGACGAAGCGATGGGCGAGGCCGTGGGCGAGATGTTCGCCAATCCTTTCGATCTGCTGCTCGGCCGCAAGACCTACGACATCTTCGCCGCGCACTGGCCTTATGTGGCGGCCGACGACCCGATCGGTCCGCTGTTCGACCGGATCACCAAATACGTCGCGACCCGCAATCGGGAGTTCAGGCCCAGCTGGCAGAACAGCCAGGTGCTGGGGGCCGACGTGGTTGGCGCGCTCAGGGCGTTGAAGAGCAGCGACGGCCCGGATCTCCTGACGCAGGGATCGACCGACTTCCTGCAGACGCTGTTCAAGAACGACCTGGTCGACGAACTGCATATTTCATTCTTTCCCGTCGTGCTCGGCAACGGCAAGAAACTGTTCGGCGACGGCGCCTTTGCTGGCGCCATGAAACTCGTCGGTTCCCGGGTTTCGGGCTCCGGCGTGACGACTAACAAGTATGTTCGTAGCGGCGACATCGTGCCCGGCTCGTTCGAGTTCGAACAGCCGACGGCCGCCGAGCTGGAGCGGAGAAAGAGCCTGACGTGAGCGACCATTCAGTGCCGTATGCGGAGAACGGCGCATCGCCGTTGCTCTTCGCGTCGATCGAAGGCGTATGTGGAGGTAAGTCATGGAGGACGTTCCGGTCATCAAAATGCGGCGCAAGGGCAAGAACCTTGAGCAGCGGATGCTAATCCCGAGCGAAAAGATGGTCGTCGACGCCTTGCGGGCGGCTCAAGCGGGTCGTCTGTCGGCTCTGGGGGAGATCAGGCGCACGCTCGCGGCGGAATACGGCGCGGATGCGTGCTGCCCGGTGACGGTGCAGCAGCAGCTGGTACGCATCAGCCAGGATGGCAGCGCTCCGTTCTGGCGCGTCTTTGACCCGGACCATCCATTTGCCCGACGTATGACGGGCGGGCCGCATCGTATTCGCGAGAAGTTGGCGGCCGAACGCTGAGCGACGGTCAAACTGTCGCAGGCGGGAACCAGGACAGCAAAATGCTGACGTTAGACGAGGCTGCCTGTCACAGCGTCAACCTCGCCCATCCCCGGGCGATCCCTCTCTTCGACGGCATCCGGAAATTGCCCGCCTCGCCGCCGCTTTCGGACGGAGGAGCAATGATGTCCGCAATGTAGGGCCTGCGCGCGCTCACCCCGCAGCAGCGCAACACTGTCATCGCCAGCTATCTCGGCGGGACGCTCGATGCCTTCGATTTCTTCATACTGGTCTTCGTTCTCAAATATATCGCCGAGGAGTTCCACACCGACGTTCCCGCCGTCTCGGATGCCTTCTCGTATTAGGCGCACAGCCTTTGAGGATCTCCCACAAATCAACGTCAATCACTGATTGTGTTTGGGCGACATCATAGAGATGTCGCCCTCGGCTTGGGCAAGCGTGAAGCTGCAAGTCAGTGCAGCCTCTTGCGGAGCGGAAATTTGGCGATACATGCTGCCGCCAGTTTCAACGTCGGGAATCACCCATGCCCTTTGCCTTCAACCCGGCCGCCGTCTGGCCGATTGTGATGCTTTTCGCTTCCAACATTTTCATGACCTTCGCCTGGTATGGGCATCTCAAGCACAAGGGCGCGGCGCTGTTCATCGCCATCGTCGTCAGCTGGGCGATCGCCTTCTTCGAATACTGCCTTGCCGTACCGGCCAACCGTATCGGTTCGGCCGTCTATTCGACGGCGCAGCTCAAAACGATGCAGGAAGTGATCACGCTGCTTGTCTTCTCGGGTTTCTCGGTCTTCTGGCTCGGCGAGAGCCTGACCTGGAACCACGTGATCGGCTTTGCCCTGATCGCGATCGGCGCATCCTTCATTTTCCGCGGTTAGGGCTGACAGGCTGGCTGGCGCGCTACTCCTACCGCTCCACGAAGGCGCGCAGGCGTTCGAGCGCGTCATCCCATTGCCGGGAGACGCTGTCGAGATAGGCGCGCATTTCGCCGATCCGATCCGGTTGGAATGCGAAGTGGCTTTCCCGCCCGACCTTCGTCGAGTGGACGAGGCCCGCCTGTTCCAGCACGCGCAGATGCTTCGTCACCGCCTGGCGGGTGAGCACGGTGCCGACCGAAAGACCTGCGATCGAGCGTTCGCGCCCGTCACTGAGGGTCGTCAGCAGCGACAGGCGCGTCGGGTCTCCGAGGGCGGCAAACAGGATCGCCGCGTTCTCGCGATGGAGTTCGACGTTAGCGATCGACGTATTCCTTGATGTTTTTCATCTGCGCGGCCCAGCCGCCGTCGTTCATACGGAAGGCTTCCTCGCGCCGGTGCGGCGGGACCTTATCGAAGCCCGATTCCGTGACCGTCAGTCGTGAACCGGACGGCGTCGGCTCCAGGCGGAACTCGACGAGAGTCGGCGGTTCACCGGAATAATCGATATTGGGATCGACGGCGTAGGGATGCCAGGTGAAGGAAAAGAGCTCGGGCTCCTCCATGCGCTTGACGGTCGCCTGCCAACGAATGTGTTCGTAGCCGGGATAGGTGATGTTACCTGTCGAATTCTCGCCCGGCACGAAGGGGCCGTCCAGTTGGACGCGGAACCATTCGCCGAATTCGCGGTGATCGGTGATGGCTTTCCAGACGCGCTCGACTGGTGCATTCAGTTCGATGATCTTCTCGATGCGGTCAGACATATCAGCAACCTCCTGGTTGCCTTTTAATCTCATATCTGTCGTTGATTGGCAACCAAAAAGTTGCACCTCTCTATCCGAGGACGTCATAAATGCGTAAGATAAAGCTGACCTGATAGACCAGATTGAGCCAGATAAAGGCCGCGTGAAAGCGGCGGTTGGCCGTCCATGCGGCAATGACGCAGAGGATGACATAGACGATATTGCGCGCCGGAAACTCCCAGCCGATGGACTGGATGTGATCAGTGCCCTTGATCGCAGTGTCGACGATATCGATGGCTTAGGTGAGGGCGAGCGTGCCGAAGAACCAGCGCCGGCGGGAGTAGAAATACTCCTCGTAGCCACCGTATTCGTCGAGCGAGGCGGGGAAGAGCAGGGCGCAGAGCATGAAGAACAGGCAGCAGAAAGAAACCAGAAACAGGTAGATGCCGAAATGCAGCACCGGCACCGCCTGCAGCCGGTATTCCCACCACCAGATGTGGATGATGAAGAGAAACATGGAGGCCGCCCAGCCGAGATGCACGGCATAGGGCCTGGCCTTTGCCGGATGCTGGATAATGCCGGCGATGCCGGTCAGCAGCCGCGCAAGGCTCAGCGAGATCACCATCCCCATCACCACCTTGATGTGGAGAAAGACCTCGGGCGAGGCGACCGTTTCCATGGCTTACTCTGCGGGGACCGGCTTCGGCTTTCCACTCTCGTCGAGCGCAACCATGATGAAGGTCGCCGCTGTCACCTGTTCCATGTTGTTGTAGCGGGCGCGCGTTGCCCATGCCTCGACCGAGAGCGTGATGGAGGTGCGACCGACGGCCTCGATCGTTGTGTAGACCGAGAGCGTATCGCCGATCTTCACCGGCAGGGCGAAGGCCATCTCCTTGACGGCGGCCGTGACGACACGGCCTTTGGCGCGCTCGGACGCGGTAATGCCCGAGGCAAGGTCCATCTGCGCCATGACCCAGCCACCGAAAATATCGCCCGCCGGATTGGCGTCGGCGGGCATGGCAACGGTGCGAAGGGTCAGCGCGCCGTTCGGCTTGGCGTTGTCGGTCATGCAAGGCTCCTGTTCGGCAAGATAGATAGCGATTCCGAAAGGACCGTAGCGCAGATGCCTCTGAAGCGAAACGCAGCGCTGTCCAGAGGCAGCAGGTTCGTCGCCGCATCTGCTACCATAGTTCTATGAGAAATTACCTAGCGCGATTTGTGGCAACCGCTTATTGCCGATATAGATCAATGATTTGCACGGAAATTTGAGCTGCTGACGAAAACGCTCACCCTAAGGCAGTTGAGTCAACTCTAATTAAAATTCACGATCCGGTAAGGCCCGCATAGCAGTATTTGACTATTCTCAAATTCTGAACTGCCGGGGCTCAATGCGTAACGTCAAGATTTCCACCCGCCTCTATTCTCTCGTGGGGCTGGCGCTGACTATTCTGGTTCTCGCCATCACCTTCTTCCTCAACTATTCGCACGCGAAGCTGGAGAGCGAGCGCAAGCATGGTCTTGCGCAAATGGATGCGACGGCGATCGCCATCTTCCAGAAATACTACAAGCTGGAACAGTCCGGCGCCATGACGCGGGAGCAGGCGCAGACCGCGGCAAAGGACGTGATCTCGGCCATGCGCTACGGCGGTAACGGCTACTTCTGGATCAATGACATGCATCCGACGATGGTCATGCATCCGATCAAGCCGGAGCTGAACGGAACGGACCTGTCCCAGAACAAGGATCCGACCGGCAAGTTCATCTTCGTCGAGTTCGCCAATACCGTGAAGAAGAGTGGCGAAGGCTTCGTCGACTACTACTGGCCGAAGCCGGGCGCGGCCGATCCGGTTCTGAAATATTCGCACGTGGTCGGCTTCGAGCCGTGGGGCTGGGTCGTCGGCACCGGCGTCTACGCTGACGATCTTGCGGCGCTTTATCGCCAGCACGCGATCTGGGCGGCCGGCGCCTGCCTCGTCGGCGCGATCGTCATCCTCGGCGTCGCTTTTGGCATCGTGCGCAGCGTGACGTCTCCGATTGCTCGACTGAAGGGCGCGATGAACGCCATTGCTGATGAGCGCGACGCCGTCGACATCGTCGACCACGACCGGCGCGACGAGATCGGCGCCATGGCGAAGTCTCTGCTTGTGCTGCGTGATTCCGTCCGCGAGCGAGCCCTGATGCGCGATCGCGAGAGCCGGCACCAGCTGCAGATCGAGGAGGAGCGTCGCGGCAACGAGGCCAACTGGCGCTCGGCAGCGGATCGCCAGACCTTTGCCATCCAGTCGCTCGGTGCGGGACTTGAGAAACTGGCTGCCGGCGACCTCACCGTGTCCATCGGCGATCTCGGCGACGACTACGCCAAGCTGCGTTCCGACTTCAACTCGGCCGTCGATGCGCTGAGCGGCGTCATCCAGGCGATCGCGGAATCGACCCGCGTCGTTAGCGACAGCGCCAGCGACATTAGTGAAGCCACGAACAATCTGTCGAAGCGCACCGAGCAGCAGGCGGCCGCGCTGGAGGAGACGGCGGCGGCGCTCGACGAGATCACCGCGACCGTGCGGACCGCTTCGGAACGTGCGGCCGAAGCCCGCGAGATGGTGGCGGAAACCAAGACCAGCGCCGGCAAGTCCGGCGAGATCGTCCGCAATGCGGTCACCGCGATGAACCGCATCGAGGACTCATCAAACCGTATCAGCCAGATCATCGGCGTCATCGATGAGATTGCCTTCCAGACGAACCTGCTCGCGCTGAATGCCGGCGTCGAGGCGGCGCGTGCAGGCGAGGCGGGCCGCGGTTTTGCTGTGGTAGCACAGGAAGTGCGCGAACTTGCGCAACGCTCCGCCAATGCCGCCAAGGAGATCAAGGTATTGATCCGCACCTCGGCAAGCGAGGTCGGCAACGGCGTGACGCTGGTGCGTTCCACCGGTGATGCGCTGCTTGAAATCGAGGAACTGGTCAATCGCGTCAACAATCACGTGACCTCGATTGCGACTGCAGCGCGCGAGCAGGCCACGGGACTCAACGAGATCAACACGTCGGTCAACCACATGGATCAGATGACGCAGCAAAATGCCGCGATGGTGGAGGAGACGACGGCCGCAAGCCAGACGCTGGCCGAAGAAAGCCGGCAGCTGGGCACCTTGCTGGCCAATTTCAGGCTGCGCGCCGCCGGTGGCAGCAGCGCGGGACGGATTTCCCGCGCTGCCTGATTAGCTGACTAACAAATAGGCCAAGGGTCTCCCGGGCGACGCCACGGGGGACCTTTTTCGTGATGCCTACCTGCCCGTTGCGTCCCTTGAATTTGCGCTTTCAGATAGTAAGGTGCAGGGCCGGTCGTTATCGGCGCGAGAAGCATGAGAGGAACGCATGAGACGTTTGCTGCTGCGCCTATTCGCATCGCTTTCGACGCCGGGGTTGGCACTTGGCTTCATCGTCTTTGCCGCGTCGCTGACGCCGAGCCTCATGCCACGATCCTTCTTTGTTCAAGGCGCGCTATCCGGCATCGCCGCCGCCGTAGGGTATCTGTTCGGGGTAACCTTTACATGGCTCTGGAAATACCTAGAGCTGCCGATGCCGGCGGGACGAAGACTGCCCGGCAACTTGATCGTTTGCGGACTTGGTATTGTGCTGTCAGTGCTCGTCCTGTGGCGCGCTGCGGGATGGCAGAACTCGATCCGCGACTTATGGCACATGGAGCGGGTCGATACGGCTGAGCCCTTCAGCGTCGCCTTTGTCGCAATCGTTGCCTTCTTCATTGCGGTTCTGATCGGTCGGCTGTTCCGGCTGACGTGTTTGTTCCTGTCGGAATGGCTATCGCGCTTCGTGCCGCGCCGCGTTTCTCAAGTGATCGGGGGTGTCCTTGCGATCGCACTCTTCTGGTCTGTCGGTGACGGCGTGCTGCTGCGTGCAGCGTTGCATCTAGCCGATAGTTCATTCCAGAGGGTCGATGCGCTTCTGGAAGACGGCGTCCCCATGCCAGGTGATCCGGCAAAGACCGGAAGCGCCGCCTCGCTTGTCACTTGGGAGGGACTTGGGCGCCAGGGCCGTAATTTCATTGTGTCCGGCCCGACAGCTGCGCAGATCGGCGATTTCTGGAAGACGCCGGCGCGCGAGCCGCTGCGTACCTATGTGGGTCTGAACAACGCGGAAACGATTGAAGAGCGCGCAAAGCTCGCGCTCGAAGAGATGAAGCGCCAAGGCGCGTTCGAACGCTCGCTCCTCGTCATCATTGCTCCGACGGGAACTGGCTGGATCGATCCGGAGGCAATGGATACGCTCGAATATCTGCATCACGGCGACGTGGCGAGCGTCGGGCTTCAGTATTCGTATCTCACGAGTTGGTTGTCGCTGCTGGTCGAGCCGGAATACGGTTCGGCGTCCGCCAGGGCGTTGTTTCGGGAAGTCTACGGTTACTGGACGACCTTGCCACGGGACGGGCGACCGAAGCTTTACCTGCACGGCCTCAGCCTCGGAGCGCTGAATTCGCAGGTCTCGGCCGATATCTTCGACATCGTGGCGGATCCATTTCAGGGGGCGTTGTGGAGCGGGCCGCCTTTTGAAAGCAGGATGTGGCGAGACGTGACGGCGGCGCGCAATCCCCAATCGCCTGCGTGGTTGCCGCAGTTCCGCGACGGGTCTCTCATCCGGTTCACCAACCAGACGAACCAGTTGGATATTCCCGGCGCAAACTGGGGACCCATTCGCATCGTCTATCTGCAGTATGCCAGCGATGCCGTGACATTCTTCGATCCCTATTCTTTCTATCGGGAACCGGCCTGGATGAGGCGTCCGCGCGGGCCGGACGTTTCGCCGAGCCTGCGCTGGTTTCCCGCGCTGACGATGCTGCAATTGCTGGTCGATTTGGCGATCGCAACGAGCTCTCCGATGGGGTACGGCCACGTCTATGCGCCGCAGCACTATATTGACGGTTGGGTTGCCGTGACGGACGCGAAGATTGATGCCGAGAAGATCGATGCGCTGAAACGGCTGTTCGAGGCCCGATCGGTGCAGGCAGGCGTAGGTGACTAGTTATCCACAGTCAGCGTCCTAAACCGGGAAACGCTGTGCATTAACCATGCTTGTTAGCTTTTCATTTAGCGTCTCGTATCAGTTTGCGCCGCAGTGGCTGGGAAACCACAGCATTGAGGCTCGAAACAATGACCTACAGCGGATTGCTTCTTACTGCTATCGTGGCTGGTTTGATCACAATTCTGGCGGTCGGCAGTCGTCCGGCGAGTGAAGCCGCGTCCAACTGGCCGCAGATGCAGGTGATGAAGACAGACCGGATCGTCACGGGCAGCGTTCCTGCGCGATAATTGAGAAAGTGTCAGATTTATACCGCGTCAGCGGCGGCGGGCGCTTCGAATCGGCACGTTGGACCTCCCTTGGAGAGGTGTCGAGGCTGACATTCAGGCTTTGTTAGGCATCGCAACCGCGAGGCCTTTGTCAACATCGGCGGATGACCTAAGTCGAGATCATGGGAGAGAAATCATCATCCGAGTCGCGGCCGTGTCTGATCGATCTGGTGATCGTCGGGGTGGTCGCGGGGCTTCTGGCCTGCCTGCTGCGTGGCGGCAACATCGGTGCGATCGCGCCGGTGGGTTTGGGAACAGCCTTGTCCTGGTATTTTTTGGGCTTCCCGATCATCAGGACAAGAAATCGCTCGCGCTAATTGGTCGTCCGAAGCAAGAGCACGTTAAGAGTCAGGGGCTTAATCGGGTAGGGTTCTTGAGGCAATTTACCCATGTGTAGTACCGATCAACGTTACGACGTCATTTGCGACCCACTCGATCTCTGGATGGTGTGGGACAACCAGACAGAAGAGCCTGCATCGTTCGGCGGACAGATATTGCATGGCTTGACGGAACGCCACGCCGTCGAAGTTGCCAAGATCATGAACGAGCTGTACGGCAACGAGAAGCGCGACGCGGCTCGTTTATCCGGCAACGACTTTAGCCCGACTGCGTGTCGCAGTGCCGGGGGCTGATGTTCTCGGGCGCCACCGTTGCGAGTTGTGAGCGCCGGGCTGGCACGGGCATAAGGTTCAGGCTATTCTCCGTCACCGCAGGCTTGGGCAACGATGTCGCGTGCGTATTTGGGAGGCGCGGGGCATAGGCGGGGAGGCGGATGCCGTGAGCACTAAGGAATTGTTCTCGATCGCCGCCGCTCATGCGGCACGTTTTCGCGACACGACGGACAGCCGTCCGCATCGTCCTTTGCGGGACTATCCCGCCGCCGTGGAGGCCTTTGGCGCCCCGCTGCCTGAACTGTCGTCGCCGATGATCGACGTACTCGACGAGCTGGTGGCGACGGCGGAACCTGGATTGCACTTGATGACCGGAGCGCGGTTCTTCGGCTGGGTCATCGGCGGCTCGCATCCCATGGGAGTTGCCGCTGATTTCCTGACGAGCGCCTGGGGACAGAATGCCGGCAACCATGCGGCGTCGCCTTCGGCGGCGGCCGTTGAAACAGTCGCCGCACGCTGGCTGCTTCAGCTGCTTGGACTTCCGGCGGGCTGTTCTGTCGGCCTTGTCACCGGCGCGACCGTCGCGAACTTCACCTGCCTTGCGGCTGCTCGAGGCGAGGTGCTGTTGCAGGCCGGCTGGGATGTCGATGCCAACGGACTGTTCGGAGCACCGCCGATCACGGTGCTGATTGGCGATGATGCACATACGACGGTGTTCTCCGCGCTGCAGTTTCTCGGCCTCGGCCACGATCGCGTGGTACGGATCCCGACGGACGATCAGGGGCGCATCGTACCAGCGGCGTTCGAGCAGGCCATGGCTGCCGTCTCCGGCCCTTGCACAACGATCCTCCAGGCAGGGCAGATCAATACTGGCGCCTGCGATGATTTCGGCAGGCTGATCCCGATCGCCAAATCGAAGGGCGCGTGGGTGCATGTCGACGGGGCGTTCGGCCTCTGGGCGCAGACCTCGGCGCGGCGGCGTCATTTGACCGCCGGCGTGGAGCAGGCGGACAGCTGGGCTACCGATGGGCATAAATGGCTGCAGACGCCCTATGATTGTGGCTATGCGATCGTGCGTGACGAACTGGCACATCGGCGGGCGATGACCATTTCGGCGAGCTATCTGCCACTTGCCAGCGAGGGCGAGCGGGATCCCTCGCACTATGTGCCGGAGCTGTCGCGGCGGGCACGCGGCTTTGCCACATGGGCGATGATCCGGCATCTCGGGCGTAGCGGCATCGAGACCCTGATCGACGGAGCGTGTGACGCAGCCGTCGGCGTGGCGCTGGCGCTCGCTGAGGAGGCGGGAATTACAATCGGCAACGATGTTCAGCTCAACCAAGTGATCGTGCGCTTCGGAGCGGACTTGCCGAGCGAACAGGCCGACGACCTGACCAGGCGAACGATCGGCGCCTTGCAGCGCGAAGGCGCTCTGTTTGCCGGCGGAGCGACATGGCGCGGCAGACAAGTCATGCGCCTATCGGTTACCAATTACCAGACGAACGCTGCCGAAGTGGCGAAGGCGGTCGACGCAATCTTGAGAGCCTATCGGGCAGAGCGGCGAGACGCCGTGTGACCATATGGTGACCTGCCGTGCGCCACCCTACAACCCGCGGCCCCTCAGCCAACTGTCAATCGAGAGAGAGCCAGCACCGACGGCGGCGAGCACGAACATGCCGCCTGCAATGGCGAGGTCCTTTTCGAAATGAAAGAGTTCGTTCTGATCGCTGAAGTTGGTGTGATAGAGCGTGGCAGTGGCGACGCAAAACAGGCCCAAGGCGGTCGCGCCGATGCGCGTCAAAAGCCCGGCGGCGATGGATAGGCCGGCGCCGATCTGGAGAGCGATCGTTGCCACAAGCAGTGGAACACTCAAGCCGAATTGTGCAGCCATCTCGACGGCGCCCGAAAAATTCAACGCCAGCGAGACGCCCTCATGCAGAAAGATCCAGGCGAGAAGCAGCCGGCCGATCAATAGCGCAATATCGATCGCTCCTGTGCCGACCGAGGATTTGCCGTCTGCCATAGGAACCTCCGTGCCGCGCTACCAACGATCCGAGACAGCGTGCTCGCATCATAGACCAGAGACGAGGATTCGTCAGCCTTGCCTCCTGAGCCCGCGGCGTGAGCAGGAGGCTAGGCAGCGTCCATTTTTGGATTGTCGATACTCGCGGGAGCCCCGTGGATCCAGAAGCGGTTCTTGCCGTCAGTCTTGGCCTTGTAGAGCGCGGAGTCGGCACAAACGAAGATGTCGGAGTTCATTGATGGATCGAAGAAGGCGACGCCCACGGACGCACCAACATGCATTCTGGACCCGTCCCGTTCGACCGAGCGGTTGAGGCAGTGGACGACGGTCTCAGCAAGCTTGGCGACGCTTTCGGCGCTGTTGCAGCCGCTGACAAGGACAGCAAACTCGTCGCCGCCAATACGGGCCACGAGGTCCGTTCCCTTGCACGCTGCCAGCAGCCGCTTGGCCGTTTCCTTGAGGCACTCGTCGCCAGCCTGGTGGCCGAAGGTGTCGTTGATGCCCTTGAAGCCGTCGAGATCAATGAGAAGCAGGGCTGCGGCGGTTTCGCCGACAGCGTGCTGGGGCAGACGCTGCAGGGCAGACTGGAACTGCGCGCGGTTCGGTAGGCCGGTCAGGATGTCGAATTCCGCGAGATAGCGAATCTGGTCGAACATCATCTTTTCGGCCGTGATGTCGAGTTTCATGCCGAAGATGCGGAGAGGGACATCGCCCTCACATTCGACGGTGGCCGTGATACGGATCCAACGGGTATTGCCCTTCGGCGTCACGATCTCGGCATCGAGCGTAAAGCCGCTTCGCTCCTCAATCGCGTGACTGCGCAGCCGCACAAGTTCAGCCAGCGAATCCCTGGAATAGCATTTCAAGATCTCCGCGCGATCGAGATCGGCCTCGTATGGCACGTCGAAGAGATCATAGACCATCTTGGTCCAGACAAGGCAGTTGTCCGGCAGGCTGCATTCCCACACGCCGATCCGTGCGGCTTCGGATGAGCGATCGAATATCTTGCGGCTGTGGGCGAGGGCAATCGCCTGCTGTTCGAGCTGCTGTTCTTTTTCCGCGACGACACTTTGGAGCGCTTCTACCACAGCCTGGCTGCCACGCGTGGATGGTGCCAGGCGAGCGGCGATTTTGGCGAAAGTAGCGAGGAGCTTCATTCCCGACCCAACGGTTGACGATCCAAATCCTACAATCGTTGGAATGACTTAAGATTTCGTTTTGTGCATTGTGCAGCAAGTTGCGTTGTCGAACGAAACGATGCCCAAACCGGAACATCTGCGCGTCCAGGCAAGCGTTTCTCCTTCGGGCCTGCGTGTGCTGTTCCGGCTCTATATCGGGCTCAAGACGCGGGCTTAAGCAATCCAGGTAAGCTTTCGTTCACCGTTCTTCATTAAATTTCGGCGTAAGTTTTAGATCCCTGCCGTTCCTCGGAAGCGATGAGAGCATGGCGTTTGTTTCCATACTTCGGCAATACGTGCTGCCAGTGCTGCTCTCGACGGCTCTGGTGACGTGTTCGACCGATGGCCTAATTCCGCCTGGTGATGTGGACAACGGCACACGGGTAGGGTCGATTTCTACGCCTGAGCGTCGCGTGGCTGCGGCGCGGATGCAAACGGCACCGATTGAGCAGGCCTATCCGGCAGCAATTGCCCCGGTCAGTGATGCTGCGGGATCCGTCGACTACCTCAACACACCCAATCTTGCCGGAACGGGACAACACCGCGCCCAGAGCCAACCGCAAACGCGTCAGGCACCTGCACAGCCCGGGCGGCTGCCGATGATCGACAGCGACGAGGCAATGGCGGGCGCGCAGGGCGCCGCCGGCTCTCTTCGCAATCAGCCTTCGACCTGGGGCGGCACCCAGCAGCTCATCGTGCCCGAGGGCGGTGTCAATATGGACGCCGAGCTTGGAGCCGAGCCTGTGGTCGGCCTCGCCGAGGAGCAACAGCAGCAAATCGCCGAGGGCCAATCCGATCAGCCCGTCGTCGATGGCATCGGTACCGATAATCCGACGCAGCTCAATCGTGCGCGGATCCCGGCGCCCACAGCGCAGGCGCAGATGGGCAACGCGCCTGTGTGGAACGATGGAAGGCCGGTGGTTGCGCCAGCGCGCGTGCCTGAGGAGAACGAGGAGCGGGAGGTCGCCATGCTGCGACCGAACAACCCGACCGCGCCAATGATGAGCGAACCGGCCGCCCCCGTAGATCCGAGCGTGATGCCGGCCTCGGAGCTTGCCTGCCGCCGTGAATTGAAGCGGATGGGCGTCGTCTATTCCGAGAAGCCGCCGATCTCGAACGGGCCGGCCTGCCAGGTGCCGTACCCGATCTCCCTGCAGGGGTTGTCCGGCAATATCGGCGTCCGCCCGGCGGTGACGCTGAATTGCCAGGTGACGCTTGCCTTCGCCAAATGGGTCAAGAACGAGCTCGCGCCATCCGCTCGGTTTCGCTACTGGTCCGGCATCAAGACCATTCAGCCGCTCGGCGGTTACAGCTGCCGGCGCATGAACAACAGCCGGCAGCGCTACAATCCGATGTCTGAGCATGCCCGCGGCAACGCAATCGATGTCGGCAAGTTCGTCCTGAAGAGCGGCCATGCGATCGACGTGCGTAAGAAGGGGCTGTTCTCGTTCCGCGAAGGCAGGCTGCTGCAGGCCGTGCGCAGCGACAGCTGTAAATATTTCAACACAGTGCTCGGACCCGGTAGCAATCCGGAGCATTGGAACCATTTCCACTTCGATCTCAGGGCACGCCAGAGCGGCAGGGTCTACTGCGATTGAAAGGAAAGGCCGGCTCGAAGGCCGGCCCAAGGAGAACGCGGCGCGGGCGGCGGCGCCCAGCCGGGTCAGGTCTTGTGATGACTGGATACACTTCACTGCATGTCGAGGAAGCAAAGGGAGCGTAACGAGGTCGCTCAGGCGGCTCTCCGCAAGGGGTGCGGCGGGACGGAGAGCGCTTGCTTGCCTCGCCGTCTTTATGGCTGAAAAGTATCACCGGCTGATGACATCTTGTCGCTTTGGAGTTTTCCACAGGCGCGAATGTTTTTTTCTTTCAGACGCGTTTTCACGCAAGTGAATACTCTGTTCATCTGTGCCGGGATGTCAAAACTACTCAAAGCGGATATATAGCGCCCCAGCAACTTCCGCCGCAGACGTCAGAAGAGCCCTTTATGGCCCCGATCATTTCCATCCGAAACCTCACCAAGACCTATGCCAATGGATTTCGAGCGCTCAAGGGCATCGACCTCGATGTCGAGAGGGGCGAGATCCTGGCGTTGCTCGGGCCGAACGGGGCGGGCAAGACGACGATGATCTCGATTGTCTGCGGCATTACCAATCCGAGCGGCGGCATGGTGACCGTTGCCGGTCATGACGTCGTCAAGGATTTCCGGGCGACGCGCTCGATGATCGGCCTCGTTCCCCAGGAGCTGACCACGGATCAGTTCGAGACGGTGTGGAACACCGTCAGCTTCTCGCGCGGGCTGCATGGCAAGCGACCCGATCCGGCCCATATCGAGAAGGTGCTCCGCGATCTTTCGCTATGGGACAAGAAAGACAACATGCTGCGGCAACTGTCCGGCGGTATGAAACGGCGGGTGCTGATTGCCAAGGCGCTGTCGCATGAGCCGGAAATCCTTTTCCTCGACGAGCCCACCGCGGGCGTCGATGTGACGCTGCGCAAGGACATGTGGCACGTCGTCGAAAAGCTGCGGCGCTCCGGAGTCACGATCATCTTGACCACGCACTACATCGAAGAAGCAGAAGAGATTGCCGATCGCGTCGGCGTCATCAACGGCGGTGAGCTGCTGCTGGTGGAAGACAAGACGGCGCTGATGGCGAAGCTTGGCCGCAAGCAGCTCATTCTCGAATTGAACGAGCCGCTGCAAGAGCTGCCGGAGCGCTTCGCCGGCAACAGTCTTTCGCTCGCTGCAGACGGCAGCCGCCTGATTTACGATTTCGATGCTCAGAACGAGCAGGAGAGCGTCGCCACGCTGCTGACGCGGCTCGGCGAGCACAATATTCACTTCAAGGATCTTTCGACGCAGCAGAGCTCGCTGGAAGACATCTTCGTGGCGCTCGTGGGAGGAGCGAAATGAACGTCGAAGCAATCAAATCCATCTATTTCTTCGAAATGGCGCGCACACGCCGGACGCTGTTGCAAAGCGTCGTTTCGCCCGTCATTTCGACCTCGCTCTATTTCATCGTTTTCGGCGCGGCGATCGGCTCGCGGATCCAGGAAGTCGAGGGCGTGTCCTACGGCGCGTTCATCACTCCCGGGCTGATCATGTTGACGCTGCTTGGCCAATGCATCAGCAATGGCTCCTTCGGCATCTATTTTCCGAAGTTCACCGGAACGATCTACGAAGTGTTGTCGGCGCCGGTGGCTATGAGCGAGATCCTGCTCGGCTATGTCGGGGCTGCGGCGACAAAGGGGTTGATGATCGGGATTATCATCCTGCTAACCGCGAATATATTCGTGGATGTGAGGATCGAGCATCCGGTGATGATGGTCCTGTTCTTCCTGCTGACGGCGATCACGTTCAGCCTGTTCGGTTTCATGATCGGCATCTGGGCGACCAACTTCGAGCAGCTGAACCTGATCCCCATGCTCGTCGTGCCACCGCTGACCTTCCTTGGCGGCAGCTTCTATTCGATCAGCATGCTGCCACCGTTCTGGCAGGCTGTGAGCCACTTCAATCCGGTGCTCTATCTCGTCAGTGGCTTCCGCTGGAGCTTCTTTGGCATCGCCGACGTCAATCCGCTGGTGAGCCTCGGGATGATCTCGATCTTCCTGGCGATCTGCCTCGGGACGCTCGGCTGGATCTTCAAGACGGGATACAGGCTGCGGAGCTAGCAGGGACCGGCGCGAGGTGCAGGGCCGTCCCTAGTCTCGCATCCGCAGCTCGTCCGTCTGGATCTGCAGAGACCCGAGGGTGGACAAAAAGCTCATGCCGAGGAGGCTCTGGTCGAGCTTGCCATCGTGCGCGACGCTGGCGGGAACGTTGTGGCGTACGATCGGGCCAATTGCCACCTCGGCGAGCGTGACACGGGCTGCGCGGGCGCGACCATTGGCCGTCATGACGCTCATTGAATACTCGAGATTGTCGGGGATGATGCCCACCCGCTCCGCGTCCTCGCGGGAAAGCGCGATCATGCTGGCGCCGGTGTCGACCAGCATCGAAATGCTCTGGCCGTTGATCGTAACATACGCTTCGTAGTGTCCGTTCAGCAGCTTGTGAAGGATCACCTCTTGGCCGCCCTCGCTGGTCGTCACGATCACTGCGCGGCCCGGCACGAGCCCGGCGAGCAGACGGTTGCCGACGCCAAGCGCCTCCTGCCGATAGAGATAGACGGTCGCAAGACCAAGGATCAGCACGAGCCAGATCATCAGGTTGCGCAAAGTCTCGCTCGCGCTGGTGCGCCGCGCCCAAATGCCGGCGGCCAGCATCAGCACGATCGGAAGCAGATAGACAAAGCGGCCGAAATCGTCGGTCCGCATGCCGAAGATCCGGCTCGTGTCGTCGCTGAATATAAGTACGGCGAGGCCCAGGCCAATCACCGCAAGGACGATCGTCAGACGGTTCATGCACGCGGCTCCGCTGTCGCCTGCATCGTCGGCTGTGGCGGGATTGCCAGTCGGCTTGCGGCAAGCCTCGCGGGCAATACGGCCATCAGCTGCCGGCGTTCCTCGTCGGAGAAGGACATCCAACCGCCGATCTCGGGAAGCGTACGGCCGCAACCCATGCACAGGCCGGTTGCCGGATCGATGGAGCAGACATGGATGCAGGGTGTTTGCATGCCATCTATATCGAGGTTTCACAAAGCCATGGCAAGGGCGCAAACGGCGGCGATTTCCGAAATCTGCTGGGCGGCGCCAAGTGTATCGCCCGTATGGCCGGCGAGCTTGTGACGGACGTACCGGGTGAAGGCCATGACCGACAAGCCACAGGCAAGAAGCGCGCAGACGACGGGGAGGAGATCGAGGCTCGGCCAGAGCAGCAGGGCGGCGAGAAGGCCGCCGGTAACCAGCGCCATGTGCATCGCGCCTTCGCCCGGTTGTCCTGCGGCGGCGGCCACGCCATCGGGTTTTGCCGATGGCAGCCGATGCCAGTGCCAAACGAGGGCGCCACGGCTGATGCAGGCGATCGCCGGAATAGCGAGTGCTGCGGCCAGCGGCGGTGCTGCTCGTGCGACTGCGGCAAGTGCCGCTGCTCGAAGCGCAAACGACAGGATCAAGGCGATCGCGCCAAAGGTGCCGATGCGGCTGTCCTTCATGATCGTGAGTGCATGCTCGCGGTCACGCCCGCCACCGAGGCCGTCGGCGCAGTCGGCCAGGCCATCCTCGTGAAGCGCGCCGGTCAATGCCGTCTGGACGGCGAGCGCGGCGAAAGCCGACATCAGCCGGTCTGCGCGCAGGCAAAGCATCACGAGGAAGACAAGCGCAGGCAGGAGTGCGATGACAATGCCCGCGACTGGAAAGGCGCGGGAGGCTCTGTCAAGCTTGCCGTTGAAATCGGCGAAGGCTGAAGGCGGCATCGGAATGCGGCTGAGGAAGGCAACGGCGCGGGCGACGTCGGTTGCGTATTTTCCAATGTTCATTGTGCAGCCCGACCCCGCGACCATATGCAGCGCTTTTGGAGTTGTCCGCCTCCGCGCCTGCCTTTAAGAGAGTGGCGACGAAAGAAGCTGATTTGCAGCGAAAAGACAAGTTACCGACCAAGACAAGGAAACCGCATTCATGAGCGTTTCAGGCCTGCCATTCGACGATTTCCGGGCACTTCTGCGCGATCTGCCGGGGCCGGATGCCAGAGCACTCGCGGCCGCGCGCGAACGCGATGCGCAGCTGACGAAGCCGCCGGGCGCACTTGGGCGGCTCGAGGAAATCGCATTCTGGCTTGCCGCTTGGACGGGCAAGGCACCGGCGGTGAACCGGCCTTTGGTGGCGATCTTTGCGGGCAATCACGGCGTCACCAGGCAGGGCATCACGCCGTTTCCGCCGACCGTGACGCAGCAGATGGTGGAGAATTTCGCGGCTGGCGGCGCGGCTATCAACCAGATCTGCGTGGCCTATGATCTCGGCCTGAAGGTCTTCGATCTCGCGCTCGACTATCCGACCGGCGACATTACCGAGGAACCCGCCTTGTCCGAACGTGACTGTGCGGCGACCATGGCCTTCGGCATGGAGGCGATTGCCGGCGGCACGGACCTGCTCTGCATCGGCGAGATGGGGATCGGCAACACCACGATCGCAGCGGCGATCAACTATGCGCTTTACGGCGGCACCGCGCGCGACTGGGTCGGTCCGGGAACCGGCTCGGAAGGCGATATGCTGGAGCGCAAGATTGCAGCCGTCGAAAAAGCGGTCGCGTTGCACAGCGATCATCTCGACGATCCGCTGGAGATCATGCGCCGCCTTGGCGGCCGGGAGATCGCGGCGATGGCCGGGGCGATCCTTGCCGCGCGTGTCGAACGGATTCCGGTGCTGATCGACGGCTATGTCGCGACCGCCGCAGCAGCCATCCTGCAGGCGGCCAATCCTTCGGCGCTTGATCACTGCCTGATCGGCCATGTCTCCGGCGAGCCGGGACATCTGCGGGCCATCGAGATGCTCGGTAAGACACCGCTTCTGGCGCTCGGCATGCGGCTTGGCGAAGGCACGGGTGCGGCCCTGGCAGCCGGCATCGTCAAGGCCGCAGCGGCCTGCCATTCCGGCATGGCAACGTTCTCGCAGGCGGGCGTCAGCAACAAGCACTGAGTGCTTCAGCACCGTGAGGGCTTGACGGCAGCTGACATAACGTCTGGGCACTAAGCCACGGTAAGCCGCCATGTCTCGAGACTTGTCGATGCACTCGGGCTACCCCGCCCGGCGGAGGGCCATCCTGCCGTCTGGTTGGGTGCGCGACACTTCATGAGCGACCGCGTGAATCGAACCTATGCTGGGCTTCTTCGACTTCGGGAAGATAGGCCGCGGCCCAGTCATTCAGCGCCTTAAATGGCACTTCGAGCGTATATCCCAACGGCGTGATAGTATGCCGTCGCAGCGCGTTCAAGCGCGCTCTTCCGTCGGAGGCGCATAGAACCTCAAGGATCAGAATTGTCCACTTGTCTGCGACCTGATCGAGGAGCAAGCGCCGACTCTTCACACAGGCAACCTGTGGACCACACCATGGCAAACTCGCCCGCGCAGCGGACTCTTTGCGCACGTTCGTCCCAAGTCCAGCAGCACCATACAATCCCGGCTCGCTCGGAAAGTGCAAGTAGTATGCAGATGCCACCGCATTGTGGGCTGCGCCGGAGCGCACTGACTGAAGGAGCTATTGGCTTGAGAAAGGTTTTCCAGAATTACCCGGCGAGATTGTTGCGCGCTGCAAAGAAGATGGGGAACGGGAGAGCTACGTCGGCGCTTGGGGCTTCCTATCAGAGTTGCTTTCGAAGCTTGGCGAGTCCTGCGCTATCCGCTTACCGTGGCCCTATCGATCATGCATCAAACGCCAAAGCAACCAGTGCTCAATAGTCAAAGGACGTTTTCGCAAAAAAGCACCAGCGTCGACAGGTTGAGAATTGCCGGAAGCGACGCTTGCGATGTCGATCTGACCATTTTGACAATGGCCGTTTGGCTCACCCTCTACTCATTGCGCCGTGGCCTCGTGCGGGACCGTTGAGGACCCTCTGGACAACTCTGAAGGCTGCCGTCGGCACAATGTTAAACCACACCGCCATCATAAACGTCGTCACCGATCCGTTCGTCCAGACCGGCGCAGTAGCTGCGGTCGGGGCGTGGGTAACGCGTGTCCTGCTGCGCGGTCACCCGACACGTCGCCTTGTGGGTCAGCTGGTATTCTTTTTAGCGCTCACCGTCCTTCTGCTCTATCATGCAATCGTTCCCTATGAACCCGGCCCCGCGAATGCATCGACGCTGCAGCGGGTATTCATTGGGATCGCTAAAGTCATATGGTGGACCAATGCCGCGTGGTCCCTGATCAGCCTCGTCCGTGTCTTCCTGATCTTCGAGCGGCAACCACGACAGGGCAGACTTCTTCAAGATCTTGTGGTTGGCATCATTTACGTAGGAGCGATCCTCTCCGTCGTCGCCTATGTCTTCAATGCGCCAGTGGGGACCTTAATTGCTACGTCAGGCGCAGTGGCCATCATGCTCGGCCTTGCGCTGCAGAGCACTCTTGGTGATGTCTTTTCGGGCATCGCGCTCAACCTTGCCAGACCCTACGGCATCGGCGACTGGATTGTCCTCAGCAATGGTATCGAGGGCAAGGTCATCGAGACGAATTGGCGGGCGACACACCTTTTAAGCGGTGCGAACGATCTTGTGGTTGTCCCCAACAGCGACCTCGCGAAGGCGAGGCTGACAAATCTCAGTAGCCCGGAACGAAGTCACGGCGTTACGCTGACGGCCCGGTTCCGTCCGACCGCGCCTCCGTCCGCGATGGCAGATGTCATGCGCTCCGTTCTGCTGAGCAGCAATTCGAGACTGCCTGACCATGAATCCACTGTTGAGGTTGTGTCTCTGGATGCAAGTGCGATTGAACTCGAGCTGAGTTTCAGGGTCGAAGACCTGGCCGCGGTAGCAAAGGCAAAGAGCGAAGTCTTTGACCTGATTTACCGGCATGCAAAAGCGGCGGGTCTGACCCTCTCGTCACCGTCAGACGGGCTGGCCGTTGCTGTGGCGCATACCGATGAGCCGCCTTTTGGCCAGCACACGACGCCGCGCCGACTGCTTGATGCGATCGCCTTATTCGCGTCGATGACTGAGGACGAGAAGGAAGCGCTGGCCTCGACGATGAGCCGCCGGACCTTCCGGAAGGGTGAAATCGTGGCAGAGCAGGATGCCGTGTTGAGTTCCCTCATGATCATCCGTAGTGGTGTCGTTGCCGTCATACGGCGCGATGGAATACGAGAGACGGAGCTGGGGCGTTTGGCCCCTGGCGACTTTCTCGGCGAAAGCGGCCTTCTGACTGGCTCCGGCGAGCTGGGTACGATCCAAGCTCTCACCTTCGTTGTTACATATGAAATCACGCAGCAGGGGCTGGCGCCATTGATGCAGGACCGTCCGGCGATTGCCGATGAACTAGCCTCGCTGCTCTCGAAGCGAAACGCACATGAGCAACTTCGGCTGGGGCGAAGCGACGGGTCAGTTGTTGCAAAAGCGGTGCCGACTCTACGGGCGCGAATCAGGCATCTGTTTGATCTCTGACCTTCGGGCTGATCCGCTCAACGCGCGCGCAGTTCAAGAAGTTGAGCGCGAGGTCGACTAGTTTGTCGCCTCGGCAGTTCGTTGCTGTGTGCAGTTCCCAGATCCTGAAACCCTTAATCGATGCCGGTTCGATTGTCCGCGGCCTAGCCACCTGCTGCCGTGCGGAGGCGACATCGAGAAGCACCGGTGAGTGCGCTTGCGTCGCGACATCGCAGCCCAAAACGCGGACATCGTCAGTCGACTCAGCGCGTTCGGCCTCGCTGCCACGCCGAACCGCCCCGCGCACCAAACTCACTGCGCCGAGCAGATTCTGTGCCGTTCGTAGACCGCGATTCACGTCACACCTGGACGAACGCTCGCCAAAAGACCGCAAGAAGTCGGCACGGACGTCATAGCCGCCGCAGACTTCTCCAAGAAGAAAATGTCGGCTGAAGCCATACTCCAATTCAACCTTCATACCGAGAAATCGGAAAATTAAGTAGGAGAACGAGGATGGCAATCGCAGCCCAGGAAGACAACAAGACCAAACCTTTGCCGGCTCCGAACAGCGACTTCTACCAGCTTGCCGACGTCCTGACCCATGACGAATTGGCGATGGTCAAGAAGGTGCGGGCCTACATGGAGACCAGGGTCCAGCCGATTATCAACAAATACTGGTCCGACGACGCGTTTCCTTTCGAGCTTCTGCCTTCGTTCAAGGAGCTGGGAATTGGTGGCCTTGGGTACGATGGCTACGGCTGCGCCGGCGGAAGCCAGAAGCTGTTCGGCTTCGTCGCTATGGAGTTGGCTCGCGTCGACGCTTCGTTCTGCACCTTCTTCGGGGTGCATAGCGGCCTGGCAATGGGCTCGATCTATCTCGACGGTTCGGAGGAGCAGAAACAGAAGTGGCTGCCGCC
>NZ_AKKA01000085.1 GCF_000282035.1 Rhizobium sp. CF122
CTGGCGGTGGAGCCACTCGTTCAGCCTCGCCCTCGTCGTGACGGAAGCATTGAGGCCCGCCGGGGCGACATGCCCCAGCTGACTAGTTGTCGTTGGTCCAGTACCGGAGGTCACTGACTCTCAACCCTCAGTTGGTGATGCCGAGCGACGACTTGTACAGGTTCTTCTGCATGTCCCGGCCCAAACGCTCGGTGATCTCTTCCCAGCCGGTCTCGACGTTCGCCACCGCCTCTTCAGCAGTGATCTCGCCGGCAAGGAAGCGAGCGAGCTCGCGGTCAAGCACGACACCCTGATACTCGGCGGTCCCCGGGATCTTGAGGTCCGAGGCCATGTTCGGGTTGTTCAGGCTGTCCTTGATGGCGCCAAGATAGTTCTTGGCTGACTCCTCTGTGAACCCGGCCTTGATCCACGGCTCGAGATTGTCGAGCTGCGAGTTGCGATACGGGTTGTAACCAGTCCAGCCGATCGTCACGTCGACATTCGATTGGGCCGCCTGGTTCATGTAGGACAGGAAGTCATAGCCGGCCTGTTTCACCTTGTCGTCAGCCTTGGCGTTGATGCCGCCGGTCCAGCCACCGAACGCCGCGAACGGAGAGTAGTTGATGCCGTCGATCGCATGCGGGCAACGGGTGGCATCGCAGTCGACGAGCTTGCCGGTGGCCCTGTCGAGCACCTTCTTGGTACCCATCATGATGGTAGCGCCCATCTTGTTCTTGATCGCCGCGCCGCCCGGGTCGAGAGACAGGGGGCCGATGTCGCCCCAGTCGATGGCCAATGCACAGCGACCAGTCGTGACGAGCGCCCGGGTGTCGCCGATGTCGTGGTTGAGCTCATCGGGTGGTCCGTATTCGCCGTTCCCCTTGTAGACCTTGAAGGCCTCAGCCCAGGCTTCGTTATTGACCAAGGGTTTCATGGTCGCGGGATCGAAGAACAGGCCCTCACCGGTGCCCTGAGTCTGAACGTAGGCGGCAGCGATCGACATGAGGGCGAAGTATGACTGCGCGTTCCGCTTCTTGAACATGCAGGAGCCGAAATCCGGCGTGCCGTCGCCGTTCAGGTCCTTGCCGTTGGTCGCTGCAGCAACCGCATGATACTCGTCCCAGGTGCGCGGCGGCTTCAATCCCATCTCGTCCAGAATGTCCTTGCGGTAATAGACCATCTGGAAGTCGCCATCGACGGTGATCAGGTAGGTCTTGCCGCCGACCTTCTGGTTATACTCGCGGAAGAACGGAGCAATGTCGTTGATGTCGATCTTGGTGTCCTTCGCGACATAGTCGGTCAGGTCCTGGAGTAGACCGGCGTCGACATATTCGGGCGCCCAGCTCGAAGCAAAGACACCGACGTCGATGGAGTTGGTGGCGGTCGCCCAGTCGGTGAGAAGTTTCTGGAACAGCTCCGCGAACGGGACCTCGGCGACCTCGATCTTCGCCCCGGTCATCTCGGTGAATTCTTTGCCGCGCTCGACAAGACGCTGGGCAATAACCGGTCCGGGCCGGGTCATGATCCTGACCGTGACGCCGTCATACATTTTCTGCGCTGCCGCAGGCCCGCTCGCCGCGACGCCGGCCATGGCCATTGCGCAGAGAAGCAGTGGGCTCAAAAGTTTTCCAACGTGGTACATTCGTTACCTCCCTTTGTTGGTTCGCTCGCTCGGCTGCACCTGGTTGACCGTGGTGTAGGCAAGCGTCGCAAACTTGATCGCCTCCCTGGACTGCACCGGAATGGCAAACTCGTGAGATGTCGTCAGGCGCAGACCCTTCGGCATGTATTCCCGCAGCCTACTCATCAGGTAATGATTCCGGGTGCCTCTGCCGCTGGCTATTTCGCTCAGAATTTTGACGTTGTCGGTGATCGAACGCGTAATCGCGTACGCGGCAAACTCGGTCAAAGTCGCCAGCAAATCCTCTGTCGAAAGATGACTGAACTCCTCCATCTGGCGGTCGAGATAGGAGGAGCCGAAGTCGAGATGCCAGGCGCTCCGTGGGATCGGTCGCTTGAAGAAGTCGTGCTCTTTCAATCTCGCCATCAGCATGTCGGCGACCTTGCCCTTGGAGGCGACTTCGCCGTCCTTGTTCATAGGGCCTGCCCAAAGATTGTAGAACAACTTCGCAGGTAGCGTGAGCAAATTTGTGAACATCTGTTGGGTCACGCAGGTTGCGTCGGTGCGACTCTCGATGAATTGCTGGAAACGAGGCGGCCAGCCGTCGTGGCGCTCGCACCGTGGGCATTCATACGGCCGCCTTTATGAAGGTCGCGCGGCATCTGTATGAGAGAAGCGGCTTTGTCCGCTGCCCCAGATACGACCTGCTCGTATCTGATATCTTCACCGTCGACAGGGCGTCGGGTGACGAGCAGCTTGTCGCCTGTCGGCTGGACCTCTAACCGCGCCCTCGTTCGGCGACATCTGAAGGGCTCTGAGAGCCTCCCAATTGCACTCCGTAGTACGTCAGAGTACCCCGCAGACTCGAGCTCTGTTTACTTCCCAAGCGACCGCATCCAAATTGAAGCGAAGAGAGCGAATGCGCCACCCTGACGTTGATCAACCATAGCGAAGAGGAGAGCGCCTACCGGATCCTCCAACCTACGATATGGCCGCCGACACCCCCTCACTCCCACTCGATTGTTCAGACGGACCATAAGTAGCTGATTTCGCTCGCAATTTCTCAGTTTAGGCGACAATAAGCCGACGTGGGGGCCGTCAAAAAGCTACGCTGTTGATTTTAAACAGATTTTTCAGCGAAAATTTTTTCGTGTGGCTTCGGTATCTGTCGAGGTCGATTGCCTCTGAGAACCGATTTTTAGCGGCTGGGAGCCGCTCCGCTACCAGCGGAAAAGTACCGTCATGCCTCTTATAGCAGCGTTTTGTCGCCCGAGCGAGGCCCGTCCGACCCACGTCCCAGAGCAAGCCTACAAGAGGGCCTGACGTACCGTTGTCGCTCCCTATTCCGCGCCCTTGTATGTCAGAAAACGATGTACTATTTTCTGACGCATGAAAGCCACTGTCACATCAGTTCCGGATCGGATCATGCGACGCGCCCGCGCTGGCGGGCGTGGCGGCGTCTTCACGCCTCGTGACTTCCTGGACGTGGCCGCGCGCGCAGCGGTCGACCAAGCCCTTTCCCGTCTGGCGAAGATCGGAAAGCTTCGCCGCCTGGCGCGTGGCCTGTATGATTTCCCCAAGGTCCATCCCAAGCTAGGCCCGCTTTCTCCAACTCCCGACGACGTTGCGCAGGCGCTTGCACGCGAGACCGGCTCGCAGGTGCAGATCGCTGGCGCGCGCGCGGCGAACGCGCTCGGCCTCTCGACTCAGGTTCCGGCGAAGAGCACCTATCTGACCGATGGCCCCTCCCGCCGCGTCGTGCTGGGCAAGCGCGTGGTCGATCTGCGCCACGCCTCGCCCAAGCATCTGATTGCTCCGGGCAGCGCGGCCGGCACCGTCGTCCAGGCCCTGCGTCATGTGGGGCAGGTGCGCGCCGCCGACGTCGCACAGATCGCAGCGCGTCGTCTGTCGGCCAGCGACAAGAAGACGCTCGCCTCCACTGCGGTCCAAGCACCCGCCTGGATGCGGCCGACGCTCGTCTCGATCGCAAACGCAGCGTCGGGCGATCTCGATGGATAAGGTCGCTCTTCTTCCAGCCACCGATCGGGCGGCTCTTTTTGGCGAGACCGGCGCAGGTCGAGGGGTCGCCGACACGATCATCGAAAAGGACTTCTGGGTCTGCTGGACCTTGAAGCGGCTTTTCGGCCTGCAAGGGAAGGACGCTGCCACCTTGGTCTTCAAGGGCGGCACGTCCCTTTCCAAGGCATTCGGCGCGATCCGCCGCTTCTCCGAAGAAGCTTTGATATCTTAGCATGGTCGACCGATTGTTTCATTCGGATCTCGCCAAGCTTCGGGGCTTCACCCGCGCGCAGATTTTCTAACCGGCCAGCAAAGCTTGCCGCTTGCGCAGCTCGCTTGTCAGTCGATCCGCATAATCCGGCCCCACAGCCCTCTTCACGCTATCGCGCGCCCGCAACGCCGAACGCCAGGCGGCAACGCGCGGCAAGCCTTCGAAGAACGGAGCCGAGGCTTTCTCGGACAGGCTATCGAAGAACCGGAAAATCGGCGCGGCGACGACATCGACCATAGTGAAGTCCGCAGCCGCAAAGTACGGCCCCTCGGACAACACGACCTCAAACCGAGCGAGCTTTTCGCGAAGCGCCGCGCCTTTGGTTTCGACCGTGGCTTGGCCAGGGGCGTTGAGAAGCGGCCAGGCGTCGGCGACGATCGCCGTCAGCGTCTCGAGGATGTGCGATATGACCGAGGTTCGTCAGGCGGACCGACGAAGCCAACTTACATCCACCGATAGACACTGATCGATATCGGACAAATTCATTTTTGTTTTCAGAGTGTTACGTCGTACTCTAGCGTAAATTCGGCGGCGATTGGATCGGCCTGAATCATTCCCACTCGATCGTGCCAGGCGGCTTCGAGGTGACGTCGTAGACGACACGATTGATGCCACGCACCTCGTTGATGATGCGGGTTGCGGCGCGGCCCAGGAACTCCATGTCGTAGTGGTAGAAATCGGCGGTCATGCCGTCGACGGAGGTGACGGCGCGCAGTGCGCAGACGAATTCGTAGGTGCGCCCGTCGCCCATGACGCCGACGGTCTGGACCGGCAGCAGCACGGCAAACGCCTGCCAGATGGCGTCGTAGAGACCGGCCTTGCGGATTTCGTCGAGATAGATGGCGTCGGCTTCGCGGAGAATCTCCAGCTTTTCGCGGGTGATGCCGCCCGGGCAGCGGATCGCGAGACCCGGACCGGGGAAGGGGTGGCGGCCGATGAATGAGTCGGGCAAGCCGAGCTCCTTGCCGAGCACGCGCACCTCGTCTTTGAAGAGCTCGCGCAGCGGCTCGACGAGCTGCATGTTCATGCGCTCCGGCAGGCCGCCGACATTGTGGTGCGACTTGATCGTCACCGACGGGCCGCCGGTGAAGGAAACGCTTTCGATCACATCGGGATAGAGCGTGCCCTGGCCGAGGAAGTCGGCGCCGCCGAGCTTCTTCGCCTCTTCCTCGAAGGTCTCGATGAACAGCCGGCCGATGATCTTGCGCTTAGTCTCGGGATCGCTGACGCCTTCGAGCTCGCCGATGAACTTGTCGGAAGCGTCGACGTGAACCAGGTGCAGGTTGTAGTGTTCGCGGAACATGGCGACGACGTTGGCCGCCTCATCCTTGCGCATCAGGCCGTGATCGACGAGCACGCAGGTGAGTTTATCGCCGATCGCTTCGTGGATCAGTAGTGCTGCAACGGAACTGTCGACGCCGCCCGAAAGCGCGCAGAGGACGCGCTTGTCGCCGACCTGCTCGCGGATCGCTTCGACCGCCTTCTGGCGATAGGCCGACATCGACCAGTCTGCCTTGATGCCGGCGATGTTGTGAATGAAGTTGGCAATCAGCTTGGCGCCGTCAGGCGTGTGCACGACTTCGGGATGGAACTGCACGCCGTAATATTTGCGCTTCTCATCGGCGATGAAGGCGTAAGGCGCGTTCGGCGAGGTCGCGACGACTTCGAAGCCTTCGGGGAGTGCCGTGACGCGGTCGCCGTGGCTCATCCAGACCTGATGGCGTGAGCCCTTTGACCAGAGGCCTTCGAACAGGGCGCTGTCTTCGTCCACCTCGAGGAAGGCGCGGCCGAATTCGCGGTGGTGGCCGCTCTCGACCTTGCCGCCGAGCTGCATGCACATCGTCTGCTGGCCGTAGCAGATGCCGAAAACGGGCAGGCCGCTGTCGAAGATGATATTAGGCGCACGGGGCGAGCCTTCATCGACCGTCGAGGCCGGGCTGCCGGACAGGATCACGGCCTTCGGCTGCAGGCGCTTGAAGCCTTCTTCGGCGGACTGGAAGGGAACGATCTCGCAGTAGACCCCAGTTTCGCGCACGCGGCGTGCGATCAGCTGGGTTACCTGGCTGCCGAAATCGACGATGAGAACGCTGTCTGGATGTGCTGTCTGGGTCATGGCGAGCCTTTAATGAAAAGCACTCGGTCTTGCAATGCGCGAAATCCTTCGCTGGAGGATTTTATTGTCCTGATTGTCCCTGTTTTGCAGGCTCTAGAACCAGAATACGCCGTCCTCCAGCGCCGTAAACAGGCTGTCGACGGCATAAGACAGCTTGCGGTCGACGACATGCAGGTATTCCGTCCAGCCGGAAATATGCTGCAGCTCTTCCACGCCGTCGGAAATCCCGCGCAGGCCGATCAGCGGCAGCTGGTACGCCTGGCAAGCGCGCAAGATTGCGAAGGTCTCCATATCGACCATGTCTGCGGCGATCCCGTTATAGGCCTGTCCCGACACGACATTACCGCCGGTTGAGAGGCTCGCCTCGGGAATGCCTGGAATTCTGAGTGGCAGATCGACGATGGCGGGCAAGTCGAGAAACGGCGTGCGCCCCTTCTCGAAGCCGAGCGGCGATGCGTCCATGTCGCGATAGGAAACGGAGGTTGCCTGATAGACCTCGGTCTGTTCGAGCTTTGCCGACCCGGCCGAACCGAGCGACACGACCAGCTGCGGCAACTCGTCGGTCTGCTCCAACTGCGCGAACGCCCGGGTGAGCACGATGGCCGCCTCGACCGGACCGACCCCTGTCATCAGCGGCTCGAAGCGAGAGCGCAGGAAAGGACCATACTCGGCCTCGGCCGCCATCACGAAGAGAATGGACTTGCCGGCGACCGATTTCAGCTCAAACTTCATCCCGAAATGCCCTCTCTGCCACGGATGATCATCATGGTGCTTGTCATGGAAGCGATCAGCTTTGCCGGTCCGTCGCCGATCGCGTAGCCGCGCCCGTCCGCAACGATGATGTTCGATCCCGGCTTGGTGATCTCGCCCCGAAAGAGGAAGCGATCACCACGCCCCGGCGACAGCAGATTGACCTTGAATTCGATCGTCAGAATGGATGCCTCGGCATCGATGACACTGTAGGCGGCAAAACCGCAGGCAGAATCGAGGGCAGCTGAGATCACGCCGGCATGCAGGATCCCGTGCTGCTGAGTGAGCTTGACGTCGAATGGCAACTCAATCTCCACCATTGCCCGCTCGACGCGCGTCAATTCGGCGCCGATCGTGTGCATCGCCGCCTGGCGCGCAAAGTTTTTCCGGATCCGCTCGTGGAAATCGCCACTGTCGTTGTCAGTCATCGTTTCGCCTTTCTTGCGAGCGCGAAAGTGGCATGGTGCGCCGCGTCAGACAAGCGGTTCCCGGAAATCAGTTGGCGGAGCGCTCCCGCGCGATTTGCTGCCGCCCACCGTTTGACCGCGCGTGCCAGCGCCGGGCGTAAAGATTGGATTCAGTCTTTTTTGGTAAATCTCCGTTAGCCATTGCTTCTCAGTGGTTCCCCGGTGGCAGCGAATCTGCCGTCGACAGTTGTTTTGCGTGCGGGTTCTTATGCGTCTATCGGCTGCGTCAGCTTTCTTCCTTGCTTGCCTTGCTTTGTCAGGCTGCACGTCCAGTTTGGGACCGGACAGCCTCGTTGCAGGAGCGCCATCGCGTGAGACGACCAACTCGGTCACGCGCCCAAGCGCTCCCGTGCCGGCAACGACGGTACCGTCGGCTGATGTCGCGGAGACACCAGCGCCAGCCGCGCCGCGACAGGAGGAATTGGCTTGGGCCGGCCCGGTCCCCCAGCCGCAAGCCTTCATGCCGCAGGCAGGCGTGGCCGCTGCGCCCATGCCTTCGGAAAGGCCGGTTGAAACAGTGGCGCCGGCCGTATTGGCGCCCGCAGCACCCGAAACCGACGAGGCGCCACGGACACGTTCGCGGATCTACAATCACCGTTTCCGTGACGTCAAACCCATCAACTTCGGCTCGTCGTCGCCGCGAAAACTCGCCGTTCATGGCGTCGACGTTTCGCGATGGCAGGGTGACATCGACTGGCAGAAGCTGAGGACGCAGGGCGCGAACTTCGTCTACATCAAGGCGACTGATGGCGGCGATCATCTTGATCCGATGTTCCGAAAGAACTGGCGGGACGCCAAGCAGGCCGGAATGAAGCGCGGCGCCTATCACTTCTTCTATTGGTGCCGCACGGCAGGCGAACAGGCGGACTGGTTCATCCGCAACGTTCCGAGGGAAGCCGGAGCCTTGCCACCGGTTATCGACGTCGAATGGAACGGCGAGTCGAGCTGCAAGCGGCGCGTCTCGCCCGAGAAGGTTCGCGAGAAGATGCAGGTCTTCATGGACAAGCTTGAGCGGCACTACGGCCAGCGGCCAATCATCTATACGGCGCCGGACTTCTACCGTGACAACCTGAAGGGCGCGTTTCTGAACTATCCTTTCTGGCTGCGTTCGGTTGCGGCACACCCCTCCAAGGTTTATCCCGGACGCCGGTGGGTATTCTGGCAGTATTCGGGCTCCGGCATCTCGCACGGTGTCGACGGCCGGATCGACCTGAACGTGTTCCACGGCAGCGAGGATGACTGGCACGACTGGGTCGCCCGCGCCGGTTGAGACGCTGCCGGTTCCGCCCGTGTGAAACAATCGGGAGGTCCGCCATGGTAGAAGTTGTGCTATTTCACCACGCGCTTGGATTGACGCAGGGCGTCATCGCTTTTGCTGCAGACCTGCGAGCCGGTGGACACGTCGTTCATACGCCCGACCTATTTGCCGGCCGGACGTTCGACACCTTGGAGCAGGGTGTGCAGCATGCTCAGGAGATCGGCTTCGGCGAGATTATCCAACGCGGAGCCCGCGCCGTGGATGGGCTTGCGAGTGAGCTCGTCTATGTCGGTCTCTCCCTCGGTGTTCTCCCGGCGCAGTATCTGGCTCAGACGCGTCCCGGCGCGCGGGGCGCGATCTTCCTTCACGCCTGCTTGCCGCGTTCGGAATTCGGTTCGGCTTGGCCGAAAGCCCTGCCCGCGCAGATCCATGCAATGGACGCCGACCCGTTCTTCGTGGGAGACGGTGATATCGAGGCGGTGAAGGCGCTGGCCGGCGAGTCGGCTGACGTCAGGCTTTTCCTCTATCCGGGCGACGAGCACCTTTTTTCCGACCGGTTGCTCGCGGCCTATGATCCAGCCGCGGCAGCTGTTCTTCAACGGCGATTGCTCGACTTTCTCGCGGATCGATAACTGTTCGCCCGAGTCGCGGGGGCGGGCAAATTGCTAGTTCAAATAGACGATCGAGGCATTGAGCAGCGCCTCGAAGCTCACCCAGACGGCATAGGGAATGAAGAGCAGCGCCGAAATTCGGTCCGATTTCCAGCGGTTGACGACAAAGGCAAGGATCAGCGCCAGTAGCAAAACGATCACGACCAACGCAGCCGATGGCATCCGCAGGCCGAAGAAGGATGGCGACCAGAGAAAATTCAGCACCATTTGCCAGGCCCAGAGGAGCATGCCGATGGAGAGGTGTCCTCGCAGCCACGTCCGCGCCCCGGCAATGCCGACCAGCGCGTAGAGAACGAACCAGACGGGCCCGAAAATCCAATCAGGTGGATTGAGCGCCGGCTTGACGA
Organism: Rhizobium sp. CF122; assembly: GCF_000282035.1. Lineage (GTDB taxonomy): Bacteria > Pseudomonadota > Alphaproteobacteria > Rhizobiales > Rhizobiaceae > Rhizobium. The sequence goes on from NZ_AKKA01000085.1 coordinate 9,497, forward strand.
GAGATTGATACCATTCCCCGGGCGGATTGCTGACGCCGATAACCACGCCTCCACCCAGCGCGATTGCGACGAAGACGACGTAGGTCAGGGTCCTGCTCATTCGCCTGACATAGGGCGGCTCATATCCGTGAACCAGATCGCTAGCGATCTTTTGCGCACAATTCAGATGGTCGCAATGCGTACGATATGCTGGTCCCAGGCGACGTCGCTCTGCGTTGATAGAAACCCGCCTTCATAGGACGACACGGCAAAACCGCTCCTGGCAGCGGCAATGCCTGCCGCGTCCGGCACGAACTCCTCATGGAGCACCCGACCGCTCTTCGCATCGATCGTCACGGAAGCACCGCCCTTGGGGGAGGTGACGCCGACCAGCCCTTCCATCCGATTGATTGCGATGGCGCCGACGTAGTTTGCGAGCCGGCGTGTGGTCTCTTCCGGAAGATCGACAAAGCGCAGATCCTCGCCTTTCGCAAACGAGCCGACGAGGGGCGGCAGGTCGTTGCGATGGCCCTCGTATTGGCAGGCAAACCAGACGCGGCCGCTGTCGTCGACATCGACGTGCCGTGTAGAGAGTTGCGCCCACTGCGATGGCAAGGAGCGTTTTTCGATCAGCGTTCCCGTTGCCGCGTCTATCAGCGTCAGCGACGGTTGCATGCTGGATAGGTTGAGCTTCGTGCGGCCGAAGTCCGGATGCGTTTCGATCCCGCCATTGGCCACGATCAGCATGCGCCCGTCGTCAGACACGGTCATGTCATGCGGACCGACGCCGTAGGTCTCGAACTCGCCGACACGCTCAAAACGGCTCGTCGCGTCGTAAAGGCCGATCACGCCACGGTTGGTGTCGAAGGCGTTTTCGCTGGCATAGAGAAGCCGGCCATCCGGTGAAAAGGCGCCATGGCCATAGAAGTGGCGACCCTCGGCAGTCGTGATGATGATCGGCTCTTTCTTGCTGCGAGAATCGAAGATCATCGCATAGGTGCCGGGGCGGCGGGCAAACGCGACAGTCTTTCCCGTCATTTGGCTGAAGGCCATGCCATGCGCTCGTGCCGGAAGCGCGACTTGATCGATGATTTCACCGCGCTCCGAAACGGTGGCAACGGCGTAGGATCCGTTTGCCGTTCGCATACCAGATGCATAGACAGCATCCGCGCGCTCCAGCGCCATGAGCGCACGCGGCTGGAGCGCGGCCAGCAATGTCAGTCCGGCGGCTTTGACGAAACTGCGCCGGTCGATCGCCAAGCTATTCCACATGGCCCTCAATCGCCGTCCGAGAAGGAGAAGCCGGCTGACAGGCCGATCGCTACGCCGTAATCATCGCTGATTTTGGTGATCAGTTCGCGCGTACTGACGAGAAGGGCATCGAGCTTTGCTTTCTCCTCGGCGCTTGTCGCAACTTCGATATCCGGGTTGAGCTTCGGCACGGTCTCCAGCAGCGACTTGAAGCTGGCATCGATCGCATCGGCGATGGGCTTCTTGTCCGCAGGCAGAAGTTCGGCCATGCCGGCCTTTTGCCAGAGCGTGCGCAATCCTTCGAGGTTGGCCGTCATCGACTTCCACGTGTTGTGGGAGCGCCAGTAGATCGCCATGCGCGGACGTGGTGTGGTGTCCTTGCCCTTGTAGAACTGCTCGAGCCGTTGGTCGCGGACGGTCTCCGCGCCATGAACGAGAATCCCGAGCAGCGCGGTCACCGCTTCCTTGTTGTCCATGAAGTCTGCGCTTTGCGGGCCCGGATGCTTCCAGCTCGCCTGCACGCCATCAGGCTTTTCCCAGGCCGCGACGACTTCGCCGGCCTCGCGCTGGACGTTGCCGGCAATTGCAGCGCCGTAGAGGCATCGGAAGCTGTTCTTCTGCTTGGTCAGGTCTTCGGAGCCGGTGCCGTAGAGCACGTACTCAAGCGCCGTCAGTCCCTGCAGCGCCACGCTCTTGCCCGCGATTGCGTCGACTGTCGCATCTTTGGGGTCGGCCTTGGCGATCAGAGCCTGAACCTGTTTCAGGCCGACGCCCTTGCGATCGGGATAAAACAGGATGTGCTCGAAGAGATTGTCCTGGATAACCGGCCCGGTCTGGACAATCTCTATGACCGACCAATAACGGATCGTGTCGTCGAAGGCCGATTTCGCCTTGTCGAGTGTCTGCTGGGTCGCGTCATCGCAGAGGTCCTTCATTGCCGTTGTCAGGCGCGCTGCCGATTGCTGGGCATTGCGGTAGCCAGGGCGGATCACGTCGTCGACTGCCCGCTGCATCACGGCCGATACCGCCTCCTCGTTCAGGCCGGCTTGCGGTGCAGTGGTCTGGGCGGCAGCGGAGGAAGCAAGGGCAAGGGAGAGAACAAGGGGTTGCCAAAGGCGCATCAAAGGGACTCCAGGAATGTAATCAGTGCCTGCCGGTCATCCTTCGGCAGGGATGCGAAAGCGTCACGCGCCTTTTGCGCCTCGCCGCCATGCCAGAGAATCGCTTCGGTGAGATTTCTGGCGCGTCCGTCGTGGAGGAAAAAGCTGTGCCCGCTGACAGTCTGTGTCAGACCTATACCCCATAGTGGCGGCGTGCGCCATTCACGACCGTTGGCGCTTCCGACTTGTTGTCCGTCCGCGAGACCGTCGCCCATGTCATGCAGCAGCAAGTCGGAATAAGGCCAGATCAGCTGGAAGGATTGGGCCTTGTCGGCGCTGTCGCGGCTCGTGACGAACTTCGGCACGTGGCAGGAGATGCAGCCGCTTTGGTAGAAGATCTTCTTGCCCCGCAGGGTTGCCGGAAAGCTCGCCTTTCGCCGCGCAGGGACGGCCAGGTTGGCGGAATAGAAGGTGACGAGGTCGAGGATCGGGCCGGGGGCCTCCTCCTTGCCTAGGCGCTTCTGCACGCCTGTCGGCATCTTCTGGCACCCTGCTTCGGCTTTTGTGCAGTCGCCGTGTGGGTCGGGCCGGTCGGAGTTCGAAATGCCAATGTCGTTGGAAAAAGCATCGGCGCTCTGATCACGCACGCTTGCATTCTGGGCCTTCCAGCCGAAGCGACCGAGCGCGATCTTACCGGTGCGGTGATCACGCACGATCGCCGCCTTGCCATGGATGCCGTCGCCGTTCGCATCGTCCGGATCGGCGTGGGCTAGGATGTCCGCCTCGGGAATGGCCTCGATCAGGCCGAGCCCGATCATTGCGGGCGCGACGCGCGGCGAGATCGTTGTCGCGGGGTCGAGTGGCCCGTAGCCAAGGTTGATCACCGCATAGGTCGGACGGCGCAGCGAGGCCGTTTCGCCGTCGCCAAGCGTCACAGGCTCCTCGGTGTAGCGGATCGCCATCTTCCCCTCGGAGGGAAGACCCGGAACTGCAAGATCCTGCAACTGGTGGCCATAGACAGGGTCGGGGAAGTTGACGTTCTCGGCGGTGGCGATTGCGCGTTGCTCCTCCGGCGTTATCGCCGGGCGCGATAGGCGCAGAAACATCGAGGTGGCGCTGACGCCGCCTTCCGGGGGCCTTCCGCGGCCGTCATTCAAATGGCAACTCATACAGGAGCGGGCGTTGAAGAGCGGCCCCAGGCCATCCGAGGCCTGCGTCGAGGAGGGGGCGGAAACCCAGAGCTTCTTGAAGAGGGCATTTCCAAGACGGAACGGCTGCTCTTTCTCAAAGGGGATCGTCGCGGAAATATGCGAAAAGGAATCCTCTGTGACCGGATCGATGGAGGTGGCGCCGCCGGCCTGCATCGCCTCGTATTGCTCGACCTTGGAAAAATCGGTGGTCGGTCGCGTCACATCGGCGACGCGTTTCATATCTGCGTCGGAAAGATCGGTTCGCTTTGTCGGGAGATCGAAATCGGACGCCAGGGCGACGGAAAATCCGGCAATCGCGGCGCAGAACACTGCGCTACTGAGAAGACGAGGGGCCGGTCTGGGAGGCATTTCGGGGGTTCGGGCCGCCCCGCCAGACGAAGCGGCCCGCCTTTTCACTTATTGGAAGACCGCGTTAGGATTATCCAAGCTGTCGGAACCTTCAAGCTTCACCGTGCCGAGATCGAGTGCGGCAATAACGCGCTGCACGGACTTGGTCTGGTCGACGAGACCGTCGATGGCAGCCTGAACGACGGCGTTGCCCTTCTTGTTGCCTTCGCCGATCATCTGGTCGTACTTCTCGACATTCTGACCGCGCTTCGCCATGACCTGCATCGCATCGAGCGTCTTCTTCAGCTTCGCCTGCATGTCCTTGTCGAGCTTGTTGTCCTTGGCTGCGACGAGATCATGCAGCGACGGACCCTTTATCTTCGTGCCGTCGACGCGGGTGTAATCGCCGGTGTAAGCGGCGGCGATGCCGATCGCGTCGTTGAGGTGCGAGTTGTAGGTGTTGTCGGAGAAGCAATCGTGCTCTTCTTCCGGATCGTGCAGCAGCAGGCCGAGCTTCATGCGCTCGCCGGCCAGCTCGCCATAGGAGAGCGAACCCATGCCGGTCAGGATGGCAACGAGGCCGGCCTTCGGGTCTGCTTCGACATGCTTGGTGGCTTCGCCATCCGGAGCCCAGTTGTTGGTCATTTCCTGAAGGTCGGAAACGAGCAGCGTGGAGGCGGACTTCAGATACTCTGCGCGGCGATCGCAATTGCCGTGTGTGCAATTCTTGAGGTCATAATCGGTCGCAGGGCGGTTGCCAGCACCTGGACCCGTGCCGTTGAGGTCCTGGCCCCAGAGCAGGAATTCGATCGCGTGGTAGCCCGTTGCGACATTGGCTTCGACGCCGCCGGCTTCTGCCAGCGTGCCAGACAGGAACTCAGGCGTCAGCTTGGACGCGTCAACGTCCTTGCCGTCGATCTTGATCGTCTTGTTGGCAATGACGTTGGCCACATAGAGCGAGTTCTCGTCGCTCTCGGTGCCGTAGGACGGGTCGACATAATCGATCAAGCCTTCGTCCAGCGGCCAGGCGTTGACCTTGCCTTCCCAGTCGTCGACGATCGGGTTGCCGAAGCGGTAGACTTCCGTCTGCTGGTAAGGGACGCGAGCCTTGATCCAGGCGGCGCGGGCAGTCTTCAACGTTTCATCGGTCGGGTTCTTGAGCAGGGCGTCGATTGCCGCGTCGAGAGCTTTCGCCGTGGTCAGCGAGTCTTCGTACTTGGCATGCGCAACTTCGGCGTAATGCTTGACGACTGCAGCAGCATCCGGTGCCGCGTAGGCGGGAATGGCGAGCAGAGCGGTTGGGGCCACCGCCAGCGCCACAGCTGCGCAAAAATTCTTGTTGAGTTTCATGATCCTCTCCTGTGCGGACGTTCCGTCTGAGGTCCGACGAAAAATCTCTTCGCCCAAAAGCAAACTGGTGTCAAACACTCTAGTTTGGAATGATTTTAAGTATATTCGCCGCCGTTGCTGGGGGGCGCCGAGTGAATGCTCAGCCTTTCCTCTGCATGCGGCAGAAGAAGAAACCGTCCGTATCGGTGGAGGCGGGCGTCAGGGTGATGGTCCTGCCGTCGGGCGAGCGGGGACGTGGACTGTCCTTTCCGAATAGTCCATCCCAGGCAGGCAGGGCACTGACGATTTCGTAGTCGCCGTTCTCGGTGGTGAATCGCCGGACCTGTTCCTCGTTTTCCTGCGGCAGCACCGAGCAGGTCACATAGATCAGCTCGCCGCCCGGGCGGACAAAGGCGCTGGCCTGCTTGAGTGCATCTTGCTGCTGGGCCGTGCGCTCATCGAGGTTCTTGGCGGTCAGCCGCCATTTGGTGTCAGGCCGCCGCCGCCATGTGCCGGTTCCCGTGCATGGCGCATCGACGAGCACCTTGTCGCAGCGATCGCTGAGGCTCTTCAAGGCCTTGGCGTCATCATGCACTTGGACATTGCGGGTTCCAGCACGCTTCAACCGCTCGATGATCGGAGCGAGCCGCTTGCGATCCGCATCGTAGGCGTGGACCTGGCCCTTGTTGTGCATGGCCGCCGACATGGCGAGCGTCTTGCCGCCGCCGCCCGCGCAGTAATCGAGAACCTGTTCGCCGTCTTTGGGAAGCACGAGATCGGCAACGATCTGCGATCCCTCGTCCTGTACTTCGAACCAGCCTTTCTGGAACGAAAGCTCGGCTGTCACGTTTGGAAGCCGTGAGGCTCCTTCGCCGGCGGGAATCCGGATACCGTACCGCGCGATCGCGGCCCTTTGTGCGCCGGCTCTTTCGAGCGCCTTGACCGTCTTGTCGCGGGTGGCTTTCAGGATGTTGGCACGCAAATCGAGCGTGGGACGCCCGGCAAGGGCCTGCGCTTCGGCGAGCCACCGATCGCCGAAGGCACGTTCCAAGGAGGACTGCACCCATTCGGGAATATCGCCCTGAACATGAGCCGGGGCGTCGGCCAGCCGGCGGCTGTTGAAGGCGGAGAGCTGCGCTTCGGAAAGCGGGCTTGGCGCGAACTTATCGTCCGTGAGTTCCGCGGCAAGGCTTTCCGGCGTGAAGCCCCACTGCCGGAACATGACGGCATGGGCGATGGCGGATGCGCTATCGTCGTCCATCAGCCACGCGTGGGAGAGGCGCATACGAAGCGCATCATAGACAATATTGCCGATCGCCGCGCGATCGCCGGATCCGGCGAAGCGATGAGCGAGGCCCCAGTCCTTCAATGCATCGGCTACAGGCCGTCTGCGGGCATCGATATCTGCAAGAACCGAAATCGCCCCTTCGAGCCGTCCGCCCAAACGCATTCACACAGCTCCTAGTCGCCTCGGGTCAAAATACCGGGCTTGTGAACAATCCGCAGGAAGCGCAACAGACGCAGCAGATTGTACACAAGTCTTCAATCGCGTCGTACTCGCGATTGGCGGCAAGAGCAAGCGGACCCCTTCGGGCCGACAGATGCTTTAGCCTATGACCTCGTAGCAGACCTTCGCGGTGCCGCTGCTGACCATACCAATGTTCTGGGCGGCGGCGCGGGAGAGATCGAGGACGCGGCCACGAATGAATGGGCCACGATCGTTGACGCGGACGACGACACTGCGTCCGTTTCTGCGGTTGGTAACTTTCAGCTTCGTACCAAATGCCAGTGAACGATGTGCTGCAGTATTGATGGTCGGGTTCATACGTTCCCCGGAAGCGGTTTTGGAGCGAAGTGCGTACCATGAAGCGCCACCGCAACCATTTGCAGCAAATCCTTCAACGGGAAGGATGGTAGAACAGGCTGCAATAGTTGCTGCTGCGATAACAGAACGGCAAATTTTCTTCAAAACGGATTGTCCCTCAACTGTTGAACTCGCGCCTTGTGGGCGGTGGGAGGGTTGAATCCGGCCAAGTGTGGCGAAAAAGTGCCCCCAATTATCACGGAATATTACAAAGTGTAATATTTGTGATGGCAAGATGCGCGACATGGAGCCGCTAAAAATCAAGGAGATGGGAAAAAAGATAATGAAATCAAGTAAAATTAGAACGTTTTTTGCAAGACCAAATCCACGCAACCCACGATCACAAAATTAACGAAAATAATTTTGCGTGAGCGCCATAATTAATGCCTCATTTGAGCAAATTCAGGGGCCGTTAACCATAAACCGGCGCTGGATTGTGCGCGCTGTGTCGGCGAAGTAGGAATTTTCTACCCTTTTGCTGAACTGCTGATGGCTGCCTTGGACAACCACAGGAAGTAAAATCTGCAGCCCGCTCCCGCAGCGTTGGTAACTCATGATATCAAGCTGGCAGGGGAGTTTGCCGAGGTATCGCACAAAAAGCACGACGGCGTTGTCGAAAGTGCGGCTGTGCGAACGTCTTAGCTTGCAAGCGCGCAAGCGGTGCGCGCCTCGTCAACTTGGGCAGGGAGGCTGCGGAAGTTATGAGCATACCCTACAGTTGGATTATTGTCGCGGCCGGGGCATTGATGACCTGCGTTGCGCTCGGCGCGATGTTCTCACTGGCGATCTTCCAGGAGCCGATCGCCATCGAGACCGGCTGGTCACACGCGGGCATCGCGACTGCGATGACGCTCAATTTCATTGTTATGGGGATTGGCGGCTTTCTCTGGGGCGCCGCAAGCGATCGCTTCGGTCCGCGCATTGTCGTTCTCATCGGCGCAGGCGCGCTTGGGCTGGCACTCGTATTGGCAAGCCGCGCGGAGTCCCTTCTGCAATTTCAGCTGACCTACGGCATTCTGGTCGGACTTGCGGCCAGCACGTTCTTTGCACCGATGATCGCCACGACGACAGGTTGGTTCGAGGAGAACCGCAGCCTTGCCGTCTCATTGGTTTCTGCCGGCATGGGTGTCGCGCCGATGACGATCTCGCCCTTCGCGCGCCTGCTTATCTCTGCTTATGATTGGCGCACCGCAATGCTGTTGATCGGCATCACGGCCTGGGTGCTGCTGATACCCGCAGCCTTGCTCGTCCGGCGTCCGCCGGCTGAAGCGAGCGACGGTGCCGCCGCCACTATATCGGACGGTGAGCGACCCAAACTCTCGCGGGTGTTGCGCTCACCGCAATTCATTGTGCTCGGCCTGACGTTCTCTGCCTGCTGCGCCGCGCATTCCGGCCCGATCTTCCACATGGTCAGCTATGCCACGATCTGCGGCATCGCACCGATGGCTGCCGTCAGCATCTACAGCGTCGAGGGGCTTGCGGGGCTCGGCGGCCGGCTTCTCTATGGTGGGCTTGCCGACAGGATCGGGGTGAAGCCCGTCCTCGTTACCGGCCTGCTCGTCCAGGCGATCGCGCTGGCAACCTATCTCTTCGTCAGCCGGCTCGGCGAATTCTATGTTCTCGCGATTATCTTCGGCAGTGCCTATGGCGGCGTGATGCCGCTTTATGCCGTGCTTGCGCGGGAATATTTCGGGCCGCGTATCATCGGTACTGTGTTCGGCGCAGCCACAATGCTGTCCAGCCTCGGCATGGCATTCGGGCCTCTGATCGGCGGCTGGATCTTCGACACGTTCCACAGCTACTCGTGGCTCTTCATTGGATCCGCGCTGGTCGGGCTGGGCGCGGCAGCGATCGCACTGGCGTTCCCGCCGCTCGCAAGGGTAAAGACCGAACCGGCTCTCGGGGTCTCGGCCTGAGGCGGTGCCGCTAACCGCGCCAGCTGTTGCTCTGCATCAGCTGCGCGAGCGAGGCGGGATAGGTTGGGAAGGAAAACGTGAAGCCAGCGGCCTTCAGCTTGGCGTTCGAGACCCGCTTGTTCTCGCCGTAGAAGGACCGCGCCATCGGCGTGAGTTCAGCCGTCTCGAAAGGCTGCTCCGGCGGGGGCTCGACGCCCATCAGGCGTGCGGCCTCGACAATGACGTCCTGCGGCGGGCCGGGCAGATCGTCCGTCACATTATAGATGCCGCCGAGCCCGCGCTCGGCGAGAAACCGCGTCGCCGCGCCGATATCCTCCACGCGGATCCGGTTGAAAACCTGATCCTCCTTGATCAGCCGTCGCGCGCTGCCGCGTTCCAGATTGCAGAAGGCATTGCGGCCCGGGCCATAGATGCCCGAGAGGCGGAGAACGGCTGCCGGTATATCGGCCTCGGCGCCGATGGCCATCCAGCCATCTTCCGCTTCCAGCCTCTCCTTTGACCGCCCGGAAACCGGTGTGCATGGCGTGTCTTCGGTGACCCAATTGCCCTTGTGATCGCCATAGACGCCGACCGTCGAGAGGTAGCCGATCCACTGGAGCTCCGGCATCATCTCCCGCAAGCGATCGCCCGCCAGCCTGATCAGCGGGTCGCCATTTTCCCGCGGTGCAATGGATTGCACGAGATGCGTCGTATCCCGCATTGCAGCGCGCAAGTCGTTCCCCAGGGTTTCGCCGTCGAAAAGGAACGCGTTAATGTCCTGGCCGCGCAGGGCAGCTGCTTTGTCGTCCGCCCGTGTGGTCCCGGATACGCGCACTCCATCAGCATTGAAGGCCTTGCCGATTGCCTTGCCCGAATAGCCGCAGCCGAAAATCATCACATCCATCACACAGCTCCCGCTAGCCGCCACTCGTTTAGGACATCGCTGTCCGACTCATCCGGCCTTTGTGCCGCAAAGGCAAAAAATTCTCCAGCCTCAAGAAGGCGCGAAAGCGCCCAAACCGCCATGCCACGCGCGACGGGCGAGGGGTCCCGTGTCAGTTCCCGACATCGCTCGACAAATCGGCGGTCGCCCGAATTGCCGGCGGCGATGAGCACATTCCGGATGAATCGATCGCGGCCGATACGCTTGACCGGCGAACCGCTGAAGAACGTGCGGAAGGCGGCGTCGTCAAGGCTGAGCAGGAACTCGATCGTCGGTTCCTTGAGGTCCTCGCGGGCCTGCAGCTTCATCTCGGACGCCTCGTGGGCAAATTTGTTCCATGGGCAGGCGGCAAGGCAATCGTCGCAGCCATAGATCCGATTGCCGATCAGCGGGCGCAACGCCGGATCGATCGGTCCCTTGTGCTCGATGGTCAGGTAGGAGATGCAGCGCCGCGCGTCGATCTGGTAAGGACCGGGAAAGGCATTGGTCGGGCAGATGTCGAGACAGGCGTGGCAGGAGCCGCAGTGGTCGACTTCCGGGGTGTCGATGTTCAAATCCGCGGTCGTGAACATTGAGCCGAGGAAAAGCCAAGAACCGAGCTCACGGCTGACGAGGTTGGTGTGTTTGCCCTGCCAGCCGAGGCCGGCCGCGGCAGCCAGCGGCTTCTCCATCACCGGAGCGGTGTCGACGAAGACCTTTACATCCGCCCCGGCGCGCGCTGCAAAACGCGTCGCAATCTCCTTCAACCGCCCCTTGATGACGTCATGATAGTCGCGATTGCGCGCATAGACCGAGATCGCAGCCTTGTCGGGCTTTGTCAGAACTTCGCGGGGATCTTCGTCGGGTCCATAATTGAGGCCGAAGACGACAATCGACCGGACATCGCTCCAGAGCGTGCGCGGATCGCCGCGCCTGTCGCGGGTTTCCGCCATCCACTCCATCGTGCCATGCCGCCCCGCGTCGATGAATTCGCCAAGCCGCTCCTTGGCCTCCGGTATGGCGTCCGGCTGCGTGATGCGACAGAGGTCGAATCCCAACGCCTTTGCCTCCGAGCGAACGAAGGCGGTGAGAGTGTCGCGGCGTTTCTGTTCCTTGTTTTCCGTGGCCATCGAAGGCCCTCGTCAGAAGTCCAGATCGGCGTAGTGCGACACCGGCGTCAGGCCCCGCACGCGCTCAGTGAGCAACGGTCGGAAGGATGGACGCGACTTCAGGCGCTGATACCACTCTTTCACAAGAGGGGCTTCCGACCAGTCGATTTCACCGAGATAATCGAGAATGGAAACGGCGGAGGCAGCAGCCAGATCGGCATAGCTCATGCGGTCACCCGCCAGCCACTGGCGCGAGCCTGCGAGCCATGTCAGGTATTTCATGTGCTGGCGGATATTCGCCCGCGCCGTGCGAAGGATCTTCGAGTCAGGCGCGCCGCCGCCCTGGTCTGCCGTCATCTGCAGCTTATAGACCCGCTCGCGGGCAAGCGGCTTGGTCACGTCGGTTTCCATCTTCTGCATGAACCATTCCGTCAGCCGGCGAATTTCGGCGCGCTGGAATGGATCTTCGGCCAGCAGCCGGCGGTCACGCTTGAGCACGCCATGCGTCTCGTCGAGATATTCGGAGATCACAGCGGCGCCGCACAGCGCCCGCATGCTGTCGTCGACATAAACCGGCAATGTTCCGGCTGGATTCAGCGCGAGGAAATCCCTGCGCTTCTCCCATGTCTGTTCCTCGATCAGGTCCGCCTGATAGCCGTACTCCGTCAGGATCAGCCGGACGAAGCGTGATGCGGATGACATAGGGTGATGATAGAGCGTGGGCATCGATTCTCGGATTTTTTGAGGGGTGTGGCACGTTGCAGGTGCGCGATGATTATAGCGCCCTAGTCATGACTCATTCGTTGAAGCTATAGGAGCTTGGCCCTTCCAATACAAGCGAGTCGGGCTGCCGACCGCCTGGACAAGGGAAGTGTACGTGCCCGAAAACCGATTTTTGCTTTCTCGCCCTGCCTTCGTCACTTCCAGACGCCATAACCCCACCGCAAGCTCGACCAAACTCCACGGAGAGAATTTATGGACTATGTGAACTCTATAATTCTAGGCATAATAGAGGGAATTACCGAGTTTCTGCCGATCTCGAGCACCGGTCATCTTATCATTGCTGAGCAATGGCTTGGCCATCGATCGGACATGTTCAACATCGTCATTCAGGCAGGCGCGATCCTCGCCGTCACCATCATTTACTGGCGTCGTCTTCTGGATCTCGTTCTGGGTTGGCGTGATCCGCGCAACCGCTCTTACGCCGCTAAGCTGATTGTCGCATTTCTCATCACGTCGATCCTCGGACTGATCGTGAAGAAGCTCGGATTTCAGCTGCCTGAGAATGCGACGCCGATCGCCTGGGCGCTGATCATTGGCGGTGTCTGGATGATCTTTGCTGAATGGGCGGCCGCCCGCCGACCGCCCCACAAGGAGATAACCTGGCTCGTTGCCATCTTGGTCGGCATTGCCCAGGTGGTCGCCGGCGTCTTCCCGGGAACGTCACGCTCCGGCGCAACAATCTTCGTTGCCATGTTGGCAGGCACCGGCAATCGTGCAGCCGCAACCGAATTCGCCTTTCTGGTCGGCATCCCCACAATGTATGCCGCAAGTGCCTACGAATTGGTGAAGACGTTCAAGGATGGTGGCGCAGCAAACGAGGACTGGACAAGCCTCGGAATCGCCTTCGTCGTTTCGACGATTGTCGCATTCGTCGCCGTGAAATGGCTGCTGTCCTACATCAGGAGCAACCGGTTTACGGTGTTTGCGATCTACCGCATGATTCTCGGCGGCATTCTGCTCGCTATGGCGGCGACCGGGATGATTGCCTGAGACGGTTTTTGATTGCCGCATTCGCGCACCGATGGCGCGGATGCGGATTGCGCGCTGAAGCAACGAACAAACACCATGAAGCGCGCGGGCTTCAGCTTCTGATCGAACTTGCGGTATCTGATAGAAAAACCGGCGCTACGGCGCCGGTTTCTTGTTATCGGCTGATGGAGCCGGTCTCGCAGGGATCAACGCCGTAGGCTGGCGAGCACTCGCCCTTCACCGCTGCAACCGAACCGGGTGCAATGAAGGAGCCTGCCAGAATCACCAGCGCCGCACACGCAAACAGGAGCGCGATTGACCTACCCATCGAAAAAAGCCTTTCAAAAGTCGTTGGCGCGCCGTCAAGGCGCTGAGTCCATTGGGAGACGCGCGGGGTGTGTAGTCAGTGGAATGACAAATAGCAATAAATCTTCCTGCTAAATTTGGTGTTAATTCCGCTAATTTTTTCGTGCGGCTTTTATGCAACGAATGCCTTCCGGACATAGAGAAAAAAAGCATCCACAACTTGCGCGATTCCGGAAGACTCTTCCAAGAAAAATGCCGCCCGCGAGGTCACGAGCAGCACTACTGATTACAAGATCGACAGCTGGCCTTTAGGCGGCCTTGCCTGATCCAGTGTATTGGCCGTGCGGACGATACTGCACGAGGTACGAGCCGATCACCGAGCTCACCAGAGTTGGAGTGATGCCGATGCCCTTCAAGGTGCGGCCCTCGGCTTCCGCTTCCTTGGAGACGATGTTGTTCTTCTTTAGAAGCCGTACCTGATCTGCGGTGATCGGCGGTGTGATGAATGGAACGAGCGAGGCAACCCTGCCGATCAGGGAGGCAATGCCGAAAGGAAGCGAGACCAGGCGATTCTTGCGCCAAGTTGCCTTCAGCATGATCTCGAGACATTCGCGGAACGTCAGCACTTCGGGTCCGCCAAGCTCGTAGACTTCGCCTGCGGTCACCTTGTTCTCGACGGCTTTGGCTACGGCCTCGGCTACGTCGACGACATAGACCGGCTGGAACTTCGTCTTGCCGCCACCGATCAACGGCAGGAAGGGCGAGATGCGCGCCATGTCGGCAAACTTGTTGAAGAAGCCGTCCTCGGGCCCGAAAACGACCGACGGGCGGAAGATGATGGCATCCGGTTTGATCGCGTGGATCGCTGCCTCGGCGCGACCCTTGGTGCGGGCGTATCCGGAATCGGAATGGGCGTGAGCGCCGATCGCCGAGATATGGATCAGCTTGGCGCCGACGCCGCGAGCCGCCTCGGCGACAGCACGCGCACCGAATTCCTGGACCGCTTCGAAGGAATTGCGGCCGGTCTCGTGCAGGATGCCGACACAGTTGACGACGTAATCGGCGCCTTCGACGGCGCGGTCGACCGAGTTGCGGTAGCGCAGATTTGCCTGGACGAAGGATATCTGTCCGACATTGCCAAGCGGTTGCAGGAAGCCGGCGAGGTCAGGGCGGCGGACGGCAACGCGGATGCGGTAGCCGCGCTTTGCCAGCACGCGCACGATATGCCTGCCGATGAAGCCGGACCCTCCGAACACGGTGACGAGTGGCGGCAGGTTGGCAAGGGTCATGGCAGGCTCCTCGAAAGGCTCAATTGTTTGGTCGATCTGGTTTCGTCTTAGACCAATCGCGGCGCGACGAAAAGGGCCATCGCGCCGCAGTTATCATGGCTGAGAACTCGCCTCAGATGCCTTCGACGACGACCATCTCGGCGTCGGCGACTTCCTGGCGGATTTTCGCCGCGATCTGGTATTCCGGCGAATTGTAGCAATCGACAGCGTGCTGCATCGAAGGAAACTCGATCACCACGTTGCGCGCGCGCGCCTTGCCCTCGAGTTCGGTGATCGCGCCGCCACGGGCGAGAAAGTTGGCGCCGTACTTTTCGAAGGCCGGCTTTGCCGCCGCGACGTAATCCTTGTAGCGCTCCGCGTCACGAACATCGACGCGCGCAATCCAATATCCTTTTGCCATTTTAGATGCTCCCTGGCTCACGTGATTATTGAAGGGCCGCCGACATCTCGGCGAGGATCGCCAGGGCCGCCTCCTTGGGATCGGCTGCCTTGACGATCGGGCGGCCGACAACGAGATGGCTGGAGCCGGCCTTCAGCGCGGCAGCTGGTGTCATCACACGCTTCTGGTCGCCCCGGTCGGCGCCGACGGGGCGAATGCCCGGCGTGACAAGCGCCATATCGGGGCCGATGATCTTGCGGACGGCGGACGCTTCCTCAGCGGAGCAGACAACGCCACCCATGCCGGCGAGGTGCGCCTGTTCGGCGCGGCGCAGGACGAGCGTGTGCGGGTCATATTCGTAGCCGGCCGCGATCAGGTCCTGTTCGTCCATCGAGGTCAGGACGGTCACGCCGAGAAGGCAGAGATCGGAACCCTTTGCGGCCTCCACCGCAGCTTTCATCGCCTTCGGATAGGCGTGCAGCGTCAGCATCGACATGCCCATCTTGACGATGTTCTCGACGCCGGAGGCGACGGTGTTGTCGATGTCGAGCAGCTTCATATCGAGGAAGACCTTCTTGCCGCTCCTGGCAAGGTCGCGCGCAAACTCCAGGCCGCCGGCAAAGGCCAGCTGATAGCCGATCTTGTAGAAGACGACGTCGTCGCCGAGCGTGTCGACGATCCGTTCGGCCTCGCCAAGCGTTGGAACATCCAGCCCGACGATCAGCCGCTCGCGTGCATCCATGTCACATCCATCCCTGCCACTCTTCGATAGGCGTCCAGTCGCACGACAGGCGTCGATCCGCAAGGCTGAAACAGTAGAGATTGCCGCCGCCGCCCGGTTGATCGCCATCGCGCCGGATCGGGCGGCCTTGCAAATGGCACTTTAGCAAAGTTCCCACGCCTCCGTGGCCGACGAATGCAATGGGCAGGGCGGGATCATGCGACGCAAGAATATTGGTAACGGCCGAAATGATACGGCGCTGCGCGTCGATTGCCCGTTCCCAACCCCTGAAGCTGTCTTCGGGATGCGCAAAGAACCAGTTGGCGGCCTTCTCGAACTCAGGTGGCGGCAGGAAGCCGGTTGCCGAGCGGTCGTTCTCATGCATGCCGTCGACAATCTCGATGGCCAGCCCGGCCGCGGCGGCAAGGATCTCGGCGGTCTCGATCGCCTTCGTCTCGTCGCTGGAAGCGACGCGCCGCAGCTGCTTTCCCCAGTCGCTTTCGGCCGCTTTGTGGGCGCGCGCGGCGCCAAGCTCTGACAGCCCCCATTTCGGTACGGGAACCGCCGGATCGATCCTCACCTGCGGATGCGTGATGTAGAGGCCGAACACAGGGTTCAGCCGCGCCGGTAGATCCAGAGCTGCGCCGGCGGGATGTTACGGACGATAAAGTCGAAGTGCTGGATATGATAGCGATCCGGCCGCGCGATGATCGGCGACACAGGGCCGTACGAAATCTGCACGACGGGCCGGCCTGCCGGAAGGCGGTCGAGCAGGCTCTCGAGAAGCGCGATGCGGGCCTGCATCGGGAAGTTTAGCAGCGGGACGGCGGAAACGACGGAATCGAACTTTTGATCCCTCATGGCGCCGAGCGTCTTATCGAGATTGAACGCATCGCCATTGATGAAGTTCACGCCCGGATAGAGCCGGACCAGGTGCTCGTAGAAGTCCGTCGAATACTCGACAGCGACCAGGTTCTCCGGCTTCACGCCTCGT
The DNA here is from genome assembly GCF_000282035.1 of Rhizobium sp. CF122. GTDB lineage: Bacteria > Pseudomonadota > Alphaproteobacteria > Rhizobiales > Rhizobiaceae > Rhizobium. The sequence goes on from NZ_AKKA01000085.1 coordinate 25,925, forward strand.
CCGAGGATTGCCTTGGTGATCGCCCCGGTGCCTGGCCCGAGCTCGAGGACCGGCAGTCCGGAGTGAAGGTTGATAACGCTCGCCATCTTGCGCGCTGTAATGGAGGAGGTGGGAACAATCGAACCGACAGTCTTCGGCCCCTGCATCATTCCCTTGAAGAAGCGGATCTCTTCGTCAAACTTCTTGCCCAGCCGTTCCTTCAGGCGCAACGCCATTCCACCATCCTCCTAGATATGCAACAAAGCAGCCCGGTCTTTAATTGCAGTTGGTTCGAGCGAAAAACAAGGCCCGACGTCGCAATTGGCAAAGTTTGCACGGCAAATGCGACGCGGTTAGACCCGCATCGGCATCAGCACGTAGAGAGCGTCGTCGCCGGTCGTGTCGCGAATGAGCGTCGGCGAGCCGGCATCGGCAAGCAGGAAGATCGCCTCATCGCCGGAAAGCTGCGCCGTAATGTCGAGCAGATATTTCGCATTGAAGCCGATTTCCATCGAGTCGGTATCGTAGCCGACCGCGACTTCCTCCGTCGCGCTGCCGGAATCCGGATTGTTGACGGTGAGCAGCAGTTGACCGTCGGAGAGCGCGAGCTTGACGGCGCGGCCACGCTCCGAGGAGATCGTCGAGACACGGTCGACGGCTTGCGCAAACGTCGTGCAATCGACGCGCATTTCCTTGTCGTTATTGGTCGGAATGACGCGCTGGTAATCCGGGAAGGTGCCGTCGATCAACTTCGAGGTCATGACGATCGAGCCGATACTGAGTCGGAGCTTAGCGTCGGAAACCTCGACGGTCACGATCGCATCCGGCACATCGACAAGCTTCTGCAGTTCGCCCACGGTCTTGCGCGGGATGATGATGCCGGGCATGCCTTCCGAGCCCGATGGCGCATTCACGTCGGCGCGGGCGAGGCGGTGGCCGTCGGTTGCGACGGCGCGCAACTTCAGGTCGCCCTTGCTCTCGATCGTGTGGAAGAAGATGCCGTTGAGGTAGTAGCGGGTTTCCTCGGTCGAGATCGCGAACTGCGTGCGATCGATCAGCATCTTGAGGTCGGTCGCCTTCAGCTTGAAGGTATGGCTGAAGGTGCCGGCGGTGAGATCCGGGAAGTCAGATTCCGGCAGGCACTGCAGCGAGAACTTCGAGCGGCCGGACTGAACCGTCATCGAGCCGCCGTCGGTACTGGTCGCCAGCAGGACTTCGGAGCCGTCCGGCAGCTTGCGCACGATGTCGTAAAGAAGATGGGCAGGAACGGTCGTGGCACCAGCCTGTTCGACATTGGCGGGGGTCGCTTCGGTCACTTCGAGATCGAGATCGGTCGCCTTCATGTCGAGGTTCTGGCCCTCGGCGCGCAGCAGGATGTTGGACAGGATCGGGATCGTGTTCCGGCGTTCGACCACGCGATGCACGTGGTTCAGCGACTTCAAAAGGTTGGACCGCTCAATTGTAATACGCATGGGATGCTACCGCTTTCGACCGTTACTGCTTGAGCGCACATGTTGCGCGCCGCAAGGAATGCTTTTGCCCAAGAGGGACCAGAGAGTGGACAGGCAAAATGGCAGGAATTTGCGATCGATTGCAAGAGGTACCAGCGGAAGCGTCAATGCAATTGCCGTTTTCCCGTGCAATGCTCACAGAAATCGCAGCGGCCTTGCCGAACTGCAAGGCCTCGCCCATAAAGGCGCGAAGCCAAAGAAAGTGAAACTATCTTGAGCAATGACGATGTGATGGCCGAAGGTGGCAGGCAACGCAGCTTCCGCCTGCACAATATGTCCATTCCGGCGCGACCATTGGAACCGGCGCTCTACCTCGTCGCGACGCCGATCGGCAATCTCGGCGACATCACATTGCGGGCGCTGGAAACGCTTGCAGGTGCGGATGTGCTGGCCTGCGAAGACACGCGCGTCACCCGCGTCCTGCTTGACCGCTACGGCATTCAAAACCGGCCCTATGCCTACCACGAACACAATGCCGATGAAGCCGGGCCACGGCTCTTGCAGGCGCTGGAATCCGGCAAGTCCGTTGCCCTGGTCTCGGATGCCGGGACGCCGCTGGTCTCGGATCCCGGCTATCGTCTGGCGCAAAAAGCCATCGAGGCAGGCTATCGCGTCATACCCATTCCAGGGGCCTCCGCGCCGCTCGCCGCTCTGGTTGGCTCCGGCCTGCCCAATGACGCCTTTCTCTTCGCCGGGTTTCTGCCGACCAAGGACAAGGCGCGTCGCGATCGGCTGGCCGAGTTCGAAGCCGTTCCCGCAACGCTGATGTTCTTTGAATCGCCGCATCGCATAGCCGCAACGCTAGCCGCCGCCGCCGATGTGCTCGGCGGTGATCGCGTTGCGTCGGTCTGCCGTGAATTGACCAAGACCTATGAGGAGTTTCGTCGTGGCACGCTGGCGGAGCTTGCTGCCCATTATTCCGACGTCGATAGCGTCAAAGGCGAGATCGTGCTCGTTATCGGTCCGCCTCCAGAGCGCCCGGTAGAACCCGCGAATGTGGATGCGATCCTGGCCGACCTGGCGAAGACCTTACCGACCTCCAAGGCGGCTGCGGAAGCGTCGCGGCTCACAGGCATTTCCAAGAAGGAGCTCTACCAGCGTCTCCTCGATATGAAGGGCAGCGATGAGCGATAGGGCCAACGACCGCCGCAAGGCGCTTGGCCGGGGCCATGTCTCCGAGTATCTGGCTGCTCTTTATCTCATGCTCAAGGGCTATCGCATCGTCGCACTGGGCTATCGCACCAAGCTCGGCGAGATCGACATTATTGCACGCAAGCGCAATCTGGCGATTTTCGTGGAAGTGAAGGCGCGCCGTGACCACATGAGCGCCATCGACGCCGTGTCGCCAACGGCGCAAAACCGCATCAGAGCTGCCAGTGATCTGTGGTTGGCGAGGCAACGCGATTATGCTGTGCTTTCGTAGCGTTACGACATCGTGGCCATCCTGCCTGGCCGCCTGCCGCGGCATTTTCCGAATGCCTTCTAATGTGGATTGCAATCGCGTGCAAAAAGGTATCGATGTAACACTCCTGTCATCAAATCATTAAGGAGGCGTCATGGAAGGCCTCTATTGCACTCCTCACCCCAACAACTGGTGGAGAGGGATTAGCCATGTTCAAGAAAATTTCGATGGCGACTGTGGCCGTAAGCTTTTCGGCATCGTCGTCCTTTGCTGCGACCAACATCACGTGGTGGCACGGCATGGGCGGCCGCAACGGCGAAGTCATCAATGAGGTTGCACAGAAGTTCAACGCTTCGCAGTCCGCCTGCGCCCTGACCCCGGTCAGCAAGGGTACCTACGAAGAAGCGCTTGCTGCCGGCATCGCTGCCTTCCGCTCCGGCGAACAGCCGAACATCCTCCAGGTCTTCGACGCGGGTGCTGCAACCATCATCAACGCCAAGGGCGCCGTCGTTCCGGCCGAAGACCTGATCAAGGACGCCGGCTACAAGTTCGACCGCAATGCCTTCATTCCGGGTGTTCGCTATTTCTACGCTGCTGCTGACGGCAAGTTCGTCGGCATGCCCTTCAACTCTTCCGCGCCGATCATGTACACCAATCCGGAAGCGCTGAAGAAGGCTGGCGTCGAAGCCCCGAAGACCTGGGAAGAATTCGAGGCGATCGCTCCGAAGCTCAAGGCTGCAGGCTACATCCCGCTCGTCCAGTCGCAGCTGACCTGGGAGTTCACCGAGAACTTCTTCTCGCGCAACAACATTCAGTTCGCCACCAACAACAACGGCTACGACAGCGTCGTCGACACCAAGCTCAAGGTCACCGATCCGAACCTCATCATGATGTTCGACAAGCTGAAGGCCTGGTCCGACGAAGGCTACTTCAAGTACTACGGCGCCGGCTGGGCCGACAACCAGAAGCCCTTCGAAGAAGGCAAGGTCGCTCTCTGGATCGGTTCCTCGGGTTCCTTCGGCGGTCTGAAGAAGACGGCAACGATGTCCTTCTCGGCAACCTTCCTGCCCTACTGGGGTTCGATCAAGGGCGCTGGCACCCATAGCTTCATCGGCGGCGCCGCACTCTTTGCCATGTCCGGCAAGTCGGCTGAAGAGAACAAGTGCGTTGCGGACTTCTTCCAGTTCCTGACCTCGCCCGAGATCCAGAAGTTCTACCACCAGGCAACCGGCTACGTCGCCATCACCGAGGCAGCTTACGAGCTCGCCAAGAAGGAAGGCTACTACGACAAGGAGCCGGCGGCCGAAGTCGGCATCAAGCAGCTGAAGCTCGAAGACGGCGAGTGGTCGAAGGGCTATCGCCTCGGCTTCTATCCGCAGATCCGCGAAATCATGGAACGCGAATACGGCCGTATCTTCTCGGGCGAAACCTCCGTCAAGGACGCTTTCGATACCATCGAGAAGGAAGGCAACCAGCTCCTCGAGCGTTTTGCCAAGACTGCCGGCTGATAAAGCCCATTGCTGAAAACCACGGTTCCGGAGGCGCTCGCCGTCTCCGGAACCGCTTTGCAAAAAGGTCCCGCCATGAAGCGCGTGCAGTTTTCGTCGCCGACGCTGCCTTATCTCTTCCTGCTGCCGCAGATGGCGGTCATCTTTATTTTCTTCTACTGGCCGTCCGTTCAGGCGGTGAAGTCCTCGTTCTTCCTGGAAGACCCGTTCGGCTTCGGCTCCAGCTTCGTCGGCTTCGACAATTACAAGGGCGTTCTCGAAAGCGCCGAGTACCGCTCGATTGCTGGCTTCACAGCCATTTTCACGGCACTCGTCACTTTCTTCTCGCTGTCGCTAGGCTTGCTTCTCGCCGTCAAGGCCGATGCCGTCATCCGCGGCAGCTCGACCTACAAAACATTGCTGATTTCGGCCTACGCGATCGCCCCGCCGGTCGCCGGCCTGATCGGCATGATGTTCTTCGACCAGCACATCGGTCCCTTCGTGCGTTTCGCTGCCCTGTTCGGCTGGGACATGAAGATCGGTCTCAATTATTTCGACACGGCGTTTGCGATGGTGGTCGTCTCCGTCTGGAAACAGATCCCGTACAATTTCATCTTCTTTCTGTCGGGCCTTCAGGGGATTCCCGTTTCCGTTCGCGAGGCTGCGGCGCTCGACTGCCGCTCGGGTTTCCGCCGGTTCTGGACCGTCATCCTGCCGCTCTTGGCACCGACCGCCGTCTTCCTCTTCGTCATCAACGTCACCTATTCGCTCTTCGATACTTTCGGCATCGTCGACGTGATGGTGAAGGACAAGGCCGCCAACAACCCGATCACGCTCGTCTACAAGGTCTACATGGATGGCTTCCGCGGCAACGACCTCGGCGGCTCCTCGGCCCAGTCGGTGATCCTGATGATCGTCGTCTTCGTGTTGACCGTCTTCCAGTTCCGCTTCCTTGAGCGGCGCGTTCACTACAATTGAGGAGCGGGAATGTACCGTCTCAAGATAGTCGATCACATCATCCTGCTTCTCGGCGTCTTCGTCATGATGGCGCCTGTCGTCGTTGCCTTCTTCACCTCGACGCACGATGCCGCCGAGATCCATCGGCAAGGTTTGACCCTCACCTGGGGCAACCATTTCGCCGAGACCTACAGCACCGTGCTCAATCGCGAAGGCGGCTTCACCGGGCAGGTGACCGGGACGCGTATGCTGATGAACTCGTTGATCCTCGGCATCGGCTTTGCCGTCGGCAAGATCATCCTGTCGATGCTCGCCGCCTATGCGATCGTCTACTTCCGTTTCCGGCTCGGAACGCTGTTCTTCTGGATGATCTTCACGACGCTGCTGCTGCCGCTCGAAGTCCGCATCCTTCCCTCTTACGAGGTGATGCACCAGCTGCACCTGATCAACACCTATACCGGCATGATCGTGCCGCTGCTGGCATCGGCAACCGGCACCTTCTATTTCCGGCAGTTCTTCAAATCGATCCCGGACGAGTTGCTGGAAGCGGCGCGTATCGATGGCGCCGGTCCGATCAAGTTCTTCTTCGACGTGATCGTGCCGCTTTCGAAGACGATGGTGGCCGCCATCTTCATCATCATGTTCGTCTATGGCTGGAACCAGTATCTCTGGCCGATGCTGATGACCAACGACGAGAGCTTCTACACGCTGGTGCGCGGCATTAAGCAGATTCTGCTGGTCTGGGTCGGCGCGCAGATCCCCGACTACAACGAAGCCTTCGCCATCGCGATTCTCGCGATGCTGCCGCCTGTCATCATCGTCGTGGTGTTCCAGCGCTGGTTCATCAAGGGCCTCACCGAAAGCGACAAGTAAAGGAAACGCCGATGGCCGCCATCGAAATCAATCAGGTCTCCAAGATCTATACCGGGGACGTGCATGCGGTGAAATCCGTGAACATCGACATCAAGGACGGTGAGTTCATCGTCCTCGTCGGCCCCTCCGGCTGCGGAAAGTCGACGCTTCTGCGCATGGTCGCCGGGTTGGAGGAAATCTCCAAGGGCGAGGTGAAGATCGGCAACCGCGTCGTCAACAAGGTCGACCCCGCCGAACGCGACATCGCCATGGTGTTTCAGAACTATGCGCTCTATCCGCACATGACGGTCTACGACAACCTCGCTTACGGCCTGCGCAACCGCAAGACGCCGAAGGCCGAGATCGATGCCCGCGTCGCTGAAGCGGCCCGCATGCTGCAGCTCGAAGCCTATCTCGAGCGCAAGCCGCGCGCCCTTTCCGGCGGCCAGCGTCAGCGCGTCGCCATGGGCCGCGCCATCGTCCGCAAGCCCGCCGCCTTCCTGTTCGACGAGCCGCTCTCGAACCTCGATGCAAAGCTGCGCGTCTCGATGCGCGGCGAGATCAAGCGGCTGCAGCGCCGTCTCGGCACCACCTCGATCTACGTCACCCACGATCAGCTGGAGGCGATGACACTCGCCGATCGGCTGGTCGTTCTCAACGGCGGCGAGATCGAGCAGATCGGCGCGCCACTCGACGTGTACCACACCCCAGCGTCGACCTTCGTCGCGAGCTTCATCGGCTCCCCGGCGATGAATCTGCTGCAGGGCGAGCTGCATGGCGACAAGCTTGCACTGGGCCCGAACCTGATCGACCTTGGCGGTCATGCACCTGCATCCGGATCTGTCACCGTCGGTATTCGCGCCGAGGACCTGCGCCTCGCAAGCCCTGGCGAACATGCCATGACTGTTGCAGTGGACTATGTGGAAGAGCTCGGCTCCCAACGTCTCGTGCACGGAAATCTCGGCGATCAATCGCTGACGGCAGCCCTGTCTCCGGAGGCGGAATTAACGTCCGAACTGCGGCTGGTCGTGGGTGCCGAGAGACTGCATTTCTTCACTCACGACACCGGAAAGCGTATCGGCGGAACGGCTCTTCAACAGGCCATGGTGGCAAAGACGGAAATCGCCTAGTCCTTTGGGCGTTGTGATCGTTCAAATTGTAGCCACTGCTTGTACGGTGCCTTTACGACTCTCTGCTATCCCGACAAGGATCTAATAGCAGCGGGGGTTGCTCATGGGTATGCAGATGATGCTGGCCAGTGTGGTCGCGATGGCCGCGCGGGTGGTGCCTTTTCCGAATCTGCCGCAACCGGCGGCAAAGACATTTGTGGCGAAGTCCGGCGACAACCTCGTCATGCACGCGACGCCGATCAATCCAGACTGGATCATCAGCGGCGATCCGCAGGCACGCACCGGTGAGCATTCCCGCAGTAACGACGATGCAGCCTACACGGCGATCTGGGACTGCACGGCCGGCGAATTCCGTTGGTACTTCTACTGGGACGAAACGGTGATGATTCTTGACGGCGGCGTGCACATCCTCGCCGAGGATGGCACGGAGCGCACGCTGGAGGCCGGCGACGTTGCCTTCTTCGCGGCTGGCACCTGGGCGAGCTGGAGCGTCGACAATTACGTGCGCAAGGTCGCGTTCCTCAGGAAGCCGTTTCCGAAGCCAGTTGCGCTTGCCTATCGGCTCCGCAGCCTGCTACGCGGCGACGCTCCCAAGAGCGGCATCGCGGCCTGAAGATTTCGTCTCGCGACGCGAGCACGGCGTTGCTTTCGGGGCATCTGCAGCCTACATCTGTCCGGCATTAGCTAAGGGACGGAAATGGCCAAGATCAAGAATGTAGCGGTCCAGATGGACCATGTCGCCGGCATCAATATTGCAGGGGATTCCACCTTCGCGATGAGCCTCGAAGCGCAGGCTCGCGGCTATAAACTCTTCCACTACACGCCCGAGCGACTGAGCTTCAGAGATGGGAATCTATACGCCACCGTCGAGCCGATGGTGTTGCGCGACGTCAAGGGCGATCACTTCGAGCTCGGAGCGCCCGAACGTCTCGATCTGTCGACGATGGATGTGATCCTGCTGCGCCAGGACCCGCCGTTCGACATGGCCTATATCACCTCGACTCATCTGCTGGAGCGGATCCACCCGAAGACACTCGTCGTCAACGATCCGGCCTGGGTGCGGAACTCTCCCGAGAAGATCTTCGTCACCGAATTTGCCGATCTGATGCCGAAGACGCTGATCACGAAGGACGCGGGCGAAATCCGTCGTTTCCGGGACGAGATGGGCGACATCATTTTGAAGCCGCTCTACGGCAATGGCGGCGCCGGCGTGTTCCACTCGACCAGGGACGACCGCAACCTATCGTCGCTGCTCGAAATGTTCGGACAACTGTTCCGCGAACCCTTCATCGCGCAGCAGTACCTTCCCGACGTCCGCAAGGGCGACAAGCGCATCCTGCTTGTCGATGGCGAGCCGGTCGGTGCCATCAATCGCGTCCCCGCCGAGCACGACAGTCGTTCCAACATGCATGTCGGCGGACGTGCCGAGGCAACCGAACTGACGGCACGCGAAATCGAAATCTGCAAGCGCATCGGCCCTGCGCTTAGGGAACGCGGCTTCCTCTTTGTCGGCATCGATGTCATCGGCGACTATATGACGGAGATCAACGTCACGTCGCCGACAGGTATTCGTGAAGTGCGCAAGTTCGGCGGCGCCGATATTGCCGCTCTGCTTTGGGACGCGATTGAGCGGAAGCGCGTCTAGCGCTCCTTGGCGGCATGGCTTCGTGCGGCGAGGACGGTTTTCGCAGTGACAACTCGCCTCTGAATGATCACGGATCCTGTCGATCCGGGTGCACCGCCTATTTTATGATTCATTCGGTAGCCGGACAACTATCAGGCGGAAGACTTTCGGATCGCAGCCCTTCCGGACCCCGCATCATTCGGCGAAGATGGCCGCCCTGGTGGGAGGCGGCTTGCGCGCGAGGCCGGGCGAGGCGTCGCTCGCCCACCATGGCGTGCTGTTCCTTGATGAGTTTCCTGAGTTTTCGCCGCAGGCGCTCGATGCCCTGCGGCAACCGCTGGAGACGGGCGAATGCATCATCGCCCGCGCCAATCGTGCGGCCTATCCCGCCAACATCCAGCTCGTCGCAGCCATGAACCCCTGCCGCTGCGGCATGGCGGGCGAACCCGGTCATAGCTGCGCGCGGCCCACGCTGCATGACGGACTACCAGGCGCGAATATCAGGCCCGCCAATGGATCGCATATGTGCCTGCCGTCTCTGCCGTCGATCTTATCCGACCGATGCCTGCCGAAAGGAGCGCGGATATCGGCCGCCGCGTTGCCCGTGCACGTGACATTCAGCGAAACCGCTTTGAAGCAGTCGGACTCGGAGGCATCGGCACAAACGCTCGGTGTTCGACCGCCATGATCGAGAAATACGCCGCACCGGATGCTGCTGGCCAGCAGTTGCTCCGCGACGCGGCCGGGAAAATGAAGTTCTCGGCGCGAGGCTACTATCGTGTGCTGAATGTGGCGCGCACCTTGGCCGATCTCGATGGCAACGAGACCGTAGGCCGCATTCACCTTGCCGAGGCGATTTCCTATCGAATCGCCGGCGAGCGGCTGACGATAGCCGCCTGAAACGAAAAGGGGCGCCGAGGCGCCCCAGGTTCATTCAGGATGAGGGCGTTCAGTTGCCGAGGCCGTCGAACAGTGCGGTCGAGAGATAGCGTTCGGCAAAAGACGGAATGATGACGACGAGATTCTTTCCCGCATTCTCCTCGCGGCTGCCGACCGCGATGGCCGCGGCCAGTGCTGCGCCGGAGGAAATGCCAACGGGCACGCCTTCGAGCTTGGCAACCTCGCGGGCAAGTTCCAGCGCCTCGAGACTGCTCACAGTGATGATCTCGTCGTAGATGTGCGTATCGAGGATTGCCGGCGCAAAGCCGGCGCCAATGCCCTGAATCTTGTGAGGTCCCGGCTGGCCGCCGGAAAGAACCGGCGATTCCGCCGGCTCGACAGCGACCACCTTGATGCCGGGCTTCTTCGACTTCAGCACCTGTCCCGCCCCGGTGATGGTGCCGCCGGTGCCGATGCCGGCAACCAGGATGTCGACCGCACCCTCGGTATCGTTCCAGATCTCTTCGGCTGTCGTGCGGCGATGGATTTCTGGGTTGGCCGGGTTCTCGAACTGTTGCGGGATGATGGCATCCGGGAGCGTCGCAGCCAGTTCCTCGGCCTTCGCGATCGCGCCCTTCATGCCCTTCGGGCCCTCGGTCAGAACGAGCTCGGCGCCGAGCAGCGCCAGCATCTTGCGGCGCTCGACGGACATCGTTTCCGGCATCGTCAGGATCAACTTGTATCCCTTGGCGGCCGCAGCAAAGGCGAGCGCAATTCCGGTATTGCCGGATGTCGGCTCGATCAGGGTTGTTTTGCCAGGCGAAATCTTGCCCTGGGACTCCAGCGACTCGATCATGGCAACGCCGATACGGTCCTTGACGGAAGCAATCGGATTGAAGAATTCCAGCTTGGCGAGCAGGTTTGCCTTTACGCCCTTCGCCTTGGCGAGCTTGTCGAGCCGCACGATCGGCGTGTCGCCGATGGTTTCGGTGATCGAGGAATAGATACGGCCACGGCCCGGTTTCTTCGACATTCGGCTCTCCCTTGATGAAATGTGCGGAGAGAATAGGGTCAAAGGCGGCCGGAGACCAGTGTGGCATCACTCGCGCGAAGGCGCCTTCGGAGAAAAAATCCTTTGAAAACCGACCTTTGCCGAACGAACTTTTTCAGGCTGCGCGGGTGGCGATGAAGGCTGCCGTGCCGACCAGAATGCCAGCCGCCATCTTGTTCAGTGCCTGCAGCGCACGCGGTTGCTTCAGCATCATTCGCGCACGTGCGGCAAGCAGCATATAGGGCACCAGAACAACCAGCAGGACCACGAAGGTGGTAGCGAGCAGGATGCCGTATTCGCGAAGCCCGATGCTGTTGAGGTCGATCAGCGTTGGCACCAGCGCGACGTAGAAAAGCATGGTTTTGGGGTTGCCAAGCGTTACCAGCAGGCCGGACAGGAAGCTCATGCCGATGTTGCTTGCCTTCTTTGCTGCGACGTCCAGTGGCAGCAGTCCGGCCGTCCAGAGCTTGTAGGCGATGTAGCCGAGATAGAGCGCACCGGCGATCTTGATGACAATGAAAACTTCCGTGAAGGTTTGTGCCACGAAGGCAAGACCGAGGATAACTGCCGTCAGATAGGTCATGTCGCCAAGGACGAGACCGAGGCCCATGAAAAACGTCTCGCGGAAATTCGAGCCTAGCGCGCGGGCAACAATCGCCGTGATGCCCGGTCCCGGAATCGCCGCCGCGATGAAAAGTGCTGCTGCATAAGCGAAAAGGGCGGTGAACGACATGACGGTAGCTCCTGCTTCAACCGCCTTCTACGCCTGCGGCCTGGTACTTTCAAGGATCGGAGCTCTTGTCATCATCCTGCGGTAGCTTGCCGCTATTGACGCTGGCTGTCGCGGTTCTAGTTCCACGGCGGTGATCGATGGCTGGTGAAAGCCGACACCTTGTCAACCGCCCCAATAACCAATTGCCCGCCGCTCGCCAAAGGAGACACCCGATGAGCCCTACGTCAGCCGAAAAGCGCAAACTCGCCCCGCTCGCTACCCCCACGGACCTGAAGAGCAATGCCATTCAGGATATCTCAGCCGTTCTGGCTGCGTTGCTGGCGGATGTTTTTGCGCTCTACATTAAGACTAAGAATTTCCATTGGCATATGTCGGGACCGCATTTCCGCGACTATCACCTGATGCTCGACGAGCAGGCCGAGCAGATCTTCGCCACGACCGATGCGATTGCCGAGCGCGCCCGCAAGATCGGCGGCACCACACTGCGCTCCATCGGCCATATCGGCCGCCTGCAGCGCATCAACGACAATGATGCCGAGTATGTCACGCCGGAAGACATGCTGGCGGAACTGCGCGACGACAACAGGCAGCTGGTCTCGCTGTTGCGCGAGACCCATGATGTCTGCTCCGAGCACAATGACGTCGCCACGACGAGCCTGCTGGAAGTGTGGATCGATGAGGCCGAGCGCCGCACCTGGTTCCTGTTCGAAACGACGCGGCAGCAGAAGTAGCCTCGTTCGCTTCTCGGATTATCAGCTCGCCCGCGCGCGCAAAAACTGCGCGGGCGTCCAGCCAAGATTCATGCCTGCGGCGGCGACAAGGATGACGGCTGCGCCAAGCAGCTGCATCGGCTGCAATGCATGTCCGAAGGCCAGTCGATCCACAAGGATCGCCGCGATCGGGTAGATGAATGACAGCGCGCCGGTCAGATGGATCGGCAGCTTCTGGATCGCACCGTAGAGCAGCACATACATCAGGCCGGTGTGCACGATACCCATGGTGATCAGGATCGACCATGAGGAGCCGTCCGCGGGCAGGTCCGAGAAGTTCATGGTCGGCAGCAGCATGAGTACGCCGGTGGCAACCTGGATCAGCGCGATAAGGTGCGGCGGCGTACCCTTCAGCCACTTTGCCGCCAGCGCCGCGAGAGCGTAGAAGAATGCGGCACCAAGCGCCAGCAAGATGCCGAGGCCGTAGCCCTCGTGCCCACCAGTGGTGGCAGGCTTCGCCTCGACGATCGCCGCCATGCCGGCAAAGGCCAGCGTCAGCCAGAACAGCTTTGCGGCGGTGATCTTCTCGCCGAGAAACAAGGCGCCCAGCGCAAGCAGCATGAAGGGTTGCGTGTTGTAGACAGTCGTAGCGATCGAAATCGATGCATGGGCGTATGATGCAAAGAGCAGCAGCCAGTTGAAAACGATGGCCACGCCGCCGAAGATCGCGATACCGACCGATTTCAAGCTGATGATACCAGGTCGAAGCAGCCCCATGGCAGCGCAGACCGCAAGCAGGCTGATCGCGCCGAAAAGGCAGCGCCAGAACACCACGCCGCTCACCGGCTGGCCTGACATGACCACGAACCAGCCGATTGTTCCCGATATCAGCATTGCTGCGGTCATTTGGGCGGTGCCGGTGCGGATTTCGCTATGCATCACGTTTCTCCATCTCGATAGATGAAGATTATTGCGGTCCTGTCCCGGTTTATATAGTTTGCATTAGGTTGATTGTGCCGCTCTCCTGTCATTGTGAGGAATAATGTCGGTTTCGCCTAATGATAATGCGATCGATGATGTCGATCAGAGAATATTGGAGGCGCTGGCGGAAAACGCTCGCATCTCGTTGAAGGAGCTGGCACAGGCTGCCGGGCTTTCTTCACCGAGTGCCGCCGAACGCCTCCGTCGCCTGGAAGAGCGCGGGATCATCGCGGGTTTCACCATTGATATCGACGCTGCAGCACTCGGATACCCGCTGCAGGCGATCGTACGCGTCCGTCCGCTGCCGGGACAGCTGCATGTCGTTCAGCGGATCATCCAGGACACGCCGCAGTTCGTGGAATGCGACAAGGTGACGGGAGACGACTGCTTCATTGCCCGGCTTGTCGTCCGCTCGATGGCGGAGCTCGACACGATCCTCGACAAGGTGGCGGAGAAGGCCGAAACGAGCACCTCGATGGTCAAGGCATCGCCCGTCAAGCGTCGGCTGCCGCCGCTCGCAGCAAAGCCCTGAAAGGTAAGTGCTATCGGTTCGAGCGCGCCGAAATGGCAAGCCGCATCAGCTCTCCCATACGGATATGGCTGATGCCGTAATCGACCCGCGCGGCGCGGTGCACAACGACGAGATCGAGTGCCGGAACGACGATGATGTATTGCCCGCCAAAGCCGCTGGCATAAAACAGCGGCGTTTGGATGGAGAGCGGATCCTTCGGCGCATTCGCCTCCGCCGTCAGCCAGAGATAGCCATAGCCCCTGCCGCCCCCGAGATCAGAATGCGGTTGCGTTGACAGGCGAACCCAGTCCTCGGGCACAACCTGTACGCCGTTCCAGCGGCCGCCTCGCAGATAAAGCAGTCCGACCCTTGCGAAGTCGCGAGCACTCATTGCCATCTTGTAAACGGGATGCAGCGATTCGGGTCCATGCTGATAGCGGCAGTCGTCCGGCGAAAAGTCCTGCATGCCGAGGGGCGCGGCGATACGGGCGGCAAAGCTTTCGAACAGGTTCTCGCCGGTCTGGGCTTCGAGAATCGTGCCGAGGACGTTGAAATCCCAATTGTTGTAAAACCAGAAAGAACCCGGCGGGTGGTTGCCGCGCTCCGGTCGTCCCCGCTTCGTGTCATAGACCGAAGGGAGATAGACGCCGGATCGCGCGGCGAGAAGGTTGCGAACCGTGGCCGTCCGTTCCTCTGCCGTCAGCGGCGCGACGTCGATGATACCGAGATCGGCGAGCGTGGCGGAAAGGTCGATCCGGCCGGCCTCGGCATGGATGCCGAAGAGCATGCTGATCAGGCTCTTGCGCACTGAAGCGATGCTCGACTTGTAGGCCGTGTCGCCCCAGGAAAAAGCGAGACGTCCGCCGTCGATAATCATCATCGCGGTTGATCCGCTGCGCTCCAGCTCGCGGACGAGGTTTTCCAGCACCGCGGCATCCCAGCCGCCCTCGGTACGCTGCCGCCATTCCGAATCCGGGTAAATGAATGCGGCCTCCGCCATTTCAGCCCTCCTTCGATCTGCATAAGTCTCGGCTGGCCAACGCGCGGGTGTCAGAAATCGGCCATCGGCGAAAGCATGGCGGGCGCTTCAAGCGCGATTTCGTCGCTGGCGCGAAACATAAAGCACGTGCCGCCTCCGGGTGCCCGCGTTTCGCCTTCCCAGCCAAGCCTGTCAGGGCAGAAGAGCACTTCGGCCATGGCCGGTCGCAGACCGAGGCTGCCGATGATTTCGGCAAGGGCGGCGATTTGCTGTGCCACGACATCGAGCAGCATGAAACGATCGCCATCCGCCTTCCAGGCGATGACCGTCTGCCTGTCCTCGATAAAGCTCAGCCGCACGCTCGGATCGAGCCGGGTGTTGATGAGGAACATCGCCGTGCTTTCCACGACGGCCAGCGTCTCCGACACCGGCATGCGGCGCTTCAAGGCCGCCTGCAACACGGAGAGGTCGGCTGGCCGCGAGGGATCGAGCGTGCGGGCAGGGCGACCCGAAGCGGCAGGCGCCGGCGCCGGGCCGGAATAGGCGTGCATCGGCAGCGCGTGAAAGCCGTAGGGTTCGTAGAGCGCCGGCTTGTCCGTGTAAAGGACGATGGCTTCGAAGCCCTTTTCCTCGCACCAGGCGAGTGCCTTTTGCGTGAGGTCGCGATAGAGGCCACGTCCGCGCCATGCGGGACGAACGGCACCCGATTGAAATGCGGCGGCATTCACGGTGCGCCCGTTGACCATAAGCGGCATTGCGAAGGCCGAAAGATTGGCGGCAAGCTGGCCATCAGCGGCGAACCAGCCGAAGGGCATGCTGCTCGGGTCGGGTCCGCCCATTTGCTGCAATGGGCCGATGTCGATATCGAATGTGTCCTTCAAGAGATCGACCAGCGCCTGCCAGGCCGTGAGGTCGCCGAAATAGTCTCGGCGGAAGGTCAGGCCGGAATGATCGATGCTCTTGGAGGTCATACTCCGGTCGATCCGAAACCGCCGGCGCCACGCGTCGTTACGCTCGCCTCGGAAATCTCTGAGATATGTGCCTGGATCGCCGGAGCGATCACCATCTGCGCGATGCGCATGCCTCTGGTGATCGCGAACGGCTCATCGCCGAGATTGATCAGCAGCACCTTGACCTCGCCGCGATAGTCGCTGTCGATGGTGCCGGGCGTGTTCAGGCAGGTGATGCCGTGCTTGAAGGCGAGGCCGGAACGCGGGCGCACCTGACCTTCGAAACCTTCAGGAATTTCGAAGATGAAGCCCGTCGGCACCAGCGCGCGCTTTCCGGGCTCGAGGGTCATCGGCATGGCGCCATCGACGGCGGCGCGTAGGTCCATTCCTGCCGCCCCCTTGCTTTCGTAGGAGGGCAGATCGAGATCCTGGCCGTTGGCGAGGCGGATGATATCAAGCGTCGGGCGGGTATCGGTGTGGATTGTCATGGGGCATTAGTTTGCGCCCGATGCGCCAAGGTCAATTGCAATGCCGGGCTTTAATCGCTAGATACGCCGCAATTCCACAGGATTCACACTATGGCCGAAAGTCTCGCCGAGGCGGTCTCCCGCCGCCGCACATTCGCTATTATCGCGCACCCGGACGCTGGTAAGACCACGCTCACCGAAAAACTGCTGTTGTTCGGCGGCGCCATCCAGCTTGCCGGCGAAGTCAAGGCAAAGAAGGACCGCATGCAGACGCGCTCCGACTGGATGAAGATCGAGCGCGAGCGTGGCATCTCCGTCGTTACGTCGGTGATGACGTTTGAATATAAAGACAACGTCTTCAACATCCTCGATACGCCCGGCCACGAAGACTTCGCCGATGACACCTATCGCACGCTGACCGCCGTCGATGCCGCGGTCATGGTGATCGACGCCGCCAAGGGTATCGAACCACGGACGCTGAAGCTGTTCGAAGTCTGCCGCATGCGCGACATTCCGATCATCACCTTCATCAACAAGATGGACCGCGAAAGCCGCGATCCCTTCGAGATCCTGGATGAAGTCGAGGAGAAGCTGGCGCTTGATTGCGCGCCGGTGACGTGGCCGATCGGCCGCTCGAAGACTTTCTGCGGCACCTACCACCTAGCCAACAATGAAGTGCGCGCCTCCGACACGCAGGAGATCATGACCAAGGTCACCGATCCCGAGATGGTGTCCCACCGCCTGCCTGAAAACGAGAGGGACGCGTTTGTCGAGGAGACGACGCTGGCGATCGAGGCGTGCAAGCCGTTTGACAAGAAGGCCTTCCTGGAGGGGCATCTGACGCCGGTTTTCTTCGGCTCGGCGCTGCGCAATTTCGGGGTGCGCGATCTCATCGATGCGCTCGGCGAGTTTGCGCCGCCGCCGCGCGATCAGGTCGCCGATATCCGTACCGTGCATGCGACCGACAACAGGATGACGGCGTTCGTCTTCAAGATCCAGGCGAACATGGACCCGAACCATCGCGACCGCATCGCCTTTGCCCGCATCTGCTCCGGCAAGCTCGAGCGCGGCATGAAGGCGCGGCTGTCGCGCACTGGCAAGCAGCTCGGCCTTACCGCGCCGCAGTTCTTCTTCGCCTCGCAGCGGCAGCTTGCCGATACTGCTTATGCCGGCGACGTCGTCGGCATTCCCAATCACGGCACGCTGCGCATCGGCGATACGCTGACGGAGGGCGAAGCGCTGGTGTTCCAGGGCGTGCCGAACTTTTCGCCGGAAATCCTGCGCCGCGTGCGCCTGGAAGACGCGATGAAGGCGAAGAAATTGAAGGAAGCGCTGCAGCAGATGGCTGAAGAAGGCGTCGTCCAGCTGTTCCAGCCGGAGGATGGTTCGCCGGCTATCGTTGGCGTTGTCGGTGCGCTGCAGCTCGATGTTCTCAAGGAGCGTTTGATGGCCGAATATGGCCTGCCCGTCTCCTTCGAAATGTCGCGCTTCTCCGTCTGTCGCTGGATCTCCGCCGATCAGCCCGCCGAGCTCGAGAAATTCGTCACCGCTCGCCGCGGCGATATCGCGCGGGACTTAGACCACGATCCCGTGTTCCTGGCGCAGGACAGCTTCTCGCTCCGCTACGAAGCGGAGCGCTATCCGGCGATCAAGATGGCTGCCCTCAAGGAATATCACGCCGTCAAGGCAGCGTGATATTGGATCGGATATAACGATCTGCCATGATGCCTTAAGAAAAGGAGCGTTTCATGGTTTGCGAGAATGAAATCAGAGAAAACGAAGTCGCCGTCGAACTACCGCCGGCGACCGACGCCGGCCTGGTGTTCATCGGGCGCATACTGACGCCCTGGACCTCTCGCAAGGAGACGCCCCGCCAGGGGCGGCATGACGGTCCGCTCTGCAAAATCGAAATATTCGAGCCGTGGAGACAGGCTCTCCAGGGTGTGGAAGCCTTCGAGCGGCTGGAGGTGCTCTATTGGCTGGATCGGTCGCGGCGCGACCTCGTTCTGCAAAGCCCGGCCAGCAGCGGAAAGGTGCATGGCACGTTTTCTCTTCGCTCGCCGGTGCGCCCGAACCCGATCGGAACCTCCATCGTCAAGCTGGAGGGAATAGAAGGTGGCGTCCTGCTGGTTCGGGGGATGGATTGTCTTGACGGTACGCCGCTTCTCGATCTGAAGCCCGATCGCACATTGTTCAAGCCGATAGCGCTGCCGCAGACTGGAGATTTCCAGGCCGGCGACGACGTGGCGCATTCTTGCAAGAGGGCCTGACGATCAGTCGACGGCGATCATGACGTCCGAGGCTTTGACGACCGCATAGGCGTCGCCGCCGAAGGCGAGCCCCAGTTCATCGACGGCTTCGTTGGTGATGGAGGCCGTGACGATCGACCCGCCGCCGATATCGATTCGGACATGCGCCGTGGTCGCACCTTTCTTCACCTCGACGATCTTTCCCTTCAGTCGATTCCGTGCGCTGATCTTCATGAGATGTCTCCTGGCTCGGGATGGCAGACTGTATCGGCTCGGCCCCGGTGTCGCAATCTTACTCGCCGCGCGGATAGCGTTGGCTTTCTTCCAACACATTCAAATCCATGTGGTTGCGCATGTAGCGTTCGGAAGCCTTTTGCAGTGGTTGATAGTCCCAGGGATAGTATGCGCCGTTCCGCAGTGCCTCGTAGACGACCCACCGGCGCGCCTGGCTTTCGCGCACGGCGGCATCGAAGCCCTGCAGGTTCCAGCGCTTCTCGGCCAGGGACTTGAGGTTCTCCAGGATTTCGACATGTCCTGCATCGCCGGCAAGGTTGTTCAGTTCCTTGGGATCCGCGTCGAGATCGAACAGCAGCGGCGGGTCCTTGTCGCAAAGGGTGAGTTTGAAGCGACCGTCGCGCAGGCAAACGAGAGGGGCTTCGGAACCTTCGGCGGCGTACTCCATCGGCACTGGGCCACGCCCGCCGGTCCCGGTCGCGAGTGGCGCAAGGTCTTCGCCATCCGTCCATGGTGCGAGCTTGGTCATGTCGATGCCCGCCAGTGCGGCCAGCGTCGGCGTCACGTCGAGCGTCGAGACCGGTTGCTGGATGCAGGCGGCATTCCAGCCCGGAGCCGCGATCGTCAAGGGCACTCGTGAGGAGCCGTCGAAGAAGCACATCTTGAACCAGAGGCCACGGTCGCCGAGCATATCGCCATGGTCGGAAACGAACAGCACGATCGTGTTGTCGGCCATCCGCGCGCGCTCGAGGACGTCAAGGATCTCGCCGATCTTGTCGTCGACGTACGAGATGTTGGCGAAGTAGCCTTGGCGTGCGCGCCGGATCTGCTCCGGCGTGATTTCGAACGCATCATAGTCGCAGGCCTTCAAAAGGCGCTGCGAGTGCGGATCCTGCTGGTCGAACGGAATCGCATCGACATCAGGATCGAGCGCCGGGGAGTTCTCGTAGAGGTCCCAATATTTGCGGCGTGCGACATAGGGATCGTGCGGATGGGTGAAGCTCACCGTCAAGCACCAGGGACGGTCGTCGTGACGGCGCGACAGGTCGTAGAGCTTGCGGGTCGCGTTGTAGGCGACCTCATCGTCGTACTCCATCTGGTTTGTGATCTCGGCAACGCCTGCGCCGGTCACCGAGCCGAGATTGTGGTACCACCAGTCGATGCGCTCGCCGGGCTTGGTGTAGTCAGGCGTCCAGCCGAAATCGGCGGGATAGATGTCAGTCGTCAGACGTTCCTCGAAGCCATGCAATTGGTCGGGACCGACGAAATGCATCTTTCCGGAGAGGGCAGTATGGTAGCCGGCCGCACGCAGATGGTGCGCGAATGTCGGGATATCAGATGCGAACTCGGCGGCATTGTCATAAACGCGGGTCCGGCTCGGCAGTTGGCCGGACATGAAGGATGCGCGTGCCGGCGCGCAAAGCGGACTTGCCGTGTAACTATTGGCAAATCGGACGGAGCGTTGCGCCAACGCTTTCAGATGCGGTGCGTGAAGGAAATCGGCCGGTCCGTCGGGAAACAGCGTGCCATTGAACTGATCGACCATCAGAATGAGAATATTCGGGCGCGCCATGCGTATGGTGTCCTTCGGCTTTCGGGAGCGGGAACTTAGCCGCGTCCGCGAAGCTATTCCAGTCTGCGTTGACTGGAAATCGCGCCAGGAATCTCGGCCTCATCTCGCTTATGCCATTTGATTGCTTTATTGATTATCCATATCGGATGACCTGTGAAGCAGGCATTTTTTGATATCCTATCTAAGGATTTTTTATGGAAAGCCGCCGTGTCGAACTTGGATGGATGCGCATATTCGCTGAGATCGGCAAGGCGGGAAGTCTGTCGGCGGCTGCAGGCGTTCTTGGCCTGACGCAACCTGCCGTCAGCTATCAGATCCGCCGGCTGGAGGAGCAGGTTGGCGTCAGCCTCTTGAAACGCCAGCATCGGGGCGTGGAGTTGACGCCCGAAGGCCAGCGTCTTTTCGACATCGTCGCAAAGAGTGTCAACGAGATCGACCAGCTGGCGCGGCGCTTCCGCAATGAATCTGATCGGCCAATCATAAGGCTGCGCACGGATTATGCGTTTTCCGCCCTATGGCTAATCCCGCGCATGCATGCCTTCCGCACGCTGTACCCGAATGTTGATATTCAGATTGTCGCGACGCAGCGAACACAACGCGACCGGTCGGACGACGGCGATGTTGCTGTTGTCTTTGGCAGGCGGTCGGAGTTCGAGCGCCACGCCGTTCTGCTTTTGCCGGAGAGGGTCGCACCCGTCTGCACCCAAGGCTTCCTCGATCGCTACGGTGCCATCTCCACGCCGACGGACCTTGCCCGAGCGCGCCTGATCCATCTCGATGCCGCGGAACCTTCGCCCTGGTTCGACTGGCGGCATTATCTCGCGGAATTCGGTGTCAGCCGCGATACTCACGCGGGGCAGGGCGATGTGAGCTTCAATACATACTCGCTGGTCGTGCAGGCCGCGATCGGCGAACAGGGGGTTGCCATCGGATGGATGGGCCTCGTCGACTCGCTGCTCGCCTCGGGGATGCTGAAAACCGCAGGTCCGGCGCTGGAAGCGCCGGAACGTGGTTACTGGCTATTGCCACCACGCACGCGTGATGCCCAAAGCGATCTGCTTGCGGCATGGCTCACGGTGGAAGCCGGTATCGTCAGTCGACTAGATCCTTGAGAAAATCGTCGCACCAACGCGACACATCGTACTCCAGCAGATAGTCCATCATCCGCTGCCAACGCTCGCGGCGTTCTTCCAGGGGCATATTCAAGGCACGCGCCAGCGCGTTGGCGGTTCCTTCGATGTCATAGGGATTGACCAGCAACGCCCCCCTCCTCAATTCGCGCGCTGCGCCGGCGAAGCGGGATAGTACGAGCACACCAGGATCTTCGGGATCCTGTGCGGCGACATATTCCTTTGCCACGAGGTTCATGCCGTCGCGAAGCGGCGTGACCAAGCCAACCTTGGCCAGTCGATAAAGACCCGCGAGGATCGGACGACTGACGGAGCGGTTGATATAGCGGATCGGCACCCAGTCCACCGTCCCCAGTGCGCCGTTAACTCGGCCTGCCTGTTCCGCGACGGTGCGCTGCATTTGTTCGTATTCCGGGACTTCCGAGCGTGATTTCGGTGTGATCTGCAGATAGGTGACCTTCCGCTGGTGGGCTGGATTGTTGACGACGAAGCGCTCGAAAGCGTCCAGCCGCTGGGTGATGCCCTTGGAGTAATCCAGCCTGTCGACGCCGATGATAAGGTCGCGGTCCTTGATGCTCTGCCGCGCTCTTTGCACCAGATGGTGGCTGCCGGCCTTCTTGGCGAATTCGGCGAAGGCGGCGGTCTCGATGCTGATGCCGTAGGCTCCGCCCTTGAAAACCTTGTCATTCGCTGTGAAGCGGCCGTCGCCGATGGCGTCGCCCATATCCTCGCGGCGAAGGCAGCCGGCAAAGTTTTCGAGATCGTGGTCCGTCTGAAAGCCGACGAGATCGTAGGCGGCAAGACCGTGCATGATTTCCTCGTGAACCGGCATGGTGTAGAGCACATCGGCCGGCGGCCAGGGAATGTGCAGGAAAAAGCCGATGCGGTTCTTGAAGCCCATTTGCCGCAGTTCCGCGGCGAGCGGGATCAAATGGTAGTCATGGACCCAGATGATGTCGTCCGGCCGCAGCAGCGGCGCAAGCCGATGCGCGAAGAAACGATTGACGCGGAAATACCCCGCCATTTCCTTGCGGCCATACTCCGCGAGGTCCAGGCGGTAGTGACAAATCGGCCAGAGCACGCGATTGGCGAAGCCGTGATAGTATTCCTCGACATCCTTGCCGGTGAGATCCGTCAGTGCATAGGTGATCTTGCCCTCTTCCGTCAGCGAGAGCGGGCCGGGCTCGTCGTTTTCGCTCGATTTGCCGGACCAGCCCATCCAGATGCCGCCCCGTTCTTCGAGTGCCGCTTTGAGCGCCACCGCCAGTCCGCCGGCGGAGGCCGCGCCCTCCTTCACGGGAGCTGGCACGCGATTGGAGACGATGACAAGACGGGTCACGGAGGTTCCTTTCATCGGGAGGGCGGCACATCGTGCATGGATCAAACGGCGAGCTGCTCAATCAGTTCCCGCACCGCCGATGAGGAAGGCAGCGCCAGAGTGGCGGCAGTGTCCGAAGACGGCCCGACACGAACGGAATGGCCGCCAAAGCGATTGGCGACACGGAACATCGCCTCGTCCGTAACGTCGTCACCGATGGCAATCGGACGCCTGCCGGCAAAGGGCGGCATCGACAGAAACGTCTCCACAGCGTGACCTTTGTCGGCGCTCGCGGGTCGGATTTCGAGAACCATCTTGCCGCGCTGCAAGGTCCAGTTCGGCCCGACCTTGGACTGCAGCCTCTCCATGATCAGCTCCACATCCGCCTGCCTTTGCGGCGCGAGGCGATAGTGAGCGGCGACCGCAGCTCCCTTGTCTTCCACGAGTACGCCTTGCAGATTTTCGGTTGCGGCGCGGAGCTCCGCCTTCAATGCCTCGAATGCGGCAGTGGTCTCGGCTTTCATGATGCTGCCGTCCGGCCAACGCAATTCGGCGCCGTGCAAGCCGGCGATCGGAAATCGGAATGGTGCGAACAGCTCGTCGGCATAAGCGAGTGCCCGTCCTGTGACCAAGGCTAGCGCGCCACCGAGCCTTCGCGACGCGGCATAAAGCGCTGCCGGCAGCGACGGTGGCATGACGATCGCATCCGGCACCGCGGCCAGGTCAAGCAATGTGCCATCGATATCGAGAAAAAGAGCGCAGTCTTGAGGGGAGGATAAAACGGCGCTCAGCAATTCCGTCTGCCCTGAGGCCGGTTGCGGCATCATGGCAGGAAATGGCTCACTGGGGTATGACATGGTGACTTACCTATGTCGGCATCTGCCGAAGGCAACCCGTTTTGGCTCAATAATGCGAGGAAATCTCAGATTTTGCCGTGGTATCCGTGCGCTGATCAATTGTTCATTCAGCCGGCATTGTGCCGGAATGCTCGGTGAAGAAGGCCTTGGCATCGGCGGTAAAGGCGGCGCGCTGAACGCTCCGCGTGTAAAACATGTGACCGCCGCGATAGACCTTCAGCGCCACCCGCTCGCCGGCAAGCGAAGGCGGCAAGTGGTCAACAACATAACGGCTCACGCCATAAGGAGTGACGAGATCGCTGTAGCCGTGGGCGATCAACAGGCGGAATTTCGGATTGGAGGCGAGGAACTGGCGAATATCGTCGGTGACGCTCGCCTGCAGCCTAGAACCACCGCCGCGTCCGCCCCACTCCCATCTGCGGCTGATGTCGCCGTCCAGCAGCGAATAGGTCATCTCGGTCTTGAAGCCGAGTTCATTGCGCGCATAGTCGGCGAAGGCCCCGCCATAGGCGCGGGTGAAGCCGTCGAGGATGGCATCGTCGCCACGGTCAGAGTCCGACTCCGGATAAGGATCGGGCGTCGAGAACGCCGCGTCGTAAGGGCTGACAATTCGACCATCCTGCCCGCTTGATTGCTTCGCATAGGCGTTTCCGAGGAAGCCGCGGTTCTTTGCCACGATATCTTCGGGAATGCCGGTCATGCCGGCAACCTTCCCGTAGAAGGCTTTGGCCGCCTGGCCAGTCGGCAGCGGGCCAGCGAGTGTCGTCAGATAGTCGCCAAGCGCAAATTTCTCCGCATCGCGCTGCTGCGCTTCATCGAAGGCATTGCGTCTGTCCATGTTCGCTGCCGCAAGCGACGGAAACTCGAGTGCCGCGCCCAGTGCAAACTGATCGGCATTGAACATCAGTTGCCCTTCGAGCAATGGCGAAAGCATGATCGCGCCCGAGACGATGATGCCTTGGCTATCCTTCAGCGCGCCGACCACCTTGGCGGCGCGGAAGCCGCCATAGCTCTCTCCGAGAAGATATTTGGGCGAACCGGACCGGTTGTTGTGGGCGACATAGAGAGCGATCGCCTTCGCAACGCTCTGCGCGTCGGAATTGACGTTGTAGTAATTGGAGGCGTCGTCGGCCTTGGCGGTTCGGCTCCATCCGGTTCCGATCGGATCGATGAGGACAATGTCGGTAAAGTCGAGCCAGCTCTGCGGATTGTCGGTCAATTTTGCATCGGCCCCATCGGCCCCATCCGGGCCGAAATCCAGGATGCGCGGCCCTACGAGGCCGAGATGCAGGAACGCCGATGCGGCGCCGGGGCCGCCGTTGAAGGCAAAGGTCAGGGGCCGGTCGGACCTCCCGTTCTTGGCGACATAGGCCGTATAGAATACGGCGCCGGCCTTGGAGCCGTCTTGCGCAAAGAGATCCAACGTGCCGGCCGTCGCCACGAAGTCGAGGGTCCGGCCGCCGATCGTCATTGTGTGCTGGGTGACCGAGTCGCTCGGCAGCAGCTTCAACACGCCCTCGCTCGATGAACCCTGTGCGGCAGCCTCGCCTCGACCCTCCTGCGATAAGGCGGGGGGCAGCGGAGCAAGCAAGGCGGTTGCAAGCAGAATGGCGGATAGGAAACGCAAGACTTCTCCTCCGACGGAAGCGGCATGGGAGGCGTCAGCGTAGCATCGCCCCGTTGGGGGAGAAATCAACAGATGGTGAGGCCGACGTCAGTCCGCCTTCTCGATCGTCTGCGCATTCACATACTGCGCGCGACCGGCGTTCCAGCCGTTGATAGCGGCGCCGGCACCAAGCACCACGAAAAGCACTGCCGACCATGCGAAGCTGCCGGTCCAGCCGCGGATGAGCCCGACCAAGAGCGGGCCGATCGCGGCAAGAAGGTAGCCCACGCATTGGGCCATGCCCGAAAGATGGGCCGCGACATGCGGATCGCGCGACCGCAACACGATCGTCGTCATCGCGACAGCGATCAGGCCGCCCTGGCCAATGCCCTGCAGCACCGCCCAGACCCAGATGGTGAAGAGCGGCGCAAACAGCAGGCCGAACAATGCGACGACGGCAACGACGCAGAGCGACGCATTGATCACGCGCTGATCCTTGCCCCTGACGGCGATCTGCGGGGCAACCAGGCATGCCGCAGCCTGAACCATCACCGATACCGAAACGATCGCTCCAGCGGTGACGCCGTCAAGACCGCGCTCGCGCAGGATCGGGACGAGCCAACCAAACACGCAATAAGCCAGAGCCGACTGCAGGCCCATGAAGAGAGTGACCTGCCAGGCCAGGCGATCCCGCCACAGCCCTTGGACGGAAAAGCCGCTGCGCTTGACTTGATTCTTGGTGGACAGCACCTGCGGCAACCAGATCATCCCGACGACCAATGCAGGCAGACCCCAGGCGGCCAGCGCTCCGGAGAGCGAGCCGCCGAGGATGCGCTCGAGCGGCAGCGTGAAGCCTGCGGCGCTCGCCGCGCCCGCGCATAGCGCCATCGTGTAAAAGCCGGTCATCAGCGCTGCGCGATCGGCAAAGTCGCGCTTGACCAGCCCTGGCAGCAGCACGTTCCCGACCGCGATGCAGGCGCCGGCAAGCGCAGTGCCGACGAAGAGCAGCGGAACGGATGATAAGCCACGCAGACCCGTCCCGAGCGCCAGCAGGACGAGGACCGCCAGAAGCGTGCGCTCCGATCCGATCCGCTGGGCAAGCCGCGGCGCCAACGGCGAAAAGGCGCCGAGGCAGACGACGGGCAGGGTGGTCAGCAGGCTGGCACCGAGGGATGAAAGGCCGAGTTCCGTCTTGATTTCGGGCAGCAGCGCGGAGGCGCTGGAGAAGACGGGACGCAGATTGAAGGCGATCAGGACGAGGCTGGCGCCAAGGAGAAAGCGCACCGCTGCGCTGCTGCCAACGGGGGGCTGCGGCTGCGGTACGCTATCGGCTTCGGCATCGATGAGCTGTTCGTCCGCCAGGTCGTAGACGTGTGCGGCATCCTGAAGGGGTGTGGTCATGAATGGAGCATCCGGTCGAGAGCGCCGATGATGGGGGCCATGAAGCGGCGAACGGCCGCATCGGCCTGTTGCGGATCGCCGGTGGCGAGCGCGTCGATGATGTCGGCATGCGCCCGCATATCAGGCTCGGGAATCTCGTCGTCCAATGTCGCCGCGATCGTTTCGGCAATCGAGGCGGAAAAAAACTGATAGATTTCGATCATCGCGCGGTTGGCGGAAGCGGCAATGATCGCCTTGTGGAAAGCAAGATCGCGTTCGACGAAGACGCTTCTGTCGCCGCCTTCGAAATTGCCCCGCTTGGCGAGAAGCGCCCGCAACTCCGCAATGATCTCAGGCGTTTGTCGTATCGCGGCCAGCCGTGCGGCCTCGACATCGAGTGCGCACCGGGCTTCGAAGAGATCGCGCAGACCGGCGCGACGCGCCATGGTGAGCGGCAGCCGGGTGTCGGTGGTCGAGAGTACGTAGGTTCCCGAGCCCTGCCGGGTTTCGAGCAGGCCTTGCGACACCAACACCCGCACCGCCTCTCGGATCGTGCCGCGGCTGACGGAGAGCGTGGAAGACAGCGTCGCCTCGTTGGGCAATTTCTCGCCAACGGCCCATCGCTTACCCAGTATCTCCGTGCGGATCGCCTCAATGGCCGTGTCCGCAAGTTTCGTTTTTGCAATTGGTTGCATCGCCCGTATTCATAAAGTCATCAGATGACTTTATGAATACCTTGAGGCCGTTGCCCTCGTCAATCCTGTGCTGAAAAATGAAAAGGGCCGCTCGAGGCGACCCTTTCCATGAGTTCTGGCCTGTAAATGGCCGGACCGTCAAAGCGATCCTAGGAAGGTGGGCTTAGAGCGAGGGCTGCCTCGCTTTCATCACCACTTCCATGCCTTTTACGAGGTCCGAAATCTCATTAGACATTGGATCACCTTCCTTTCGTTCTGTTGAAGATGGGTAAAAGGTAGGATGATTCGCCGGAGATGCAAGAAAAAACGAGGTGTCAGGTGCTGCGCAGCTTCCCTGGCAGCGGTGTTTCACTTTACGGTCGCCGACAATACACCAATGTTTACAATGATGTCCTGTATGCTGCCGTAGTGAGCAAACATTGCGGCAGAGGGCTGTGGATTAAGCCGGCTCAGTGTGCGGCCTTGATGAAGGTGCCGTTCTGTAACTCTCGCATCGCCTGCATGATCTCCTCTCGCGAGTTCATGACGATCGGCCCATGCCAGGCAACCGGCTCCTCGATCGGCTTGCCTGAAACGAGCAGGAACCGGATGCCTTCGTCGCCGGCCTGCACCGTCACTTCGTCACCGCTGTCGAAGACGACGAGCGTCCGGTTGCCGGACATGTCGCGAATGTTGAGTTCCTCGCCGTTGACCTCCTTCTCGACACGGACGCCGAACGGCTTGGAGGCGTCGCGGAATGTGCCGGAGCCTGCGAAGATATAGGCAAATGCGTTGCGATAGGTGTCGACGGGCAGGCGCTTCTTCTTCCCCGGAGGGACCGAGACATCGAGATAGATCGGTTCGGCCGCGACGCCGTCAACTGGCCCCGCTTTGCCCCAGAAGTCGCCACAGATAACGCGCACGGCCGTACCGTCGTCATCGACAACGACGGGAATGTCGGCGGATTTGACGTCCTGATAGCGCGGCGCCGTCATCTTCAGCGACGAGGGCAGGTTGGCCCAGAGCTGGAAGCCATGCATGCGTCCGGCAAAATCGCCCTTCGGCATTTCCTGGTGCATGATGCCGCTTCCTGCCGTCATCCACTGGATGTCGCCGGCGCCGAGCAGACCGCGATTGCCGAGGCTGTCGCCGTGCTCGACCGTGCCTGCAAGCACGTAGGTGATCGTCTCGATGCCGCGATGCGGATGCCAGGGAAAGCCGCGGATATATTCGGCCGGATTGTCATTGCGGAAATCGTCCATCATCAGGAAGGGGTCTGTCATCGACGGATCCCCGAAGCCGAAGACGCGGTGCAGCTTCACACCGGCGCCTTCCATGGTTGGCGTTGCGGTGCTCGTATGCTTTACGGGACGTATCGACATGGCATCCTCTCGAAGGTTTCAACTTGCCCGGGACTATAGCCGCCGGGCCAGCCTCTGCGAAATTAGCCGCCGCGGGAACGCACTGTTCACAAAAGAAGATGTCGCATTGCGCAATTCGATCGCATCGACCGTCAGAAATTTGTCATCTTCCGCTTGCAAGTCAGGAAGCCGTTCAGGTCTTATTAACCATCAGATTCGACAATCGTTGTCGCGTTTCAGCATTTCTCCCGCCTCCAACAACGCGGGCTCCGGAGTGGAAAGAGCATGTGTCGCTGGGCAGCCTATCGCGGAGACCCCCTCTATCTGGAGGAACTGGTGTCCTCGCCCGCGCACTCGCTGATCGAGCAATCGCATTGCGCGACACGCGCCAAGACCCCCACCAATGGCGACGGTTTCGGCATCGCCTGGTATGGCGACCGTCCGGAACCTGGCCGCTATCGTGATACCTTGCCGGCTTGGTCCGACTGCAATCTCAAGAGTTTGGCGCGGCAAATCCGCTCTCCGTTGTTCCTGGCGCACGTACGGGCAGCGACCGGCGGCGGCACCCGCCGTGACAACTGTCACCCCTTCACCTTCGGCAATTGGTCCTTCATGCACAATGGCCAGATCGCAGGTTTCGAACGGCTGCGTCGCCCTATGGAAGCGATGCTTGATGACGAACTCTTCAACGCCCGCGGAGGGACGACCGATTCCGAACTGATGTTCTTGCTCGCCCTGCAGTTCGGCCTGCAGCAGACGCCGATAGCTGCGATGGCGGAGATGATCCGCTTCGTCGAAAGCCTTGCCGAGAAACTTCTCGGATCGGTGCTGCTGCGCTACACGGCTGCCTTCTCGGATGGCAAGGCGCTCTACGCGATCCGCTATGCGACCGACCGCAAAGCGCCGACGCTCTATGCCTCTCCGCTCGGCAAGGGCTACTGCTTGGTGTCCGAGCCGCTGAACGATGATGTCGATGCCTGGGCGGAGATCCCGGACGGAAGCGCCGTCACGCTCGGCGAAAATGGCCTTGCTATCGCGCCGTTTCGTCCGGTGCAGGCAGTTGCAAAAGCCACCCCGGTCGCGATCACGGCTTGAGTCGTTCGGCAATCATCGCCGCAAGCCTCGTTGCAACCTCTTCCTTCGCCAGATCCGGCCATTGCTCGATGCCGCTGTGGCTGACGATTTTCACCCTGTTGCGGACGCCGCCCATGATGCCGGTTGCCGGCGAAACATCGTTGGCGACGATGATATCGGCACCCTTGCGGTCAAGCTTCGCCCTGGCGTTGCTTTCCACATCCTGCGTCTCTGCCGCGAAGCCGATCACCAGCTTCGGCCGCATCGTGTGATGGCCGACCGTCTTTAAAATATCGGGATTCTCCGTCAGCGCGAGCGTCGGAATGGATTCGCCCGGATGTTTCTTGATCTTCTGGTCGGTGGCCGACGCAACACGCCAGTCGGCGACCGCCGCAACCATTACGGCAACATCCGCAGGAAGCGCGGCAAGCACGGCGTCCCGCATCTGATCTGCGCGCTCGACATGGACGACCTTGACGCCAAAAGGATCGGGAATGGAAACCGGTCCGGAAACGAGGGTCACATCTGCGCCAAGCGCCGCAAGCGCCGCGGCAATTGCATGTCCCTGGCGGCCAGAGGAGCGATTGGCGATGTAACGCACAGGGTCAATCGGCTCATGCGTTGGGCCGGAGGTGATGATCGCCTTGCGGCCGGTAAGCGGCTTCGGCCGATCATGGAGCAAGGCTTCCGCCGCGGCGACGATCTCGAGCGGTTCGGCCATGCGCCCGATGCCCGCTTCGCGGCTCTCGGCCATCTCGCCGGACATAGGCCCGATGAAGCGGATGCGGTCGCCGCGCAGAGTCTCGACATTGCGCTTCGTCGCCGGATGCGCCCACATATGCGGGTTCATGGCCGGGGCCGCGAGCACCGGCCGGTCGGTCGCAAGCAGGACGGTCGAAGCAAGGTCGTCTGCGAGCCCGTTCGCCATCTTGGCAAGCAGGTCTGCTGTTGCCGGAACAATCAGGACGAGGTCGCAATCGCGCGCCAGCCGGATATGGCCGACATCCTGCTCGTCCTGCCGTGAAAACAGGTCGGTGAACACATGGTCGGCGGCGAGGGCGCCGACCGCAAGCGGCGTCACGAATTCCTCCGCGCCCTTGGTCATCAGTGGCCGCACCGATGCGCCCCGCTCCTTGAGCCGTCGGATGAGGTCCAGGCTTTTATAGGCCGCGATCCCGCCGGAAATGATGAGGAGGATGCGTTTGCCGCTGAGAACCATGACGTTCGTCCATCGAGTATCTGATTGTGTGAAACCCTAAGCCTTTGGGGAATAATAAGCAATCGGCAGCGAAGGCCGATCGGTCGCAGTGACAGCACCTTGCTGCTGTGGCATGGAACGAAGCATGGGGACCATGCGCAGCATCTTGCGGGATCGGGTATCGGCCAGCGCTGTCGCGCTGCTGGTCGCCTGTCTGCTGTTGATCCAAGGGCTGCTGGGCGGCAATGCTCAGGGCGCCGTGGCGGCATCCGCCGTCGATCCCTTCACGATCATTTGCTCTTCGAGCGGACACGGTTCCGTCGATGATGCCGGCCACGGTAATTTGCCGGCCAAGAAAGCGCCGGAGTGCCCGTGTGGCACGCTCTGCCGCCTGGCATCGGCCGCCATGCCGGCAATTCTCGACGGGCAGACGGGTCCTCTTTATGTCGCGGTCGAGACTGCGATCGACACCGCGATCCGAACCGATGCAGTCATTTCTCCGGCCTTACGCGGGCGGATCGCCGAACCGCGTGCGCCCCCCATCACTGCCTGACGTCATCGTTCCGCCTCCGCGCCTATTGGGCAGAGGCCCGATTTTCTTACGTTGGGAGACATTCATGTCCGACCTTACCATCGGTCGCGAGAGCGTCGGCGCTTCGGTGCGCTCCGCCTCCGACCTCTATCGCGCCGTCTGGCGTTGGCATTTTTACGCCGGCCTTCTCGTCCTGCCTTTCATGATCACGCTGGCAATTACTGGCGGCCTCTATCTTTTCAAGGATGAGATCGATGCGGTGATCCATTCTGATCTCAAGCGCATTGAAGTGCAGCAAGGCGCAAGCCGGGTAGCACCTTCCGCAATGGTGACCGCCGCCCTCACCGCCCACCCGGGAATTGCCATCAGGTTCACCGACCCGGCCGCGTCGGATGCGTCGGCTGAAATCACCATCGGCACCGAGGCGGAAGGCAAACTTGCAGTCTACGTAAATCCCTACACCGCCGAGGTGCTGGGCGCGCTGCCTGATCGCGGCACCGTCATGTGGACGATCCGCTA
Source organism: Rhizobium sp. CF122 (assembly GCF_000282035.1). Lineage (GTDB taxonomy): Bacteria > Pseudomonadota > Alphaproteobacteria > Rhizobiales > Rhizobiaceae > Rhizobium. The sequence continues at coordinate 57,833 of NZ_AKKA01000085.1, forward strand.
CCTTCACAGCCTCAAGCATTTCGGCAACTACGCGCGCATGCTGATCGAGATCGCCGCCGGCTGGTCGATCCTCCTCGTCGCCACCGGCATCTATCTCTGGTGGCCGCGCCGGCAGACAGGTGGTGTTGTCTCCGTTCGCGGTACGCCAAAGCGGCGAGTCTTCTGGCGGGACATGCATGCTGTGACCGGGATCTTCGTCGGCTTCTTCATCGTCTTCCTGGCCATTACGGGAATGCCCTGGTCTGGGGTCTGGGGCGGCAAGGTCAACGAATGGGCAAACGGTAACAACTTCGGCTATCCCGCAGGCGTGCGGGTTGCCGTACCGATGTCCGACGAACATCTCGATCACGTCGCCAAGACTTCCTGGTCGCTGGAACAGGCGCAGGTGCCGCAGTCTGCCGGGCACGCGCATCATGCACAGCCGATCGGTCTCGATAATGCGGTCGCCACCTTCGACCGTCTTGGCCTGCATCGGGGCTACGCCGTCAACATACCAATGACAGCGGATGGCGTGTTTTCCGGATCGGTCTATCCGGACGATCTTTCCAAGCAGCGGGTCGTGCATCTCGACCAGTACTCGGGGAAGTCGCTGATCGATATGAGTTATGCCGACTACGGTCCGCTGGGGAAATCGCTGGAGTGGGGCATCAATACCCATCTCGGCCAACAATTCGGGCTTGCGAACCAACTCGTGCTGCTCGCCGCCTGCCTGGCGATCATCCTGCTTGCGGTTTCGGCTGTCGTCATGTGGTGGAAGCGACGCCCGGCAGGTTCATTTGGCGTACCGCCGATGCCTGCTGACAAGCGCGTGTTTCGTGGCTTGATTGCGATGCTTGCCGTTGGTGGGATCGTTTTCCCGCTGGTCGGCCTGTCGTTGATCGTCATGCTGGTGGCGGACTGGCTCCATCTCAGAGCCAGAAAGCCGCGATCGGCCTGAGACGCTCGTTGAAACTGGCCGATAAACGGCAGAAAGGCCGCGGAGGAGAGGAGCCGCGGCCTTATTCATGCGCCTCTGATAGGGTCTCGGTCCTCAGAGGTTGCTCATCCCGCCATCGATGACGAGCTCGCTGCCAACGATGTAGGCAGCCTCATCGGAGGCAAGAAAGATGACGGTCTTCGCAACTTCGCCGGCATCGCCGAAACGGCCAACTGGGATCTGCGACTGGATCTGTGCCGCCATCGCCTTGGAGTCGGCTTCCGACATGCCAAGTTTGCCGTAAAGCGGCGTTGCGATCGGGCCGGGGCTGACGGCGTTGACGCGGATGCCGCGACCGATCAGTTCTCCGGAGAGCGTCTTGGCGAGCGTCAAAAGCGCCCCCTTGGTCAGAGCATAAACGCTCGAATTCGGCATGCCGATATGGGCATTGATCGAGGTGTTTAGCACAATCGAAGCCTGCTTCGAAAAGACCGGTAAAAGCGCCTGGATGAGGAAGAATGGGCCCTTGACGTTGATCGCGATCGACTTGTCGAAGGCTTCCTCGCTCCATTGTTCGAGCGGGCCGAATTCGGCCACGCCGGCATTGACGAAAAGAATGTCGAGATCCCCGAAGGCATCCTTGATCGCGCCGGCGACGACTTTCTGGCCGGCAGCGTTGCCGGCATCCGCCTGTATGACCAACGCCTTGTCGCCGAACTCGGCGCGGGCTGCCTCGACGCTCTTCTCGCTGCTGCCGGTGATGGCAACACGAGCGCCTTCGGCAATGAATTGACGGGCGGTTTCGAGGCCGATGCCGCTGGTGCCGCCGGTGATGAGGGCCGTTTTGTTCTGTAAGCGTGCCATTGTCGTGGGTCCTTATGATCCGGTTGATGCTGGGAGGATGCGATGCAATTGCCTGTCGCGACGAACCGCTCATCCCCGGAAAATCTCTCCAGTCAGAGCGGATAATCCGCGGCCTCAGGTGCGGGTGATCGATGCGCCGCCGTCTACGAGTGAGGACGTGCCCGTGACGAAGCTTGAATCGTCGGATGCGAGGTAGAGAACCGAGCGCGCAAGCTCATCCGGCGCTGCAACGCGCTTCAACGCATGCAGGTTGGTGATGAAGCTCTGCTTGTCCGACGTGTCGTTCATCTCGCGATACATATCGGTATCGACCGCACCCGGCAGGACGGCGTTGACGCGGACCTTCTTTTGCCCGAATTCGGCGGCGAGCGCCTGCGTCAGACCAATCAGGCCGGACTTGCTGGCGGCATAGGCGGCGACGCCAGGGAAGGCGAAGCTGTAGCCGACGAAGGTCGAGGTGAAGATCACCGAGCCGCCACCGTTCTTTTCCATCTGTCCGATCTGATGCTTGGCGGCAAGAAAAGAGGCCGTCAGGTTGATCGTCAGAGCCTCGGCGAAACCGGCTTCCGAAACGCCGGTGCTGGGTCCAGCTTCGCCAAGGATGCCGGCGTTGTTGAAGGCAACGTCGAGCTTGCCGTAGCGGTCGACGGCGGTGGCGACCAGCGCCTTGTGATAATCTTCCGAGCGAACGTCGCCGGCCACGGCCACGGCCTCTCCGCCGGCTGCCTTGATCTCTTCGACCAGACTGTCGAGTTCTGCCCGGCGGCGGGCGCCGACCACGACCTTTGCGCCTTCGGCAGCAAAGAGTTTGGCGGTTGCACGGCCGATGCCCGAGCTTGCGCCAGTGATGATGGCGACTTTTCCATTCAAGCGGTTCATTGTTCCATCTCCAGTGTGGGTTTTGGGACGGCGATTGCCGTCCCTTTCGATGGGCAGAAGATGGCATTTTCTTTTCGTTCGGATTAGTCTCCAAATGGTGGAACTCGAATTCGGATTTACCGAACGATGATCAGGATTGAGGGAATAACGGCCTTCGTTGCGATCGTGGAATCCGGCTCGCTCAGCGAGGCCGCTAGGCGCTTGCGACTTTCAAAATCGGTCGTCAGCGAAAGGCTCGCGGAACTCGAAAGGTCGCTTGGTGGCGTGCTCCTGCATCGCACCACCCGGAAGCTTACCCTGACAGAAGACGGTACGGCCTTTCTGGAGCGCGCGACGCGGATCGTTCAGGAAATTGAGGAAGCCACCGCGGAGATGGCGGTGCGCCGCGGCACGCTGTCCGGCCCGCTGCGGATAGCCGCCCCCGTCACCTTCGGGCGCATGCACCTTGGCCCCGCGCTCTACCCCTTCCTGGCCGAGCATCCGGAAATCCAACTGGTGCTCGACATCGACGACCGGCGCGTCGATGTCTCGTCCGAAGGTTATGATGCGGTGGTCCGCCATGGCCCAATCGTCGATTCCCGCCTGGTTGTTTGGAAGCTCAGCCGCAGCCGCCGGATTCTCGTCGCTTCTCCGGCTTATCTGGATCGCCATGGCATGCCGAAAACCCTAGCCGATCTCAATGGCCACAAGGGCATTTTCTACACCAATCGTGGCGTTGCGGACTGGCGCTTCCAGACGCCAGATGGCGCGATTGTCGTCCGCGCCAGTCAGGCGCTCGGGATGAACAACGGCGATATGATCCGCGATGCTGCGGCCGCCGGTCTCGGCATCGCGCTTCTTCCCGCATTCATTGCCGGACGCGCGATCAGCGCAGGCCAGCTGCAGGAGATCGATGTCGGCTACAAACCGGAAGCCGAGTTCATCTACATGGCCCATCCCGAGGGTCGCAATCCCTCCGCTAAGCTGCGCGCCGTCGCCGACCACTTGCGCAAGACCTTCGGCGATCCGCCCTATTGGGATACTGCCGGCTGATCAAATGAGGCTCATCATATTGGCGGCCACCCGCGACCGCTGTGCCTTCAGCACGGCGAGGCCGAGACGCGCGACCAGAGGTGGTCCCTCAATCGGCCGGTAGGCCACGCCATCGAGTGCCAGATGCGCAATCGAAGCCGGGACGATCGACACGCCAAGATCGGCGGCGACAAGATTGACGACAGAGGGAATCTGGGGCGCCTCCTGTGTCACGACAAGCTCGAAGCCAGCATCGCGGCACCCGCGTACGATATCATCGTAGAGACTGAGACCAACCGTGCGCGGGAACAGGATGAAGGGCTCGCCGGCAAGCGCTGAGAGCGGCACCTTGTCGTATTTTGCGAGCGGGTGGTGCGCCGGCAGGGCGATCAGCATCGGCTCATCGGCCAGCCGTTTCAGCGTGACGTCTTTCGGATCCTCCAACCCGGGCCTGATGAAGGCGACGTCGATTTCCTGGCGCAGCAATTTCTCCATGAGCCAATTGCTGTTCATCTCGGTCAGCGACAGGCTGACATCCGGCCATTGTCCACGAAAACGACGGATTGTGCCGCTGACTGCTGTGTTGAAGGCTGAGGACGCGGTGAAGCCGAGCGCCAGCCTGCCGGTCTCGCCGCGTGTCGCGCGCTGGGCGGCGAGCTTCGCCTTCTCGGCAGCCGCGACGGCAGCGCGTCCTTCCGGCAGGAAGGCGTTGCCGGCCTCTGTCAACTCCGCGCCATGCGGAACGCGATGAAACAGCGCGGCCCCGACTTCGTTTTCGAGATCGCGGATTTGCTGGCTGAGCGGCGGCTGGCCGATGCCGAGCTTCGCCGCGGCGCGAGTGAAATTTCCCTCTTCGGCCACGGCCAGGAAATAGCGGATATGGCGCAACTCCATCGGTATCTCCAAAAGCTATGAAGAATGTTATTGTCATATATTGGACAAATGGCGTGCTGCTGGCTAGATCAAAAGGCGTGAAAGGTTGGTGCCCTCATGCAACGCCCCGCAGACAACTCGCCAGACGTCTCCGAAATCCATTCGCGTCCAAATCTCCACGTCGTGCGAACGACGGCGGAACCGCACGACAAGCAGTTTCTGCTGCGCGGCACCTCGTCCTATCGTCGCGCCAGCCTGGCACTCTTCCTCTCCGGTTTTGCGACATTCTCGCTGCTCTATTGCGTGCAGCCACTGATGCCGATCTTTGCTGTGGACTTCGGAGTGAGCCCGGCCGCGAGCTCGCTATCATTGTCCTTGTCGACCGGCTTCCTCGCCTTTGCGATCTTCTGTGCCGCGGCCGTCTCCGAAAGCTTCGGCCGCCGTAGCCTGATGTTCGCCTCGCTGCTCGGCGCTGCCCTTTGCACGATCGCCTGCGCCCTCGTGCCAAGCTGGCACGCGCTCCTTGTTATCCGCGCGCTCGAAGGGTTGTTGCTCGGCGGCGTGCCTGCCGTTGCCATGGCCTACCTCTCCGAGGAAATCGATCCTCGCGGGCTTGGTGCTTCGATGGGCCTTTATATTGCTGGGAACGCTTTCGGCGGCATGGCTGGCCGTGTCGTCACCGGTACGCTGGCTGAATTCTTCTCGTGGCGCATCGCGTTGGGCACGCTCGGCATGCTGGGCCTTGCCGCAGCGATAGGCTTCTTCCTGCTGCTGCCCGCATCGCGCAATTTTAAGCCGCGCAAGGGTTTTGACGCCCGCTTTCATGTGAAGGCCTGGGTCAGCCACATCAGCAATCCAGCACTGCCGTTGCTCTTTGCCGTCGGCTTCCTCGCCATGGGCACCTTCGTCACCGTCTATAATTACATCGGCTTCCGCCTCGTTCAGGCACCCTATAATCTCAACCAGACCGAGCTCGGCCTGATCTTCACGGTCTATCTCTTTGGTATCGCTGCATCCTGGATCGCCGGACTGCTGGGAGATCGGATTGGCCATTTCATCGTCCTGCCGGCTGGCATTGCCGTTGCGGCCGCCGGTGTCGCGATGACCCTTTCCCCCTCCTTGCCGCTGATCGTGCTCGGCATTGTGCTGCTGACATCAGGCTTCTTCGTCGCTCACTCCGTCGCAAGCGCCCTCGTCGGTCGTCTTGCGCGCGGCACCAAGGGGCATGCCTCCTCGCTCTACCTGCTGTCCTACTACGTAGGCTCCAGCGTCGCCGGTTCGGCCGGCGGTTATTTCTGGGGCGCCGATGGCTGGAATGCTGTCGTGCTCTTCACACTGGCGTTGCTCGCCTTGGGTATGATAGCAGCCCTCGTTGCCGCACGGCTGGCAAGTCGGTAGAATCGCTCATGATCCGTATTGACCACCTCGATCACCTTGTTCTGACGGTCACCGATATCGACGCGACCTGCGGCTTTTACGCGCGGACGCTCGGCATGACCGCGGAAACCTTCGGGGAGGGGCGCAGAGCCCTGAGGTTTGGCGACCAGAAAATCAACCTTCACCAGCATGGCCGCGAATTCGAGCCCAAGACGAAGCAGCCGACCCCGGGCTCGGCTGACCTCTGCTTCATCGCCAGCACGCCGCTGGCAGATGTCATCGCGCATCTTCAATCGCAGGGAGTGACAATCGTCGAGGGACCTGTCGATCGTACAGGTGCAGCCGGGCCAATCCGCTCCGTCTATATCAGGGATCCGGATGGCAATCTAATCGAAGTGTCGAATCCGAAACCTGAAGTCTGAAAATAATAAGCCGGCTATACGTTTTTCAGCGTACGTCGCGGCTGAACCCCTCTCATGCCGCTCCACAAATACCAGAAAACGGAGATCAGAACGATCACGCCGCCGATGATCGTGGAAACAGCGGGTGTCTCGGCGAAGGCAAGCCAGACCCAGAGTGGGCCGAGCACCACGTCCAGCAGCCCGATCAACCCGGCCTCGCTCGAGGGAATGTAGCGACCGCCGGTCATGAACAGCAGATAAGCGATTCCCGATGTCGTCGACCCAAAAACGGCAAGCACGAGGATTTCCTGCAGGCTCGGCATCGCATGAGACATCAAGGGCAGGCAGAGCAGCATGCAGAAGCCGGATCCAAGCGCATTGACCGGCGCCAGCCGCAGGGCGGGATAGCGCCGCGCCGCAACAAGCAGGATACTGAAGGTCACGGTCATCAGAAAGGCAAGCGCGTTGCCTGCGATATCGTCGGGCTTCGCGCCGAAACCGGCGACGATCAGGACGCCGACGAACGCGATCAGGCTGGCGGTAAGCACCCGTCTGCTGATGGTCTCCTTCAGCCAGACATAAGCGATACCCGCTGCGACAAAGGGAACAGTTGCGTAAATCGCAAGGACGTTGGCGACAGTCGTCAGCTTCAGCGCGCCGATATAGCCATACATCGACGTTGCGGCCATCAGCCCAAACAGCGGATAGAAATAGAACGGCACCTTGCCGGGCTCCGCGCTGATCCGCTGCTTTGCCAGAATGATGATCGTCAGCGCCAGCCCGCCGAACAGCGAGCGCCAGCCGAGTACGGTCCAGACGTCGAGATCGAGCGCCCGCACGAAGAGCCCCGCGGTGCTCCACATGATCGTAGCGATGCCGACGAGGAGCATACCGTAAGTGCGGGGCTGCATGGCGAGGTCCGTTCGTTGGAAGGGCAGCGGCGAATCGACATCCGATCTCTATCAGACACGCGCGGCTCGCGATCGATCCGTTGCGCCACGCCGTAGCGCAATCCGACGGAAAATTTGGATGACGGACCTCGGTGCGATCCTATCCAAGACGGATGTAAGGAACGTCCTTCTTTGCCACCTCGTCCAGCGCCTCGTCATAGCCGGCATCGGCATAGCGCATGACGCCAAGCGCCGTGTCGTTGGTGAGCGCATGGTCGAGCCGCTCGTCGGCGGCGTGGGTGCCATCGGCCACCACGGTTACGCCGCAGCTCGTCATGTAGCCGGCATAGCCTCCGCCGCCTGAATGGACGACCACGAGATCGGCCATCGATGAGCAGAGCATCATCGCATCGATCAGCGGCCAGTCGGCGATCGCGTCGGAGCCGTCCTTCATCCGCTCGGTCATGATGTTCGGATGCGCCATCGCACCGGCGTCGAGATGATCGCGCGAGAAGGCAATAGGTCCCCTCAACTCACCGCTTGCGACCAGCTCGTTGACCCGGCGGGCCAGCATCGTGCGTTCGCCGTGGCCGAGCCAGGCAATGCGCGCCGGCAAGCCCTCGAAGGGCACGTGCTCGCGCGCCAGCCGGATCCAGTTGGTGATGATCTTGTTCTCGGGGAACATCTCCAAGAGCAGATCGTCGATCCGCGCGATGTCGCTTTCCTCGCCGGACAGTGCCATCCAGCGGAAGGGACCGATTGCCCGCGCAAAGAGCGGCCGAAGATAGGCTTCGGTGAAGATCGGAATGTCGAAGGCGTTGGCTACGCCGCCTTCTTTCGCCTGGGTGCGGATCAGGTTGCCGTTGTCGAAGACTTCCGAGCCCTTCTTCTGGAAGTCCAGCATTGCTGTCACATGCTGGACGATCGAGGCGCGGCTTGCCGCCATCAACTGTCCCTGGCCGTCCTCGCGCAGCTCGCGAACCTGTGCAAGACTCATGCCCTTCGGCACGTAGCCGTAGACGAGGTCGTGGGCGGAGGTTTGGTCGGTGACGATATCGGGAACGATGCCGCGCCGCGCGATTTCGGGATAGATCTCCGCCGCATTGCCGACGAGACCGACGGAAAGCGCTCGCTTATCCTTCACAGCGGCGTCGATCACGGCGAGCGCGGTGTCGAGATCCGGTGCGATTTCCTGCAGGTAGCCGATCTCCTGCCGCTTTTTCGCGCGCTCGGGGTCGATGTCGACGCAGAGGATCGCCGCGCCCGCCATGCGGCCGGCGAGCGGCTGTGCGCCGCCCATGCCGCCGAGCCCCGCCGTCAGCACAAAGCGTCCGAGGAGGTCGCCGCCGAACCGGCGCTCGGCGATGCGCATGAAGATTTCATAGGTGCCCTGAATGACGCCTTGGCTGCCAATATACTGCCAGGCGCCGGCTGTCAGCCCGCCCCAGCAGATCAATCCTTTGCGCTGCAGCTCGTAGAAGACCTCGGCCTTCGCCCATTGCCCGACGATGTTGCAGTTCGCCATGATCACCAGCGGCGCCTTCGCGTGCGTCTTCACAAGGCCGATCGGCTTGCCGGACTGGATCAGCAGCGTCTGGTCCTCGTCCATTTCGGTCAGTGCCTTGACGATGCCCTTGTGCGCCGCCCAGTTGCGGGCGGCTTTGCCGAGTGCGGCGTAGACGACGAGATTGTCCGGATCCTCGCCGACCGAGAGAACGTTTTCCAGAAGCCGCAGCAGCGCCTCCTGCCGCCAGCCCTTGGCGCGCAATTCCGGTCCGCCCGGAATCGGAAATTTCGGATGACGTGGATTGGGCTTCGGCATCTTGGTCGTTCCTCTATCTCTGTCTTTTTGGGCCTCTTGGCCCCATGTCTCGCTCACTTGGCGGGCAGTGAGCGCACAAAGGTTATGGCGGCCTCCAGGAGACGGCGCCGCATATCGTCATCGCCGTAAATCTCCGCGCCGACCCTGACCCATCCGTGCATCGCACGACCGCCGGAAAGCATCTGCGCGGCGCCGGGCAAATTGAGCGCCCAGCCGTCATTGCCTTTGCCGAGACGGATCAGCATGCCGTCTGCTCGGGCGCCGCAAAGGAGATTTCCGTCGAGCAGGAAGGCCAAGCCGCCGAACATCGGCTTCTCGCTGAGACCGGAAATAGTGCCCAGCTCCTCCCGCAGTAATTCCTCGAGGCCAACGTCCCGCGCCATGAGATCAGGCCTCTGGCGCGAGCGCGTAGCGGGCAAGCTCGATGCCCATCGCTTTCTCCACCGGGGGATATACGGTCGGGTCAAGAACGCTGGCCGACAGCGGAATGATGCTCATCGGCACATGCAGGATGAAGACATGCATGCCGCCCTTCAACTGGCCGACGCTCAGCGGCTCTCCGTCAGGCGAGAGCGTCGTGATAACAGAGGGGAAGGTCGCGACCCGTTTGCCCTCGATGTCGTCGACGGCCATGTATTCGTTCATCACATGCATGGTCACTGCCTTGTCGCCGGAGCCGACGACGATCGTGCCGATGTCGAAGGCCTCATTGGTATAGACGACGTCCTTCTTGGTGATGATGCCTTCCGCCAGGATGTGCCCGCCGGTTGTCTTGCAGATGGCGTCGATCACGGCCGAGCCACCGATCTTCTCCGCGACGATGATCGCCTCGCCAAGCGCCAATGCCATTGAGATGCCCCCAAGCGCTGCGTGGGTACGCACATAAGAGGCGCGCAGCGGATTGCGGCAACTGGCGATAAAGCCACCGGACTGATCGGAAGCCGCCCGCAGGATCGGCGAGATCTTCGCCGTCGCGCCCTTCACGACAAGCTCGATGTATCGGTTTTCGGCGCGGTTCCCGCCGACCGCCGTCTGGATCATCTGTTCAGGCGAGCCCGCCATGCCGATCGAGCCCATGTCGCCGGTCGGATGCGCGCGGATATCGCCGACGGCATCGACGACCTTGGTTCCGAGAATAGCGGACGGGAGCCAGCCGTTCAGCGTCGATGACTTGCCGTTCTGGCCGATGATCAGCCCGGACAGCTTCTCCCCGAGTTCGTCCTGCAGCAACTGCACGGCCTTCACATAGTCGATGCCCTGCATTTCCCAGGGGGTCGTTGAGGCGGGCGCGCCGATCGCGGCGGCAGTAGCGATCCAGTCGTCGTCCTTCAGCTCATCGATCGATACGAGTTCCGGCTTGCCGACGTTGACGGCGGCATAGCCGAGCATGCGGCCATGATCCGCCCAGCCGCCGCCACCGGCGGCATAGACCGACCCGCCCTTGACGGCTGCTTCGACATCCTTCTCAACGAGTATGCGTCCCATCAGGCATTCTCCTGCTTCAAGCTCTTGTCCATGTCTAAGACGGCTTCGAAAAGCACGGCCGCCCCAAGCGCGATGTCATCGTTTTCCGCCCATTCGTCAGCGGAGTGGCTGCGCCCCTCCTTGCACGGCACGAAGATCATGGCCGCGGCCGCCACCTTGGCAATCCATGCCATGTCGTGGCCGGCGCCCGATGCCATGCGCCGGTGCTTGGCGCCGACGGTTTCGCACGCCTTTTCGAGCGTCTTCAACAGTCCGGCATCGCTCGGCGTCGGATAATTGTCAGAGACGCGCATGGGGCTCTTGATCGACACTCCGTAAGTAATGGCTAACTTAATGACATGCTCGTCCAGCCACTCACAGAAGGCCTCCATGTCATTTCGGACCTCGGCGCGCCCATCGATCAGCAAGACGACTTTCGAGGGAACGACGTTGGCCGCATTCGGTTCGATCCGGAACTCGCCGACCGTCGCCGCAAAATGTCCAGGCGTCTTTGCCCGGGCGGCCGCGGCATTGCGGATATCGAGAACCAGTTGCGCGGCGGCGACCAGCGCATCCGAGCGGTTATCCATCGGCGTCGTGCCGGCATGGTCCGCGCGCCCCTCGACGATGATCTCAATCCGGGTGATCCCGGCGATCGCCGTGACGATGCCGATATCCTTCTTCTCGTTCTCAAGGACCGGTCCCTGCTCGATATGCAGTTCGAGAAAGCCGGCAATATCGGGCCTGTTCTGCTGCGGCAGCACGCCCGGGCGCCCGCCGACCTCGGCAATCGCCTCGGCCAGATCACGCCCGTCCGTCACGCGGGAAAGCCAGGCTTCCGGCAGTTGCCCGGTCATGCCTCGGCTGCCGATACAGGAGACGCCGAAAATGCTGACCTCCTCCGCAAGGAAGTCGACGATCTCCAGGTCGTGATCGAGTTCAATGTCCTGATCGCTCAGCGCACGGGCGACTTCCAGCGCCGCCACCACGCCGGCAGTGCCGTCGAAGCGCCCACCATCCGGCACGGTGTCCGAGTGCGATCCGAGCATGATCGTGCCGAGCCCGTCTACGGCGCCCCGTCGCTTGCCGATCAGGTTGCCGGCGGCATCGGTCCTTGTCTCAAGGCCAGCCGCCCGCATGCGCGCTTCGATATGGGAGCGCCCCTCGAGAAAGAGCGGGGAGAAGGCGCGGCGCGTCCACGGACGGGACGGCTCGGTAATCCCGGCCAGAGCGTCGATATCCTCCGCGATGCGGCCGGCATTGACCGGCAGGTTTCGGCTCATTCTGCGGCTCCGGCAATCACCTGCCTTGGCAGCGGACGCACAAATTGGCCGGTCCCCGGCTCAGCCAACACGGTCGCGCCATCGGTGATCTTGCTACCGCGCAGATAGGTCGCGGAGACCGTCCAGGGAAGGCGGATGCCGTTGTAAGGGCTCCAGCCGACCACGTTGTTGCCACTCGCTGCCGCGTCATAGACCGTTTCGCGCGGCTCGAGCACGACGATATCGGCGTCCTTGCCTGATGTGAGCGCGCCCTTCACGTGATCGAGGCGGAAATGCTTCGCCGGGTTTTCCGCCATCAGCTTTGCCGCCCATGTCAGCGGGATGCCGCGCTCGGAGGCGCCCTTGATGAAGAGCGGCACCATCACTTCGAGCCCGGGCACGCCTGACGCGTTTGCGAGCATGTCAGGGTTGGTCTTGCGATTTTCAGACCAGCTGACGTGATCCGTCGAGACCAGCCAGACATTGCCCTCGGCGACCCTGCGCCACAGCGCCTCGACCTCGGCGCGCGGCCGGATCGGCGGATTGATCTTCGCCTTGCCGCCGAGGCGTTTGACGTCGTTTTCCTCGTCCAGCGTCAGATAATGAATGCAGCATTCCACCGTCGCCTCGAAGCCATCGCGGCGGTAGGCGCGTGCGATGTCGTAGCCGCGTCCGAGGGAGCAATGCACCACATGCGACGGGCATCCAGTATTGGCGCCGGTTTCGAAGATGGTGTGCATCGCCAGCAGCTCGGTGATCGGCGGCCGGGACAGGCCATGCGCCCGCCAATCGGTGATTCCGCTTGCCTTCACGCGCTCCATATAGGTGCGAACAGCTTCGTCATCCTCGTTGTGAACGCCGGCGGTCAGCCCCGTCGGTGTGATCGCGGCAAAGCACTCGTCCAGCAGGGCAGGGGGGATGCGCGGGAAACGTTTCGGGTCCGTACCGAACGTCGAGAACTTGAAGGCTGCAACGCCGGCATCCACCATTTCGGCTACCCGCTTGGCGCCTTCCTCAGGATCCACGGTTCCGTACAGCGCAAAATCGACCCGCGCCTGCGGACCGGCATGGGCGATCTTCTTCTTCACGGCTTCCGCCGAGCAGACAAGGTTGCCTTCATCGTAAGGCATATCGACGATCGTCGTCACGCCGCCGGCAGCAGCCGAGCGGGTCGACCAGATGAAATCCTCCTGGTCCTTTTGCGACAGCGAGTGAACCTGGGCGTCGATTGCTCCTGGCAGGATCAATGCCTTGCCGAGGAGGTGGCGCTCGCGCGCGGCAGGCGGCACGCCGAGACCGATTTCCGCAATCTTGCCATCGCGGACGGCGACGTAGCCGGCTTCCAGGATGCGCTCCGGCAAAACGACCGTGCCTTGCAGAACGAGATCGAAATCAGCCATGCCGCTTTCTCCGTGGCGAATATTGAAGGGATCAAATAGCGACCGGTTCCTGGGTCAGGCGCTGTTCGATGCGCTCCAGCGAGCCGAGCGCAAAGAAATCGTCGAACGAAGCGATCGGCACCTCTTCGATGAGTTTGGACATGAAGGCGCCGGAACCAAGCTCTTCCTCGATCGCTTCCACCTCGGCAGAGAGCGGCCGGTCGACCGTATAAAAGTCCGCATGCTTGCGAACGACGTCATAAAGCATACCGCCGACGCCCTTCGGCTTGTCGCCGAGGATGTCCACGGCCTGCGCCGAAAGCAGTGCTTCGAGAGCGGCAAGTCGCATCAGAGCTCGCATCTGGCGCTCGAAACGCTCGATCACCAGCGGCAGGAAGGCAGCCTCATCCTCAAGGCCCGCCGCAACGACCAGAGACTGCGCCGACACCGGGTTCGACATCGACAGCACGCGCGAGAAAATCTCGCCGGCCAGCTTGATGATTGGGCCGAAACCTGTGGCGATACGGCCGGGCGGCACGAGATTGACGGGCAGGTCGCGGCGCTGACCGTTGCCGAGCAGGACGCATCGGTTGAAAGCGTTGCGGGCGGCGTGCGCCATGCAGAGAGCCGCTGACTCCAGCAGGATCGTCACATCGAGCGGCAGCGACCCGCCCGAGGTCATGACCCGACCCTCGACGACGACAGGGTTGTCGTCGGAGCGTCCGGTGGCGGCGAGGATCTTGTGTCCTGTTGTCAGCAGGTTCTCGATCACCGCGCCGAAAACCTGCGCGATCATGCGCAGGCTCAACGGGTCCTGGACGTGGGTTTTGACCGGCCAATCCCAAGCGTCCGAAGCGTTGCAGAGCCAGGAGCCGATCAAAGCCTCCCGGGAGGTGCCGACATGGCGGACGGAAAGCCACGGATCGCGGGACGCGCCAAGCGCGCCTGATGCCATCATGCCGGAGGCCAGCAGCACGCGAATGGAGGCTGCGGCATTGCGTGTCGCATCCGCCGCTGCCGCGAAGCTCACGGCGTTGACGCTGAGCGAGGCGAGGCTGTCCCGCGGAGCCATGGTGAAGGGCTTCATGCCGGCTGCCGCGAAGGCATCGGCCGCCTGCATGCGCTTGCCACGATGGACGGCTTCCCCGACGCCGGTCAGCACGGCGCCGATCTGTCCCATGAGGCCGATGTCGGCGCAGCCAATGGAGCCGGTACGGCGGACGATCGGAATGATGTCAGCTTCCAGCATCCGCATATAGGCATCGACGAGTCCGGGCGTGCAGCCGACCTGCCCTGTCAGAGCGGTATTGATACGGATGGCCATCGCATTGCGCACAACGGAGCTCGAAAACGGCGTCCCTGTGCCGAAGTGATGCGCACGCACGAGCCCGAGATTGAAAGCGTCCAGATCCTCCGGGGACCACTCGACATCCTTCATGGCGCCGACGCCGGTCGTCGCACCGTAGACGGGCATTCCGGCGTTGATCGCATCCTCGACAATTCCGCGCGCGATCTCGACACGGGCCATGCCCGTTGCCGAAGCCGAAAGCGCCACCTTGCCCGATCCGATCCTCACCATCTCAGCAAAGCTGAGCGGCTGCCCGGAAAGTTCGATGCGGGGGCGTTCGTGCTTCATCTGCCATATCTCCTTGAAAAGTGAGACTATGCGACGGCGCTACTCGATGGGATATCCCAAATATCGAACACAACATGCATTGCTGCGATGGATCAGGTCACCACCCAGGCTATATAGAGAAGGGCGAGCGCGATAATCCAGAGGGCGAACCGACCGGAGCGATTGTGGCGCGCTTCGGATTTGCCGATGGCCTCGGCCGTTTCCGCATCGAACCGCAATCCATGCTCGCTCATGTGCAGCAGTTGATGGTGGAACTTCTCCGTCTTGGCGGCAATCTCAGGTGCAGCTTCGGCAAGCTTGACCGCCGCCTTCAACCCGTCCTTGAGATCGGTGACGACGCGCTTCGGGCCGAGATTGTTGCGAATCCAGTCGCCGACGACGGGTTCGGACGCTTTCCACATGTTGAAGCGTGGATTGAGCATGCGTGATACACCTTCGACCACGACCATCGTCTTCTGCAGCATGACCAGTTCTGGCCGCGTCGCCATGTCGAAGAGTTCGGTCACCTCGAACAGCAGCGTCAGCAGCTTGCCCATCGAGATGGTTTCGGCGGGCTGGCCATGGATCGGCTCGCCGATCGCGCGGATCGCTTGCGCGAAGCTCTCGACATTGTGGTGGCCCGGCACGTAGCCCGCCTCGAAGTGGACCTCCGCCACCCGGATATAGTCACGGGTGATGAAACCGAACAGAATTTCGGCAAGGAAGCGGCGCTCCTTCTTCCCCAGCCTTCCCACGATCCCCATGTCGACAGCAACGATATCGCCGTGCTCGTCGACAAAGAGATTGCCGGGATGCATGTCGGCGTGGAAGAAGCCGTCGCGCAGCGTATGACGCAGGAAGGACTGGATCAGCGCATCCGCAAGCATATTGAGATCATGACCGGCTGCGCGCAAGCCATCGACGTCGGACATCTTGACGCCGTCGATCCACTCCATGGTGATCACGTCGCGGCCGGTGCGCTCCCAATCGACCTTCGGCACACGGAAGCCCGGGTCTTTCTCGGTGTTTTCGGCGATCTCGGAAAGGGCCGCAGCCTCCAGGCGCAGGTCCATTTCCACTTTGGTCGTCTGCTCCAGGGTCTTCGTCACTTCGACCGGCCTCAACCGCCGGCTTGAAGGCATGAAGCGCTCCTGCATGTGAGCGACGAGATACATCGCCTCAATGTCATGGGAGAAACGCTGACGCACGCCTGGGCGTACAACCTTGACCGCAACCTTCTTGCGTCCGGCAGCCGTATCGACCTCGGCGGGGTGGACCTGGGCGATCGAAGCGGCCGCAATCGGGTCGCCGAAGCTTGCATATAGCTCCTCGATCGGGCGGCCGAGAGACCCGGAGATGCTCGCCTTGGCGGCGGCGAGCGGAAAGAACGCCATGCGGTCCTGGAGCTGCGACAGATCGTCGGCGAACTCGACGCCGACGACATCCGGGCGCGTTGCCAGGAACTGGCCGATCTTCACATAGGAGGGGCCGAGCCGCTCAACGGCCTGCGCCAGCCGATCGCTGCGCTTCTTCGATTTCGAACGATTGCGCGCGAAGAGGCCGACAAACGACTTGGCAAGGCCGACCGAGGGCGGAAGATCTTCCGACGGAAGGGCCGAAATCACGCCTTCGCGCACGAGAATCCAGCCGACACGCCAGAGCCGGAAATATGCTCCCAAGGTGCTCATGCCGGATTGCCTGCCTGCGAAAGCAAGCGGGTGAACGACTGTTCTCGAACCATCCCTCAGAGCTTCCAGCCGGAGTGGAGAGCTGCGATCCCGCCGGTGTAGTTCGTGAAGTTCACGCGCGAGAAGCCGGCGTTGCGGATCATGTCCGCAAAATTCTCCTGGTTGGGGAACTTGCGGATGGATTCGACGAGATACTGATAGGGCTCGGCCTCGCCTGTGATCGCCTTGCCGAACTTTGGAATGGCATTGAAGGACCAGCTGTCATAGACGCGATCGAGAAACGGCATATCCACTTCTGAAAACTCGAGTACGAGCAGCCGGCCGCCGCGCTTCAGCACACGATAGGCTTCGCTCAGCGCCACGTCGATGCGCGGCACATTGCGGATACCGAAGGCGATCGTATAGGCGTCGAAGCTGTTCGGATCGAATGGCAGATCCTCAGCGTTTGCCTCGACGAAAGTCAGGTTGTCCGAAAGCTTCTTCTTGGCGGCGCGCTCGGCGCCGACCGCCAGCATGGAGCCGTTGATGTCGAGCACGGTCGCATGGGCCTGCCGGTTGGACGCCTCAACGATGCGAAATGCGATGTCGCCGGTGCCGCCGGCAACGTCGAGAACCTTGTAGCCGGGCTCCTTGCGCGGATTGAGCGCTGCAATCATCGCGTCCTTCCAGACGCGGTGCATGCCGACCGACATGACGTCGTTCATGATGTCGTAGCGTTTGGCGACCTTGTGGAAGACCTCGTTGACCAGGCCCTGCTTTTCACCATCCGCCACTTCGCGGAAGCCGTAGGATGTTTCCATGCCGCCTTCGGCGGAGGTACGGCTTTCTGACATCGAAATACTCCATCTCTCTGAAATCGGCGCGGCGACCATAGCGAACCGACGCGCGCGGCGCTATCTGTGGGCCACGCTCAAAGCCGCGGCACCTTGGCGCTATAGCGCACAACGCTCGTGGTTGAAACATGTTAGATATAGATGGGTTAAGATGCCGGAATTGCCAGAAGTCGAAACCGTCAGACGCGGGCTTGCCCCGACCATGGAAGGCGCGCGGATCGCCCGCCTGGAGCTACGTCGCAAGGACCTGCGGTTTCCCTTTCCCGACGGTTTGGAAGCGCGCGTGACAGGCCGCAGGATCGTCGCGCTCGGTCGCCGCGCTAAATATCTGCTGATCGACCTCGACGACGGCACGACGATCATCTCGCATCTCGGCATGTCCGGCTCGTTCCGCATCGAGGCGGGACCGCTTTCCGATGCGCCGGGCGAATTTAATCATCCGCGCTCGAAGGACGAAAAGCATGATCATGCGATCTTCCATCTGGAAGGGCCGAACGGTGTCAGCCGCGTCATCTATAATGACCCGCGTCGCTTCGGCTTCATGGACATGGCGCAGCGTTCCGAACTGGAGCTCAATCCGTTCCTCTTCGGCCTCGGGCCGGAGCCGACGGGCAACGAACTCAGTGCCGCCTATCTGGCGGAACGTTTCGCCGGCAAGGCGCAGCCGCTAAAGAGCGCGCTGCTGGATCAAAAGACCATTGCCGGGCTCGGCAATATATATGTCTGCGAGGCGCTGTGGCGTTCGCACCTGCGTCCCACCCGTGCTGCGGCGACGCTTGTCACCAAGACAGGCAAGCCGAACAAGCAGATGGACCTTCTGGTCGCCTCCATTCGCGACGTCATCGCCGACGCCATCAAGGCTGGCGGCTCGTCACTGCGCGACCATATCCAGGCGGATGGCTCGCTCGGTTATTTCCAGCATTCCTTCTCTGCCTATGACCGCGAAAGTCTACCTTGCCGCACCCCGGGCTGTGGCGGTACGGTCGCCCGCATTGTCCAGGCGGGGCGCTCGACCTTCTATTGCCCTGCCTGTCAAAAGTAACGGGAGGATTGTCCATGGCCTATGAAACGCTGATCGTCGAAACCCGCGGCGCGGTCGGCCTGATCACGCTGAACCGTCCACAGGCGCTGAACGCGCTGAACTCGACCGTGCTGAAGGAGCTTCTTCAGGCCTACGAAGCCTTCCAGGCCGATGATGCCGTTGGCGCGATGGTCCTGACCGGTTCCGAGCGCGCATTCGCCGCCGGTGCCGACATCAAGGAAATGCAGCCGCTGGACTATGTCGATGTCTACAGCCGCGATCTGATGAGCGGATGGGACGACGTCGCGAAGGTGCGCAAGCCCGTAATCGCGGCCGTCAGCGGCTTTGCGCTTGGCGGCGGCTGCGAGCTGGCAATGATGTGCGACGTCATCATCGCCTCGGAGACTGCCAAGTTCGGCCAGCCGGAGATCACCCTCGGCGTCATTCCTGGCATGGGCGGCTCGCAGCGACTTACGCGCGCTGTCGGCAGGTACAAGGCCATGGATCTGATCCTCACCGGCCGCATGATGGACGCTGCCGAAGCCGAGCGCGCAGGACTCGTTTCGCGTGTGGTGGCGCCCGAGCGGCTGCTGGATGAGGCATTGGAGGCAGCCGCCAAGATCGCCTCGCTATCGCGTCCTTCCGTGCTGATGGCGAAGGAGGCCGTAAACCGCGCACTGGAGACCACCTTGGAGGAAGGTCTGCGCTTCGAGCGTCGCCTTTTCCACAGCCTCTTTTCCACCGAAGACCAGAAAGAAGGGATGACGGCCTTCATCGAAAAGCGTAAGCCCGCCTTCAAGAACCGCTGAGCCTTGGAGAAAGGCGGCGTTTCCTCGAAAATGCGCGTTGACGTGGGTCGGCTTTAGGGTTATATGCCCGCCCACGGTTCGGGAAGCCACTCCGGTTTTCCGATTATGCTCCCGTATTGCTGTATGAAGTGGCCGCAAGGCCCGCGGTGATGACGGAGTTTGTTCGAATTCTTAGAGAGGCATCCATGGCCAATACAACTTCGGCGAAAAAAGCGACCCGCAAGATCGCCCGCCGTACCGACGTCAATAAGGCTCGTCGCTCGCGCGTTCGTACTTTCGTTCGCAAGGTCGAAGAGGCAATCGCATCCGGTGATGCTGCCAAGGCAAAGGAAGCATTCCTCGCCGCGCAGCCGGAACTGGCGCGCGCCGCAGGTAAGGGCGTGCTGCACGCCAACACGGCTTCCCGCAAGGTCTCGCGCCTGGCAGCTCGTGTGAAGGCTCTGTCGGTTTCTGCGACCGCATAATCTTTCATTAACAAACGCGTCGTTATGATTAGCCCGGCAACTTTGTCGGGCTTTTTCGATTCCGCCGACTGGCTTCCGTATGGTTAATTCGGCGACGATTTCATGTCGAGCGTGTGACACGAAAAATGCAATAAAAACAAGTACTTGCTGTAGGATACTTCAGGTGGGCTCGACTCAGAGCCTACAATCTGCGGTCTGAGCTGAGTCAAGAAGCTTTTTTATTTTTTTCTTTTTATGCGTGTCAAAAATGCCGGCGGGACGAATCTCCTTGATTCAAAAGCGATTCTTTTTTGACACGGATGTGACGCCCAAAGACTGCCCCCGGAGTCAACGGCCCGCTCTTAATTTTGCGTAAAATTCATCGTTGATTCCCGCATTCGATCCTGCCTAAATGCCGATCAACAAGGGGTCCAGACATCACCTGTGAAGGCTTGGTCTGAAACTGCCACGTCGGCAGGACGATGAAGCTGTGCCACTTGTTACGGAGAGTCTAAAGCCTCCGGTTTTTCACGCACTTGAGCATTTTTGACTGCGACGTGGCTGTCGCGGAATGGTGATGTTTTGTGTGTTGGTTTGCACGCGTTGCGTGAAACCGGAATGGGGAAGAGAAGTCGTGGCAAGACGACCGGACGCCAGCTGACGAGGAGCGGCCTCCAGTCCGACAGAAGGTAGTCGAAGCCGCATGAGGCGGGCTCGCGCTTTCTTGGAAAGTCTTGTGAGTGGGGCAGTATTTGAGTGAACCGGCAGGCGAGTGGCTCATGAGGGTGCCACTTTCTGGTCATAGCGGGGAAATAATCGGGCGACGAACAAAGTCGGCCGACGAATGGAAGGCGGCATGATGCAGATGAATACAATGACGGCGGATGCCCTGGAGAGTGGGGACAATGAACCGCAGGCGTTTGGCTCTATTTGTGCTGGAGCGGCAGGGGAAAAGGGAGACATGAAGCATGGTGTACTTTTCGAGCGTGTCAGCGCCCGCCTGAAGGCGCAAGTCGGTCCGGATGTCTATGCAAGCTGGTTTGCGCGGCTGAAATTGCATTCGGTTTCCAAGAGCGTCGTGCGCCTAACGGTGCCGACAACTTTTCTGAAGTCCTGGATCAACAACCGGTATCTTGAGCTGATCACCAGCCTGTTCCAGGCCGAAGACTCCGAAATCCTGAAAGTCGAAATTCTTGTTCGCACGGCAACGCGTGGCGTTGGCAAGCCGGCCGAAGAGCCGGTTTCCGCTGAGCCTGTTGCCACTACGCAGACGCGCCGCCCAGCGGCGCAGCATGCCGGCCAGATTGTGCAGCAGGCGGTATCGTCCGCAGCCGCTGCGCGTCCGGCCAGTGCTGGCCAGCCGCTCTTTGGTTCGCCGCTCGACTCGCGCTTCACCTTCGACACCTTCGTTGAAGGCAGCTCGAACCGCGTAGCACTTGCTGCTGCCAAGACGATTGCGGAAGCCGGGCAGGGCGCTGTCCGTTTCAATCCGCTCTTCGTCCATTCCAGCGTTGGTCTCGGCAAGTCGCATCTTTTGCAGGCGATCGCCAATGCCGCGGTTCAGAACCCGCGCGCACTGCGCGTCGTCTATCTAACGGCGGAGTATTTCATGTGGCGTTTCGCAACGGCGATCCGCGACAATGATGCTTTGACCCTGAAGGACTCGCTGCGCAACATCGACCTTCTGATCATCGATGACATGCAGTTCCTGCAGGGCAAGATGATCCAGCACGAGTTCTGCCACCTGCTGAACATGCTGCTCGACAGTGCCAAGCAGGTTGTGGTCGCTGCTGACCGCGCTCCCTGGGAGCTGGAATCGCTTGATCCACGCGTCCGCTCGCGTCTTCAGGGCGGTGTGGCCATCGAGCTCGATGCGCCGGACTACGAAATGCGCCTTGAGATCCTGAAGCGCCGCCTCGCTGCTGCCCGCGTTGAGGATCCGTCTCTGGAAATCCCGGCGGAATTGATCAACCATGTTGCCCGCAATATCACGGCAAGCGGCCG
Organism: Rhizobium sp. CF122; assembly: GCF_000282035.1. Lineage (GTDB taxonomy): Bacteria > Pseudomonadota > Alphaproteobacteria > Rhizobiales > Rhizobiaceae > Rhizobium. Next base: position 79,384 of record NZ_AKKA01000085.1, read on the forward strand.
CGAGCTGGAAGGCGCCTTCAACCAGCTGCTTTTCCGCCGCTCCTTCGAGCCGAACCTGACGGTCGAGCGCGTCGATGAGCTTCTTGCTCATCTCGTTGGCTCGGGCGAGCCGCGCCGTGTCCGCATCGAGGACATCCAGCGGATCGTCGCACGGCACTACAACGTGTCGCGTCAGGAGCTGGTCTCGAACCGCCGCACCCGCGTCATCGTCAAACCGCGCCAGATCGCCATGTATCTGTCAAAGACGCTGACGCCGCGGTCCTTCCCGGAAATCGGCCGCCGCTTTGGCGGTCGCGACCATACGACCGTGCTGCATGCCGTGCGTAAGATCGAGGAGCTGATTGCGGGAGACACCAAGCTTTCGCATGAAATCGAATTGCTGAAGCGCTTGATCAACGAATAGTCGGGCAATCTTCTGTGCAAGCTTGACGGCCGGGCATTGCCCCGGCCGTTTTCTTTTGCGCACAATCTTCTGTACGCTGGAGTGGCGGAAATGTACCGTTTGGCCGCAGGGGGAGCCGATGAGTTTCGACAGGATCGCTGTTCTCGGACTGGGCAAGATCGGGCGCTTGGCCGCAACGCTTCTGCATGAGGGGGGCTTCGACGTTTTAGGCGTCGATATTCAGGCGCCGACGGAAGGCCTGCCGTTCGAATGCAGGAGTGGCGACATCTCCGACCCCGCCGTCATCGGTGAACTGTTGTCCAGCGTTGAGGCCGTACTTTCCTGTCTGCCCTATCACCTCAACATCGGTCTGTCGCGCGCCGCCCATCTCGCAGGGATCCACTACTTCGATCTGACCGAAGACGTGCCGACCACAAACTTCATCATCGAGCTGTCCAGCACGGCGCGCGGGCTGATGGCGCCGCAATGTGGCCTGGCGCCCGGCTTCGTCGGCATTGTCGGATCGAGCCTTGCGGACGGCTTTGACAAGTGCCGCTCCATCCGCATGCGGGTCGGCGCGCTGCCGCAGCATCCGACTGGTCTCCTCGGCTACGCCTTCAACTGGTCGCCGGAAGGCGTGGTCAACGAATATCTGAACGACTGCGAAGTGATCGAGGGCGGCGTTCGCAAGTTCGTCTCGCCGATGGAATGGCACGAGACGATCTATGTCGAGGGCGTGAAGCTCGAAGCCTTCACGACGTCAGGGGGCCTCGGAACCATGTGCGATACGCTGCTCGGCAAGGTAGAAAACCTCGACTACAAGACGATGCGCTATCCCGGACACATGGATCTGATGAACTTCTTCTTCCATGAACTCTTGATGCGCGACAGGCGCAAGCTCGCCGGTGAAATCCTGACCAACGCCAAACCGCCGGTCGAGGACGATGTCGTGTATGTCCACGTGGCAGCGGAGGGCACGGAGAACGGCAACCTGCGCCGCAAGGAATTTGTCCGCGCCTACTATCCAATCGAGATCGCCGGCGCCCGCCGCACGGCGATCGCCTGGACGACGTCGGCCTCAGTGGTTGCCGTGATCGAGATGGTGCGCGACGACCTGCTGCCGTCCACTGGTTTCCTGCATCAGGAATACATTCCATTGGACATGTTCCTGAACACGCCGACCGGCAGCCTATTCAAGACCGGCGCGCCAGGCCGTTAGCTTGTCAGGCTGGTCCAGTATGCCCCCTCGAAGGGGACAGCGGCGAAACGCTCGTTGATCTCGGCGAGGCTACTCGCCGGATCGACATCGCCGAACAGGTCGGGCCTTACCCAGGATGCGACAGCTTCCGCGGCCAGCACGTTCAGCGGCACGGCGTTGAAGAAGTTCCACATGCCGTGCACGTTCCCTTCGCGCACTGCCTTCAGTGGCGCAAGGCTCGGTGCCTTGACGGTTTCCTGCAGCGACTGCAGGGCTTCTGCAGGATCGACCCCGGGACCGATCGAGAAGACGGTGTAGGTGCCGCCCGGCGAGCCGGTGGCGATATAGACGTCAGGCTCCGCCGCGATGATATATTCTGCCGTCACCGTCCCGCCCTGTGGCGGCAGGTTTTTGTCCGCGATGTTGCGGCCGCCGGCAAGCGTGATCAATTCGCCGAGGCCCGTCCGACCCACAGCCCAACTGCCACGTGTCGCGCTTGGGAAGGCATCCATCAGCACGAGCGGCCCATCTCCGCCTTTCCCGACCGCCCTCACCCTGATGCGCTCCACCCGCCTTTCGAAGAACTGAGCGTAGCTTTCCGCTTGCTGGTCGCATTCCAGAACGCGACCGAGGAGGCGAATGTCCCGCGGAGTGCTCTTCAGCGGATCGAGATTGAAATCGACGACGATGACGGGCACGCCGATCGATGCCAGATAGTCGATGGCACGTTTGCCCTGCTCGCCTTCTGCTTGCCACCTGCCCATGACGGCAAGGTCGGCCTCCAGGGAGAGCGCGGCTTCGAAGGACATGCCATCCGCCTGCCCATTGCTGACAAGCGGCACCTTGTCGAGGGCCGGAAATTTTTTGCGAAAGGCATCGTAGATGAACGGGTTGTCCGTCTTCATGTCGGTCGCCCAACCCGCCAGCAGGCTCACCGGATCCGGATGGATCAGCGACAGCGCGAAGAGATTGAAACCCGTTCCGAGGATGATCGACTTCGGCTTCTTGGTGATCGTCACCATTCGACCGATGGCATCGGTCACGGTCAGCGGCCAGCGCGTTTCCGCTTTCAACAGAGGCGGCGCGCAGAGCGTGGCGCACGTCGCAGCGAGAAAGCCGCGTCGTGTGATCGTGGGCGATGTCATTGCACGTTCCTTTGGCTGGGAAGAGCGCAAAGCTTGCCGCAGCTCTGGATGCCAGGCAGCATGTAGCGCAGGCAGCAAATCTTCCGACGGGCGATCCGCTCACCGTCTTCCTCGACATAGCGCACGCTGCCGCAGAGGGGGTTGACGCCGCCATCGGGCAGGCAACCGCGGACGAAGACCGCTAGATCGGGACCTTCGGGCGGTCGCGTCAACCGCAGCGCGTAGTCGAGATAAACTGCGGCATTGTTCCAGCACAGCTTGGCCGAAATGCCGGAGGCGGTGAGCTTACTGACGGCTTCCGGGAGATGCTCTTCCAACAGCGGACCAATAGCTTCGAAACCGTCCTCTTCGCCACCCTCAGCATTTCGGCCCCGGTGCGGGACGCCGAATGCCCGCGGCAGACCATTCTCCTGCAATGCGATTGTCATCCCGTCGAAGGCGACCGGAAGCTCCTGCGCGGCGAGACGACGGGCCAGCACATAGGGAATGGAGAGTGACGAGAAGTAGTATAGCGACCACATCGACACGACGGCGCGCCTGTCGCTGTCGCCGCAGGCCTCGGCGTAGCGATCGATTGCCTCTCTGAAGCTATCACCGCCGAAGAACAGTGGCAGTGGTACCCCGTCCTGCAGGTCGACAGAGAGCGCCATCTTCTCGCCGCACCACGCATGCTCGCCGGCGAAGGCCGGCGAGAGGACCGAGGCGCCGTCGCCCGGATCAGCGACATGGTGCTGCGCGCTTGCCATCAACTCACCAGGTGTATCGCAGGCTGCCGATCACGGCCCGGCCCTGGTCGCGGTAGCAGAATCCAGCCGAGCAGATGGCCTCGCGGCGATCGAAGAGGTTGGTGGCGTTCACCTGGAGGCTCAGGCCCTCGTATTTCTTGTCGAGCGCCGCGAAATCATAGCTGATCGCGGCGTCGAAGAGTACGCGCGAGCCGTTCTGGGCCGTATTGTAGTCGCTGGTGTAGCTCTTGCCGAGATACCGGGTACCGAAACCGACGCCGAGACCGTAGATCGGACTACTTTCCTGGAATGTGTAATTCGCCCAGAGCGAAGCCATGTGCCTTGGAACCGACGAGACGGAATTGCCCACCGTCCCGGTCGTTCCCTCCAGGATCTCGGTGTCGGTGAAGGTATACGACGCAACCAACGACAGGCCGTTGTCGAGGCTCGTGTTCGCTTCGAGTTCAAAGCCGCGGGAGCGAATCTTGCCGCGCTGTACCTGGATGTTAGCCGGCCCGGTCGGCAAGTTCACGACCTCGTAATAGAGGCTGTTCTTCTGGTCGATATTGAACAGCGCCGCCGTGATGAGTGTATTGCTATTCGGCAGCAGGTACTTGACGCCGATCTCTTCCTGCTCGCTTTCCGTTGGCTTGAAGGGTTGGTCCGTCTCCTGGTTGACGCCGGCATTCGGCGCGAAGGCGGTGGAGTAGCTGGCATAGGGTACGACGCCGAAGTCGGTCTCGTAGCCCAGGCCGACGCGGCTGGAGAATGCCTTGTCCTTTTGCGAAATGGTGGTCAGGGCATTCGTGCTGAGGTCGGTATTGTCGGTGTCCGTGGAGACCCAGTCGTAGCGACCACCGACGGTCAGTATCCAGGCGTCATAACGGATCTGATCCTGTAGATAGGTGCCGACTTGCCATTGGTCCTGGACGGTGCGTGTGTCGAAGTCGATCGGAGCAACAAACGCGCCCGCCGTTGGATTGTTGGTGTCGAGCGGCGGCGACGCGCCGCGGCCATCGAGCGAGCGCCAGCGCAGCCTGGTCAGGTCTAGACCGGCAAGCAATGTATGGTCGACCGCCCCCGTCTCGAACTGGGCTTCCAACTGATTGTCGATGACCAAGGCCGTCAGCCGCTCGTCAAACGTTCCGGCACTGCGGTTAAGCAGACTCGGATTGACCGCACTGGGCGCGTAGGCGAAGGCCCAGTCGGCGTCGATGTTGAGTGTCGAAACGCGGGCGTTCTGACGGAAGACGAAGACGTCGTTCAGTCGATGCTCGAATTCATAGCCGATGCGGGCCTGGTTTTGGATTGAATCGTTGAAGGCCGGATTGCCTGCGAAATAGTCCGTGACGTTGCCAGCTGGATCATTGTAGTACGCCGCCGTGCCGCCGGTCTTGGTTCGGGAATATTCGCCGAGAATGGTAAGCTTGGTATCTTCGTCCGGTTTCCACATGAAGGCCGGCGCAATATAGATGCGGTCGTCGGGAACGCTGATCTGCTCTGTATTGGCATCGCGGTAGAGCCCCGTCAGGCGATAATAGAAGGGATCCGTATTGTTAACCGGACCCGAGAAGTCGAACTGGGTTTGGTAGCGCTGTTCGGTACCATACTGCAGCTGAACTTCGCGAAAAGGCTCTTCCGTCGGCCGCTTGGTGATGAGGTTGTAGAGACCGCCGGCGCCTGTCGCCCCATAAAGCGCCGAGGAAGGGCCACGCAGGATCGAGACTCCTTCGAGGCCGTAGGGCTCGGTCTTGAAGAGCGACGAACCTGCACCGGGCTGACGAAGGTTGTCGCGAAAGATCCCAGTATAGGTCACGTCGAAGCCGCGCACCGAGAAAGAATCGAAACGCGGATCGAAGCCGTAGGCGCCGACGCGCGTGCCCGGCGTGTAGGCGACCGTATCCAACAGGCTTTGCGGGTTGCGATCCTTGAGTTGCTGTTCGGTCACCGACGAAATCGACTGAGGGACCTCGATGAAAGGCGTGTCGGTCTTCGTGCCCGTCGCGCTGCTCTTGCCGACATAGCCGTCGGCCTGGATCACGCCGCCGCTGCCACCGTTGACGATGATATCTTCGAGAATCGTCGCGCCATCCTGCTGCTGTCCTGTGGCATCCTGTGCTGCGGCTGGCGCGAGAAGGTGGATGAGCGCCACGCCTGTCAATGCTGATGTAGAAAGGATTCGCGAGGAAAATCGAAGACTATTCATTGGCTTGTCACACCGGGTATGCTTATTGCAGGATTTTATGTGGAGTGTAATAGTCAAGAAAATTCCCGGTGAAAAGTCGTTTTTATGATTAAATTACTCCACTTTTTAATCAGCATAACAGATCGGCCACAGTCAGGTCAGGCTTGCGCCTCCGACAGCAGCCAGCGGCGGAAAGCGGCCGCGGCTGGCCGCTCCAGCGCAAGGCCCGGATAGACGAGGTGGAAGGCAAGCCGACTTGCAATGCCGAGAGGGAAGGGCGTGACCACCGTGCCTTCCTTCAGGTCCCGCTCCAGAAACGAGCGTCGCACCAAGGCAAAGCCCAGCCCGGCCTTCATCGCGTCATAGGCGCCGTTGCCATGCATGAAGATCGGTCCGCGCGACGGGTCAACTCCCGTGGCGCCGGCGGCTTCCAGCCAGAGCTGCCAGTCATGGCGATAGACGTCGTGGATCAGCTGGAAACTAGCGAGCGCGCTTGGCGACGGATCGTCCCCCAGTTCAGCGGCAAGCGTTGGCGTGCAGACCGGCACGAGTTCGTCGTCGACGAGACGTTCGCTGATCAGGCGGTCATAACCGCCAAGTCCGTGGCGGATTGCGAGGTCGATCCCGTCGCGCTGAAAATCCAGCACGCGGTGCGATGCGCTGATGCGGACGTCGATTTCGGGGTGCATCGCCTCGAAACGTCCCAGACGAGGCACCAGCCAATAGGTCGCAAAGCCCGCAGTGCAGGTAACATTGAGGATGGCGCCGCGCCCTCGCGCCGTGATCGCCGCCGTCGCTTCCCTGACGAGACGAAACGCTGCCCTGAGCGTCGAAAAATAGTCCGCACCCTCCACGGTCAGAGTCAGCGCGCGGGTCTTGCGCTCGAACAGCTTAACGCCAAGGGATGATTCCAGATCACGGATCTGCAGGCTAACGGCGCCTGGGGTGACGTTGAGCTCTTTTGCTGCAAGCGTCATGCTGAGATGCCGGGCGGCCGCCTCGAAGGCTCGAAGCGCTGAAAGAGAGGGAAGATAGTCGCTCATGGTTTAGCTCAGCTATATCATGGGTCGAGAAAGACTCGTTTGTCGGCTCATCGACATAGCAATAATATCAGCATGAAGGCCGCCACAAAAGCTGGTTAAAGCTCAGTGAGGAGCGAGATTAGATCGAAGATAGTGGCGTCCGCGCCCGCGCGCAACAATCGGGTGGCGGCAGGCTGTGACGGCATGTAGGTCAGTGACAGGCCGACAAAGGAGAGAACGATGCAGCCGAAACAGATGGGCTTTGCCGAGTGGGGAATGTTGCTAGTGCTTTCCCTGCTGTGGGGCGGATCCTTCCTCTTCAACGGTATTCTGGTGAAGACCCTGCCGCCCTTTACCATCGTCACGGGTCGGGTGCTGATTGCCGCGCTGGCGCTGAACCTGATTGTACGCGCGGCCGGCCATGCCATGCCGCGTGACGGCAAGTCGTGGGCGGCGTTCTTCGGCATGGGCATCCTCAACAACATGATCCCGTTCTGCCTCATCGTCTGGGGCCAAACGCATATCGCAAGCGGCCTTGCCTCCATCCTGAATGCCACGACACCGCTCTTCGGCGTCGTTGTCGCGCATTTCCTAACCGCGGATGAAAAGATGACCGGCAACCGCCTGCTCGGCGTCCTCGTCGGCTTTGCCGGCGTTGCCTATATGATCGGCTTCGACGTGCTGCGCGATCTCGGCTCGAACGTGCTGGCCCAACTTGCCGTGTTGGGCGCTGCGCTCTCCTATTCGTTTGCCGGGATTTTCGGTCGCCGCTTCCGCCAGATGGGCATGGCGCCGCTCATTCCCGCCGCAGGACAGGTCAGCGCCTCGACCGTCCTGATGCTGCCGATCGCGCTCATCGTCGACCGGCCGTGGACACTGGCCGCCCCGTCATTCGAGACCTGGATGGCGCTGTTTGGTCTGGCCTTGCTGTCGACGGCGATCGCCTATGTGATGTTCTTCCGCATTCTGGCAACGGCGGGAGCAACGAACCTTATGCTCGTGACTTTCCTGATCCCCGTCAGCGCCATCCTGCTCGGCGCAGCCATTCTGGGCGAGCAGATGCGGGCCAAGCACCTGATCGGCATGGCAATGATCGCGATCGGCCTTGCAGCGATCGACGGACGGTTGTTCTCTCTGGGTAGAAAACGGCCAGCTTAGCAGGCGAGATCGGCGACCACGGAATCGAGAATCAGCATGCCTGACGGCGTGCAGCGAAGCCGGGAGTTGCCGATCCGCTCGATAAAGCCGTGCTCCAGGAGGAACTCCTCCCGCTTCGGGTCGGGATCGCGGCCCGAAAGCTGTTGCCAGCGGGCGAGATCGACGCCTTCCTTCAGGCGCAGCCCCATCAAAAGCAGTTCGTCCGCCTGTTCCTCGTAGCCGAGTTGTTCCTGATCGAGGATGCCATGGCCGTGGCACTCGACGAGGTCAAGCCAGCTTTCCGGCTTGCGCTCCGTTGCGGTCGCGATCTTCATGCCGCCGCGTGTCAGGCGGCCATGGGCGCCGGGGCCGATCCCGGCATAATCGCCATAGCGCCAGTAGGTGAGGTTGTGGCGGCTCTCCGCGCCCGGACGCGCGTGGTTGGACACCTCGTAGGCCGGCAGCCCTTCGCGGGCGGTGATCTCCTGCGTCGCTTCATAGAGCAGCGCCGATTGATCGCCGTCCGGAACGATAAGCTTGCCAGCCTTGTGGAGGCCGTAGAAGGGTGTGCCTTCCTCGATCGTCAGCTGATAGAGCGAGAGGTGATCGACCGCGTAGGAAATCGCCTCTTTGAGCTCGCGTTCCCATTCGTCGACGGTCTGGTTCGGGCGGGCATAGATCAGGTCGAAGGACATGCGCGGGAAGATGTCGCGCGCCAGCTTGATCGCCTTCAGCGCGTCGGCAACATTGTGCAGCCGCCCGAGAAACTTCAGGTCGCGGTCGTTCAACGCCTGGACGCCGAGCGACACGCGGTTGACGCCGGCGGCGCGATAGCCGCGGAACCGCTCCGCCTCGACGCTGGAGGGGTTCGCTTCCATGGTGATCTCGATCCCGTCGGGTACATGCCAATGCTTGGCGATACCGTCGAGAATGGCCGACACCGTCGCAGGGTTCATCAGCGAGGGCGTGCCGCCGCCGAGGAACACGCTGGTCACCGTCTTCGGTCCGCTCATCTGGCGCACTGTCGCCATTTCCTTCAGGAAGGCTGCGGTGAAGCGCTCCTGGTCCACCGGCTGGTGGCGGACATGGCTGTTGAAATCGCAATAGGGGCACTTGGCGGCGCAGAACGGCCAATGCACGTAGACGCCGAAGCCGGGCTCGCCGGTGTCGGGCAGAAGAGCGGCATAGCGCGTCAGATCAGGCTGTTCCAAAGTGTCCACGTTTGCCCTTAGGTTTCCAAGCAAGTTTCGACGAAAATCTTGAAGGCGCGGGCGCGGTGCGACAGTGCCTCTGTGTGCTTCCAGCCGTGCTTCTCGTCCGCGCTCATCTCGCCAAAGGTAGTCTCATAGCCGTCGGGTTGAAAGACCGGATCGTAGCCGAAGCCCTGGCTGCCACGCGGCGGCCAGACGACGGTGCCTTCCACTTCTCCGCGGAAGAGCTCCCTATGGCCATCCGGCCAGGCAAGGCAGAGCACGCTGACGAAGCGCGCAGTGCGCTGTTCCGGCCTGGAAGCGCCGGCCTTTTCCAGAGCCGTCTCGACCTTTTCCATCGCCATCGCGAAGTCGCGAGTGCCGTCGGGCTTCTCAGCCCAGTTGGCGGTGTAGACGCCCGGATCGCCGCCGAGCGCATCGACGACAAGGCCGGAATCGTCCGATAGCGCCGGCAGTCCGGCGGCTTCGGCGGAGGCGAGCGCCTTGATCGTCGCGTTTTCCTCAAAGGTGGTGCCGGTTTCGTCAGGCTCCACGAAGTTCAATTCGGCCGCTGACTTTGCCGTGAAACCGAACGGACCGATCAGGTCCTGGATTTCCCGGATCTTCCCGGCATTGTGGCTGGCAACGACGATGGTCTTGGTTTCGAGCTTGCGCATGATTGTCCTATTCGATGCCCCAGATGCGGGCTTCAGCGCATTCGAGGCTGTTGCCCGCCGGATCGCGGAAATAGATCGATCGGCCGCCTTGCGGCCAGGTGACTTCGGATTCGATGGCGACACCTTTGGACTTTAGTCGGGCCGCAATCGCATCGAGATTTCCCCCGGAGACACGAAAACAGGCATGTCCTGCACCGCTTGTGCCGTGCGGTGGCACCTGCAGCGCGGTGGGTAAGGGGGGCTTGATCGTTTCCTTAGCGTTGAAGATCAGCAATACGCCGGTGCCGCAGCGAAAGAAGACATGCCGGTTGCCGCCTCGCGAGATCTTCGAAAGGCCGAGAATGCCCTCGTAGAAGGCTTCGACCTCGTCGAGATCGTCCGCATAGAGCGCCGTCTCCAGCATGCCTTCCAGCATGTCGTTCATCCGGCGATCGCCTGCTTCTGCATCGCGACGAGCTCGGCAATGCCTGTTTTGGCGAGTGCCATCAGCGAGGCGAACTCCTCGTCGGTGAAAGGCGTGCCTTCGGCGGTGCCCTGGATTTCCACAATACCGCCCGCGCCCGTCATCACGAAGTTCGCGTCTGTCTCGGCTGAGGAGTCTTCGAGATAGTCGAGGTCGATCACCGACTGGTTGGCAAAGATGCCGCAGGAGATGGCCGCGACGTGGTCTTTGAGCACGCGCTCGACCTTCAGCATGTTGCGGCTCTCCATCCACTTCAGGCAATCATAGAGCGCAACCCAAGCGCCGGTGATGGATGCTGTGCGCGTTCCGCCGTCCGCTTGGATGACGTCACAGTCGAGCGTGATCTGACGCTCACCGAGTTCCTTGAGGTCGACGACGGCGCGCAGCGAGCGGCCGATCAGGCGCTGGATTTCCTGCGTGCGCCCACCCTGCTTGCCGGATGCGGCCTCGCGCTTCATGCGCTCGCCGGTGGCGCGCGGCAGCATGCCGTATTCGGCCGTGACCCAACCCTTGCCGGTATTGCGCAGCCATGCCGGCGGCTTCTCCTCGACGCTCGCCGTGCACAGCACATGCGTATCGCCAAACTTCACCAGACAGGAGCCTTCCGCGTGCTTGGAGAAATTGCGCTCGAAAGAGACCTTGCGCATCTGGTCGGTTTTTCTGCCTGAGGGCCGCATACTATTCTCCTAATCATGATGCCGAAGACGCGAGTGGTTTTCGGTTAGATCGTGCGTGCTTATGTTGTTGAGAGCTTCTACGATTGGCAGCGCCTATTTGCAATTTCCCTTTTGCCGCTGCGGCGAGATTGGCTATATTTTGTCGGATCATCGTCAGCACGGGTACGCAAGGTTTCATGGAGTTCAGATCGACGTCGGTTTCAGATGCAGTGGCTGCGCTGGATGAACGCTCCAAGGAAATCTTTCGCCGCATCGTAGAGGGCTATCTGGAGACGGGTGAACCGCTCGGCTCCCGCAACCTGTCGCGCATCCTGCCGATGTCGCTGTCGCCAGCTTCCGTGCGCAACGTGATGAGCGATCTGGAGGAACTTGGCCTCATCTACTCGCCGCATGTCAGTGCGGGCCGCCTGCCGACACAGATCGGCTTGCGCTTCTTCGTCGACGCCTTCATGCAGGTCGGCGATCTCTCGGCCGAGGATCGCGCCAACATCGATCGCCAGGTGCGTGCCGAAAGCCGCGACAACCCGATGGAATTGATGATGAATGAGGCTAGCCGCATGCTCTCGGGCATTTCGCGCGGCGCCGGCCTTGTTATCACTTCGAAGAGCGATCCTGTTCTCAAGCATGTCGAATTCATCCGGCTTGAGCCGACGAAGGCGCTTGCGGTTCTTGTCGGTGATCACGACCAGGTGGAAAACCGCATTATCGAGCTTCCGGCAGGCGTCACGTCGTCGCAGTTGACCGAGGCCGCCAATTTTCTCAACGCCCACATGACCGGCCAGACGCTGCCGGAACTGCGCAATGAATTAAGCCGGCTGAAGGACGATGTTCGCCGCGAGCTCGATACGCTGTCGCAGGATCTCGTCGAGCGCGGCATCGCCGTCTGGTCCGGCAGCGCCGACGAGGGCAAGCCGGCCCAGCTCATCATCCGCGGCCGCGCCAATCTGCTCGCCGGTCTTGCCGGAGCCGACGATCTCGACCGCCTGCGCATGCTTTTCGACGACCTCGAAAAGAAGGACAGCCTGCTGGAGCTTCTCAATCTCGCAGAAAGCGGGCCGGGCGTGCGCATTTTCATCGGCTCGGAAAACAAACTCTTCTCGCTTTCCGGCTCCTCGTTGATCGTCGCGCCCTATCGTGATGATGACGACCGTATCGTTGGCGCCGTCGGCGTGATTGGGCCCACGCGGCTCAACTACTCGCGCATCGTCCCGATGGTCGATTACACCGCTCAGCTGATGACGCGATTGTCACGCGGCGCAAAGTAGGGCAACTACTCCGGCAGCATGTCGCCCGAGCCGCCCATCTCAGCAGGCATGTCTCTGTATTTCGGCAGGCCGTCACGGATAGGCAGCACGCTTTCCTGATAGTTCATGTGCAACGCCGGAGCGTAATCGAGATCGGGCAGAAGTGCCGCGTAAACGTTGGTGACGCCCCAGGTGGGGTGGTCGGTGTAGAGATGCCCACCGCACAGCTCGCAGAATTTCCGCACGCTCGTATCGGACTTCTGGTAGCCTTCCACGTGCTCGCCACCTTTGGTGACGTGGACAGCGTGCCGTTGCCAGAGCGTAAAGGCGTTGACCGGTCCTGCCGACCAATGCCGACAGGAGGCACAGTGGCAGTAGCCCATAGCCACCGGTTCGCCGGTAGCAACAATCTCCACGGCGCCGCAGAAGCAGCGCCCGGAATAGCTTTTCTGATCGCTCATGGTAGCAGCTCCTTGACCCTGGATAAGGCCGAAGCACCAAAGATTTAGATCTGGCTAAAATAAAAGAACTTTAGCGCGAGCAAGTCAAGGCGGCCCTCTCGGTCAACCCTGCATGAGTTGTGCCTTGCATCGCGTGCTTTTCAGTCACGCAGACTTGATTTTTGCCCGTCAAAGCTCGATATCGGGCACATCCTAAAAGACACCAATCACCGGAGAACGTCATGACTGACGAAACGACGAAGAACGGACCTGACACCGCCGCGGCCGAAGCCGCGGCGGACGCCGCCGCAAACGTCGAGAACGAAGCCGCCGCTGAAGCCACAGCACAGCCCGATCCGCTGGAACTTCTGAAGGTCGAGAATGTAGAGTTGCGCGACCGCTATCTGCGCCTTGCCGCAGAGATGGATAACCTGCGCCGCCGCACAGAGCGGGAAGTCAAGGACGCCAAGACCTATTCAGCGGCTGGCTTTGCCCGCGACATGCTGGCCGTTTCGGATAACCTGCGCCGCGCCATCGACGCGATCCCCGAGGAAGCCAAGGCTGCCGCCGACGCCGGCCTGACAACGCTGATTGAAGGCGTCGAGATGACGGAACGCTCGATGTTATCGGCGCTCGAGCGCCACGGTGTCCGCAAGTTGGAGCCAGTCGGCCAGAAGTTCGATCCGAACTTCCATCAGGCCATGTTCGAAGTGCCGAACCCCGACGTGCCGAACAACACCGTTGTTCAGGTCGTTCAGGCCGGTTACACCATTGGTGAGCGCGTTCTGCGTCCCGCCATGGTCGGCGTCGCCAAGGGAGGCCCGAAGCTCGTCGAACCCGAAACCAATTCGGTCTTCGACCAGAAGGACGCCTGATCTCTCAGGCGCCCGAAAGGCAATCGAAATTCAGATGCGGGCGAAACGCTCGATCAGCAGATCGAAGAAGCCGTCCGCATCGACATCACGCATGACCTGCGCATTGCGCTTGCGGTCGGTGACGTGCCACCAGTCGACGACGGTCATGCCGGCCGTCAGTTCCGACTTCACCTCGATCTCGACATTGCAGGTCCGGCCCTTGAAAAGATCAGGCTTCAAGAGGTAGGCGACGACTGTCGGATCGTGCAGCGGGCCGCCGTCCGAACCATACTTCTCGACATCGAAACGTTCGAAGAATTCCAGCATCTCGACCATGGCAATGGCCGGGCGCGTGCCGAGATCGGCCATGCGCTTGACGCGGTCCTTGCGGGTCAGAAGCTTGTGCGTGACGTCGAGCGGCATCATAACGATCGGAACGCCGGAGCGGAAGACGATGTCGGCTGCCTCGGGGTCCACGTAGATGTTGAACTCGGCGGCCGGCGTAATATTCCCGCCCTCGAAGAAGCCGCCGCCCATCATCACCAGTTCGCGGATGCGCGGGATGATGTCGGGCGCCTTCTGGAAGGCCAAGCCGATGTTGGTCAGTGGCCCAAGCGTGCACAGCGTTACCGTGCCTTCAGGCTCGCTGCGCAGCGTCTGGATGATGAAATCAACGGCGTGCTGTGCCTGCAGCGGCATATCAGGCTCGTCGAGAACAGGGCCATCGAGACCGGTCTTGCCGTGCACATGTTCTGCCGTCACCAGCTTGCGCGCGATCGGCTTGTCGGCGCCGGCAAAGACCTTCGTATCGGTGCGGCCACAGAGTTCGCAGACGATGCGCGCGTTGCGGCTCGTATAGGATAGTGGCACATTGCCAGCGACCGTGGTGATCCCAAGTACTTCGAGCTCTTCCGGGCTGCCAAAGGCCAGCATGATGGCGGCTGCGTCGTCCTGACCGGGGTCGGTATCGATGATGATCTTTCTAGGGTCTGCCATTCCGATCGTTCCATCCTCGTGGTGCGCGGCTTCGTGGCATGCACCGTTTGTATATATTCCCGTCGCAAATCGGCGCAGCCAGCACGGGCAGATTTTGATGCGAGGCGGCGCTTGCTTTGTCAAGGTCGGACCTGCGGGCTTTCCGGCAACGAGTGCGGACATCCGCCTTGCGCTCGCCTCCAGCAATTCCCATATTGACGGCATCCGGATGCTGTCTTTCAGGTCCGGCAAGGTCGCTTGAATCAAGGACTTGAAGACAATGAGCCGGATTACGCCTTTCGCGAGCCCTTTGCTCTTGGGCTTTGACGCCATGGAAAAGACGCTTGAGCGCCTTTCCAAGGCCAGCGATGGATACCCCCCCTACAATATCGAGCGCGTCGCCGCCGATCGCGCCTCCGGCGATCCGGAAAGGTTGCGCATAACCCTTGCCGTGGCCGGGTTTAGCGAAGAAGAACTAGACGTGTCGGTTGAGGAAAATCAGCTTTCGATCCGTGGTCGCCAGGTCGATCAAGGCGAGCGTGATTACCTTTATCGCGGCATCGCCGCGCGCCAGTTCCAGCGAACTTTCGTTCTGGCCGACGGGATGCAGGTTTTGGGCGCTTGCCTCAAGAACGGATTGCTCTCGGTCGATCTCATCCGCCCGGAGCCGAGCCGTATGGTGAAGAAAATTAACATTTCGGTCTCACAGTAGGACAACGGCGCAAGTTGAGCCGTTGGTCCCTTCTCTTGGAGGTACAGGAATGTTGATGAAAGAAGCCAATTCGCACCTGACCAAAACCGAACTTGCCGGCATCGGCAACGGCGAGGTCGCCTACATCCGCAAAATGCGCAACGAAGAAGTTGCCAAGTGCTTTCCGGAAGCGCCGGACATCGATCCGAGCGTCGACCTGTGGGCGCTATTCGGCGCCGACGGCACGCCGATCCTGTTGACGGACAACCGCTCCAGCACCTTCTTCAAGGCTGCCGAGGATGAACTGAAAACGGTGAGCCTGCACTAGAGCGTTTCACGATTTTTCG
>NZ_AKKA01000086.1 GCF_000282035.1 Rhizobium sp. CF122
AATTTCGGCTCTCAGTGGCTCCCATTCGATCGTCGACAAACCAGGCATTGAAAGAGCATCGACGAGATTCCGGCGCTTGCCGGTCAAGCGCTCGAATTCGCTGTACGTCATCAACACATGGGACGGCTTCCCGCGATCTGTAATAATTACAGGTCCTTTTTTGGCAGCCTTCTTTGCCCTACTGACGTCATGGTTCAATTCCCGGCTAGACAAACTTGTGGTGCTCATAGAATGTCTCCATGTAGGAACATACCTACATATATGATGTTATTGACTGTAGAGCAATATCCAAGATAGCCGCCTTGATGCGGATCGAACCGAAGGCCGAAAAATGGCGGCCCAAGAGATTGTTTTATATAACAAACATACACCACCATACGCACGCAAAGCCGTCAAAGTATAACGTTTGAGAAAACTGCTACGCGACGCCGTACAGATCGCGGTACGCGGCATCGGCAATCCGGGCCTTAGCGCCGACCTGGGGCTTGAACGGCATTTCAGGGATGTCCAATCCGTGCTCGTCCATGCGCCGCAGGAAGATACATCTATTTCGATGCTAGGCCGGACCGCGTTCGATCGATGGAATCGGGAAGCCACCCCTTGAGCTATCCGACCGGGCTCGCCGTGGTCAAAACAGCCTAACGAAACAGGAGCCTCACCCGATTACCGCCGTAGATCTCATGCCGTTCTGATCGTTTGTGCATGAGGCATCCGCCCCTGGTCTGCAACCTGCTTTGCATGACCGAGACGAACTCGCAGAAGGAATTTAGATGAGCAATGATCTGATCGTCGGCTTCTCGGGAAATATCTCCCGCCCGTCGCGCACCAGGCGTTTCGCGGAGAGCCTAGCAGCTTCACTGGCGAAGCAGGCCGGCCTGCAGCATACCGTCTTCGACGTCGAAGACCTCGACACATCGCTGGCGGCCGCAAGGTCGGTGGCGGACCTCGATCCGGCCGCAAGAAAGGTGATCCAAACAATCGTCGAGGCCGAAGCGCTCGTCATCGGTTCTCCAACCTACAAAGGGAGTTACACGGGCCTGTTCAAGCATGACTTCGATCTCCTGGATCCAGCAGACTTGCGCGGTAAAACCCGTCATCCTGACGGCAACCGGCAGGGGCGATCGACACTGCTCGTTGTCGAGCATCAACATCGCCCCCAATTCGCTTTCTTTGAGGCTTGTTCTGCCAACGGCAATCTACGCCTCGAGCCGCGATTTCACCGATGGCAAACCGTCAACGGCTATACTCGGTCGCGTAAACCAGGCGCTGGCGGAGGCCTCCATCCTCGTGCAGGCGCGCTCCGCAGCAGACGCAATTGCAGCGGAATAAGTACTCGGCCGGCAAGGGCCTGATCGCCACCGGCTTCGTGGGGAAATTGGAATGACCTCTCTGGTGCAAAGTCAAAACGTCACTTTGCGCTGTGATCTGACCGGCTGGTCCGGGTTGCAAGGGACGGATCGTGGCGGGTGGATCGCTCGCCCAATGGCGTTGCCAGTCAGGATACCGCATCACTCTGCGGCATTGAGGCGATATTCCCGGCGTCGAACTCCGGCTCTCCCCGGAATGCGTTACGGAGAAGACGTTGCCACGCGATTTGGAGAGGGAAATCCGCATCAACAGCCTGGCATTCGAGCGAGGACGCGAACCCCCGCTGTTCATCACAGCTCGTCAAAAGGACCAAATCGCGCTTTGGACGTCGCCGCTGCTTCTCAATCTGGACGGAGTGCCTACATTGCTGCCTGCGCACGCATAGCCTCCATTGGCGAGAAAGTGATGGAAGAATAAATTGCAATATATACAATATGATAGTTAGCTTTCCGATAGTTAGAATTTAAATCCCGACAACACACGACATCAAAAAAATCCGCTGATTCAACATTAGAAACGTGCGACTCTGCACCGAGCTTGAAGATGAGGTGCAGTCCTATTTTGAGGCTTCCGGCCCTCGAGCTGCCGTGACGAGTTCTCTACCCATGCAGCAATGTAAAGGGGCTACGACGTTCGTGCGAACAGCCAGGTTTGCGTGGAACAAACGCGGTGCCTACGTCCGACCTGGACATCAGCGGCCTGCCGGAAAAATACCATAGCGCAGCCTTCTCCGGCGCTTGACCTCGCCCATCAAAGGTTGCACCCTCCGATCTTTAAACCTTTCGGAGAATCAATGGCCGCGCGAATTTTCTACGTCCTGGCTGTTCTGACTGCAGCAGGTGCGCTTCTCTGGTGGGCGTTGAACTGGTGATACACCCGAGGAACGCGAGCGAATCCGGATAGGTTTCGACAGAATCCGTGGGGGTATCCATACGCAACCCGTCGACGACTGGCCCCGCCAGCATCGCGAGGCTTTCTTCGGTCTGAGCGTTGACCTTAAACAGCAGCGATTGAATATTCGTCCCGGAGCTTCATGCCGGCTGGTCGCAGATTTTCTGGCGACCGCTCAAAAACACATTCTCGTCGCCGGATCGTTGCACACTTGCTGCTTCTTCCTTTCATTGAGGGTCAGAAGTGACGAGGGCCTTGCCTTCCGACTTAAAGGCTTTCTCGCGCGATTGTCGGTTGCTAAGCTCAAGTGTTTTGACGCCCAGGAGTTGCAGAGTATAAAGCTTCGAAGACACTACGCAGTGTCTCGCCTGATTCCCTAGGACGGAAGGCCGTATAGCGGCCGCGACGAAAGTCGCAAAACTTGCTGGACCTTCCGCCGTTCCCATTGGACCGGCTTCTGGCGATCCTTTCTCCACGGCAAGATCGCGGATGCCGACCCATTTCCCAGCTAGGATCGCCAGTCCCGACGGCGGACTGCTCGATAGATCATTTTTGCGCATACCGTGGCGCCGCCTTCGTCGGCGCCAGCCGCTGCCTGGTTCCTTAAATCGGAGCCGATTTAAGGACGAAAACCAGGCAGTGGTTCAAACTGTTGCAGCGACGCTTGCGCGGCTGAAAAGACGTACGGCGCCGCAATGGCAGCTTCAGGCAAATCAGGCCGGACGTTGGTCTGGAAAGAACCAGCCCGGCCACGGCAGCCACCGCAAAGGGGGTGTGATGCGTGTGACCTGTTATCGAATGAACAGGGGCGAAATTCCCTTAGGACGATTTGGGCAAGCTGCCGCGGCGATCATGGTTAGCACGGGAACGCCCACGCTGGCCGAGGCTCATGTCAAATGGTTTGCGCCGTTTGACATAGCATCAGCCTCACGACCATTTGCGGAAACCTTGACGAGCATCTGGTTCTGGCTTGCCGTCGCGATCGCGATCCCGCTCTTCGCTATCACCGTCGCCGTCGAGCGCACAGTCGTCGGCGATAGGATACTTATGGCCATGGACCGTCTGGCAGCACCATTGTGGAACCGGGCTGACGACTTCGTCCGCGCCGCGACGGCAGCCTTCTTCATCGCAATCTTCGTTGTTGGCGGTGTCTATCTTACGCCGGATCTAAGAACGCGCTCGGAATGGGTCTCGTGGGCACAGTTGCTTATCGCAGCCGGCCTCTTCTCGCGCCGAACGATGTGGCTTTCCGCCATTGGGATACTCGCGCTCTGGGGTACGGCGCTTTATGAGTATCAGCTCTTTCATCTACTCGACTATCTTGTGCTTGCCCTTGGCGTTGCCGGCTATCTCGTGTCGTTCTCGCTTGAGGGGTCTTCGTGGCAAGAACAGCGTTTCACCATTCTGCGCTTTGCGATCGCCATTACACTGATGCGCTCCAGCCTTGAAAAGTTCGCCTATCCGGACTGGTTCTATCCGCTGGCGCAGGAGAAACCGTTCCTGACCTTCGGGATGCCGACGGATGTATTTCTGCCGATGGCAGGTGTCGTCGAGTTTGTCCTCGGCCTCGGATTGATCTGGACACCTATCGTGCGGCGGTTTTCTGCCATAACACTCCTGATCATCTTCAATGCGGCCGTCATACCATTTGGACGACTGGACTTCGTTGGCCACGGTCTGATCACAATGATGCTGGTGGTTGCGGCGATCGACCCGTCTCGCGAGATCCAAATTGCTCCGGGTTTCCGACGAGCGATCGTCGGTGCACCCATCGGGTTCATTGCTGCCTTGGCGATCCTGGCGCCAACCTACTGGAATTTACATGCGGTTCTTTATGGTCGCGACACGCCGACGCAAATATCAGCGCACGCTGGACACCACCTGGCGATGACAAAGTGACGGCCTTTGAACACACATGGACGGGGGTCTTTCTTCTGTTCGCGACCTTGTCCGTGATTGCGGTCCTGACCGTGGCGTGGCGAGGAATCCGATCCACACCTCATTGGCGTCGATGGCTTTTTTCCTACAGATCTCAGCAATCTTCATCTTGCTCGAAGCGAGCCAAGCCATGATTGCGCAGCAAATACGACGACGTTCCAATTCCCGATGTCGGACTTTGGTCTCGCCCGATGGCGGCCTATGTCGCACACTTCGTTCAACCTAGGTCTATGTCTGTGAGACCGTAACATCCCTACGATACAGGAGGGTCGAAGTGCGAATGCCGGCAACCTCGCGCGTCGAGGAGAGGAGCCGACCGAGGAGGGGCAATGGACTACAGCGCGTTCTTCAGCAACGCCCTGGATGGGCTCCGTCAGGAAGGGCGCTATCGCGTCTTCGCGGACATAGAAAGAGTGGCGGGCGCCTTTCCGCGTGCCCGCTATCACGACGGCGAGCGCGTGCGCGACGTCATCGTCTGGTGTTCCAACGACTATCTCGGCATGGGACAGAACGACAAGGTCCGGCAAGCCATGCATCGTTCGATCGATCTGTCAGGCACAGGCGCCGGCGGCACGCGCAACATCGCCGGCACCAATCATAGTCACGTCTTGCTGGAGCGCGAATTGGCCGACCTTCACGACAAGGAGGCCGCCCTGCTGTTCACGTCGGGCTATGTCTCCAACTGGGCGGCTCTGTCGACGCTGGCCGCGAAGCTGCCGAACTGCGTCGTATTGTCCGATGCCGGCAATCATGCCTCGATGATTGAGGGCATTCGCCATTCCCGCGCCGAGTACCGGATTTTCAAGCATAACTGCCCGGACGACCTGGCGCGCTGTCTGCGCGAGGTCGAACCCGACCGCGCAAAGCTCGTCGCCTTCGAGTCGGTCTATTCGATGGACGGAGACATCGCGCCGATTGCCGAACTGTGCGACGTTGCCGAGCAATATGACGCCATGACCTATCTGGATGAAGTCCACGCCGTCGGTCTCTACGGTCGGCGTGGCGCAGGGATCGCGGAACGCGACGGGGTCATGAATCGTCTGACAATCATCCAGGGCACGCTCGGCAAGGCATTTGGGGTCATTGGCGGATACATCGCCTCAAGCGCGCCCGTCATCGACTTCGTGCGCTCTTTCGCGTCCGGCTTCATCTTTACGACGGCGCTTCCGCCGATGCTGGCGGCCGGTGCGCTCGCCTCGGTGCGGCACCTGAAGGAAAGCCAATGGGAAAGAAAAGCGCAGCAGGATCGCGTTCGGTTGCTGCGCGAGCGTCTCGACGACCGGGGCATTCCCCACCGCGCCAATCCCAGCCACATCGTGCCGGTAATGGTTGGCGACCCCGTGAAATGCCGGACCGTCGCCAATCGGTTACTCGACGATTTCGACATCTATATCCAGCCAATCAACTATCCCACGGTTCCGCGCGGTACGGAAAGACTGCGCATCACCCCCTCCCCTCTTCATAGCCGTGGTGACATCGAACAACTCGTCGAGGCACTGGATGAGGTGTGGGAGCAGACCGGCCTTGTCCGGGCCCCAAGGACTCGCGTGAAAATGCCTCAGGCAGCGCCGGCACATGCTTGGCGCCCTAAGGAGCCGGCTATGTGCACGGCCTGCCGCCAGCTCCTGGCGATGAGCAGCGACCGCGCCATGCTGGAGGCTCACCCCCGGGCGTAGAGAGGTGTCGTCATGAACATCAGACGGCCATGGACGAACACATCGGCCCCGCCCGACAGTAGAGTACTTCGCCGCGCAACCTTGCTGCGAAAAGCTGCAACCGCGACCGCACTTGCGACAATTGTCGTGGCTATCCTCGTCAGCCCTCTTCTTGTCGGCAAGGGGGCGGGCTCACCCCCGCGTGCAGTGCCGGGTGCTGGCGGCGCACCGACCGTCACCGTCACCACGGTCGCCGCCGAACGCCGTCGTCTTGAAACGCGCGCATTCGTCTCGGGGTCGCTCGTTGCGCGCGAGGAAGTGTCCGTCGGCACCGAAAGCCAACATGCCAAAATTGAAGCCGTCCTCGTGGACGAAGGCGACAAGGTGCGGGAAGGACAAGTGCTCGCCATCCTGTCGTCGGACCTCGACGAAATCGCTGTCTCGATGAACGACGTTGAGATCGAACGGGCGAATGCGCTTCTACTGCAGAGCGAAAGCGCGATCGCTCTCGAAGAAGCCAATCTAGACCTGGCGCAGAAGGCGCTCGAAAGGACCCAGCCTCTGTCTCGTAGCGGCGTGACGTCGCTCGATGTCCTCGAGCAGCGTGAGGCCGACGTGAAAGTGGCCAACGCCAAGCTGCGAACGGCGCACCAAACGAAACGCGTTGCCGTTGCCGAACGCGCGATCGCCTATGTCAAACGCCGAGAACTAATGGCCCAACTCGAACGGACCCGCGTCAGGGCACCGGCCGCCGGCATCGTGACCGAGCGGATCGCAAGGCTCGGCGATATCGCCTCCAGTGACGCGCCGCTTTTCCGGCTTGTCAAGGAGGGCGTGATCGAGTTCGAGGCATTGGTGCCAATGCGTATCGTCGGGCGAATTCAGCCCCATTCGCCCGCCGTCGTCACCATCCAGGGGATGGGCACAACCGTCTCCGGCACGCTGCGACATGTCTCGCCGAGCGTCGATCCGTCCACCAGGATGGCGCGCCTTCGTCTTGCCCTTCCCCAATCCGAGGCCTTGAAAATCGGAGCGTTCGCCCGCGCCGAGCTTCCCTATATCGAAGGCACGTCGGTGGTCTTGCCGCTCACCGCAATCCACCAGGCGCCGGAGGGAGCACACGTGGATGTCGTGATTTCGGGCATCGTGGAGAGACGAAGCGTGGTGACAGGGGAGCGCACAGCAGAGCAGATCCAGGTTCTGTCAGGTCTGACTGAAGGGGAGCAGGTCGTGCTGCGCGCTGGCGGAATCGTCCAGGTAGGTACGCACGTGAGACCAGTGCCCGCCGCCGCCGTTCTTGCCTCGAACAGGTGAGGTCGCGCATGTCGTTCAACCTTTCCCGCTGGTCGATCGAACGCCCCGCCTATAGTATTGCGATCTTCGTTCTTCTGGTGGTGATGGGCCTTCTGTCGCTGCGCGCGTTGCCGATCAGCCGTTTCCCCGAAATGGAATCGCCTATCGTCAAGGTTGTGCTTCGGCAGCAGGCAGCATCCGCCAGCGATCTCGAATACGATGTTGCCCAGAAATGCGAAGATGTCTTGTTGAGACTAGACGGCATTCGCCGACTGGATACAGCCATCGAGGATGGCGCGGTCACGTTCAATTTAGAGTTCGACGCCGCCATTGATCCTCAGGTGGCGCTTGAACGGACCGATCGTGCAATGCTTTCGATGCGTGGCGACCTTCCCGCGGCGATCGAGGAACCGGCAATTGCGCTATCGAACCTGCGCGAGATCGCCGTTGCGACCTTCGCCGTGCGGTCGAACGCAATGTCTTTCCAAGCGCTCGACCGCGTTCTTGACGACGATGTGCTACGTCGATTCGAGCGAATTCGCGGCGTCGGCAAGGTCGTGCTGCGAGGCGGCGACGCCCGCGAGGTTCGGGTTTGGCTCGACCCTGACGAGATGCTCGCTCGTGGGCTATCCGCCGACGCTGTCGGCGCTACACTTCGCACCGCCATTACCAACGCCTCGGCCGGCATTGTATCGGCCAACGAATTCGATCGACCAATAAGGACCGTATCGGCACTGACGGGCATTGCCGCGCTGGCCAGCGTCGCACTGCCGGATACCAACGGTGCCGGCTTGAGGCTTTCGGATGTTGCGCGCGTTGAGGATGGCTGGGTCGACGCCGGAGGCTTCGCCCAACTGGACGGCGAACCGATCCTGGCCCTGTCCTTCTTCACGGAGAAAGGCGCAAACGAGGTCGAAACATTCAACCGCATACGCACAGCGGTCGATGACTTGGCCAGCAAGGACACGCGTTTGCAGTTCACGCTGCTGGACGAGAACGCCAGCTACACGCGCAACAATGCCGCAAGCACGATGCATGCCATGCTCGAAGGCGCCATCTGCACGATTGCGGTGCTGTTTTTCTTCTTGAAGGACTGGCGTTCCGTCATGATCGCCGCAATCAGCCTGCCACTCGCAGTGATCCCGACCTTCTTCATCATGGACGCACTCGGTTTCTCGCTGAACCTCGTCTCGCTGCTCGGACTGACGTTGGCGATCGGCCTCCTTGTCGATGACACCATCGTCGAGATCGAGAATACGGCGCGGCACCTTGAAATGGGAAAGGCGCCGCATCAGGCGGTCATCGACGCGACGGAAGAGATCGGCAGCTCGGTTATCGCAATCTCATTGACGATCGTTGCCGTCTTCGCGCCGCTCGCCATGATCGGGGGCACGCCCGGTCAATATTTTCGCGAGTTCGGCTTGACAGTGGCAGCGGCAACACTGGCATCTCTGCTGGTGGCCCGTCTTATAACGCCGCTGCTCGCCTCGAGATTGCTCCGGCCGAGTACGCCTGATCCAAGTACCCCTGCCTTGCCCACTGAAGGCCGCTATTCCAGGCTCCTCAGGTTCGCGACCGGCCGTCATCGGATTGCGCTTGGACGATCCCACGCGGACCTACCTCCCCGATACGCCATAGCCATCGACATGTCCTTTGTCACGATCGGCCTGGGGATCGCATCGCTTGCATGGGCCGCCCTCTTCGTCCTTCCGGGCTTGGCACGTGGCTTCATTCCGGAAGAGGATGGAACGCGGCTCAAATTTGCAATCGAGATGGCAGGCGGCACGAGCAATGCCGCAATGCGTGAGAAATCCAGCGAAATCGCCAGATTGCTCGCCTCTGACAGCGAGGTCGTACATGTCTACGCCTATAGGGCTTCCGCCGCCCGACTGGCGAACCTGCAGTCGATCGCCGTCCAGCTCGCGCTGACAGACCCGGCCCACCGAGCGCGAACGCGCCAAGCCATCGCTTCTGACATCACCCGAAAATTGAGGTCCATCGCCGACATTCGCATCAGCCAGGTTAGCCTGACGGGGGGGCGACAGTTCACTGTCTCGTTGCTGTCACAGGATGCGGTGGCGTTGGAGCGCGCGGGAGAGTGGCTCGCGTCCTCCATGGCGTCCATGCCTTCAATCCGTGACGCGACATCATCCGGCACTACGCACAGGGCAGAGCTTCAGGTCATTCCGGACCTCGACCTTACCGCCGCTATGGGACTTAAGCTCGACTCGCTATCGAACGCATTGCGTGTCGCAACGATGGGCGACAGGGATCGGGCGCTCGGTTCCATCCAGATCGACGGCCGGAACGTTCCTGTTCGTGTTGAGGTCCGCAGATCAGGCGCAGACTCATCCCTCATTGAGCTCATGCCATTGCGCACCGCAGATGGAAAGGTGGTTCCGCTGGGGGCGGTTGCCCGCATCGTGGAAGGGTACGGGCCGGCGCTGATCCTGCGCCAGGACGGGCTGCGCCGCATCGAACTTAACGCCGATTTGGCCGAGACCGCCTCGCCCGGAACGGCACTTGCGCAACTGCAATCATGGATCGAGCGACATCCGCTGCCGGCCGGTATACGCCTGCAAACAGCCGGGGAAACACGCTCGATGGAAGACTTCTTCGCAAGCTTCGTTGAAGCGACTATTCTCGGATCGACCTTTGTTTTCGTCATTCTCTTCGTGCTTTTCGGCAGCCCGTTCCAGCCACTGACCATCCTCCTGTCCCTGCCGCTATCACTGTCTGGAGGGCTCGTCGCGCTGGCCGCAACCGGCCATGGCGTGACAATGCCGGTCTTGATCGGAGCCCTGATGCTCATGGGAATCGTTGCCAAGAACGCTATTTTGATCGTGGACCTGGCCAGTCGGATGATTGACGCGGGCGCGCCGCCGCGCGATGCCGTCGTCCTGGCCGCCGAGCAGCGCCTTCGCCCGATTGTCATGACCACGGCTGCCATGGCCGCCGGCATGGTGCCTGTCGCCCTCGGGGTTGGCGATGGTGGTGCATTCCGTGCGCCCATGGCGATCTTCGTCATCGGCGGCCTTGTCGCCTCGACGCTCTTGTCGCTGGTGTTCGTGCCCGCACTCTTCCTACAGGTCCACAGGGTTGGCGCCCTGATCACCGGCCATTGCTTAGGCCAGCACCCACGGCGGCTGCGGCTTGACCAGCCGAACAACGATAAGCCGTAAGAAGGGTGACGTCAGGTCAGCTTGGCCAAGGAGGCTTTTGGCAGTTGCTTGGCTCAGGTCGTCCCGGTGACGGCCTTCCAATGTGCGATCGCTCTGAGGCGATGCAAATGGACGGCGGTGGCTGAGTGTTTTGAGCGTGGCGGCCCAAAGAGATTTGGTACCACCCTTGTTCTTTATTCAAATCATCAAATCGCCAAGGTCGCATCAGCAGTTCATTAGGCATTTTGCATCATCATGATGATCTTATTGGAGAAACTTCATGATGCGCACTTCAGTCATAGCCGTTGTCGCACTGCTGACCGCCATGTCGGCGGCCAACGCGGCCGAGCGGCTCCGGATTGCCACCGAGGGCGCGTATCCGCCCTTCAATCTCATCGACCAGAACGGAACGCTTAAAGGGTTCGACGTGGATATTGCTAAAGCGCTCTGCGAACAGCTCAAGAGCGAATGCACGTTCCAGACCGTCGAGTGGCCAAAGATCATCGACGGGCTTGAGGCAGACAAGTACGATTTGATCGTTGCCAGCATGGCCTACACAAAGGAACGCGCCGCACGCGTCGAATTTTCAGCCCCGTACTATCGATCCCACTCTGTGCTCGTTGGTGACGCCGACAAGTTCACAGATAGCTCGCCGACCGCGCTCACCGGTGTCCGTATCGCCGCCGCCGAGGGAACAATTCAGGCTGACTACGTGAAGCAGGCATACACACAAAGCGTTCTCGTCTTGGCCAAGGATCAACCGTCGGCACAGCAGCTGCTTGAAGAGAACAAGGCTGATCTTTTGATTGGCGACGCCATCGAACTTCTGAGTTTCATGGAGACGGGGAAGGGTTCTGCATACGGATACGTCGGCGATCCGATTTCGAGCGAATTTCTACAAAGTTCGGCTCATATTGCTGCGCAAAAAGGCAACGTGGAACTGATCGCTCGAGTGAACGACGCCTTGAAGCAGATCAAGCTCAACGGGGTCTACGATAGAATCAACGACCAGTACTTCCCCTTCAGCATTTACTAGGGACGTAGACTTGAAGGAACCTAAGGCTGCTTCATCGTGGAACATCTCGCTTCAGTCTGCTGGAAGGATCTTGCTCGCAGTCGTCGTCGCCTATTGCACGGTGGCCGCGATAGGCGCAGCTCTTTTGCTAACGCGAATTGAACATGAAGCGATCGAAACCCGAGAGAAGCAGATTCCTCTCATCCTCTCCCAGACACGCAACGCAGTTAAGATCGAAAGAATGTCTTCCCTCGTAAGGGCGGTCTTTCTCACCAACGATCGGCGTCTCGAGCGGCAACTTCAGCTTCAGATACAGGCCCTAGCTCAAGGTTTTGGTTTCGACGGCTCGCCAATCCTGATCGACGGTTCAAAGAAAGTTGCCGGTCTTGCCAAGTCGATCGTCTCCGCTCATCAGCAGCGTCGCGATCAAGCGGCGCAACGGGCCGGCGGTCAGCTGGAATCCAGCCAATCGCTCGCCGACCTCTCGGCCTACGAGGAGGCCATGCGGATCATCGAGAAGATGGCAAAGGAGACAAGTGACAACTCCGCTTTCGTCGCCGACGACATCGCGGCGGGAATACAAGAACGCGCAGTAGAAGTCCGTTACCTGGTAATCGTTTTCCTCACTATCCCGGCAATCCTTGTGGCGATGCTGCTCGCTCTTGCCCGCAGGCATTTGACCGCCCCGATTGTCGCGGCCATCGTGAATCTCGATCGGATCGAGAAGGACCAAGTCTTAAAGGCCACAACGGACCGGCCAAAACTCAAGGAGCTCGCGCTCATTGGCGATGCAGTCATTTCTTATGGAAGCACCGCGTCTGAACTGCGGCGAACGAACCTGGTGTTGCAAGTGCTGGCTGAAAAGGATCCGCTAACAGGCCTGGCGAACCGACGGATGTTCGAGAAATTTCTAGCGGCGTCGATCCTCAGGTCAACGTCGGAGACAGGAACCGCGATCTTGCTCATCGACATTGATCACTTCAAGGCCATCAACGATCGATTCGGGCATCCGACCGGAGACCGTTGTCTCAAATCGCTGTCAGACCTACTGGCCAACATTCCGGATCTATCTAACCCGCTCGCGGCAAGGTTTGGTGGCGAAGAATTCGTGGTTGTCTACGATGCTCCCTGCGCCGATCATGCGGCAGAATACGCCCGCTTCCTCTGCAAGAAAATCGCGCAACTTGAAACAACGGGCGTTGACGGAAACACAATTCGTTTCACAGGCAGCGTGGGTGTCTCATTCACAACCTCCAGTGCGGACGATCCTTCGGACCTTATGGAGAAAGCGGACCGCGCGCTCTATGCGGCAAAAAGGTCCGGACGAGATTGCGCTGTTGCTTATAGCGAGCTGTCAAATGACGCGACCGCGCGCCAATCGCATCTGAGGTCATAGAACAATCGCCTTTGCCGCGCCGGCGAAAGCGTCCGGCGGCAATATCCTCCAAACATCGATGGGATAATGTCTCTTTCACTACACATTTCGTTGCAGAAGCAAAAATGAGCTACTCCTCTCTGAACGCCCACGATCCGCGTGTCTTCGCGGTGATCGCGCTGCTCACCGATGCCTCGAGCAAAAGAGATGTAGCCGTCGCGTGATTTTACATTTCTGTCAGCCGGTTTTGCAGTGGCGCTTACTCGGACTTAAGTCCCACTAGCAACTCAACTTCAATCCTGTACTCTGCAGCCGTCCTGCCCCAAGGGGCGGGATAGGGGGGAGCCTTCGCCCCATAGGAACAGGTGCAAACCGTCCCCCAACGAAGGTTCTCCTCTCAGTATCCCACCCTTGGGGAAAGGAATGCTGGTTGTGGATCGTTCAGATACTCCTGCTAACAAAGCCCCGTCACACTACATTTCCCCTATTAAGCCCGACACGCCGCCCCTTCGTTATCAGGTAGGTAGGAGCGCGAAGGTCGCAGCAAGGTGGGCTGTCGTTGACACCTTCACGGGATGGCCCGTTTACGCCCGAGGTATTCCTCTCGACGGCCTGCCAGCACACGAAGTTGACGATCTGGTTCATGAACTGAACGAACGGGACTTGAAAGCTCGAGAGCGCCTCAATGTAGCCCGCCGCGAATTTTCGGAATTTTGACACGGACTTCACGGAATTGTCGAATTCGGCTAAAGGGCGGTTCAAAGCCCTTTTAAGGCGCGTTCTCCTAGATCTCATACACGGCTGCATTATCCTGCACTTCGGTATCTTGCTCAGTGCATCATCGCCAACGCCGCCGTGAAGAAATCCTCGCCTCCGAAGTTTCCCGATTTCAGCGCCAGCAGCATATCGCCCTGCGCATTGCCGATCGTGCGCAAGACCGGCACGCCAGGCGCGATCTCCGGGCCGATCAGAAATGCCGGAATGGCGAGCCTGTCGACGGCGGCACCCGAGGTTTCGCCGCCGGCAACGACCAGGCGCCGCACGCCTCTTGCCACCAGTTCGGCGGTGATGATCGAGGTTGCGGTTTCGATCGCATGGCCGGAGGCGTCGCGTCCGTATTGCGCTTGCAGCCGGGAAACGGTTTCCGGCGCAGCACTCGCGGCGACGACAACCGGACCGGTCGAGATGCGGTCTCCAGCCCACGAAATCGCCGCGGCAATCTCATCTGGACCGGCAAGCAGCCGCTCCGGGTCGAGCCGCAGAACCGGCATCGATCGTTCGGCGACCTCAAGCTGCCGGAGCGTCGCTCTGGAGCAACTGCCGGCGACGATCGCCGAAAGCCCGCCGACGGGGCGAATGGCGTCCGCCGTTATAGTGCCGCCGGCAGAGGCTCGACCTGAGCGGACAAGTGCGCGGGCAAGGCCAAGCCCGAGGCCCGACGCGCCGGTGGACACCGGCGTTTCCAGCGCGATCTCGCCGAGCGTCTCGAGATCGCGTTCGAAGACCGCATCGGCTATCGCCGACCTGACACCTGCCTCGCGCAGGACCTCGAGCCGGGCTCTGAGCGTATCCGGTCCCGCCGCAATTGACGGCAGGTCGATCAGCCCGATTGATCCACGCGATTGCCTGGCCATCACGCGCACGAGATTGGCGTCGTGCATCGGATTGAGGGGGTGGTCCTTGAGCGGGCTTTCGTTCAGTGGCTGTCCGCCGACGAAGAGATGGCCGAGATAGACGGTGCGGCCCGTTTCCGGAAAGGCGGGCGTCACCAGCACCACGCCACCGCCCGCGGCATCGCTTAGCGCCTCGGTGACCGGACCGATATTGCCGGCATCGGTGGAATCGAAAGTCGAGCAGATCTTGTAGAGTACATGGGCCGAGCCGCGCCCGCGCAGCCATCGTTCCGCCTTACTCGCGGCCGCTACCGCGTCCGAGGCAGGCACCGAGCGGATCTTCAGGGAAACAACGACCGCGTCGACGTCCGGCAGCGCCAGCGACGGATCGGGGATGCCGACCGTCTGCACCGTGCGCAGGCCGTTTTTCGTCAGCGTGTTGGCAAGGTCGGACGCGCCTGTATAGTCGTCCGCGATCGATCCGAGCAATATAGTCATTGTCTAGCTCCGTGCAAAAGGTCTGAACCAGCCAAGACCGTCCAGTGTGTGGCCGCGCGGGATGTACTCGCAGCCAATGAAACCGTCATAGCCAAGGCGGTCGATTTCGCCGAACAGATAGGGATAGTTGAGCTCCTCCCCGTCCGGCTCGTTGCGTGACGGCACGCTGGCAATCTGGATATGGCCGGTGATCGGCATGAGGCGGCGCAAGGCCATGACCACGTCACCATGGATGATCTGGCGGTGATAGATGTCAAACTGGAGCTTCAGGTTCGGCAGGCCGAGGTCCGCGATCAGCCGCTCGGCGGCGCCGAAGTCATTGAGGAAATATCCCGGCATGTTTCGCCCATTGATCGGTTCAAGCAGGAGGTCGATGCCCTCCTCCGCAAGCCGCCCGGCAGCGTAGGCGACCGAGCGCCGGTAAGACGAGGCGGCGTCCTCGTCATGGGGATCGGCAAGACCGGCCATCAGATGCAACCGCTTCACGCCCGTCGCTGCCGCATAGTCGAGCGCCCGCTCCACATCCGACTTCAATGCTTCGAAGCGTCCTGGAAGCGCCGCGATACCCCGCTCGCCGGCGGCCCAGTCGCCCGGCGGCAGATTGAACAAGGCCTGCTGCAAATTGTTGCGGGCAAGCCGTTCGGCGATCGCCTCCGGCGGGGCTTCATAGGGAAAGAGATATTCGACGGCGCAAAAGCCGGCATCGGCCGCGGCGTCGAAGCGGTCGAGGAAGGGCCATTCGTTGAACATCATCGTCAGGTTGGCGGCGAAAACCGGCATGGTGAAGTTCCCTTTACAGGCTCTGCGGCTCTTTGGCCGCACCGGGCAATTGAGCGCCCGAAAGCTGGGCGTAGAGGCGCGCGAGCGAGGAATCGTCGTCACGCCCCATGCCGGCACCCGCAGCGGCCAGATACATCTGCAGGGCCGCGGCCGCCAGCGGCACCGGATAACGCTCGGAGCGGGCCATGTCCTGGACGATGCCGAGGTCCTTGACGAAAATCTCGATGCTGCTTAGCGGCGTATAGTCTCCCGCCAGCACATGCGGCACGCGGTTTTCGAACATCCAGGAATTGCCGGCCGAAGCCGTGATCACCTCGTAGACCTTGTTAAGATCGAGACCCTGCCTGGCGGCGAAGGTTATCGCTTCGCAGGCGGCCGCGATATGCACGCCGGCGAGAAGCTGGTTGATCATCTTGAAGGCAGCACCCGTTCCGGCCGCGTCGCCGAGTTCGTAGACCTTGCCGGCCATGGCGTCGAGACCGGGGCGGGCTGCTTCGAACGCCTGCATGGAGCCGGATGCCATGATCGTCAGGGCGCCGCTGGCCGCCTTGGCGGCACCACCCGAAATCGGCGCATCGAGATAATTGTGCCCAAGCGCCTCCGTCCGTTGCGACAGGTCGCGTGCGACGGCCGGATCCATGGTCGCCGAGGAGACGAAGACGGCACCGGGCTTCATCGTCTTCGCGACGCCTTCGGGGCCGAACAGGACGGCCTCGGTCTGCGCGCCGTTGACGACGACTGAAACAACGATATCGGCACCTTCTGCCGCGCCGGCGGGCGTGGCCGCGCCGCGGCCACCCTCGGCGACGAAGCGATCCACCGCCGCAGGCGTGATGTCGTAGCCGACGACGTCGAGACCTGCGCGTTTCATCGATCGGGCCATTCCAAGCCCCATGGAACCCAGACCTATGACGGCCGCGACAACGGCGGGGCCTGGGTTTTCAGCAAGCGGTGACATGACGATGTTCTCCAGTCTTGTAAGGGAAAAGCTGCCCCTCCGGATGCGGCCACCCGGAGGGGTCGATATCTAGCGATTGACGGTTTGCGCAGGCACCGTCAGCACGGCCAGCGAACCGATGATCAGCGCTGCTGCCAGTAAATACATGCCAGCGCTGTTGGTGCCGGTGAGGTCCTTCAGATAGCCAACCAGAAACGGCCCGAGGAACCCGGCGAGATTGCCGACCGAGTTGATCCAGGCAATACCGGCCGCAGCCCCCGTTCCAGCAAGAAAGGCGGTCGGAAGCGACCAGAAGAGTGGCGCGCAGCTGATGGCGCCTGCAGCGGCCAGCGAGAGGCAGACGATTGCGACCGTCGTGCTTGTCGCCGAAGTCGCCGCGACAAAGCCGCCAGCGGCGATGAGCGCGGGAATGACGAGGTGCCACCGGCGTTCGCGCAGCCGGTCGGCGGAGCGACCGAGCGCCAGCATGGCGACGAAGGTGCAGATATAGGGGATCGCAGAGATCAGTCCGATGTTCAGGTTTCCGGTGACGCCCGAGGCCTTGACGATGGTCGGCATCCAGAAATTCAGGCCGTATTGCCCGAGCACGAAGCAGAAATAGATCAGGCACATCAGCCAGACGCGGCGGTCCGTCAGGGTTCCGGCAATGCTGTGCGGGCTTGCGACCTTGGCCTTGTTCTCCGCCTCGATATTCGTCGTCAGCACCTGCTTTTCCTCATCGCTCAGCCATCTCGCGTCACCGATCTTATCATCAAGGTAGAAGAACGTGGCGACGCCGAAAAGGAGGGCTGGAATGGCCTCGATGAGGAACATCCACTGCCAGCCGGAAAGGCCGTGCGTACCGTGGAAACTGTCCATCAAGAGGCCCGAAAGCGGATTGCCGAAAATGGCGGATATCGGGATCGCTGACATGAACGTCGTGATGATCCTGGCGCGGCGATGGGCCGGATACCAGGCGGTCAGATAGAGAATGATACCAGGGAAAAATCCGGCTTCCGCAACGCCCAGCAGGAAACGCAGGACATAGAAGACGGTTTCCGACGAGGTGAACATGAAGGCGGCGGAAATGATGCCCCAGGTCACCATGATGCGGGCGATCCACACCCGCGCGCCGACCTTGTTCATGATGATGTTGCTCGGCACTTCGAACAGAAAATAGCCGATGAAGAAAATGCCTGCGCCGACGCCGTATGCGGCTTCCGACAGGCCGAGCTCGCTCGACATCTGCAGCTTGGCGAAACCGACATTGACGCGGTCGAGATAAGCGACCACGTAGCACAGCATCAAAAAGGGCACGATGCGCCAGAATACCTTGCCATAGGCACGGTCTTCCACCGCCTGTGCGGCGTACACGCCATCGACTGGCGCCTGCGTCTGCAGCGTCATGATTTTCTCCTCCAATTGTTGCCGCGGTCTCAGTCGGTCCTCCCGCGGCACGCCAAGCCACTTTTGGCAGCGCTGCCATTTTCATTAATCCATTTTGGCAGCGCTGCCAATACAAAATTGGTAGCGCTGCCAAAAAAATCTTGCTTCTTGGCGGCAGCGGTGAAAAATGGGTGCCGATGGATCATCGCGCGGGCATGCCCGCTGACGAGGAAGTCGTCGCAGAGCTGGGTTCAAAAGTGACCATGGAATTCAAACATCAGGCGACGGTGACGCTGGCCGAGGTCGCCGAAGCAGCCGGTGTCGGCGAGAGCACGGTGTCGCGCGTACTGCGCAACCACGGCTCGTTTTCCGGCAAGACGCGGGACCGGGTGATGGCTGCGGTCGAGCGGCTCGGCTATGTGCCGAACCGGATTGCGGGAACGCTGGCTTCGACCGGTTCGCGTCTTGTCGCCTTCGTCATTCCCTCATTGTCCAACATCGTCTTTCCCGATGTGCTGCGAGGCGCCAGCGCCGTCCTGGAGGAAAACCGGTATCAGGCAGTTTTCTCCGTCACTGATTATGATCCCGAGAAGGAAGAAGCGCTCGCCGCCGCGATGCTCGCCTGGCGGCCGGCTGCGGTCATGCTGGCAGGATACGAGCACACCGAGGGCACGGTAAAGATGCTGCGCGCGAGCGGTTGCCGGATCGTGGAACTGCTCGATGTGGACGGCGATGCTCTCGACATTTCGGTCGGTTTCTCGAACCGCGCGGCCGGACGCGACAGTGCCGCCTTCCTGCTCAAGCGGGGCTATCGCCGGATCGGCTATGTCGGTCACGACCTGAACCGCGATACCCGCGCCGGCAAGCGGTTTTCCGGCTTTTGCGAAACGCTCGGCGCGCATGACGCGCCGCTCGCCGACCACGAAATTCTGGCTGGAGCATCATCGGTGGAGAACGGCAGGCTGGGGCTGGAGCAGTTGCTCGCCCGCACGCCCGGTCTCGAAGCAGTCTATTTCTCGAATGATGACATGGCGCTCGGCGGTTATTTTCACTGTCTGGCGCGGGGGATTTCGATCCCCTCGCAGCTTGCCATTTTCGGCTACAACGGCCTCGATATCGGCCGGGCGACGCCGCAGCCGCTGTCGACCATCCGCACGCCGCGCGTGGCGACGGGACAGATGGCAGCG
This sequence comes from Rhizobium sp. CF122, assembly GCF_000282035.1. Classification (GTDB taxonomy): domain Bacteria; phylum Pseudomonadota; class Alphaproteobacteria; order Rhizobiales; family Rhizobiaceae; genus Rhizobium. Next base: position 19,098 of record NZ_AKKA01000086.1, read on the forward strand.
CAGCTCGTCGTCGCCAACGCGCCACCCCAGGTCGTCGATCTCGGTTTCGAGCTGATCGAAGGGGCAACCGCCTGATTGAGGAGGAACTGTCATGTCCGACACGCGCCTGCGTGAGGAAATCTGCCGCTACGGCCGCTCGCTGTTCGAGCGCGGGCTGACGCCCGGTTCGTCCGGCAATATTTCGTTGCGGCTGGAGGATGGCGGCTGGCTCGTCACGCCGACAAACGCCTCGCTCGGCTTCCTCGATCCGGCCCGCATCTCAAGGCTGGATGCCGAAGGCCGGCATCTTGCCGGCGACAAGCCGACCAAGGAAATCCCGCTTCACACGGCACTTTACGCTACGCGCGGCAGCGCCCGCGCCATCGTCCATCTTCACTCCACCCACGCGGTGGCGCTGACCATGCTGCCGGAGATCGATCCGCGCGCCGCCCTGCCGCCGATGACCCCCTACTATCTCATGCGCGCTGGCGAGACGGCGCTCGTTCCCTACTATCGTCCCGGCGATCCGGCGGTGGCCGACGCAATCCGCGGGCTGGCGGGCAAATATTCGTCAGTGCTTCTGGCCAATCACGGACCGGTCGTCGCCGGCGACAGCCTGGAGGCGGCGGTATTCGCTACCGAGGAGCTGGAGGAGACGGCGAAGCTCTATCTGTTGCTGCGCAATCTCAACCCCCGCTACCTCAGCCCGGCGCAAGTGGCCGATCTTACCAAGACCTTCGGCCTCGACCTGCCGTCGCATCACGACCACGACCACGATTGAATACGTGATCGGACTTCAAGGTGTTCATTCCTTCACCGCCCCGGTCATGGACGAGACGTAATAGTCGACGAAGAAGGAATAGAGGATCACCACCGGCAGCGAGCCGAACAGCGCACCCGCCATCAACGCTCCCCACTCGAACACGTCGCCGCGGACAAGTTCCGTCAGCACACCGACGGGCACGGTCTTGTTTTCCGAAGACTGGATGAAAGTCAGCGCATAGATGAACTCGTTCCAGGACAGCGTGAACGCAAAGATACCCGCCGATATCAGTCCGGGGACGGCAAGCGGCAGGATGATCTTGATCAGAATCTGCCAGCGTGTCGCGCCATCCACCAGCGCGCTCTCCTCGAGCTCGAACGGGATCGACCTGAAATAGCCCATCAGCAGCCACGTGCAGAAGGGAATGAGGAAGGTCGGATAGGTAAAGATCAGCGCCAACTTGGTGTCGTAGATGCCGAACTTGAAGACGATGAAGGCGAGCGGAATGAAAAGGATCGAGGGCGGCACGAGGTAGGCGAGAAAGATCATCAGCCCCACCGGCCGCGAGCCCGAATACCGCACCCGCTCGATCGCGTAGGCCGCAAAGACCGAAGCTGCGAGCGACAGAAACGTCGCGCAGGTCGCAACCAGCATCGTGTTCCACAGCCAGCCCGGATAGGAGGTCTCAAACAGCAGGTACTTGATATGATCGAGCGTCGGGCCAACCACCCAGAAGGGGCTGTAGTTCGTATAGTCGGTCAGCTGCGAATTTGGCTTTATCGCCGTGATCGCCATCCAGTAGAACGGAAAGAGCAGCACGAAGACGAATACCGCCATCGGCAGATAAACCATCACGATCCGGCGCGGCAGGCGATTGAGATAGCTCATTCCTTGTACGTCATCGGTCAAAACGGCGTCTTCGGATTTAACGGTCGTGGCCATTGTCATTCTCCCCCAATCAATCCTGGCCGCCCTGCTGCCATTTGCGGCGTTGCAGGCCGAAGAAGCTGAACATGATAGCGGCAAGCAGGAAGGGGATCATCGCCACGGCGATCGCCGCCCCCTCGCCCAACTGTCCGCCGGGAATGCCGCGCTGGAAGGACAGCGTCGCCATCAGATGCGTCGCATTCACCGGCCCACCCTTGGTGAGAACGTAGATGAGCTGGAAATCGGTAAAGGTGAACAGCACCGAGAAGGTCATGACGACGGCAATGATCGGCGTCAGCATCGGCAGCGTGACGTAGCGGAAGCGCTGCCAGCTTGTCGCGCCGTCCAGCGATGCCGCCTCCTGCAGTGAAGCGGGAATGGTCTGCAAGCCGGCGAGCAGCGAAATGGCGACGAAGGGAATGCCGCGCCAGACATTGGCTGCGATCACCGAGGCCCGGGCATTCGTCGGATCGCCGAGGAAGTTGATCGGGCTGTCGATCACGCCGAGCTGCATCAGCGACCAGGAGATGATCGAGAATTGCGCATCGTAGATCCACCAGAAGGCCAGCGCCGAAAGCACCGTCGGAACGACCCAGGGCAAGAGCACGATCGCCCGGAAGAAGGATTTGAACGGCAGGTTCTCGTTCAACAGCAGCGCCAGCCAGAGCCCGAAGACGAATTTCAGGATCGACGCGACGATCGTGTAGAGAAGCGTGTTGAAGACCGCGAGCCAGAAGACCGAGTCCTCGGCAAGGAAGATGTAATTTTCCAGCCCGATGAACACTCCGTCACGGCCGATGCGCGTATCGGTGAAGCCGAGCCAGACGCCCAGACCAAGCGGATAGGTCAGGAAGCAGACAAGGAAGACGGCGGCCGGCAGCATGAAGAGGAAGCCGATCATATTCCTGTTCTGCATGAGCGAAGCCATCGCCGATGGCGGCTTCCTGGACGATACTTTGGGCATCGGACATCTCCCGTATGACGAATTTGGGAATGGGGACCGGCGGCAGCATTTCCGCCGATACCCTATCTTCGCGGCCTTGCGGGCCGCCGCCGGCTCAGACCCGGTAGTAGCGGTTTGCTCGGCGCTCAGCCTCGACAATCGCCTCTTCCGGTGTCTTCTGCCCCGTGACGGCGGTCGCGAACATGTCGACCAGCACATAGTCGGCCATCACACCGGCGGACGCATAGCCGAGCGGCCCGGCATAGCCGTTGGGACGCAGCGTTTCGGAAGCGCGCGCATAGGGCGCGTGGATCGGGTCGGACGTCCAGACAGGATTGCTGGCGAAGGCCTTGAGCGGCTGGCAGCAATAGGCGCTGGAGCCCGTGATCCAGGCATTCATCTGGTCGGCCTCCATCATGAACTTGATGTAAGCCTTGGCCGCTTCCGGATATTTCGTGTGGTTGAACAAAAGCAGCGAACTCGTCTGATGCAGTTCGACGCTCTGGCCGACCGGGCCGACCGGGAAGTTGGTGGTGCGGATATCGGCCGCAAGTTCCGCCGTCGCCGGGTCCTTCTTCGCCGCATAATAGAGCGAGACGCCGTTGGCCGTCAGCGACACCTGGCCGGCGAGGAAGGCGCGGTTGTTGTTGATGTCGAGCCAGCTCTCGGTGCCCGGAATGAAGGTCTCGTACAGCGCCTTGGCATAGTTGATCGCCTTCAGCGTCTCGGGGCTGTTGATGACAACCTTGCCGCTTTCATCGACCATCTTGCCGCCATGGCTCCAGAGCAGCCAATGGGCATAGTTGTTGCCGTCGCCGACGGCTTTGCCGTGCGGGAACCCGGCGGGCGTTCCCTTGGCCTTCATGGCCTTGCAGAGTTCGAGGAAACCATCAGTATCCTTCGGGAATTCGCTGAAGCCGGCCGCCTTCATGTGGCTGTCACGGTAGCAGACGGCGTTGCCGATGGCCGTCAGCGGCATGGCGATGAACTTGTCGTCGCGCGTCGCATAGCCTTTCACGCCATCGTACCATCCACCATATTTGCCGCCGAGATAGTTGGCGAGCTCGGTCAGATCGACAAGTTTGTCCGGGTATTGGTGGGCGTCGTCAAACCAGCACATCACCAGATCCGGCCCGGACCCGACATTCGCAGCGACCGCAGCCTTCGGGCGAATGTCCTCCCAGCTTTCCTTGTCGATGCGGACCGCAACCCCGGTCGCTTCCGTGAATTTTGCGGTATTGGCAAGCCATGCATCCTCATCGCCCTTGACGAAGGGTGTCCAGCGCAGCAGCCTGAGGCTTGCACCTTCCTCCGGCTTGTAGGCCGGTTCCGCCGCTTGAGCGAAAGACGGACGGATGCCGAAAGGCGAAAGACCGGCCATGCCCGCGATCGCGGCAGATGCGGTAAGAAAATCACGTCTCTTGAAAGTCATCATGCTCCTCCTTCGTGGCACGGGACATATCCGTACCGGCACCCGCCGTCCCGTTTGGCGAATGCGGCGGCAATGGCTTCCGGCACGGCCGGAAAAGCCGGCCCCGAAACCGGATGCGCCAGGGCTCCTCTTCCCTCGCGCAGCCGCAAACGGGGCGGTATCAGTCGGTCAGCCGCGCTCCGGTTTCGGCATCAAACAGGTGAACGTGATTGGCATCGATCGACAAGTGGATTGCCTCTCCCGGCCGCACGTTCACGCGTTCGCGGAAAATGCAGGTGACGTCCGTTCCGCCGAAGCGCACGATCATCTGCGTTTCGTAGCCGGTGGGCTCGATAACCGCGACACTGGCGGCAAACCCGTTCGGGTCGAGCGACATATATTCCGGCCGCAGGCCGTAAATGAGATCGCGCCCTCTTCCCGCTAACGGCGGCCGCGCGACGGGCAGCGCCATCCCATCGGTTGCGATAAAGCTGTTCGGATTTTGTGGATCGAGCCTGCCCTTGATCATGTTCATCGCCGGCGAGCCGATAAAACCGGCGACGAAAAGATTGGCGGGGCTGTCATAAAGCTCAAGCGGGGAACCGATCTGCTCGACAATGCCGTCATGCATGACGACGATCTTGTCGGCCATCGTCATCGCCTCGATCTGGTCATGCGTGACGTAGACGGTCGTCGTCTTCAGCCGCTGGTGCAGTTCCTTGATCTCGGCGCGCATGGCTACGCGCAGTTTCGCATCGAGGTTCGACAGCGGTTCGTCGAAGAGAAACACCTGCGGATCGCGCACGATCGCCCTGCCCATGGCCACGCGCTGGCGCTGGCCGCCGGAGAGCTGGCGCGGATAGCGGTCAAGCAGCTTTGAAAGCCCCAAAATTCCCGCCGCGGTGCCAACACGCTTGTCGATCTCGGATTTCGGCGAGCCGTTCAGCATCAGCGAGAAGGCCATATTGTCGGCGACCGTCATATGCGGGTAAAGCGCATAGTTCTGGAACACCATGGCGATATCCCGATCCTTGGGCGGCAGGGTGTTGACGACCTTGTCGCCAATGCGGATTTCGCCCGCCGAAATGTTTTCAAGCCCGGCCAGCATTCGCAGAAGCGTCGATTTCCCGCAGCCCGAGGGGCCGACAAGGATGACGAATTCGCCATCCTCGATTTCGATGTTCACGCCCTTGATGACGGGAAAGGCTCCGAATGATTTTCTGACATCGACGAAGTCAACGCCTGCCATATGCTTTCCTCCCTGTGAGTTTCAACTGAAATCGGCGGATTGTCCGGCGGCCTCCTCATGCCGTTCTTGGACCCCGTCCGGTTCCCTTTCGACTGCCCTTACCCTCGCCCCACCAGCGGCATCTTCGTCGCCATGACCGTCATCGTCAGCACATTCGCCTCCAGCGGCAGGCTTGCCATGTAGACAACGGCCTCCGCGATATGCGCGACCGGGATCGTCGGCTCACTGGCGGTCTCGCCATTCGCCTGCAACACCCCGGAATTCATCTTCGACGTCATGTCGGTCGCGGCATTGCCGATATCGATCTGGCCGCAGGCGATGTCATATCTGCGCCCGTCGAGCGCGGTCGACTTGGTCAACCCCGTGATCGCATGCTTGGTTGCCGTGTAAGGCGCTGAATTCGGCCGCGGCGTCTGGGCCGAAATCGAGCCGTTGTTGATGATCCGCCCGCCGCGCGGCGCCTGCGCCTTCATCAGCCGGAATGCCTGCTGTGTGCAGAGAAAGGCACCCGTGAGGTTTACGGCGACAATACCGCTCCATTGCTCGAAGGTCACATCCTCCAGCGACACTGGCGGCACGGTGGAACCGGCATTGTTGACCAAGAGGTCGAGCCGGCCGAACTCCGTGCGGATCGCTTCGAAAAGACGAGCGACCGCAGCCGGGTCGCCGATATCTGCAACGACCGCCCGCACGATGCCTCCCGTTTGCGCCGCTATGGTGCCAGCGGCTTTGTCGAGCACGTCGGCGCGCCGGCCGGTGATGACCACGGTATAACCCTCCGTGCTCAAGGCCTCGGCGACGCCGCGTCCGACGCCCGTGCCACCGCCCGTCACCAATGCGATCTTGCCTTCGCCGGATTTCAAAGCGCGAACCATCTCAAATATGTCCTGCGAGTTCGTCTTCGATATGGATCCTGATGATCTCGTCGAAGTTGGTTTCGGCTCTGAAGCCCAGTTCGCAAGCACGCCGTGCGTCGAAATCGGTCGCCCAGCCTGAAACAATCGAGCCGATAACCGGGTCGGGCTCACGGCGGATGAGCTTGACGGCCTTCTCACCAGCCACACGCCGAAGCGCCTCGATCTCTTCACCAACGAGGGCGGAAAGGCCAGGCATGGTCAGATTGCGTCTCGGGCCGATTGCGGACGTATCCATCCGCGCGGCATGAATGAAGAAGCCGACCGCCGAACGCGGGCTTGCAAACCAGTGGCGCACGTTCTCGTCCACCGGCAACACCGCCTCCTGACCTGCCAGCGGCTCGCGGAGAATATTGGAAAAGAAGCCGGATGCCGCTTTGTTGGGTTTGCCGGGGCGGATGCAGATCGTCGGCAGGCGGATGCCGACACCATCGAAAATGCCGCGCCTCGAATAGTCGGCGAGAAGCAGTTCGCAGATCGCCTTTTGCGTGCCGTAGCTCGTCAGTGGCGTGGTGAAGAACTCATCGCCGATCTTTTCCGGAAAAGGCTTTCCAAAAACGGCGATCGACGAGGCAAAGATGACGTGCGGGACATAGGGCTCCCGCAAACCCTCATGGCGGATCGCCTCGAACAGAGCCCGCGTTCCGTCAAGATTGACCTTGTAGCCCTTGTCGAAATCAGCCTCGGCCTCACCGGAAACGATCGCCGCGAGGTGGAAGATCACGCCGGGCCGCAAAGCGACGAGTTTCTCAGCCGCACCGTCTTTTGAAAGATCAAGCGCAAGTGTCGTTGCAGCGGCCGACAGCGCCTGCGGCACCGGCGGTTCGATGACATCAACCAGCGTCAGCTTGGAAATATCGTAGCCAAGCACGCCTGCCTTTGCGGCGAACTTTTCCACCAACTTTCGGCCAACCATCCCGGCCGCTCCAATCACCATGACATGCATACTCGGTGAACCTTTCTACCTGCTGCCGGCCAAGCCGGATCACGTTTTCGTCCTGCTCTTGCTCTTTTCCCGCTTCGGCTGCCCAGTTACGCCAAGCAGTTCCTTCGTCGTGTCGTAGATCCGGGTGAGATGCTGTCGAAAGGCGCCAACCACCGCGTCCCGGTCGCGCCGCTCCAGTGCCTCCACGATCTCGGTGTGGTCGTCGTAGCTCGCATCTATGGCGCCCGGCCGTGACATCGCGCTGCGCCGGTGGTCCATCATGTAGGTGTAAAGATCGGTGACGAAATCGCAAAGCAGCGGGTTTCCGCAAGCCCGATAGATTCCGATATGGAATTCGCGGTCGCAGATCAGGAAGCGCATGGCGTCATCGCCACACAACTTCTGCGCTTCGAGCAGGCTTTTGAGCTTGCCCAGCGTCTCTTCATCAATCCGATCGGCAGCATCGCCGACGACCTTCAGCTCGATATGCAACCGGGCCGCATGAACATCGTCGAGATCGTAGCTGTCGATGGCGTTGGGCGATGCGATGGTAACGGTGAGATGACTGAGGTCGACATTGCAGACCCGCGTGCGGCTGCCCTGAGACACCTCGACGATGCCGCGCGCGGAAAGCGTCTGGATGGCACCGCGCACGGTCTCGCGGCTGACATGAAGCACATTGGCGAGTTCCCGTTCACCCGGCAAGACGTCGCCGGGACGCAGCATGTTGGTGGCGATTAGCACCATCAGCTTGTCGGCGATAAGGTCACGAGCCGTGCGCCGGTCGAGACTTTGTCCGACCTTCGGCATCTGCGTGAGTATCGGGCTGCCATACATCGCCGTCATCACCTCTAACTGACCCACTGGTTGGTCCAGCAGATCAGTTGCCATGGAGCCGCGAAAATCATGTCCAGTCAATAGAGGTTCGTCGCTGCACTGCATCAAAAATCGGCTGTGCAACGGCGCCGTTGCTCACCTTGCGCTTCGGCATGTGGTCGACGAAGTCACGCTCAACGATCTGAGAGCGGCGCGAATGTTCTGCGACGCATTTTTGCAGTACCTGATTTCACCTCCGCAAGAACCTCACAATAGGCGCGCGCAGCCAACTGTTTCGCGGCCGGAACCTTCTTCGCGACGCCAGTTAATCCCCTGCAGCGCATCCAGGTCCGCATCAGGCCCGGCGGCGGCGGCGGGGAGCCGGCGCCGGGCTTTTGCTTGTCTCGTCGTGGTAAAAAGAAAACCCGCCGGCCTTCGCGCCGACGGCGCATGCTGCACTCCTTAAACGCGGCCAACCCATTCGGGCTATTGATCCCCACGAGATGGAACCCCATCTGCGGTTCGCACCGATATCAACCCTCGTGATCGCAAATGCCTATCTTTGAAGATACTGCACGAATAAACTGTGCAGACGCTTCTGGACGCCGCCTCGTTATTGTCGAACAACGAAAATTTCCGTCATCCCCGCCAGACGGGAGGCCCCGGGCACCTGTCGTCGATTAGTTATGACCGAAGACGGCCAAGTTGCGAATAAGATCGACGACGAGAACTTTCTCCTGCTCCTGACCGACGAAGTCTTCCATCGAACGTGAAGGTGCCGCAAGCGCTTCGCAAGGTGCGGTCAGCCGATAGGTTGTTGTCGCCTCATTCCCCTCCCATGAGGCGAGCAGCAGCGCCCGGTGTTCCTCCCCTTCACCGGGTCAGCGGACATCGAATCCGCGCTGACCGCCCCGGCTAAACCCCAGGCGGTCTTTTTTGATTCCGATGTCTGCGGTTGACAACGCAAGAAAAAGCCGCCGCCCGAACGAGAGCAACGGCCGCATTGAGGGGTGAACCGTTTTGGATCGTCGCTGGAGTCGCAATCGTTGCGACCCTTCTCCTAACCTGCGAGCGCTACCGGCTAGAAGTCAAAATACAGGGTCACTCCCGACCGCCGCTGATAGCCGTAATAGTCAGGATAGCCGCCGTAGTACCGAGGATAGCCATAGTACCTCGGATAATCGCGGTACCCGTAGTGGCGAGGGTAGCAGTTGCCGTAGTAACGGCAGGAGCGGTAGGCGTACCGCCGGTTCCAATAGCGATCCGAACCCCAATGACCATGGTGCCGGTTTTTGATCTGCACGACATCGCCGGTTTGCGCTTGCTCGGATATCGACACGAACATCGGCGCGGCGTTTAGCGGTAGGGCGAAAAATGCAGCTAGGCTCATTGCTGTGAGGGCGGATAAGAGCTTCTTCATCATGAACTCCTCCTCGCTAACTACATAGAGCCATCAAGCCTGAACCGCCGATGAACGTTGCGTGTGCCGAGACTTGCGCTTTTCGCGGATGGGTTGCGGCGTGGCGATCGGCCGCGTAGCAGAGTCAACCGGCCGGCGCGCTGCTTGTGTTGGCGCAGCTGGTGACCGCGCCGGCCATTGGTGACCTTGAAGAGAAAGACCGCATTTTCGGCGGGCAAGCGCGCATTTCGCGCCCTAAAAGTTTCCTGCGATCAAGTCGAATAGTTCGTCGCGCTTGATGGTCGTAAAGCGCAGCCAGTCCATCGAGCCGCGTCCCGAGTTGCAGGAGCCCAAGTGAGACCGAGTCGCAACCGGGTCAGTAGCTGCACGACCGCTCGTTGCTCGGTCTGAACCCACCCGCACAGGCCGGATTCACGGAAGTCCTCGGTTGGTATTGGTAATCAGGCGGGTTCGGATTTCGTGGTGTCGTCGTACAAGCTGAAATGATCGCGGTCAGACAAACGATCATTCCAGCTGCAGCAAATGCGTGAAATCTGCTCATATGGAATCTCCCCGCCGCGATGATTTGCGTCCTTGACGCGAAAATGCCGCACCATCAAGCAGATGCGAGGGCTATCACGAACACTTGACCGCCGCCCTCGCCCGCCTCACGTAGCCTTTCTGTCGCGGCCCACCAATCCGCATGCGTTCCGACACCACCGGACAGTTACAGCTCTCGGCGCTCCCCGCCGGCGGCATTGTTTTCAGCAGGAAGGGCGGCACGCGCAAATCGACGGCGGACCTCTCGATCGAACGAGCGCTGGCTGACGGCGGACGCTTCATGGCTCGCTATGACGAGCGACGCGCGGCGGCAAAGGCGAAGAAGAAGTGACCTCGTTCGACCGCCTCCCACTCTTCGCCACCGACAAGGACCTCGCCATCGTGGGCAAGGAGCGTACCGCCAAGTGGATCAGGGCCGATGGGATCGGTTGCCGGAAACTACGATTGGCCGGCTCCCGGTGTTCTGATCACTTCGCGCCGACCGCGCTTCCTCGGCCGAGATCGATGTGCACTACACTCAAAAACATGCCTCGGAGGAAATGACCCGGCGCTGCCGGCATCGAAGGGATCCTTCCCGCTCAACCGAAGGCCGCAGGGTTGAGACTTCGGAACGCGGGGGTAAGTTCTCCCACTCAGTTTGATTAACAAGCTCTTACCAATCAATGAACGCCCAAGAACTGCTTCAGCTCCGGCGTCTTCGGATCGGCAAACAACTCTTCCGGTGGACCGATCTCATGGACCTTGCCCTCATGCATGAAAAGGACGCGCGAGCAGACATCACGCGCGAATTTCATTTCATGCGTCACCATAAGCAGGGTCATGCCCTCGGCGGCAAGTTCGCGCACGACAGCCAGCACTTCGGCAACGAGTTCCGGGTCGAGCGCCGAGGTGATCTCGTCGCAAAGCAGTGCGATCGGCTGCATGGCAAGCGCCCGAGCGATGGCGACGCGCTGCTGCTGGCCGCCTGAAAGCTGGTCGGGATAGGCATCGAACTTATGGCCAAGGCCGACGCGGTCCAACATCTTGCGGGCGACCGCTTCGGCATCCGCCTTCGCCTTTTTCTTGACGACGGTTTGCGACAGCATGACGTTGCCGCCGGCTGAAAGGTGCGGGAAGAGATTGAACTGCTGGAAGATCATGCCGACCTTCAGGCGCAACGCCTTCAAGTGCACCTCGTCGTCCAGAAGCTGGGCGCCAGCCACCGAGATCGAGCCTTGAGTGATGGTCTCAAGGCCGTTGATGCAGCGAAGCAGGGTCGATTTTCCCGAACCGCTCTTGCCGATGATGGCGATGACTTCGCCGGGCTCCACGTCCAGGTTGATGCCCTTCAACACCTCGTTCGTGCCGTAGCTCTTGCGGACTTCAGTGATTTCGATGAGCGACATTGAGCTTCCTTTCGAGGATCTGGCTGCTCTTCGACAGAGGCCAGCAAAGCGCGAAATAGATGAGGGCGACGAACCCGTAGACGGTGAAGGGCTGGAAGGTGGCGTTGGTGACGACGGTGCCTGCCTTGGACAATTCGACGAAGCCGATGATCGAGGTCAGCGCCGTTCCTTTGACGACCTGGACGGAGAAGCCGACCGTCGGCGGCACGGCGACCTTCAAGGCCTGTGGCAGGATGACGTAACGCATCTGCTGGAGCCAGCCCATGCCGAGGCTGGCGGAGGCTTCCCATTGGCCTTTCGCGACGGATTCGACGCAGCCGCGCCAGATTTCGGCGAGGAAGGCGGCAGTCCAGAAGATCAGAGCCAGACCGGCGGCAAGCCATGCCGGCACGTCGATGCCGAAAAGGCCAAGCCCAAAGAAGGCGATGAAGAGCTGCATCAGGAGCGGCGTGCCCTGGAAAAGCTCGATGTAGTATTTCGCAAAGGCCCTGAGTGATTTCCGCTTGCTGATGCGCAGGAAGAGCAGCATCAGCCCGACCGCGCCGCCGCCGATAAAGGAGACCAGCGAGAGGAGAATGGTCCACCGCGTGGCAAGCAGCAGGTTGCGCAGGATGTCCCAGACGGTGAACTCGATCATCGCGTAAGTCTCCTCGGGAAGATGAACCCGCCAACTGCCGAAAGCACCTGCCTAAGCAGGATCGCCAGCGCCAGATAGATGGCGGTCGAGACGATATAGGCCTCGAAGGCGCGGAAGGTGCGCGACTGGATGAAGTTGGCGGCGAAGGTCAGGTCTTCGGCGGCGATCTGCGAGACGACCGAGGAACCGAGCATGACGATCACCACCTGCGAGGAGAGTGCCGGCCAGATACGCTGGAGCGAGGGCACGAGAACGACGTGGCGGAAGGTTTCGAACGGCGTCATGGCAAGGCTCGCGCCCGCCTCGAACTGTCCCTTCGGCGTCGCCTGGATGCCGGCGCGGATGATCTCGCAGCTATAGGCGCCGAGATTGACGATCATGGCGAGATTGGCAGCCGTCAGTTCGTTAAGCTGCAGGCCGAGCGACGGCAGGCCGAAGAAGATGAAGAAAAGCTGGATCAGGAACGGCGTATTGCGGATCAGCTCGACGTAGGCGGCGATCACGGGTTTCAGCCAGGCAGGTCCAAGCGCGCGCACCCAGGCGCAGAAGGTGCCAAGCGAAATGCCGAGCACACCGCCGATCGCGATAAGCTCGATGGTGATCAGTATGCCCTTGACGATCTGCGGGTAATACTGAAGCAGCCATCCGAATTCGAAATGGTAGCTCACGAAATTCTCCCTCTCTTCGATACCGGCGGTGACCTGGGTCATCCCGCGTCTGGCGCGGGATGACCCTGAAAGCGCGGTTTCCTTAGAGGTCCTTCGGGAGGTCGGTACCGAGCCACTTCTGGGCGATGGCGTTCAGCGTGCCATCGGCCTTGGCGGTGGCGATGATGCCGTTCACCTTTTCCAGAAGCGCCGGCTGCTCCTTGCTGAGGCCGATGTAGCAGGGGGAGTTCTTGATGAGGAACTTCAGTTCCGGGCGCTTCGGCGGGTTCTTGGCAAGGATGGCGGCGGCAACGACGTTGCCGGTCGCAACGGTCTCGACCTGACCGGAGAGGAAGGCGGAGATCGTGCCGTTGTTGTCCTCGTAGCGCTTGATCGTGGTATCGGCCGGCGCGATCTTCGTCAGCTCGAGGTCTTCGACTGCGCCGCGGGTGACACCGACGGTCTTGCCGGAAAGGTCTTCCACCTTGGCGACGGAAAGTTCGCCGGGCGCGAACACGCCGTTGAAGAACGGAGCATAGGCTGCCGAGAAATCGATGACCTTTTCACGGTCCGGATTCTTGCCAAGACTGGAAATGACGAGATCGACCTTGTTCGTCTGCAGGTAGGGAATGCGGTTGGCGCTGGTGACTGGCACGAGTTCGGTCTTAACACCGAGCTTTTCGGCGATCAGGTTGGCCACGTCGATGTCGTAGCCCATCGGCGCCATGTCGGTGCCGACGCTGCCGAAAGGCGGGAAATCCTGCGGCACGGCGACGCGCAGCGTGCCACGCGCGGTGATGTCGGCGAGCGCATCGGCATGGGACGCGGAACCGAAGCCGACGGCGGCTGCGAGCGTTGCGATTGCAAAGAATGTTCTTCTTGTCAGCATGTGTTCATTTCTCCTTTGAGGTTGCGTTTTTTCGTGTGCCCGACGATTGGGCGGGCACGGTCCTGGGAGGGAGCGACAGGGAGTTGCGCAGTTCGGCGAGAGGGTCGGGGCGCGTCGTGAGATCCAGGCCGGTCTCCACCTCGTCCAGATGTTCGACGGAGAGCTCGGCGGCCCTGACGAAATCGCCGGCCTCCATCGCTTCGAAAATACGGCAGTGTCCCTCATGGGACTGCCCGGCGTGAAACTCCGACTGGTAGAGCATCGAGATGAGGATCGTGCGGGCGGTGAGGTCGCGCAGGATTTCGACAAGGATCGCGTTGCCGGCCAGTTCGGCAATGCGGATATGGAAATCACCCATGAGGCAGGTGAGGCGCTGGCGGTCGCCGGCGGCCATCGCAGCCTTTTCCTCGTCCAAATGGGCAATAAGAACCTTGCGCCCCTCGTCCGTGAGCGCGCGCATGCCACGCAGCAGGCCCGACTCGATGGCGCGCCTTGCTTCATAGACAGTCATCGCCTCTTCGGCGGACGGCTCGACCACGAACCAGCCCCGTCGAGGGCTTACGGTGACGATGCCACGCGTTTCGAGCCGCATCATCGCCTCCCGCACCCGGGTTCGGGACACGCCGAAGACCGACGCCAGCTGGTTTTCGCTCAGCCGCGTGCCGGGCCTGATCCGGGCGGATAGAATGCCCGAGATGATGGCCTCTTCGATGTTGTTCTGCGTGGTCTCAGCTGTATGGCGATCTTGCATACAAGACGGGTAAGCAAGGTGCATGCCAGTCTAATGAAATTAAATAATATCAACTCATTACAGAAGTGTTGGGGCGCATTCGCCTAGATCATAGTCATATGTGTTGGGCCGCAGCCAAAATTTTGAACTTTTCGCTCCGTTATGCGCGACACAGCCGAAGGACACCAACAATGGAAGCTTTCTGACGCATTCATTTCGTGCCAGTCTCGCCTCCTCAGTTCAGATCGATGAGCGCTACACTCAAAAGCAGCTCGGCCGGCGATCGCGGAGATGGCGCGCAAACACCGTCGTCGGCGCGACCGCTTTCGGATCAATCTCACCACGGCGTCTGGCTTTGAAAAGCCCCTCTCCCCCCTGCGCGTAGGCCGGTGGGCCTAAATCAAGCCCGACGGCTCGGCGTCCGAGAAGCATGCCTTTGGCAAATCCAATGCGACCTGGATCACGCATCCGCGAACGAGTGTCGTTATGGGCAACCGATCACGCCGCCGTTGCCTGCTCATCATCGACTGCGATGCAGTCACGGCCCTTCGCCTTGGCATCATAGAAGCGCTTGGTCCGCAGTTTCCACCAACGAAGACGCCCCTGAGCACTCAAGTCAGAGACGACGGCGATCGAGCTCAGGCTGTGGAACGGTGCTTCTTCGCGCGAGATCTCGGCGTGCTTTGCTTCGATGCCGGTTCGGCGTCATCGTCAAACAAGGACGACAATATCACCGGTTCTCGGTCTGGAAACCGGGCGACGAGTTCCAACGTAGCGCCCATGGCTCAGACGTCGCAGCGCAAGGTCGACAAGAGCAGATCGCTTCGCTTTTCCAGCCGCGAGTTTTCTGCTTTACGCCAAGCGTTTCAGCCATGCGGACCTGAGTCAAATCCCGGGCTTTGCGCAGGTCCTGAAGCGTCCTGTATTCCTCCAGACGCTCGTTGCCAAGGCGTTCGAGACGCTCGCGACGCTCGGCCGGGAGATCCTGAAGAACGTCATCCGATGTTCTAGCCATGCTTTTTCTCCTTCATTGCGTCGAGATGCTCGACGTAAACCTTCGATCGGCTTTCGCAATCATCACTTTATAGAACCGCGCCTGGCTGACCCCGGACTTGTCGCCGGCGACGAGAAGGATGGCGCGGCGTTCCGGATCAAAAGCGCGGTATTAGGCAGCAAATGCCACCAGCGCCTCTGGAAGGCGAAGAGTGGCCGGAATGCGCCAGGAACGGACTACGCTCTAGGTTGATTTCCGGGGCACGTGGGTATTGGTTTGCGGGTAAGCGTCGGCCCATAGAGGATAACAACGACCAGCGCAGTCACACACCACGTCGCGACCAGCAGCATGATGTGGCGTTCGCTGTCGATCGCATTCAGGCCGAGATTGCCGGTGATGACCAGGCCGTCTGCGGCATGGGCGATCAAGGTGATGAGCACGCTGCCCTTGGTGTTGTTGAAGAGCCAGCCGAACACGATCGTGAAGGCGAAGGTCCCAAACAGCGCATAGGAAGGCAGCATGTCGAGGAGGACCAGCGGCACGTGCCAGATGACAACCAGCACGCCGAGGATGGCGCTCGCGACGAGCGGCAAGTGCCGTTCCTGCAGACGCGGGAGGGCGACGCCACGCCAGCCGAGTTCTTCCTGCATCGGTCCGTCGAGGGGATTGACGAGGCGGATGGCGAACATCATCAGCATGGGCGGCGCTGAAGCGATCAACGCTGCCGTGGGGTTCGGCCCGCCGAAGACCATGTTCAGATAAGCGGGCGTCACGCCGATCACCGGCGCCGTGAGCAGGGCGACGGCAATCCATCCCCAGCCCACCCGCCAGATGGTGAACTTCTTAAGGAGCGCGACGACGCCGGGCTTGCCTCCGGTGATCGCGGTCACAATCAGAGCCGCGTAAAGCGGACCGGGCACCATGAGGAGGAAAGGCAAGGCGAACGCGCCGGAGAGGAGCGTGCCGGCATAGATCCGCGCCGGCAGGGTCCAGCCGAGCCAGGTCAGGATGTAAGCGATGGCGAAAAACGCAATGAGCGGGTAGCGGCTGATAAGCCTGCGGATGGAGGTCATGTCGGTTCCTCGGCGGCAGCACTCGGAATTAACGGCCCAGCCGCAGAAAGCGATGTCGACCAGTTGCTGGAGCGCGGCGTAGCCCTCGGTGCAGAGCGAATGGAAGTTTACCAGCACCCGACCAATCCGCAGCATCAATCTCAGATCAGCCCCCGCATAGGGACTGCATGATCCATACCGACCCGCCAATCAGAGTGGATCGATCGATTCTCACACAGCCTTGGCCGTCGCGGGCTTTTGATCGTCGTGGATCTCTGTTAGCTGAGACCATCCACACGGGGCCAAAGCGTAATGTCCGCTTTCGGGCCCAACTCGGACGCTCAAATTAGCTTGGTGGAGGACCGCTCGCGAGCCGAAAGCTGTCCTTCAGCGTTTTCGCTTCCTTATTCGACAACTTCATCAGCTCGCTCGATCATGGCTTTTGGAACGACGAGTCCTAGTGCAGTCGCAGCCCCCTTATTGATCGCCAGGGCGTACTGTGCCGCGTACTGAACGGGCAGATCGCCGGGCCTTGCTCCCCGCACGATTTTGTCGATGTACACGGCGGACATGCGCCATTGGGTGCCGAGATCCTGCCCGTAGCTGACCAGCCCGCCGCTCCTGACCATTTCGGCGATGCCGTATATGGCTGGCACCCCGTGCTTCGCCATCGCTTCCACCACCGCTTTGCGGTTCGCAAAGGGAAACGTGTGGGGCACCACAATCATGCCGGCGCGGGTATCTCCTGCAACGTCGGCAGCGGCACGTTCGATATCGTTCACGGTATCGACGTGGACCTCGCCGATTTCCGCGCTCTGAGACGCGACGGCCTTCCACCCGGCAAGCGCGGCAGGCGAGACCGAGGCCGGATTGGAGAAGATCGCCAGACGAGTGATACCTGGGGCGATCTCCTTGAGGTGGGACACCCATTTGGCCGCGATATCGGCCTGAAATCCAGCAATTCCTGTCAGATTCCGGCCCGGGTGATCCAAGCTGGCGACGAGGCCCGCCGCGACCGGATCGAAGGTGCCGACAAAGACGATCGGTGTGGTCGTCATCACCTGCGCAAGGGCGGTTGCCGCGGCCGTCGAAGCGGTGACCACCACATCGATTGGAAGCGCGGCTAGCTCGCTGCCGAGACGCCGGAACGCCGCGACCGTCCCATCTGCCTGACGGACTTCGAGGGGAAAGGCACCCTCGTCGAACCAGCCAACGTCCCGCAGACCATCCCGCAACGATGCCAGGAATTGATCATTGCCGGGCACAGGTAGAAGCACTCCAATCCGTACAGGGAGGTGAGGCTGCATTGTGTCCTCCATGATGCGACGCCTGTGGGCAGCAATCTTCCGAGTTCAGGGTCTGCATTGCAAGCAGCCGACGGAGCGGTCTGATCCCGCCGACAGCAGCTTTCGGCCCGGAGCGGTCATCGCAAGGTTCTCGCCATAACCGGATTAGGTTGGTGTGCATCGACCATTTCCCCGCCAATTTTGAAATAGAAGTTCACCGCATCGGGCGCTACGTGAGCCTCTAACCTAACGGCACCACGAGCCATGGCTAGCTCGAGCCGCTCCGAACAGACCTGGTCTGAAACCTCCACAAGTGGGCGATTTGAAGCAAGCGTTACGCGATCAGTCTATAGGGCTCTTGGCAGGAACGTTTCCGATCGGTGCGCGTTGATTCTTTTATCTCGCGCTACTTGGCGCGGACAACGTGAGGGAGGTTACTACCATGAAAGTCAGCAATTGCATGACCACGGATGTTCAGATCACCGATCCGGAGCAGACATTGCAGGATGTCGCCTTAATGATGGGACGTCTCGATGCCGGCGTTCTCCCGGTGGGTGACAATGACCGGCTGGTCGGCATGATCACCGATCGCGACATCGCCATTCGTGGCGTGGCAGAGGGTAAAGGGCCGGACGCAAAGGTGCGTGACGTGATGAGCACCGATGTCAAATACTGCTTCGATGACGAAGATATCGAAGATGTCCTTCACAGCATGGGCGATCTTCGAGTGCGGCGCTTGCCGGTACTGAACCGAAGCAAGCGGCTCGTCGGCATCATCTCGCTAGGCGATCTGGCTATGAAGGGCGAGACCATGGAAACAGGCAGGGCACTGAGCGGCATCTCGCAACGCGGCGGTGCACATTCACAGACAGCCCACTGACGGTCCGCGTGGCACCATAGCAAAACTGCCGGCAGGCCCGCGGCCATCTGCTTACCCAATGCTTGCACCATTGCCTTTGGGCGCAAGGCCGCTGCAATGACGCACATAAGGACGCCTGGCACAGCTCTTTTTGTCATGCGTCCAAATGCCAACCGGAAACGACGCTACCGGCTTGACCTGGCGACCAAATGAGAACAAAATAAGAACATTCAATGGAGGTTCTCATGAGCCATACCGAACAGGTTATTGCAAACGCTTTGGCAGTTGTTGCTGCCAGCCGCGCGGAACGTGAACGCGATGCCGAACGCCGTAAGCGCGTTTTTGGCAAGATCGACATCGGCCGCCCGCTGCCTTCGATCAAAGGTCAGCAACTCAGCCTGGACCTGCACTGATGCTGCCCATGACAAAGGAAGACGTCGACTTCGAAGTGCAGGCGGCGCTCGCTTGGCACGACGGCGACGTAAATGCGACCATTGCGACGCTGCTCGAGGACATCAGACATCTGCGTCACCAGCTCGCCTTGACTGAGGGCGTCATCAGCCGTGGCATGACACGTGGCTGGAAACCGGAGTTCGAACGGAAATAGACATGCGTCACCGCCGCGGCATCAATCTGGCGTCGCCTGTAGACTATGCCGTCAATCTAGATCGCGAAACACTCGGGTCATTACCGGAAATGTTCGTGCTCGTGGCCGCCTGTCCTTTATGCCTGAAGAGCACGCCGCTCGATCGATGGGAGCTTGGCAGGCGGATAGGCAAACACATAACCCTTGCCACTTTGGCCAGGAGACTAAAATGCTCCGGCTGCGGGAACCGTGCCGGCAACGGATTGCTTCTAGGGCAGCTGCCGCGAGACTGACTGACAGGGATGAGCAGTCGAACTTCGCGGCCGAAAACGGGGTGGGTTCAAGGATGAAGCAGGTGGAGCCGGATGAAGCCGACAAGATATCGGGAACCGAGACGGTAGGCGCAGGGCTTAACCTGCAACCGTCGAGAACCAGGGCTCAAAACGAGCCACGAGCCCATAGGAGAAGGCCAATGGTCAGCGAAGCAGATCGGAATCCGCGTCAGTCCGAGGCCACCGCTAGCCAGTTTGATCCTCGCTGTGCTTTGTGATCGGCGGCCTGCCTGACGTCGCATGGGTCGCCGTGTTGCCGAAGAATTTGTGCTGTCCCGACGGGCACCTGCAGTTGGAGGCGCGAGGGACAGATCATCTTGCAAGGGGCCTCCTGTCCGCCTGACGTTTTGCACCACCTATGCGCGCCCGTCCTACTCGGGCACACACCAAGACTGCTACCAAATGACTGCGCTGGTTCGTCTTCGACCACGCGCTATTTCTGGTTCTCATCGCAATGATCGCAGCGGGTCACCAGCGTACTCTTGTGCCGGTCGGGCAGCGACGAGGCGCATCAATTTCTACTTGTGGCGATCCAGGACCGTCTTTGAGGAAGGGGAGCAACAAATATGTCAATGACACTCAGAAACATGACTCACGCAGAATGCCTGGAAATGCTCGAAGGCGCGCACTACGGGCATCTGGCCTGTTGCCACGAAGGGCAACCGTACCTCGTCCCCATCTACTTCGCGTTTTACGCAAGAGTAGCCTATAGCTTCTCGATGCCAGGACGCAAAGTCGAATGGATGCGCCGAAACCCGAACGTCTGTCTTCAGGTCGAGGAATGGCCGTCAAAGGGAAGTTGGAAAAGCGTGGTGCTCAATGGCAGGTTTCAGGAACTGCCGGACGACGAGGCCTGGCATGAGGAACGCCTTCATGCCTGGTCCTTGCTGGAAAAGCATCTGAACTGGTGGGAGATCGGATCGCTGAGGCCGAACGAGGCTCCTCCGGCGAGTGTTCCCGCCCATCTCTTCTACGGCATCTATTTGAACGACGTCTCCGGCCGGATTGCCACGCAATTGGAATAGAACCCACCTGGGCGAAGCAACCGGGCCGGGCGCCTGTTGAACTCCTCTGGCCGACGGCGAGATTGTCGAACCTCAACCACCACCGCCGAATTTCCAGTCACGGTCCCAGGCGAACACAGGCCGGTAGTGACGTTCGGCGATGCGCAAGGATCGGCAATACGCCAGAGCTGCTCAGGGCTCGCGCCCAGTTTCACTCATGCTACACGATTGTTGACGCCTTCACCGGCTTGCCACCTATGCCATTGGGCAAGACTTCGGTTCGTCAATAATCGACGGGGTCTCTGATAATGGGGCATGTCATGCAATGGCCGCCGCCACGTCCGCGTCCGAGCTCAGCGCCAGTAATGGTGATGACCTCGATGCCTTCCTTGCGAAGCAAGGTGTTCGTATAGGTGTTGCGGTCATAGGCATAGACGACGCCCGGTGCGGCGCAGACGAGATTGGCGCCGCTGTCCCACTGGGTGCGCTCGCGCACATAGTCGTTGCCACCCGTTTCGACGACCCGCAGCTTTTTGAGTCCCAGGGCGTCACGTACCGTCTCGACAAAGCTACCCTTGTCCTTGTGCAGTTCGACACCGCCCTTGCCGTCCGGCCGGTAAGAAAAGGCATCGATGCCATTGACAATATCGGGATAGAGCAGCACGCAGTCTCGGTCTGCGAAGGTAAACACAGTGTCGAGATGCATGGCGGCGCGCAGCTTCGGCATGGCGGCGACGATCACGCGCTCGGCAGCCCCCTTCTCGAACAGCGCGGCCGCGACCTGGCTGATCGCCTGGCGCGACGTGCGCTCGCTCATGCCGATCAGGACGTTGCCTTTGCCAATGGGCATAACGTCGCCACCTTCGAGCGTGGCAAGGCCCCAGTCCTTGGTCGGATCGCCCCACCAGACGTTGACTTTGCCGGCGAAATCCGGATGGAACTTGTAAATTGCGGTGGTGAGGATGGTTTCTTCGTGACGCGCGGGCCAGTAGAGCGCGTTCAGCGTGACGCCGCCGTAGATCCAGCAGGTCGTGTCACGCGTGTAGAGCGTGTTCGGTAGCGGCGGCAGCAGGTATTCATTGACGCCGGCTGCATCGCGAATAAGAGCCAGCTGCTCGCCACCGATTGCCTCGGGGAACTCGTAGGTCGAGAGACCGCCGATCAGCGTTTCGGCAAGATCACGGTCAGACAGCCCTTCGAGATAGGAGCGCACTTCGTCGAGCAGGCCGAGACCAATCTGGTTGGGGGCGACCTGTTGGTCGAGAATCCACTTCTTGGCTTCGGGCACGGCGACTGTCTGGGCCAGGAGATTGTGCATTTCCACGACCTCGATACCGCGGTCGCGCATCTTATTCATGAAGTCGAAATGGTCGCGCTTGGCATTGTCGACCCAGAGCACATCGTCAAACAGCAGCGCGTCGCAATTGGTCGGTGTCAGCCGCTGGTGGGCACGCCCGGGAGCGCACACCAGCACCTTGCGCAACTGCCCAACTTCGGAATGGACGCCAAGTGCCTGAGGGGTGGAACTTGCAGAAGACATGCCTTTCCTCCTTTTCAGATTGTCAGGTATCCAGTGGCCAAAGCAATGATCGCGACAATGCAACCTATGACGGCTGCGGCGAAGATTACCCAGTCTACGGCCGTGTTGAAGATCTGCTTGCCCTGCTCCCGCCGCGCCCAGAAGTAGAGAACTGTCCCGGGCGCATAGAGAAGAGCCGATAGCAGTACGAACTTCATGCCGCCTGCAACGATCATGAAGATCGTGTAGATGGCGGCAATGCTCGCGATGATAAGATCCCGGTTGCGTTCCGCCGGCCTGACGTCATAGGTCAGTCGCCGCTTCGCCAACAGAAAGCCGAATGCGGCTACAAAAAGATACGGGATTAGCGACATGGCGCTGGTCAGGTTCAGCATGAGCGCGAAGGCATCCCGGGACCAGTAGGTGCTGATGACGAAAAGCTGGACGATGCCATTGGTCAGCCAAAGGGCCGCCGCTGGAACCTTGTTTTGGTTTTCCGTGCCAAACAGACGGGGCATGTCGTTCGTGCGTGCGGCGATGTACAGCACTTCGGCGCACACCAGCGACCAGGCAAGATAGGCACCCAGCACCGAAACGATGACGCCGACGCTGATAAAAACCGCACCCCAGGGGCCGACCACGGCGGAAAGCACGCCCGCCATCGAGGGTTGGCCCATAGCGGCGATCTCGGGGCGCTGGAGCACAGCATAGGGCAGCAGCGTAACGAGGACCATCAGCGCAGACACGCCGATGAAACCCATGATCGTGGCCGTGCCGACGTCGGCGCGCGTCTGCGCGTAACGGGAGTAGTTGCTGGCGCCCTCGATACCGATGAAGACGAACACGGTTGCCAGCATCGTCGCCCGAACCTGCTCCAGGAGCGAGGCTTCGGGCATGCCTTCGCCACCCCAGAAGTTCAGCCGGAACAGGTCAAGCTTGAAAAAGACGAAGAGGATGATGATGAAGGCGATGATCGGCACAACTTTTGCGACCGTCACAACAGTGTTGATGAGGGCCGCCTGCTGAATGCCCTTCAGGATCATGAAGTGGAACAGCCAGATACCAATCGACGCGACGGCGATCGCGACCACCGTGTTGCCGTCGCCGAAGACCGGGAAGAAGCCGCCGAGTGTTGATTTGATCAGGACCCAGTAGGAGACGTTGCCGATGCAGCTGCCAATCCAGTAGCCGAAGGCTGAGAGAAAGCCCGGATAGTCGCCGAAGCCTTCCTTGGCATAGGCATAAACGCCAGCATCAAGGTCGGGCTTGCGTTCGGCAAGTGCCTGGAAAACACGCGCCAGCATGTACATGCCACCACCGGCAATGCACCAGGCGATGATCGCGCCGAAAGGACCCGTTGCCATACCAAAGGTACGTGGCAGAGAGAAAATTCCGGCTCCTACCATAGAGCCGACCACCATTGCGGTGAGAGAGAATAGTGAGAACTTCTGCTGCGAGTCTGCCATTTGAGAAAAACCTCTCAGTTCAAGCATTATCTCTGTTCAGCTGTCAGTTTGATGTAAGGCTTTTGCATCCTTTGCAGGGCCGCGGTTTTGCCCTTAAGGGTTGTCTCAGGCTATATGCTAATTCCCCCGTTTGCAATTTCGAATATAGCCGCGGCTGCACTTAGAAATAGCAGAGCGAAAGCGGCCTTTTCCCAACGGTTAAAGACTCCCTTGCGTTGCTCCCTTCTCGCCAAGGCAAAAAGAACCGTACCGGGACAATAGAGAAGAGTGGTGAGAAGCAGATGCTTCGCGCCAGCTGCATAGATCAGACCACTCGTGTAGATCAGTGCCAGCAACGATTGCATAAATTCTGTTCGACTGGGCCTTCGTGCTATTTCTTTGAAAGGTATCTGACTCCAACTGAGTTTGACGCCATAGGCTGCAACAAAAAAATACGGGATCAATATCATTGAACTCGTCATCGCTACCGCCAATGTGAAGGCGTATTGCGTGAAAAGCGTAACGATAAGAAATAGCTGAACCAGAATATTTGTTAGCCAAAGCGCATTGGCAGGCACCCCCCGACTGTTTTCTCTTGAAAGAAAACGAGGCATCGTCTCGTATTTTGACGCGGAGTATAAAATCTCTGCGGCGAGCAGAACCCAGGCGAGATATGCGCCAGCGACAGAGATGATCAACCCCAGGCTGACGAACACGGCGCCCCACGGGCCAACTGCCGCTGCAAGGACACCTGCCATGGAGGGATTGCGAAGTTGGCCAAGCTCAGCGGGCGATAATATGCCGTACGACAGCAATGTGACGGCTAGCATCAAGCCCAAGACAAGCAGAAATCCGCCTACCGTGGCGATCCCGACGTCTGACCTGCTCTTGGCATATCGCGAATAAACGCTTGCACCCTCGATGCCGACGAAGACGAATACTGTGACCAGCATGGTGCTGCGCACTTGTTCAGCGATTGCAGTAAAGGTGTGATCACCACTTCCCCAAAATCCGCTGCTGAAGGCCTCCCATTTGAAGGCGAGGAGCACCAGGACGATGAAAACCATGATTGGAATGAGCTTTGCGGCTGTTACGACAGCGTTTAAAGCTGCAGCTTGGCGAATGCCTTGAAGAATGAGCCAGTGCATTCCCCAGAGCAGGCATGAAGAGGTCGCTACTGCAATGACCGTATTTCCATCTCCGAAAATTGGAAAGAACAACCCGAGGGTCGATTTTATGAGAACAAAATACGATACGTTCCCTAAAAGAGCAGCACTCCAATAACCGAGCGCCGACAAGAAGCCGGCGTAGTTGCCAAATCCCTCCTTGGCGTAAGCATATATACCCGCGTCAAGATCCGGTCGCCGCTCTGAAAGGGTTTGGAACACGAAAGCGACCATCAGCATCCCGACACCGGCAATTGTCCAAGCAATCATCGCGCCCAGCGGTCCGGTCGCTCTGCCGAAGGCTTGAGGCAGGGAGAAAATTCCCGCGCCGACCATGGAACCAACCACGATTCCCATCAGTGTCCAGGCGGAAAACTTGGTCTCATGAGAAGAACTGGACATGCTTGCTCCAATGAGAACACAAGGGGCAAAACGCCTTCAACTGGCGACTAGCCGCGCCGGCGCCGGTTGCGGCAACCAGAGGGACCACTGCGCACCTGGTTGCCGTTCGCAAAGCCATTTTATCCATCAGTCGCCGAACCAGGCCCTGAGGCTCTATTTCTGCGTGTATGCATATTGCGCGGTACCTAAAAAAATCAAATGCGTTGTCAGACAGTTCTTTGACAATCCTTCAGATCAGGTGTCGCCGCACCATGTGTTCCAATCAGTCGCAGCCGGTTGGCCTTTGCTCTGCTACCGCCCCAACAGGCCTCGGCCGTATTTTTCTGGACGAGGATACCACTCGACGCGGAATGGACAGGGATGCCGAGTTAATGGTACTGAATGCCAACAGCCAATAGTGATTTCGTTTTCCGAAACTGACCTGCGAGTAAGCCGCTTTCCGGGGACGAGACGACATGATCGCCGTGCTATTGAGTTTGCGTTACGTGATGGCGCTGGCATCTGTCGGTGTCATCGCGGCGTCTTTCCTGATGTTCTGGGAAGGCCTTCTCACAATCTGGGACGCGTTCGCTTACATCCGAACTGATCCAGACCAAGCCGTCGTTACTGCAGTCCTGCAGGGTACGGACAAGCTGTTGTTCGGTATCGTGCTGGTAATTTTCGGCTGCGCGATCACGGTAGGATTCGTGATTGACCCGTCTTCGCCCTGGCGAAAGAAATTGCCGGAATGGATGGTGATTGAAGGCATCGCCGAGCTTAAGAATCTTTTCTTTCAGATGATTATTCTCTATCTCGTCGTCCACTTCGTGACGTTGGTTGCGGAGACCGCCGATACCATGCCGCAATGGAACGCGCTGGTCTTGCCTGTCGCTATTGTCTTATTGGCCGCAGCAATGAAAATAATCGCGACCGTTTCCTCGCACCCGCGTCCCGCCGCGGTTAAGACAGATGCGGCGAGCGGCGATGTCACATCACGTTCTTAAGGTCGCCTTTCAGTCATTCCTTATCGCGCCGGGATGACGGACTGTTGGCGAAAACGGACTGCGGGTTCGCCGTCACGCCTGCTCGGCTTAAACACATCCGTATCGAGCACGCGCCATCAGAGCCAATCGCTGTGAGCTTTCATCGGAGGAGCAAGTCCGGCGGGCGGCTCGATCACCCAATCAATCGATCAAGACCGGCCACTGTCCTCGACGGCGGTTGGCGCCTCGTCCGGCATCGTTGTGACCTGGAGTTCTTCTGTTGCTCTCAGATCCAGCGTTCCCCAGATCGATGGTTTCTGGTTGCCAGACTTTGGCTTTCGGGACGGCTTGATTTCGACGGTGAACGGCTTTGTCTGTTTGCGCATGGATCCTCCGGGCGACGAATCGCGACCCGACGATATCTTCTGCATTGGGCTCTTCCGCATATTTGGTGCAAGAGGATTCACGTATGGCGCGAATACGGTCATAGATTCGGAATCGTAGTCTATGCAGTGATTTGCTCGTGCTTGAATTTTTCAACTCGTTGCTTCCAGAGAATTTCGAGGTCGTGGAGGTCGATCGCCAAGGTGGGACAGTCGTCATTTCGGCACGGTCGATTTCGACCTCTTCCAATTGCCCCACTTGCGGCCAGTCCAGCGGTCGCGTTCACAGTCACGACATGCGCCAGATCGCCGATCTGCCATGTCAGGATCAAGCTACAGAGATCCGACTTCGCGCCCGGCGTTTTCGTTGTGTCGATAGACAATGCGTCACGCGTATATTCACCGAACGATTTCCGGGATCGGTTTCGGCAAAAGCCCGTCGAACCAATCGCCTCAGCACGGCGCAAATAGCGATCGGTTTTACCACAGGCGGCGAGCGCCGTGGGTGGTCTCTTCATCGTAATGAAACCCACCACCTATTCACACATACGGGCTATCCGCATGGCTATTTTGGCCGATATTCAAACTCAAATTTTCCACGGTAGCTCATGAATTTACAAGGATTCTCCATCGATTCTGGCCGATCATCTGGCCGATGTCTTCGCGAGCGCGGCTGATCATCGCAACATGGTCCGCTTAATCACCAAAATTATCAGAAAGAGTATGGACGACGATGTCCCGTCAGTCTGGCGGTCAATTCCGCGAACTTCTGTCGCGCCACCATGATGTCTGTCCTTTTCGTCGCCTTGAAGGGAATCGAACCACTGGGCATCCTGTTTAGATGGGCTAACGCCTTGAATATACTGCAAGGCTCGATAAGTTGAATGCCGAGCCGCAAGGCACTACTTCGCGAACTCGCGATACAGCTCGACCGTCGGTGCGTGTGCATCGATCGTGTCGGCGACCTTGGCTGCCATCGGCAGGTTCTTCTTTTCCGCGTCCCATACCGCCCTAAAACGTTCAACCGCCTCGCGCGCGGTGTCGATCACCAGCTTCTCGGAAAGCTCCGCTTTCGCAGCCAGATGCGCCAGCTCGTCCTTCGACAGCGCCGCCATCTTTTTTGTCCGGGAGAAATTGAACGCCGCCGTATCTTCCCCCTCGATGTATGGGATAGTCGACAACAGGTCATACGCTGGCGAGAGCGCAGGGGTGCGGCGATCAGGATAGATGAGCGACCAGTTCTTCAGGTGCATGTCGCCATTGCCGACCAGTGTGCTGAAGACTAGACGCCGGATGAATTCCGCCACGTCGGCCGTGCTGGTTTCGATCCCCAGCACGCGGCCGATCATCCGGTAATTGCCCTTATCGTATTTATGGTCGGGAAAAACGCCGAAGACTTGCGCAAAATCCTCGATATGCACCGGTCCCTCCGGCGTGCGGTCAAAACGCTTGATCGCCAGCGCCTGCCCGCGCAGCTCGCCCACCCCCTGCGGCAGGCCGCTCACGGCATCGAGATCAACCAGCTGGATCTCGGGCACGTCCATGCCCATCATGCGGGCGACAGTCATCATCGCGAACTCGTTCTCGGGCACGCCGCTATATTGCTGAGAGGGCAGCTTTACGATCCACGAGCCACCGGTGCCCTCGGCCGAAATGGTCAAGCCCCCGCCCTTTTTGTTGTTCTTAAAGGCCGAGAATTTCAGCTGCACACCCGCCAACGAAAAGCGTAGCGCGCTCGGCCGAGCTTCGACGATAGCCCGCTCGTCATCCGGAGGCGCGTCATCCCCTTCGGAGGAATGCACCGTCACAGCCCCAGGCAGATCGCGGCCGAGCATCCAGAGCAGGAAGAATTCCCGCGACGGCTTCACACCCGCACGACCAGCGAGGTATTTGCGCAGCGGTCCTTCCGGCAGTAGGTTCGAGAAGAAGGGCGGGACCACCATGTTGTACGGCCTGAACTTCGTGATGGGCGCCCCGAACGGGTCTTTCAGAGACAGGCTAAGCGTCGGCCGCTTTTCGTCTTCGATATAAGCATCGTTGAACGCGAAGATAGTGCGCCCATCCTGCAGGTTTGTAAGGGTCGCTATCGGTTGCCCATACAGTCTGACATCGAGGACCGTGACCTTAGGCATTATCGTCTTCCTCATCCAGCGCATAGGCCGAGCGAGGGAGCGCGTCGTCACGGTCGCGGTGCACCGCGGCGTTGCGGAGGTGTCTTACTGCATGTGCGGTCCTGCTCAGTTCCTGACGGGACGGAGGATCAGCCAGCCACCGGTCGAGGCGTGCAGTCGCCTCTTTGAATGTGTCCATCTCCTCGGCCGACAGAGGAAGATGCCTTAAGAGCGCGAGACTATCTTTGAATGTATCTGCCTCGGAAGCACTACCGAACGCGCCCCTGTGCTCCGCAAACCACCGCTCGAGGCGCCCCACCAGCTTGCGCTGGTTGGATGTCGGAACATCACTCGATGCCGGTGCGCTATCGAGGATGTTGCGTATCGCCGGCATCAGTTTTTTCGGGGCAAGGACGATCTCGAGGTCGAGCGCGCGCGCCACATCCACTAGGCTGCCAAGTCCGGGCTCCATGGTGCCCCGTTCTATCTGAGAAATATGGCTTTGCGTCAGGCCCGATCGTGCGCTCAGCTCGCGCTGGCTCATTTTCTGTGCTTCGCGCGCGGCGCGCAGCCGCTGCGTTATATGCTCCGTTTTATACGCCATATCATTATCCTGTATCGCGTTATGCGAACCATACAGGATAATATATAGCGAATTCCACATGATGATGCAATGTTGATATATAACACAGTATCAATGCGAGAATACTAATGCAATCATATATCATGTTCCAGTGTTAGGACCCACGATTCCCCGTCAGCTGCTATAGCCATCCTCGAGGCCACGCACGGCCATGTGGATCTTAGTGCTTAAGCCGCCGCGAGAGCGGCCAAGGGCCTGATCTTCAGCCCCTTTTTGCCCAAGCAGCATGCTGAGGGCGCGGATGACGGTGGAATCGACGATCAGGTATTCGAAGTCCGGGTCGCCTAACATCGTCGTGAATATGCGCCGCCAGATGCCCTTATGGCTCCAACGGCTGAAACGGCAAAAGACGCTGTTTTCGCCGAACACCTCCGGCAGATCGCGCCAGGGCGAGCCGGTACGCACAATCCACCGCACCGTTTCCACAAACATGCGGTTGTCGCGGCCGGACGATGCGCGTGTGCGCTCGTCACCAATGATGTGCGCCGATATCCGCTCCCACTGCTCGTCCCCAAGAATCGGACGGTCCAGAACGCCCAGGACTGCCTCCAAACGACAGTCATTCCGCCGCAACGACTTCCAACCGCCTGCCCGTACCGACCTCGTCCAGATTATGGACTCGCACTGTAGGGCAGACCTTCCGGGCAATCTCCGTCAAGTGCCGGTGATGTGTGAAGTAAATCACCTGTCCGTGCTGAGCCATCTCAGCGAATAATTTGAAGGCCTCCTCGGCGCGGAAGTCATCAAACGTCTCCATAATGTCGTCGGCAAGAAAAGGCACTGAGCCGCGACTGGTGACGAACTCGTGGTAACCTGCCACCCGCAGCGCGAGATAAAGCTGGAAACGGGCGCCCTTCGAAAGCTCGTTCGCCGCCTTCGATCCGCCACCGGCCGCGACGGCGATCAATACTTCAGCGTCCTTTCCCGGCTGAGCGGCGACGCCCTCGTAGGCGCCTCGGCTGATGGTCCTGAACGCCGACGACGCGCGCGCCATCATCCCGCTGCGATGCCTGTCCCTGTATATTCGAAGTGCGTGTTCGGCCGCCGCCACGCCGGCTCTAATCTCCATGTAGCGCCCGGCGCTTTCCGTGATCTCGAGCAGCAGGGTGCGCCGTTGCTCCTCGATTTCAGCGACCTTGGAGTCCCCTCCCACGGCGTCGAGCGCGTCCTCGGCTTTGGATTTCGAATGATAGAGGTCGTGGCATCTGGCTTCTTGATCTTCGACGAGCGGTTTCAGCGTAGCGAGCTCTCTTTCCAGCTCGGTCCTATCGCTCGCGGATAAAAGGCTTTCGACCGCCAGTATGTCCGAGGCGCCGGTCATCTCGACGAGCTGGTGCTCGAGGTCGAGTATCGCATCTTGCAACTCACGCCGCTGGGTCACGATCTCCAACGAGGACTCGACTTCGTCGAGGGTCGTCACCCGGAAATGATCCAGCATCGCACGTTGGCGGATGGCGGACACCTCACGCGACGAGGACAGCGCGCGTTCTTCCGCCCGCAGAGATTTGAGGTCTTCCTGAAGCTTCTCTCGGCGATCTTGGTCGAGGCCGGCCGTCTTCACCCGTTCCGCGATCGCATGGAAGAGTTCGCCCGGCGGTCCGTGGCAAGGTATCCCGAGGATGCCGCAGACGCGATGAACATCCTCCTCGAATAGCGCCTGGTCCTTTTCCATCTTCTGGATACGGTCAAGGTATCCTTCCCTGGCATCGATCGCGGTAGCCAATAGGTCGAGAATCTCCAGGATTTCCGTTACCGACTCCGGTCCCGGAACACTGTCCAGCTCGTCCAGCCAGCAATCCCCGCACAGCGACTTCCAGGTCGCAACCCAGCTCGACGCTGCCGCCTGCGCCTTGTCCGCCGCCTCGCGTCGCTCGGACTCCTCCTTTTCGAGGCGGGCAAGCTGCTGCACCGTGCTATCGTACGCGTTGTAGTCGTCCAGCACGTTTTCGCAGGCGGCGATCAACACTCCCATTTCGGCGTCCGGATCGAAGGACACTCCTGCTCGTCTCATCGCGTCGGTCAAGAGACGCCTTGACCGGTTCAGCCTGTCTCTTGTCTCTGCAAGTTCCATCTCGATGGCTTGCACTTCCCCATGTGATCTTAAAGCGTCCTCGCGGCGCTGGAGCCATTCCGAGAACTCCGACGGCTCCATGGCTGCGCCAGAGGCAAAAGAAGCCGTGTACTCGCCGATCTCCGCCTTAATCTTCTCCAGTTCGGTCGACGCTTGCTGCAGTCGGTTGCGACAGGTGTCGATTTCCGCGCCGACGGCGGCCCGTCGATGGCCGAGCTGATGGAGCTTGCCTACTTCGGCGAAATACAGCAGTCGCCGTGACGTCAGATGGTCGTCCGTCTTCATAGCGGCTTCGAAGGCGTCGGCCGAGGCGGCGTCCAGACTGTTTCGATGAGCCGTCCAAGCTTCGTTGCGTTCTGCCCTCGCTGCAGAGGCGGCTGACTCGTCGATGTCACCTGCCTGCCCTCGAACCGCACCTGTTTCGGCGTCGAGCTTCCTCGCCTCAGCTTCCAGACGGTCGAGATCGACGTTCGACGCGCGTACCACTTCTTCTGCCTGCTTGTGCCGGCTCTTCCAACTCTCGATCTTGGAGCCCGTCGGGCACGCAAACGCGGCAAGCTCTTCACCCGAGCCGCGCCAAGGCAAGAGCCTGGCCAGGGTTTGGGTAAAGGTGGCAGAGGTCTGTTCACGGCGTCTCATCAGAGAACGCAGCCCCAACTCTTCGTCTGAGCGCGGTATCGTTCTTATCATCGTCGCGAGCTGCTCGAACGCCTTTATCTTTTCCGGCGTGAGTTCTGCAAACCCGCCGAGGTTCGCGCGCTGTTCACACAACAGGCGGGCGACCTTGGCAAGCTCCTGCGAGGCAGTGACCGCATTGGCGTCGACCCCTGACTTCGATCCGATCAGCCCGCGTAGCTTTCCAACATGGGCGGCATCGAGGACCAATCTCGCAGGGGATGCTTCACCCGGCTTGCCAAGCCGGAGGAGCAGCGCGTCGATCGAGAGGTCGGCGGCCTTTGCGGATATCCTTGGAATGTCCAGTTGCGCGGTCATGTAACGCGCCCGCAAGTTTGAAAGCTCGTCCATGCGGGACGACATGCGTAATGCTGCGTCATCTACGACGAGACCAACTATCCGATCTTCGAGTTCGAAAATCGCGCGCTCAAGGCCGCGACTTTTTACGTCGTACTCGATCTCGGCCTTTCGGAGTTCCGGCAGTTCCCGCCCCCAGCTCTCCGGCGCCTCGGGCATCTCCACAAGAGCGGCCAAGCGTTCCTTGGCGGCAGCAAGACGGGTCATAGGTGGGAGCGCCCCAAGGATACGTCTGATCTCGTCTATGCGGCCCTGCGTTCCGGCTCGTTCGGCTACAGCTTCGTCGTAACGTCGGGCGAATGAGACCTTCTCGCCCACGAGGCGAGCATAATCGCTTGCCTGCACGTCGAGCGCCTCACGCTCGGTCTTGAGCGAGATCAGCTTTGCTTTGAGGTCAGACAACACGCCGCTTCGCGCGCGGTACTTGTAGAAGCCGTCCGCTTCGGTTCGGATCGACAGCAGCTCCCGGCTGAGCTCAGACAAACCAGCGCTGGCCGAGAATAAAAGCTGGCCAAGATCGCCCTTGCTCGCCAGGATCCCCTCGCCGCCTTTCTCCAGTGTCTCGTCGTCCAAGGAAAACATCGTGCTGAAGGCGTCGCGATCGATGCCGCCTAGGTCAGCCTTGATGAGCGTTTCCGCCAGAGGCCGATCCTCGCTGTCAAGCAAGCTGTTCTGGGGCCGCTTGATGCGTACAAACTCCCGATCGATCCCCGCTACGGTGACGTTCGCGCCTATCCGCATTGTCGGGTAGGGATGCAGGAAGCCGTACCGGCTCGTGGTTCCTATCCCGAATATCAGATCGAGAATGGCGTCCAGGGATGTCGATTTGCCGGCTTCGTTCGGGCCGTAGACGACATGCAGGTCAGGCGACCCGAGCGGCTTGTCGCCGAAATCGAGCACCCCGTCGGTGAACTTTCCATATCGGGTGAGATCGAGGCGGTTCAGGCGCATCTACTCGGCCTCGCGCGTTCTCAGGCGGGCCAGCACGCTCGCCGACCCCTCCCGGCCGAAGTTGGTCAGCATGTTCTCGAAGGCGTCCCGATCGGCCCCAAAGATGTCGCGAAGCTCCGAGGGTAATTGACCTCTAAGTTCCTCCGCGATCTCGCGCAACTCGGCGCGGTATCCCGTCGAACCGTCGACTTCCTGCTTGATAATTGTTGCGAGCTCTGCGAGTGCATCGGACGACACGCCATCGGCGTCCCCCGCTGGGGAAGTTGCGACCTGCACCTTATCTATCCACGTCTTGCCAATGATCGATCCACGCGTCTCCATTTCGGTCCGTAGCAGGTCCGTATCCCGCCGCATCCGCCAGGAAAGCACGCTGGTTCCAGTGAGATGGATGCGTGCGACCAGATGGTCAGCGGAAACTGTTCCACGCATCCGCTCCAGTTCTACATTAATTCTCTCGACCAAGTCCTTCCATTCGTTGACACCAGTGACATTAACGACGAGCCTCTCGAACTGGGCGACGCACGTCTGACGCTCCTCGATTTCGATGGAGCGGTCGTCCCTTATTGTCACCAGGGAGATGGATTTCGGACCATCTTCATTGATGTCCCTTCCCTGCGGCATGCCAGGCATGACAATCGCTGATGATGGATCCTCTACGATCGACCGCTTGTGAATGTGGCCAAGCGCCCAATAGCGGAAACCACTCTGCTGAAGATCGGCGACGCTGCATGGAGCATAAGGATCATGCTTCTCGGATCCGCCGAGGCTTGTATGCATGACACCGATGTTGACCGTATCGGGCAGCGGAATGGCGTAGTGCCGCAGCAGACTTTCAGGCGCGTGCGGCTTGGCGAAACTGAGACCGTGAATTGCGACCGGAAACTCGCCAGGAGCACGATCTATCGCTACGACTTCTGCAACCGCTCCGAAAACCTTCACGCTGTCGGGCATCACCAGTTCCGTCGTGATTTTCGACAGGGCGTCGTGATTGCCCCGGATGAGGAAGGTTCTGATCCCGGCCTCATGCAGTCGACGGAGCTGCTCCGCTAGGAAGCGTGCCGTCTTCATGGACGTCTGATCGCCGTCATATAAATCGCCCGCCAGCACAAGCGCGTCGACTCGTTCTTCAAGGCAGAGATCGATGATCCGTACGAACGCACGCCTCGTCGCTAATCCAATAAGCTCGGATAGTTCGGGATTACGCAGCGCGAGCGTTCTCAACGGCGAGTCGAGGTGAATGTCAGCCGTGTGCAGGAAGCGATAGGTCAAGTGGGAACCTCATCCATTGCGCCCGATTGATAAGGCAACGCTGGGATTCGCGCCAGAACATATTCGCGTTTTGTTCTCTTCTCCACAGCATAGTTGCTCGACACAAACCCGACCGTGGCGAGCGTCGGTGTCCGGTCGTCGTCCCAGTCCCCATGGCTTTGCCGGGGGTCAGGAACCATCCTTGTCTCATTCGAGTTTTCAATAATGTCAGAGCATTCGGTTTTGAGAGAACTGGATCCCGCGGGGTGTTCCTGCGGAAATTTCGACGAGAAAGGCGATGGATTTTCAAGAAACGGTCAATGCTACCGGATATTGGCTGCAAACCGTCGTTTTGAACGAGTGGACGGTCTATCAGGCCGTCGTGGTTGCAGCGGGTTACCTGTTTTGCGGTTTCCTGGCAAAACGGATAGAGCCAGCATTGGAGACCCGCGCGCGCACCATCAAAGGAAACCCCGATCTGCTCCGCGTCATCATCGCCTTCATGAGGCGGCTGCG
>NZ_AKKA01000087.1 GCF_000282035.1 Rhizobium sp. CF122
AGCAAGCATGACCGCAGGACCATGACGACATGACAACAAGGCCAGGCAAGGCTTCAGGGGAATAGCGCAATGATCACCACGACCAACGACAAGAGCCGTGACCGGAACGGCGGCGACAAGAACAAGACCCGGCAGTTCGGCATCACCTCGCGCATCGTCGCCTCCTCGGCGCTGGCAGGCGCGCTGGTCTTCGGCATCGGCGGCTGGGCCGCCCAGGCGAAGCTGTCGGGCGCCGTCATCACCCATGGCCAGGTGGTCGTCTCCGAACAGGTCAAGACCATCCAGCACCGCGACGGCGGCATCATCGCCGCCATCCGCGTCGACAACGGCACCGCCGTCAGGAAGGGTGACGTCCTGCTTGTCCTCGACGACACCCAGACCCGCGTCGAGCTATCGATCGTCAAGGCGCAGCTGCAGCAGTTCACCGCCGCCCATGCCCGGCTGGTGGCCGAGCGCGACGAGGCCGACGCCGTCGGCTTCGACACGCTCGATCTCTCCCCTGCCGTGATCTCGGGCGAGACGAGGCTGTTTGAGGCCAACCGCCGCATGGTCGCCAACCAGAAGGAGCAGCTGCGCCTGCAAATCGTCCAGCTCGAGGAGCAGGTGCGCGGCTTCCAGGCGCAGAGCCGCTCCAACGACAGCGAGGCCGAGATCGTCGAGCAGGAGCTTGCCAAGACCGAGAAGCTGCTCGCCAACCAGCTGGTGCCGATCTCGCAGAAGCGCGACCTGTTGCGCCAGCGCGCCCGCATCGAGGGCAGCCGCGGCGAGCTCATCGCCCGCGTCGCCGAGGCCGAGGGCGAGATCAGCGAGCTCAACATGAAGCTGATCTCCATCGACCAGACCACCCGCAAGGAGGCGCAGACCGAGATCGTCAACCTGCTCGCCAAGATCGCCGAGCTCAACGAGCGCGAGATCGCCGCCCGCGACCGCCTCACCCGCATGGAGGTGCGTGCCCCCGTCGACGGCTTCGTCTATGACCTGCAGATCCACACCATCGGCGGCATCATCGCGCCCGGCGCCGTCGTCATGTCCGTCGTGCCAAATAGCGGCGACCTCACCATCGAGGTCCGCATTCCCCCCGTCGACATCGACCGCGTCTTTCCCGGCCAGCCCGCCCGCATGCGCTTCACCGCCTTCAACCAGCGCACCACACCCGAACTCCACGGCACCGTCGCCGTCGTCGCCGCCGCAACAACCCTCGACCGCGCAACCGGCCAGCCCTACTACCTCGCCTCCCTCTCCCTTAACGACCAGAAACTCCTCAAGGACAACAAACTCATCCCCGGAATGCCCGTCGAAGTCTTCGTCCAAACCGCAGAACGAACCGCACTCTCATACATCCTCAAACCATTCTCAGACCAGATGATGAAGGCATTCAGGGAGGAGTAGCAAGGAGGGGACTGGGGCGGCATTGACATCAGGTCGGCAACGACTATCGACACAGCAACCGCGCTGGATGACGGAGCATTTCAAGTTCAATTGCAGGCTGTTGTCTGCCGCGCTGCGTATTGCAATAATATATACCTCTATCGTTGTAGGAGAGGGATGGATGTTAACCATTCTTTAATACGGCGGCGGATGCTATTATTAGAGGTCTCCAAGATATTAAGGGGTGTTGGTTTATTCTCGAGATAGTGCCGTTTGGCCCTTGCTCAAAATGAGCGCCTTGCCTGTTGTCTCCGCTAGCTCGCGCCCACACTTTCGGCCTTCTCATGCCGATTCAGCTATTCCTGACCGGATGACGAAAGTATTGGCGGGGGGGTAGCGCGATTTTACTACTGAAACGAAATGTGTAGTGAAAGAGACATTATCTCATCGTAGACTGATTTAACTATCACTTAAGTATTATCTTCAAAAACACGTGTTTGTGCGCTAGGGTAGTACTTAAAATGAGAGGGGAGTGGCATGGCGATTTCAGTAGCGTTCGTTGATGATCATCCAATACTACTCGAAGGATTGGTCAGTCTCTACTCAAACAAGGAAGATCTGGCGATTGTCGGCAAAGGGGAAAATGCAGTTGACGCATTGAAGCTTGTCGAGGAACTCGACCCTGATGTGATCGTGGTCGACCTGAGCATGCCTG
The DNA here is from genome assembly GCF_000282035.1 of Rhizobium sp. CF122. Taxonomy (GTDB): domain Bacteria; phylum Pseudomonadota; class Alphaproteobacteria; order Rhizobiales; family Rhizobiaceae; genus Rhizobium. The sequence continues at coordinate 2,084 of NZ_AKKA01000087.1, forward strand.
GCGACGCGCTTTCCGCGATCGAGATCATACTGCAGCGCTATCAGCGTACCCGCATCATCGTGTTTACTGCCAGCTCCAGTATCGAGTCGGCGATCCAGGTCTTGGGTCTGGGTGTTTCCGGTTACGTGTTGAAGGGTAGCACCGCCTCTGATTTGCATGAGGCTATCCGCACGGTCTATGCCGGCAATACCTTCATCACACCCGGTTTCGCCACCAAGGTAATCATGTCGATGAAAACCGAGGCGCTACGTCGAAAGACGCAGGTACATCTCCGGTTGAGCGCCCGCGAAGAGCAGATCGTCGGCTACTTGATGCGCGGCAGCACGAACCGGGAGATTGCGAGCTGTCTCGACATCAGCGAAAAGACGGTGAAGCACTATATGACCGTCCTGATGCAGAAGCTCGACGCTCGAAACCGGCTCGAAGTCGTGCTGGCCGCTCAGAAGCTGAGCGTGGCGCACGAGGCCAGTGTGCAGAAGGCTTACAATTGACGGCGTGGCCGGCGCCCTACGTAGACAGCCGGGTGGCGGAGAGCATCTGCCGACGCTCCCACCATACAAGCGTGAGGCCGGAGGCGACGATCAGCCCGGCACCTGCCACGACATTGACCGTCGGGACTTCCGACCAGATGAGATAGCCGTAAAGAAACGCCCAGACGAGGCCGCTATATTCCATCGGCGCAAGCGTCGAGGCAGGTGCATGGCGGAAACCCTCGTAGAGCAGATACTGGCCGGCTGCAGCCACGAAGCCGAGGCCGATCATCAGCATCCAGCCGAAAAGATCCGGTGTCTTCCACAACCACGGCAGCGTCGCGCCGCAGGCGACAACAAAGGCAAAGCTTGTTGCCATCATCTGGTTCGGGGTGCTTTCGGTGCGGCTGACGAGGCGAACAAGCACGGTGCTCCACGCCCAGCAGAAACCGGCGAAGATGACCATCCCAGCGGGCACAAGGCTTGGTGCTTCGGCGGGATTGGCGGCGAGCAGCACGCCGACGAAGCCGCCTATGCATGCGAACCATCGCATCGGCCCGACGTTCTCCTTGAGGACGAGGATCGATAGCAGGACCACCATGATAGGCGCTGAGAAATACATCGTGGTGATCTCGGCGAGGCCGAGGTGGCGTGCAGCAGAATAGTAGGCCATCCATGCCGCAAGCATGAGCCCTGCGCGCAACAGCAGGGACTTCCGGTGCGGGCTTTTTAATATTGAAGGATGCCGCAGCCGCTGAACCATGACGCCGGCGATAACCACAATGATGATGCTGCGCATGAAGAGGATTTGCGGAACCGCGTAATCGGCCACCAGCCACTTCACCACCGCGTCCTGAATGGCAAATAGCGAATAGCCGGAGCAAGCAAGCGCAATTCCGACGAGCGGGCTCGCGGCGTGGTCATGGGATCGTTGGAGCATTGGCCTGTGGCGGGATTACATCTTATGGATGATGCCTAGCAAGAAGCCCGCCGCGTGACAATCGCAAGAAATCAACACGGCAAAGTTGCCGTCGGGCGGCCAGCAGGCGTTTTCCACGTATCCGGCTGGTCCGCGCCTGTCAGTTGCTTCAAGGGTGTGGCCTTATGACAGATCGTCGCTTCGGGCCTTGCCTGACGCACGCAAGTCCGGTGTATCATAAGACGTCTGAGGCAAGGTAGAGGGTGCGCGTGATGAATGAGGGCAAGTCGGCACTTTACATGGCGACGTCGTGGGCATTGTGGCCAGCGCTCTTCGCCGCGGGATTGAGCGGGGCCGGCTGGGCTTTTCATACAGGCGCGCCGCTGTTGTGGTTCAACGTCGTCTATCTGTCGATCGTCGCGGCGATCGCAGGCTTCGAGCGGCTGATGCCCTATGAGCAGGAATGGCTGAAGCATGATGGCGAAACTTTCAACGACATCGCACATACGCTCCTGACTAAGGGTGGCGTACAACTTGCCGCGGCCATTGGAGCGTCTGCCCCAATGGCGATTGCCACCGTCGTGCAGCCAGCGGTCACGTCGCCTGCGGCGATATGGCCGGACCACTGGCCCCTTGCCTTCCAGGTCGCGCTGGGTTTGGTCATCGCCGAATTCGGTCTCTATGTCGCGCACCGCGCCGCGCACGAGATCCTTTCGTTGTGGCGGTTTCATGCCCTGCATCACAGCGTCGAGCGCCTGTGGGTTGTCAATACCGGCCGCTTTCACGTCGTCGATTCGCTCTTCAAGATCGCGCTTAGCCAAATCCCGCTCTATGTCTTGGGGGCGCCCCTCCCCGTTTTCCTTTGGATCAGCGCGGTGACAGCTTTCATCGGCCTTCTCACCCACTGCAACATGGATGTCAGGACAGGTCCGCTCGACGGGATTTTCAGCACCCCGCGCTTGCACCGCTGGCATCATTCGAAGGTGCTTTCCGAGGGAAACACCAACTACGGCGAGAATCTCGTTTTATGGGATCAGATATTCGGGACGTATTTCAATCCGCCTCGCAGACCGCCGGCTGAGATCGGGATCAGTGGACGGATTGCCGAGGGCTTCGTTGCCCAGCTCGTTCAACCGTTTTCGGCGAGAGGGTTCAGACAGATACTAGGACGTCGCCACAAGCCGCAGCTGACCGTCGCGCCCCAAAAGGAACACACGGCGTATGAGTAAGATCTGGCAGCGTTTTGCGACTCTCTTTGTTGCAGATACTCTCTTTATTGCAGATAAAGTCGTGCAATCGAAGAAGGCGCGCAGACAACAGCTGCGCGCCTCCCTGCCCTAATCTTCCATAATTACTGGAACATGTCGTTGAGCTTGTAGGCAACTTCCGTGCGGTTGGTCGCCTTCAGCTTTTTCATGATATTTCGGATATGAACTTTGACCGTGCTTTCGCGCAGGTTGAGTTCATAGGCGATGATCTTGTTGGCCTTGCCTTTGCGAAGCGCTTGCACGACCTCGGCTTGCCGCATCGTAAACAGGCGCGATAGTTCATTCGGCCGCTGCTGGTTCCGGTCAACTGTGGCCGCTGCACCAGGGCAGAAGGCGCCACTTGCGAGAATGAAGGTCCCGCCTGCGATCGCCAGGGAAATTGCCTCGACGCAGACCTCGATCCCTACAGAGGTTGGAATGAAACCGCGAGCGCCGTATTGAAGGACCTTCAACGTCTGGTTCAGGTCGTCACCATCCGCCAAAATGATAACCGGCGCTGGCGCGACTTCCGACGTTATGTGCTTAATCTCATCGTACAGGGTGGCGTCATCCATCCTGCGACCGGCGATGTTGAGCAGGACCGCACCAACAGGCTGGTCCTTGTCTTTCTCTTCGCGCCACTCTCCAATTGAAGCAACGGTCAGGGCGTCCATGCGCAGACCATTCGCCCTCAGCGTTGTTGCAAGGCATTGACGTTCAAGTGTTCTGGCGTCGATAATCAGCACGCAGCGATCATCGTCTAGCGCCCCGTCAGAATGCTCGAAGTCTGCTTTCGCCCTCGATGTCACCGCATCATGCCGAAGCCTATTCAGTGGTATCCGTCCGCTTTCAAATTCCGAAGGTACGTAATTCATACTAGCCTCATACCCCTAGAGTTCCGGAGAATAGTCGTGCGTAATGAATGCAATACTTTGCGACGACCCCGGAACGATTTGATGATCCCCTTTAGTATGCCTCCAAAGTAGAAGTACTGCGTATGTCCAATCACAAGTCTGCTGATCGGTTCGTTTCTACTTTATTAAGAAACTACATACATGGATGCTAATAAGCAATACAAAAATATTTCAGACGGTTAATGCTGAGAGTTAGAGTATATAAAAATATGCTTTCTTTTCGGAAAACTCGGAATGTATTTTCTCAGCAGCGAAAGTACATCGGCATGCAGTGGGTGGTATTGATCTTGTAAGGAATAAAATTCCTTACAGATGTTATTGAAATTAAGTTCCTTCAATGAAACTACTCTTATCAGGCGCATTTAAGTTTGGCCGTAGCTGCGAGTTGTGCCGGTTTCAGCCGTTGATATTTAGGCTACAGTTGCTGTCGTAGCAGTCCCACTATCGACGTTCCCGTCAAGTGCTCACTGTGCTCCCTGTGGAGTGCGTTCAGTCTCATCGTGTGAGGTCATTACATCATCGGGGGTGATTTTCTCTCAAGGATGAAAGTGGGGATTTATGCAAAGAGGTGGATCGCATCGGGAAGTCGGGTAGAGAAACTAAAGGCAAGAGCACCCTCCCGGGATGTTCAAGGCTTAAGGAGGAGCCCGGAAATGTCATCGCTTCGTTTTGCCCTCAACCACATGGCGGCGCCGTCGCTGCCGATTGAAGATTTCTTTGCGTTGACCACGTCGCTTGGCATCGATGCAGTCGAGATACGCAATGATCTCACGGGCAATGCGATCCTCGATGGAACCACACCGGAGGTGATCGCGCAGGCGGCACGACAACACGCGTTGACCATTATCTCGATCAATGCGCTGCAGCGCTTCAATGAATGGAACGCTGCGCGCGCCGAGGAAGCGCAGGCGTTGATCAGCTTTGCGAAAGCGTGCGGCGCAAAGGCGCTCGTTCTTGTTCCCAAGAACGACGGCACCGGCCGAGCCGACGGCGAGCGTCAGGAGAATCTGCGCCAGTCGCTGGCGGCACTGAAGCCGATGCTCGAGGCCGCCGGGATCATAGGGCTTGTGGAGCCGCTGGGCTTCGAGATCTGTTCCCTACGGTCAAAGGCGGAGGCCGCGGCGGCGATCGATGCCCTGTCGGCCCGATCGACGTTCAAGCTGGTCCATGACACGTTCCATCATCATCTTGCCGGCGAAGGACAGCTCTTTCCCGACCTGACCGGGCTGGTTCATATCTCTGGTGTCAGCGACCCTGACGTTTCGATCGTGGATATGCGCGATCCTCACCGCGTGCTGGTGGCGGCAGATGATCGTCTGGACAATGCCGGGCAGATGCGTGCACTCGTAGAGGCGGGTTATGCCGGACCGTTCTCCTTCGAGCCATTCGCTGCCGAGGTGCATCATCTCAAGGATCCGGCAAAGGCGTTGCGGGCGAGCATGGACTACCTTTCGGCGCAGGTCTGAGCCGCGTAGCCCCTCCCCCTTACCCTCTGCCACGAAAGCGTCGCTGGTATGCGGCGTCGTAGAGCGAACTCTCACGAAAATCGCTGGCCGAAAGTGACGGGCCGACGAAGATGATCGCCGTTCGCTCGATCGGCTCAGCGCTCAGCTTTGCCTCGATGTCGCCAAGTGTCCCCCGGATGATCCGTTCATCCGGCCAGGACGCCTTGGCGACGATCGCGACGGGGCAGTCGGCGCCGTAGAGCGGCGTCAGTTCCGCGACAACCTGCTCGAGCGCATGTATGGCAAGGTGGATGGCCAATGTTGAGCCGGTCGCGCCAAATCGCGCCAATGTTTCGTCGTTCGGCATCGGCGACGCACGACCCGAAACGCGCGTCAGCACCAGGCTTTGCGCGACGGCTGGAATCGTCAGTTCCCGGCCAAGGGCGGCGGCTGCCGCAGCAAAGGCGGGCACGCCGGGCGTCATCGTGTAGTCGATGTTGTGCTTTTCGAGCCGGCGGATTTGCTCGGCAACGGCGCTCCAAACGGAAAGGTCGCCCGAATGCAATCGCGCAACGTCCTCGCCGGCTGCGGCGGCCCGCAGGTACTCAGCCTCGATCTCGTCCAGCGACATCGGTGCCGTATCGATGATGCGCGCGTCAGGCGGGCAGTATTGCAGTAGTTCCGGGGACACGATCGAGCCCGCATAGAGAAAGACTGGGCATTTGGCGATGAGGTTGCGGCCGCGCACCGTAATCAGGTCCGCCGCACCCGGCCCGGCGCCGATGAAATGCACTGTCGTCATCTGCTTTGTCTCACTTCTTTCCATAGCGCCACTGCGTGACGGGCATGGCTTGACGCCAACCGTTCATGCCGCCGAGGGGTGCTGCGCGTGCGATTTCAATACGGGTCAGCGTGCCGCCGTACTGCCGATGCAGCGAAAGCAGCATTGCCTCCATCTCAAGCGTCACGGCGTTGGCAACCAGACGCCCTCCCCTCTTCAGGGCTTCAAGCGCTGCCTCGAGCACGCCTGCCTCGCTGCCGCCACCGCCGACGAAGATGGCGTCGGGTTCCGGCAGGTTCGCAAGCGCCTCGGGGGCGGTTCCCTCCACGATCGCAAGGCCGGGGACGCCGAAGGCAAGCGCATTTCTTGCGATGCGCGCGGCCCGCTCGCTCGATTGCTCGATGGCGATCGCCCGCAGCGATGGGTCGGCCAGCATCCATTCGATGCCGATCGAGCCGGAGCCGGCGCCGATGTCCCAGAGCAGTTCGCCATGGCACGGGGCCAACGCGGCAAGCGTGATTGCACGGACGTCCTGCTTGGTTAGCTGGCCATCGTGCTCGAAAAGGGCGTCATTGAGCCCCGGTGTGAAGACAATCGTCCGCGCCCCCTGCCCTGCCACAACCTCGATCGCACAGACGTTCAGCGGGTCGATCTCCGCAAGGTCAAAGCGATCGGCGCGCGCGTGACGCTGCCGCTCGCGCTCCCCGCCAAGCGCCTCAAGAACGTGCAATTCGGATTGGCCGAAGCCGGAGACGCGGAGAAGCTCTGCGAGTTGGCCTGGTGTCTCGCCGTCCGACGTCAATGCGATGATCCGCCTGCCGTGATGCAGGTGCGGTCGGATCATATCCAACGGGCGGCCGTGTAGCGAAACACTGGCCACCTCTTGCAGTGGCCAGCCGAGCCGCGAGGCAGCCAGGCTGAAAGAGGATGGGGCCGGGATGACATGCATTTCCTCGGCGGCGATGCGTCGCGATAGCGTCGCGCCAACGCCATAAAGAAACGGATCGCCCGAGGCTAGGACGACGACCGGCAAGCCACGGTGCGCAACGACCGCCTCAACGGACTTCTCGAAGGGGCTTTCCCAGGTGAGCCTCTTGCCGGTGATGATTGCTGCCGCCAGCTCATGATGCCGTCTTCCGCCAAAGACGACGGACGCGGCAGCGATCAATCGCTTTGCCTCGTCACCTAGCCCGGCTGGACCATCTTCGCCGATGCCGATAATAGTCAGCCAGCGTTGGCTGGGAGCGGAAGGCATATCAGACATGGGCAAAATCCGCATCTTGATGCTGGGAGGCACCGGCGAAGCGCGCTCCCTCGCCCAAGCGCTCACGAACACCGGCCGGTACGATGTGTTGCTCTCGCTCGCTGGCCGAACGGAAAAACCGTGCGATCAACCGGTTCCTGTTCGCATCGGCGGTTTTGGTGGCGTCGACGGACTGGCTGCTTTTCTGCGTGATGGTAGCTTCGACCTCCTGATCGACGCAACGCATCCCTTTGCAGCTCGCATCTCCAGAAACGCCAGCGAGGCCTCGGCGGCGATCGGCATTCCCGCATTCACGCTGCGCCGGCCAGAATGGGTGGCTGAACCGGGTGATCGGTGGACGCATGTTGCGACCATCACAGAAGCAATTGAGAGGCTTGGCCCCTCCCCTCGCCGGGTCTTCCTGGCGATCGGTCGCCAGGAAGCGCATCGCGCCGAAGTCGCGCCCCAGCACTTTTACCTCGTGCGTAGCGTCGATCCTGTCGAGCCGCCGCTTGTCCTTCCCGACGTTCAGCTTGTCCTCGATCGCGGCCCTTACGATGTCGAAGGCGAAGTTTCGCTGCTTCGCAGTCATCGCATCGACGCCTTGGTGACCAAGAACAGCGGCGGTTCGGCGACTTATGCCAAGATCGAGGCGGCGCGCCGGCTCGGTATCGAGGTGATTATGGTCGTGCGCGTGCCAGCCGCTGCCTTGCAGACGGTCACCACGATCGAAGCGATGCTGGCGGCGATCGATCACCTGTTTTCCCCTGCGATGAACCGCGGCGTGTAGACGAGGTCCGGCTTGCCGTCTCGGGCGATCACCTTCGTCTCAGGCGAGCCAATGATGACGCAGGTTGCCATATCCGCGGTCGCAGCGTCGGCTTCATGAAGTGGCTGGATCGTGATGCGTTCGTCGGGACGTCCCGCAGCCCTGCCGAAAATCACTGGCGTTGTTGCGGGCAACACTAAGCGCAGCAGTTCGAACGCCTTGCCCAATTGCCAGGGCCGTGCCTTGCTGATCGGGTTGTAGAGCGCGATGACGAAGCCTGCCTTTGCCGCCGTGGAAAGGCGGTTTTCTATTATATTCCAAGGCTTTAGATTGTCAGATAGCGAGATGGCGCAGAAATCGTGGCCGAGTGGCGCCCCGATGCGGGCGGCGACCGCAAGCATCGCGGTAATCCCCGGGAGCACGACCAGATCAACGGCGCGCCATTCTTCCGGACCGCTATCGATGGCTTCGCAAACGGCCGCGGCCATGGCAAAGATACCCGGGTCGCCGCCGGAAACGACGCAGACGGTCGCGCCGGTTGCTGCGGCATGCAGAGCGGCCGCTGCTCGATCCAACTCCTCCCGGTTGTCGGATGCCTGCCGCCGCTGATCGGATCTGAGGTGCAGCCGGTCGAGATAGGGTCCGTATCCATAGAACTCCGTTGCCTGGGAAACGGCGTCGGCAGCTTCCGGTGTCATCTGATCCGGATTGCCCGGGCCCGTCCCGATCACGAAGAGCTTCCCGGTCATCGAGCGGCCTCCCAACCGGGCACGAGCACCAGCGAAAAGTACGGCGCATCATCATCCGGCCTGTCGGCAAGTTTCGTCATCGCCGCATTGACCATTGTGCCCCGCTCCACATAGACGGCCTCGGCGAGCCGGCCGGATGCCTCGAGCGCGCGGCGGATCTTCGGAAGGTTGCGCCCCACCTTCATGATCACAGCGGCCTGCGTATCCGATAGTCTGCGCTGCAGCTCGGCCTCAGCCATCGTTCCCGGCAGTACGGAGAGGACGTCATCTCCCTGGACGATTGGAATGCCGGCGAGCGACCAGCATCCTGACATCGCGGTGATCCCGGGAATGACTTCGGTCGGATAGCGGTTTGCCAGGCGTACATGCAGATGCATGTAGGAACCGTAAAACAGGGGGTCGCCCTCGCTCAGCACGGCGACGGTGCGACCGTTTTCCAAGTGCCTGGCCACTGCGGCCGCTGATTGATCGTAAAAGGCAGTAATCTGACCCCGGTAGGCCTCGTCCGTTTTTTCGATCTCGGTCGTCACCGGATAGTAGAGCGGTAGGAGCGTCTTTTCTGCGTTCAACAGATGCTCGACGATCGCCTTGCCGTTACCGCCCCTGCCCTGCTTGGCAAAATACGCAACGACATGTGCTGCCTCGATCGCCTTGACAGCCTTGACGGTCAGGAGCTCCGGGTCGCCGGGACCAGTGCCGACGCCGATAAGACGGCCAGAATTCTTCATAGGCCAGCTCTCGCCAAAGCGTTCAGGGCGGCTGCCGTCATCGCGCTGCCACCGAGGCGGCCACGCACAATCGAAAACGGTACGCCGTAGGAGTTTTGCGCCAAGGCATCCTTTGATTCCGCTGCGCCGACGAAACCGACCGGCATGCCGATGATCGCTGCCGGTTTCGGCGCGCCGTCTCGAAGCAGTTCAAGCAGATGGAAGAGGGCTGTCGGGGCATTGCCGATGGCGACGACGCTGCCTGCGATCCGCTCCAGCCAAAGGTGGAGCGCTGCTGCCGAGCGCGTGTTGCCGGTCTGCTTTGCCAGCTCCGCCGTGCGCGGATCGTGCAAGGTGCAGAGCACGTCGTTGTGGGCCGGCAAGCGCTTGCGCGTGACACCGTGTGCCACCATTTCCGCGTCACAAAAGATCGGTGCTCCGTCGTGCAGGGCGGCACGCGCGGCGCTGACGAAGCCGGGCGAGAACACGAAATGCTCTGCCGCTTCAACGAGCCCGCATGCGTGGATCATACGCACGGCAATATCGGCTTCCTCAACAGAAAACCGTGAAAGGTCAGCTTCGCTGCGAATGATCGCAAAGGATCGCTCGTAGATCGCGTCCCCGCTGTGAATGTAGTCGTAGTCAGGCATTCCTATCCCTGTCGCAGCGCCCTTATGGCGTCGTGTTTGCCGACCCGTCTAAGGCATGCGGCAGCCGATTCGCCAGCTTGTCTCTCGTCTTTGATCAGGCGAGCGAGTTTCTCTATAGCGGAATCGATGTCGCCGCTAGCAATCTGTGCATCGGGAATATCCGACGCTACGCCGTCCAGTATGAGATGGTAACCATCTTCGGCGCCGACAACGCAAAGAGCGGGTCGCAGATGGGCGCAACCCTTGGCGCAGCCGGAGAGGTGAACAACCATCGAGCCGTCCAGCAATTCGGGAGCGATCGTGACCAACCTCTCGGCGCGAACCTTGGTCTGAAAACGGCCTGAAGCGCAGGCACCGGCGCCGGCACACGCAGCGATATGCATCGCCGGATCATCGATGTCGGCAGACAGAGCGTACCGGGGTGCCATTTCCGCAAGGGTTGCGGCTGACTGAGAAGAAAGCCCAGCCAAAAATAAGACGCGCTTAGGGCTTGGCCTGACTTGCGTTGCGCCGAGCGCTTCGGCGGCGCCAAGGAATGCGACAAGCTCGCTGGCGTGCATTTGGCCGAAGCGAGGCCTCAGGCCGAGAACCGCGGAACCGTCGGACAGGGCGAGGGTGCCGACCAAAGGACTTTTGCACTCGGGCGCACCTGCAAGCGGCATGGCCTCCATCGAAGGGAAAGCTGACAGCAGATGCTCACGCTCGATATCACGGCACCGCTTGTGACGGCCAAGCGAAGCGAGCAGCTGAAGCAGATCTCCCACCGCCCGAACTGCCGCATCGGCGTTTCCCGCCAGCAATGGCAAGGCCGTTCGCTCGTTGCCGTCGATAGCAACCCGCCAGACACCAGCGGAAACCGCGGTCACACGAATGTCACCGGTGAATGCAGCAAGGCCACACGTGCCGCCGCCGTCGATCAGGATTGACAGCTTCGGCGCAAGCAAGGGCGAAAGAAGCTCCGCAGCGAGTTCTTCGCGCAGCAATGCTTCGATTGCAGCCGAGTTCCCGATCTCGTCAGGCGCGATGCCATGCAGCGGCGAGAGCTCGATCACGGGGCCGGCGGGAACCGAGATACCGGCGGTGTCGAGATCTGCGGCGAGCGGTTGGACGGTCTCCGGTCGGAGGCCGCGGATTTGCAGGCTGCCGCGCGCCGTGATCTCGAGGATCCCGTTTCCGTGTCTTTGCGCGGCCTCGGCCAACTGGATGAATTGCTGGATGGAAAGGATGCCGCCGGTGGGCCGCAGCCGTGCCAGGAGACCGTCACCGGTTTGCATCGGCTTGGTGAGCGTTGGGCAGGCGCCACGGCGCATCCAGGCCGAGGGGGCCTCTTCCCGACCGTCGCGCGCCGTCTGTTCGCCAAATGCCATCGTCGCCAGTTCCTTCGATCACGTCCTTACATGATCGGCGCGATCATCGCAAAACCATGATCCATGTCAAAGATCGTCGAAATCATGCCCCTTGCGCAGCAGATAGATGTCCATGATCCAGCCGTGACGCGCCCGCGCTTCAGCCCGGAGCGCGACGATCTCGTCAGCAACGTCCGCCAATCGGCCGGCGCGTGTGATCTCGTCCGGGGTTCCGAGGTAGGCACCCCAGAAGATCTCCGCGTCCGGGTCATCGATCTTTGAAAAGGCGAGTTCGCCATCGAGCATCACGACCGTGCTGTCGGCCCGATTGCCTTGCTCGACAAGACGCCGACCCGTGGTGATTTCAAGCGGTTTTCCAACAAGGTTGATCGCAATACGGTGGCTTGCGGCAAGCGCCTGGACACTTGTAATGCCGGGAATGACACTGAATTCGAAGACGATACGACTGGCTTGCCGGGCACGCTCGAGAACGCGAATGGTGCTGTCGTAGAGGCTGGGGTCGCCCCAGATCAGGAAGGCACCCGTCCCGGCTTCTGGCAAGCCCTCGATGAGCCTGACATAGGTCTCGGCAATGGCGGCATGCCAGGCATCCACGCTTTCGAGATAGGTCCGGTCGGCTGTGGTGCGCTTGGGCACCGCAAATTCGATGATCTCAGTCTTGTTGTTCGTGACGTAGCGGTTGCAGATTTCTCGTCGGACAGCGGCAAGTCCGTCCTTTTCAGCACCTTTGGTCGGAATGAAGATCGCATCCACGGCATTCATCGCGTTGATCGCCTGGACGGTCAAATGCTCGGGATTTCCCGTCCCGATGCCGATGATGTGGATGTGTCGCACGCCTTTTCCTCTTCAATTCTGGTCGTTTCTGGCGCAGTCAACCCGTCTCCGCAAGTGCCCGGGACGAAGTTGGCCGCGGCCAACTTCGCGACTGTCTGCCAGCCATGGCTGTTATTGTCGCGATTCGCGAATCATGGCATCTTCGATACGCTTTTTAGCGCGATGTTGATAGAAAAGCGCATTGATAGGGATCGGGTGTTTTGGACAACATTAGCGTATCGACGACGGACGTGCGCATCGAGCGGCACGCCAACCAGCTTTCACGTCAGCTGAAGCTTCTTCGAGAGAAGCTCTTTCCGCCACTGTCACAGAAGACATTGCGGACTTTCACATCCGGGGAAGCCGCGCAGATGATCGGCGTATCCGACGGATATCTGCGCCAGCTCTCGCTCGACGGCAAGGGGCCGCAGCCGGAGGTTTCCCTCAATGGCCGGCGTTCCTATACGCTCGGTCAGATCAACGAGTTGCGGCACCATATGGCGCGGATCAAGCCGAAGGATGCGCTGTCCTATCTTCCATGGCGGCGGCCAGGCGAAAAGCTGCAGACGGTTGCGGTGACGAATTTCAAGGGCGGTTCGGCAAAGACCACGACCACCCTTTATCTCGCTCAATATCTGGCGCTGAACGGCTACCGTGTGCTGGCAATCGATCTCGATCCTCAGGCCTCTCTGTCGTCCATGCTTGGAGTCCAGCCGGAGTTCGATTTGGCTGACGGCGATACGCTCTACGGCGCGATCCGCTATGACGCGAGCCGCCGCTCGCTGAAGGACGTGGTGCGCAAGACCTACTTCGACGGGCTCGACCTCGTGCCAGGAAATCTCGAACTGATGGAGTTCGAGCACGAGACGCCGCGCGCGCTCGGTGATCGCCAGCGGACCGGAGAGGTGTTCTTCCGGCGTGTCGGCGTTGCCATTTCAGAAGTCGAGGCCAACTACGATGTCGTTGTCATCGATTGCCCGCCGCAGCTTGGTTATCTGACGCTCGGCGCCGTCTGTGCGGCAACGTCGCTTCTGATCACCATCCACCCGCAGATGGTCGACGTTGCGTCGATGTCGCAGTTTTTGTTGATGACATCGGATCTGCTGTCCGTCGTGCGCAAGGCCGGGGGCGACCTGCAACATGACTTCATCAAATACGTGGTCACGCGCCACGAACCGTTCGATGCCCCGCAGTCGCAGATCGTGGCATTGCTGCGCAACCTTTTTAGCGACGACGTGCTGACGGCGACCATCCTAAAGTCCACGGCGATCGCCGATGCCGGGCTGACGAAGCAGTCGCTCTACGAGATCGAGAGAGGGCAGGTCCGGCGTTCGACCTATGACCGAGCATTGGAGTCGGTGAACGCGGCGAACGGTGAAGTGCTGGCGGGAATTCACAAAGCATGGGGCCGGACATGAGCAGACGCGATCGACTGAAGGGGCTTTTCGACGATACCGCGCAGGAGTTGGCCGCGGCCAACCCGGACGATGAAACGCCGCTGCGCGGCCCCGCAGGTCCGGTTCGTTCGATGGCGCTGACGCTCGGGCGCATGGAAGAAGAAAGTAGGGCGATGCAGGAGGCGCTGCTCTCCGGCGAGCGCGTCGTTGAGCTCGATCCGGACCTCGTCGACATGTCCTTTGTCAGGGATCGACTAGCCGAGTTGCCGCAGGATCTTGCCGACGAACTGGTGAGGTCGATCGAGGAGAATGGACAGGAGGTCCCCATTCTCGTTCGGCAGCATCCCGAGAACGCTACGCGCTATCAAGTCGTCTATGGGCACCGGCGGCTTCAGGCGCTACGGCTGCTTGGGCGTAAGGTGCAAGCGATCATCCGGAAACTTGACGATGTCGACGTCGTCATCGCGCAAGGCATCGAGAATTCCGCAAGGCGCAACCTGTCCTATATTGAACGTGCCGTCTTTGCCTTCAATCTCGAGAGCAAGGGCTTCGAGCGACCCGTCATCATGAAGGCGCTTTCGACCGACAAGACGGAATTGTCGAAACTGATCTCGGTTGCCAAGAGCATACCGATGGATGTGATCATGGCCATAGGTGCCGCGCCGGCCGCTGGACGGCGCAAATGGATTGCGCTCGCGCAAGGCTGGACCAATGCAACGGCGTCCCGCCTGCGGGGTCTACTTGGCTCGGCACAGTTCGCTGCTCAAGACAGCGATCGCCGCTTTGAACTCGTCGTCACCGAACTGGCACGGAAGCCGGACAGGCAGGCGGTGACCGAGTACGAATGGTCCCCGAAGCAATCGGGTAAGATCAAAGGCCGCATCAAAAGCGCCGGCGATTCTTTCACCCTCGCGCTGAAGACGGGCGATGCGGCGGACTTTGGCGACTACATCTCGCGCCGCCTCGACGAACTCTACGAGGCGTTCAAGAGTGGAAAATAGCCTCCGAAGCCGGCACGGACGCTGACCCTGCCAATCAACGCCGCATCTCCAGCATTTAGAGGGAATTTTTGCTGTCCGGCGGTTTGAATGCGCAGATCAATCATGCCATACATGACGGAAGTTAAGCGTGATTTGGGTTCCGTTGCAGGGAAATCAAAATAACTAACAATGCGCTATGAAATCGACAGTCCGTTGCTGGTCAGCCTGTTGCCGACGATTGTCGAGGCCGAAGATGGCTTGGCGAGGCTGGATGAGCGGGCGGCACGTGCAGCGGTCGCAGAAGGCTTTGCCGAGCGCCGGCATTTTTTCGATGCCGTCGGTGCCCTCTGGGTCGCTGGTGAGTTGATCCACGTCGAGGACCTCGTCCTGCACGACGCCCATATGGATACGCGCACGCCAAGCCACGAACTGACGATCGCCCATTCGATCCTGCGTGTGCGACGTCGCATCTGGACGGCAGCGCCGGACTGGGCGCTCAGTCCCTCGGGACTGTCGGCCCTGGCCGGCGGCATAGAAGGGGAGGGGGCAGCCCTGGAGATCAAGAGCGCAAGGTTCCTGGCCGATGAGGATATAGACGGCGCGACGGATAGCCTTCTCTCCGCTGAACTGGCCGAGATCGATGCGATCCTGGAGAGATCGCAGCGACTATTGGATAGTCATAGCCGTCTCGGCGCTCCCGAACTGAGTGACACGTCCGACCGCGCTCGTGAGAAGCGGAACGACGATCCCCTCGGCTTGTTCGATGATGAGGAATGGGACGAGCCGGCGCGTCTTCGCGCATGGCGTAAAACTGTCGTCATCGCCGACGGCTTACCCGCGACGCTTGGCGCAGCTTTGATATTTGATGCCTGGGAGAGGATCGAACCTCTCCGCCGGCAGCATTGGCTCGGAGGTCTCCTCGTTGCCGGCTATCTGCGCGCACGCGGCAAGGTCACGTCCCACCTTTTTGCCTTCTATGCCGGCCTCAAGACAATACGCCACGAGCGACGGCGTGCGCGTGACCGGCTGACGCGCCTGCAGGCGTTTCTCGAGGCAATGGTAGAGAGCGCTGCCGCGGGCCTGAAGGAAATGGACCGTCTTTCGCTGGCGCGCACGCAGATGGAAATCCGCTTCAGGGATCGTCGCTCGAACAGCAGCCTGCCGCAGCTTGCGGACTTCGTTCTGTCGCGGCCGATGGTCTCCTCGGCAATGGTGGCCCGAGAGCTGCGGGTGACGAGCCGCGGCGCGCTCAATCTGCTGAATGACATTGGCATCCGCGAAATCACCGGGCGAGGGCGTTACCGCGCCTGGGGTATCATCTGATCGGAGGTCAAAACGAAAGCGGCCGGGTGTGGAGACCCGGCCGCTTTCGTTGAGTGAGCACCCGATCCGCGCATCCTGTCACAGAGTGCGGACCGGGCGCCCTAGCGCTTCCTTTGCCCCCAGAAGCGCTTATCTTTACTCCCGCTCGCCCGTGAAATTGAGCAGCAGCTGGAAGATATTGACGAAGTTCAGGTAGAGCGACAGCGCGCCGAAGACGGCAAGCTTCTGGTTCGATTCCTGATCGTAATTCTCGGAATACTGCGCCTTGATATTCTGCGTGTCGTAGGCCGTCAGGCCGACGAAGACGAGGATACCGATCACCGAGATCGCGAACTGCAGGGCGCTCGAGCCCAGGAAGACATTGACGATGCTCGCGATGATGACGCCGATCAGGCCCATCATCAGGAACGAGCCGAAACGCGAGAGATCCTGCTTGGTCACATAGCCGTAAAGGCTGGTAGCGCCGAACATGGTCGCGGCAATGAAGAAGGTGCGTGCGATGCTCGTGCCCGTGAATACGAGAAAGACGGATGCGAGCGAAAGGCCCATGACTGCGCAGAAGGCCCAGAACGTCATCTGTGCAGCGCTGGCCGACATCGTCTGGATCTTGAATGAGAAGAAGAAGACGAAGGCGAGCGGCGCAAGCATCACGACCCACTTGAGCGGGGACTGGAAGATCGGCACATAGAGCGCCGGCGTGCTGCCGACGACAAAGGCGACGATGCCCGTGATAACGAGGCCGAGGCCCATGTAGTTGTAGACGCGCAGCATATGCTGGCGCAGGCCCTCGTCGAAGAGCGCCTGCGAGCCGGCGGCTGAGCCGTAGCCAAAACGCGGATTGGTCGGGTTCATACTGATCTCCTCGGTTGAACTAATAAAGGGTGCGGGCGAGCCGATCGGCCTCCGCATCCAGATTTATTTCGCGATCGCCGGCCACGAGCGCATAGGCCACATCGCCGATCTGCCAGTAGGCAGCTTCTGCCTTGTCGAGCGCGACGTGGCTTACGGACTGCACTGCGAATGCACCGGGTCGCACGGCAAACAGCGAAAGCTGCTTGCTGTCTGCCGTCTTGATAGCCATCTCGACGCTCGGGCCGAACTCGGACGGGAAGATCTGCACGTCAGAAATCGTCCAGTCTTCCGGCAGCTGCGGCATGACGATCGCAGTTGCCGCACGAATGTCCTCTGGCTTGTAGCTCGCCACAGACTGAGACGGCACGGACTGGCGCAGCATTGCCGTATGATAGGCGCGTACCGCATCCTCAACATAGGCCGGGGCAGGCACCGAGGCGGCAACTTCGGTCGCGGTAAATGCGCCGAAGGAGGTGTGCGCGACCCAGCCTGCGGCGACCAGAATGCCGACAGCCGCAATCCGCTGCATCGAATGGAAGATGCGACCATAGGTGAGGCCACGCTCCAGGCGTCGAGCTGCGTCGCGCGTTTCCGGGCGACCGAATGCACTTTCGCTGGCGAGCGCAAGGCGCAATTCACCCCTCATGCTCAGGTCAGCCATGACCTTCGCGGCAATGGCAGGGTTTTCTGAAAGGAAGGATTCGACCTGAATGCGGCGCGCCAGGTCGAGTTCTCCGTCGACATAAGCATCGAGATCAGCGTCGATGACAGGATCAATTACCTTCATTGCCGTTCCCTCCGATTAGTCTCAGGTGCGCAGCGCGTGGCGTGTTCTCCTCGAACTCACGAAGCTGCGCGCGGGCGCGCGAAATGCGCGACATCAAGGTGCCGATCGGTATCCCGAGGGCTGCCGCTGCTTCCTGGTAGGAAAGGTCCTCGATCGCGACCAGATGGAGCGCCTCTCGCTGTTCCTCCGGCAGATGGAAGAATGCGTCTCGCACCTGCTGGAGGCGAACGGCGTGTTCCTGGCCGGCTTGCAGCGATTGTTCTGTCTCGACGGCGGCTTCCTCGTGCCGACGTGCCAAAGAGCGATCTTGGCGGATGCGGTCGATGTGAGCATTGTGCAGGATCGAGAGCAGCCAGGTGCGCAGGTTGCCGCCACGGCGGAAACTCTGCTTCTTTTCGTAGGCCCGCAGCAGCGCGTCGTGAACGAGATCTTCCGCATCATCCGAATTGCGCACGAGCGAGCGCGCATAGCGCCGAAGCGCTGCAAGCTGGCCGATGACATCGAATGGGCGTTCTTTCCGTTCCATGATTGAGTATACGGATGCGAGCGACGAATTATTCCAGCCGTCGAGAAAAATTTCGAACGAGAATCAGTGATAGACGGCTCGCGGAAGCCGACAAGGTTGTGTCGCGACAGCGCGCGCGCGTGATTTGCCCAAGGCCCAGGAACACGAGATCGCCATTTGGCTTACCACTATCCGCTATCCGCGGGCGCACGCGCGGATACGGGGCGTGGAGCGCCGGACATGTTCAACATGAGATCATGCAACGCTTTGGCATTATGCTTACCGCCGCTTCCGCGAATAGTTTGCTTCATTCTCCTGTCCCGACCAGAACGCCCAGTTCGGTTATTAGCGCACCAGTTCACTAATTAAGGAGCAGGTTCACTCAATAAGGAAAACCGACAGCCACTATTGCCTTGAGGGGAGACGCGGACTATATATCCCAAAGTATCTATATCATTCAGGATATGAAATGACGGAATGGAAGGTCGAGTTTCATGACCGCTTCAAGCGCGAGATCACTGACCTTCCAGCCGATGTTCGAGTCGAGTTGCTCGCGCATTTAGTGTTGCTTCGCGAGAAGGGGTTTCGACTGGGACGACCTGAGGTCGACACACTCGAAGGCTCCAAACACGCGAACATGAAAGAGCTTCGCGTCAAGGTCTTGAAGGTGCAATGGCGGTTCGCCTTTGCCTTCGATCCGGAGCGAAAGGCTGTGGTTTTCTGCGGTGGTGCGAAGAGCGGTGTGAGCCAGAAACTCTTCTACAAACGCCTGATCGATCTGGCGGACAAACGGTACGACGAGCATTTGAGCGAGTTGGAGAAGAAGCATGGATGATCTCGACAAGCTGATAAAGACACTTCCCGAAGACGAACAGCGCGCCGTTGCGAAGCGTGCCGACGAACTCGTCACGGCGCACAATCTGCGTGAATTGCGGGCACTTGCTGGAAGGACGCAGGAAGACGTGTCTGCTCGGACGGGTTTCAGGCAGACCAACGTCTCGAGACTGGAGAAGCGCGCCGACATGAAGCTGTCGACGCTTCGCGATTATGTCGAATCCCTCGGCGGCACGTTGAAGATCGTCGCGGATGTCGCGGGCAAGAAAGTCGATCTTTCCAGCATCGCGGAGCGCTCTCGACACGGTTCGAAGCTCTGAGCCAGCCCCACTAGCAGGGGAGGGGGTCTACAGCCCTGCCGCCTTGGTGAGATTGTCGCGGAACCAATCGCGCCGGCGCTGGTAACGGCGGGTCATTTCGGCGGAGGCACGTCCGAGCTGCTTCTGGACGTAGCGCTCTCGTCGACTTCGGCCGACGAGGCGAGGCCGGCGCGCAGCGAGTGGCCTGAAAACTTCAGTCCCCGTTCGATCTCGGGAAGATCACCGCGTATGCCGGCGGCGACCCCGTCTTCTTGACGAGGCGGGCCACTTCCTGGTCATTGAGGCGGTCCGGGGCGACATTTTTGCCCTTCCGACCAAACGATCTACTATCTCTCAGTGCAATCGATGCCGTTTGTCCGGCCCAATTCCAGTGAAATGGTGCAAGCCTTGGACTTCATCATCAAAAACGACGATCCGGCGAGAGGCGAATATGCGGGCACCGTGTGAACAAGTCTTGTCCGGCATTCGACCTCATCGGCAAAGCGCTCATCGCGTAGCCGATCGCTCGCTCAGCATGGCCACCAGGTGCGCGGTGAACCCGAACAAGTTGCGAGCGCAGGTCATTTGAGGCGTGGCATGACAAGCGGATCAATCGCGATCCTGCCGCTACCGAACCCAACCAGCGCCAGCGCCATCGCCGCCCAGGGCAAATGGAAGTTCGCCCAACCGTCCGGAATGGTGAGTTGAATAACCGCGGTCATCAGCAGCAAGCCGAGGGCTGCGAAGCGCGTCGCCAAGCCAAGGATCAACAAAATCGGCAGGATCAGTTCCGTAATCCCGGCTGCCGTCGCCATCGCCAGTGGAAACGGGTAAGGAATTTCGCTGCCGAAGATATGGAGTTTGAACTCCTGCTCGAAAAGATATCTTGCGCCCTGCGAAAGCGTTAGGAACCCGTCCCATTTCGTCAATCCCGACTTGAAGAAGGGAACAGCGAGCGCAAAACGCAGCGCGAGCAGCGCCAACGACCGGGGGACGGAGGCGAGCAGTCCATCGGCGCGTATGATCAGGGCGGTAAGGGCTGCGCCAAGGCCGTGTGATGGTGCGGCTTCGGTCTTCATGGGACGTTTCCTTCATCCTGTTGGAGGGCGCTGAAAGCGCCGAGACTTGCAAGACCAGCCAGCGCCGCCCCGAAATCGAATTGGAGGCCAGAGGCAAATGCCGCCTCTGCCGCCTCGCCAAGGGTGGCATGGTCGAACAAGGAGTTTGCAAAGATGACGTCCTGCGGCGGCAGGATATGAACTTCGACCGTCATCTCCGGCCGTGCGACCAGGACAGCCTGCGGCCGCCAGTCGGCGACCGGTGTTACCATCTCCTGCTGATGCGCGCCCCAGATCGAGCCGATGGGGTATTCCGACCGGATCAAGGCCGCCGAAGGGTGCGGGACGAGCCGCAAGTCCGCAAGCATTTCGGGCGCCACAGCTGCGAGTACCGCAAGGTTGATCGGCACGGCGTCCGCCGCGTGGTAACTTCGCATCCAGGCGGCCTCGATCCGGGCGATATCCGACAGATAGGCAAGCTCCCTCGCCGGCTGGAAGCTTGCAATGAAATCCGGAAAGTCGCCGCCATATTCGATCATCAACGGTGAAGCCGGTTTGTGATCCTGAGCATAGGCCCGCGCCATTGCCATGAAGAATTCCGTTCCAACGAGCCGCTCGGTCACCGGAAAGTGCTGCGCCAGTGCCTTTGTCAGCCCGACGAAGACATTGTTGCGGTAGACGGCAAACCGCGCTGTGTCGGCTTCGCCGCGTGCGGTGGTAATGCCGTCCGGCACTGGTCGGTCGGCGTTAAGCAACGCGGCAGCGAAGGCGCTCTGGCTGACAGCGAATCCCATGGTCATGCCGCCCGAATCTGGTCGCGGCGGAGCGCTTCGGCGGCGAGCATCGCATCGGCGCGTGCCGCCTCCGCATGCAAGGTGGCGAAGTCCGGGACGTCGTTGTCCCATTCAATCAACGTCGGTAACGGTCCGCTGCGCGCAAGTGTGTGTTCGTAGAGCGCCACCACGTCGCTCTTCACCGCCGTACCATGCGCGTCGATCAGCAACCGGTCGCCGGCGGCGTCGACGGTCTCGTCGTAGCCGGCAAGGTGGATCTCGCCGACCAACTCGACCGGGAAACGGTCGATATACGTGGTGGCATCGAGCCTATGGTTCACCGCCGAGACCATCACGTTGTTGACATCGAGCAGCAGACCGCAGGCGGTCCGCTCCGCAATCGTCGCGAGAAAGTCCACCTCATCGATCGTGCTGTCGGTAAACAGCACGTAGGTCGAGGGGTTTTCGAGCAGCAGCGGTCGCCCGAGCGCCTGCTGCGTTTCGTCGACATGGTCAATGACGCGCGCCAGGGTTTCCGGTGTATAGGGAAGCGGCAGCAAGTCGTTGAGAAAGCCCGTGTCGTGGGTCGACCAAGCCAGATGTTCGGAGAAGCTCTGCGGCCGGTAGCGATCGATCAGGCTGCGCAGCCGCTTCAGATGCGTTTTGTCGAGCCCGCGCGCCGCGCCGATCGACAAGCCGACGCCATGCAGCGAAAGTGGATAGAGTTCCGTGATGGCTTCCAGGTAGCGATGCGGCGGCCCACCCGCGCCCATGTAATTCTCGGCATGCACCTCAAAGAAGCCGACATCCGGCCGATTGGCCAGAATGGTCTCGTAGTGCTCGGGCTTGAGGCCGAGGCCGGCACGCGCGGGCAGGGCGGTAGTTGGGATTTTTGAAGCGGACATCGCGGTTCTCCCCGGATTTGTCAGACAACCGGCGGGGCCCGTGCAGCCGGGCCCCGCCTGACAGTCAGCCCTTGATCGGCTCCAGCTTGCCCATGTGGCCATTGACGTTCATGGTCGTGCAGGTACCGATAGGGACAGCCTTCCAGGAGTTGCCCTGATAGTCCGTCGTCGAGGTGCCCGCGCAGGTCGTGCCGGCGCCGGCGGCGCAGTCGTTCTGACCCTTGAGCGCGATGCCATAGCATTTCTCGTTGCCGACCATTTTCTCAGCCGGCAACGGTGCGGCGAAGGCAACCGATGCAAGGGCGGTGGCGAGCGAGCCGGCGAGGGTAAGTGTGAGCGTGGAACGGTTCATGGATGATCTCCTCTTGGAAGTTACGCGTGCCGGTCATCGGCCGCGTAATCCTCCCTTCGGTCTGGCGAAGACTTCTGTTACGCATGGCAACAAACACGAATTCGTGATCGACGGTGCGGCTTGGTTGGACATTATTTCGGGCGGCGCGTAACAAAGCGGCCTCAACGCGCGTATTGGAGAGACAAGGATTGAACGGCGACGCCGAAAAAGAACTTGCCACGTTGCTGCGCGCTGCGATCGCAGGGGACGAAGGGGCGTATGCGGCATTTCTGGGACGCACCGCTGCCATCGTGCGCGGCTTCGCGCGCCGGAAGATTGTGCAGGGCGGCCTCGATCCCGAGGACATTGTGCAGGAAACGCTTCTGGCAATTCATATGAAGCGTCATACATGGATCAGCGACGCGCCTGTCCTGCCCTGGATTTATGCGATCGCGCGCTTCAAGCTGATCGACGCCTTTCGCAAGCGTGGCCACCGCGTCGAGATCGAGATCGGTGACATCGCCGAGACGGTCGCCCAGCCGGAGGCCGAGACGGTGAGCGACCGCGAGATCGGCCGTGCGCTGGATGGGTTGGCGCCAGGCCAGCGTTCGGTCGTGGCCGCGATTTCGGTCGAGGGGCGCTCGATCGGCGAGACGGCCGAGAAGTTCGGTATGACCGAGACGGCGGTGCGCGTGGCGCTGCACCGGGGTTTGCGATCGATCGCGAGAACGTTTGGACGGAGCTGAAATGCAGACCAACGACCTCATCAATGCCCTGAAGGCAGATGCAGCAAAGCACGCGATGCCGCTTGGCTATGCGTGGTGGGTGGCGATCGCGGCTGCGACGATCGTTGCGGCGGTCGCGTTCTTCGTGCTGATCGGTCCGCGCCCGGACTTCGCGGCGGCCGCCCATACGCTCCGCTTCCTGTTAAAATTCATCGTCATGCTCACGCTCACCGTCGTCGCCTTTGGGCTCTTGCGGGTGTTGTCTCGACCCGGTTCAAACGTCAGAGGTGTCGCGTATTGGCTCGTTCTGACACCGATCCTTCTCGGCGCCGCGGTCGTGGCCGAGCTGTTCGTCGTGCCCACTGATCAGTTGCTCACAGTCTGGTGGGGCAGCAACGTCTATGTCTGCCTGACTTTCATCCCACTGATCGGTCTCGGTCCGCTGGCCATTTTTCTCGTGGCACTCCGTCACGGCGCGCCGACGCGCCCCGGTCCGGCAGGCGCCGTCGCTGGTTTGCTTGCCGGTGGCATCGCCGCAACCTTTTACGCGGCCCATTGCACCGACGATTCGCCTCTGTTCGTCGCGACCTGGTACTCGATAGCGATCGCGGGGCTTGTGGTGCTCGGCACAATCCTCGGCCGCCGCGTTGCGCGCTGGTGAAGTCTCCCCAACAGGAGGGAACGTAAGCGTTCCTCCTCCCTTTGCCACCACCGAAGTGTTGCGACATGGCCAGTTTGGCGCGTGACCTTGCTGAGCCTTCGTTCTCGTCACGCTGTTTTGCATCTGGCATTGGACATGCTCCAAAGACGGGAAGAGGCGGCGCGACCGAGCCAGCCACTCTCGAACGACAGCTCGCGCGGCAGCGGCTTCCTCGTGCCGACGTGCCAAAGAGCGATCTTGGCGGATGCGATCGATGTGAGCATTGTGCATGATCGATAGCAGCCAGGTCCGCAGGTTATTACCACGGCGGAAACTCTGCTTCTTTTCGTAGGCCCGCAGCAGCGCGTCATCGTGAACGAGATCTTCCGCATCATCCGAATTGCGCACGAGCGAGCGCGCATAGCACCCGAAGCGCTGCAAACTGGCCGATGACATCGAATGGGCCGGATGCGAGCGACGAATTATTCCAGCCGTCGAGGAAATTTCGAACAAGAATCAGTGATAGACGGCTCGCGGAAGCCGACAAGGTTACGTCGGGACAACGCTCGTGCAAAAACCGTATCGAGTTAACCGGAGCTACCCGGGCCGACCGTCCGACAGTTCCTCAAGGATCGGGCAATCCGGTCTGTCGTTGCCATGGCATGCGTGGACCAGATGTTCCAATGTCCGGCGCAGCCCCGTGAGTTCCCGGATCTTGCGATCGATTTCCGTCAACTTCGCCTGCGTCAGTTCCTTTACATCCGCACTCGCCCGGCTCTTGTCTTCGTAGAGTGCCAGCAGCTGACGACATTCTTCCACGGAAAAGCCGAGCCCGCGCGATCTCTGCAAGAAGTGCAGCTTGTGGACGTCACTCTCGGCATAGTCGCGATAGCCGTTTCCGCCCCGGTCGGGGCGGATCAAGCCGATATCCTCATAGTAGCGGATCGTTTTCGGCGCCAATCCGGAGCGTTCCGATGCTTGCCCTATATTCACGGCGATCTCCTATAGCTTGACGAGCCGCAGTCGTAGCGCATTGCCGATGACCGACACAGACGACAGGCTCATGGCGGCGGCAGCGATCATCGGCGACAGCAGCAATCCGAACACAGGGTAGAGCGCACCCGCTGCCAGCGGTACGCCAAGTGCGTTGTAACCGAAAGCAAAGCCGAGGTTCTGGCGGATGTTGCGCATGGTGGCCATCGCGAGCCGCCTTGCACGGACGATCCCATTCAGATCGCCCTTGACGAGTGTCAGGCCGGCGCTTTCCATTGCAACATCAGCACCGGTGCCCATCGCGATACCTACGTCGGCCGCGGCGAGCGCAGGCGCATCGTTGACGCCATCGCCTGCCATGGCGACGACTGCACCCTTAGCTTGCAGTTCGTCGACCAAAGCCTTCTTGCCTTCGGGCAGGATGTCGGCGCGTACCTCGTCGATGCCAAGGCTTTTTGCCACGGCGCGCGCGGTGCGTTCATTGTCGCCTGTGGCCATGATGATGGTCAGGCCGGTCTCGTGCAGCGCCCTGATCGCAGCTGCCGTGGTCGGCTTAATCCGGTCGGCAACCGCCACGAAGCCGGCGAGCCTTTCATCGACGACCACGAACATCACGGTTTTGCCCTCATCCCGGAACGACCGAACCTGTTCGGCAAGAGGTGTAACATCGACACCGAGATCCTCCATCATTGTGGCGTTGCCAAGCGCGACAATGGTCCGGTCGGCTTTGCCCACCACACCCTTGCCGGTTCTTGCTTCAAAGCCGGTGACGTCGCTCAGATCGATCCCGCGCTCCTGCGCGCCGGATACAATGGCCTCCGCCAGCGGGTGCTCGGATCCACGCTCAAGGCTGGCAGCGAGCTTCAGGAGGCGAGTTTCCGCGACGCCGCCAAGGGAAACGACATCCGTAAGTCTCGGCTTTCCTTCCGTCAGGGTACCTGTCTTGTCGACGATCAGGGTGTCGACGCGTGCGAAGCGTTCAAGCGCTTCCGCGTCCTTGATCAGAACGCCTTCCTGAGCGCCGCGGCCCGTCGCGATCATGATCGACATGGGTGTCGCCAGGCCGAGTGCGCAGGGGCAAGCGATGATCAAAACAGCAACGGCGGCGAGCAACGCATGTGCCATGCGGGGCTCGGGGCCGACAAGGCTCCAGACGATGAAAGCGATGATAGCTGCGGCGACAACAGCGGGAACGAAGATGGCGGAAACGCGATCGACCGCTCCCTGGATGGGCGCACGTGAACGCTGGGCTTTTGCGACCAGGTCGACGATGCGCGACAACGTCGTGTCGGCACCGACCTTCTCGGCGATCATCACGAGCGTTCCGTTCTTGTTGATCGTGCCGCCGGTGACCGCGTCACCCTTCTGTTTTTCGACCGGGATCGGTTCGCCTGTTATCATGGCTTCGTCGAGGGTCGACTGCCCTTCGGTGACGGAACCGTCGATCGGGATACGCTCGCCCGGGCGAACACGGACACGATCTCCGACTTGTATTTCATCGACAGCCACGTCGATTTCGGAGCCGTCCGCATTGATGCGTCGCGCCGTCTTCGGTGCAAGATCAAGCAATGCGCGTATAGCCGAACCAGTCTTCTCGCGGGCCTTCAATTCCAGAACCTGGCCGACAAAGACCAGAGCCACAATAACGGCAGCCGCTTCGAAATAGACGGGAACGGTGTCTCCATGACCGCGCAAGGTATGCGGGAAGATGCTGGGTGCGATCGCCGCAACGACGCTATAGACGTAGGCCGTTCCAACGCCGAGCCCGATCAGCGTCCACATATTGGGGCTACGATTGACGAGCGAAGCCCGTGCCCGTCGGAAGAACGGCAGCGCGGCCCAAAGAACGACCGGCGTGGCAAGAAGAAGTTCGATCCACGTCGCCTCTGGTTCGCCGATCCAGTCGCGTAGCGGCAGACCGATCATCGGTCCCATGCTGATTGCAAGCAGCGGGATCGAGAGTGTGCCGCTCACCCAGAGGCGGCGGGTGAAATCCACCAATTCCGGATTCGGGCCTTCATCAGCCGGTGGAACACCCATCGGTTCCAGCGCCATGCCGCATTTCGGGCAGTCGCCCGGATGATCGCTGACCACTTCGGGATGCATCGGGCAGGTATAGAGTGTGCCTTTCGGCATCGGCTTCTCGGCGGGTTTCTTGCCGTCTCGATAAACGCTGGGGTCTGCTTCGAATTTCGCCTTGCAGCCAGCCGAGCAGAAGTAGAACCTTTCGCCCTCATGCTTCAGCATATGCTTTGCACTGGCGCGCTTGACAGTCATTGCGCAAACCGGATCAGTCGCCGTCAAGTAGTTTTGCGGTGCAGCCTCGAACTTTCGCCGGCAGCCGTGCGAGCAGAAATGATAGGTATGCCCTTCATATAGAAGCGAAGGCTTGCCGGCCTCGGGATCGACCGTCATGCCGCAGACAGGATCGCGCACGATGCCGTCCGTATTTGTAGCGCCATGATCATGGCCGTGATGATCGCGGTGGTGATGGCCGTGGCTGCTATCCATTCGATTCTCCTTTGCCGGACAAGGCAGTGGATAACCTTATGAACCTTCCAGCAACTGGAAGGTCAAGCGGAAAGTTCGGCAAATTTGGCGGGAGAAGCCTGCACAAAGACAAATGGCCTGCCGGAGGGCAGGCCATAGTCAACCGCAAGGATAATGGCAGATACTGAAATACTACTCGAAACAAATTCCGCATCTTGCCATATCATAAGAGCACGACCGGGCGTTGATTACACTTCAGACAAAAGCGGTAAGTGGGCCTACCATTCGGTGAAGAGATCAGTTCTTGCGATGCTGCTCTTGTTCGTCATCAGGCACATCATCAGCCTGGTGCACCAAGAGGATTCCCAGAGCCCTGGCGGATTCTCGGGGCAGGGCATAGTGCAGCCACCCAAAGCGCGGGTCACGAATGTGGAGAAGTGATTCTCCAAGCAACGCGTCGGGTTCCGAATACCAACGAGGATCGAGCACGGCATTGACCATCTGGCCGCCTTTCCAAGTCTCCTGGTGCGGCGGGGGCATCTCTGCCCTGATTTGACCGACACTGTCGATGAGCCTTGATAGCGAATCTGCGTCAAGTACGAACGCGACCGGTGGATCTGTCGGAAAGGTGATCGACAAGGTCTTGAGCTCGTCGTCGAGCTCCCACCGCGGCTCCTCGCTGTTGCTCATGCTCACCTCTTTTTAGCTGCACCAGGACGATGCAGTGTTGGACGAAGACAACGCAAACAAGGAAAAACCGACTACGATCGGTGATCAAAGCCAATGCAATCATCCGATTTAGGCTTAGCTAATATAGGCGTAACTTATCTTTGAAGGCACGTACACCCTTGGATGTAGTCACCTAACCCCGACAGTCGAGTTTGTCGGTTAATCGACAAAGACGCCGACGCTTGCTGCCCGGCCCATTGCGTCAATCACGGTGAGCTTTGAGTAGCCGCCGCCATCTGGCATCCACTGATTGGTGCGACGGCGGGAGATATCGGGCAAAGGCTTGCCGTTGGCGAGCCAACGGAAGGGGGCTCGTCCGCCCTGCAGTTTCAGCGTCAGGGGCGAGAGATCGCCGCTCTTTGCCCCAAGATCGACATGCGCACCCTCGGGCGGATAGACGATCTGCGGCGCCGGTTCGCGGCCGGAGGTTGCCAACAGGCCACTTAGATTGATGGCGAAGCGACGTTGGCTGATCGGCAGCTCGGCCTGGGCGATCCGCATTGCTCCCAATGGCGGACGGGGGAGGGGCGTCGTCGCGATCCCTGATTTTGCAAAGCCTTCAAAGAGGATGGGGGCCGCGGTGCCGTAGCCCGTTAATCCCGGCACGGCGCCATTGTCGGGGCGGCCGACCCAGACCCCGAGCACGTAGCGTCCATCATAACCGACGGACCAGGCGTCGCGATAGCCGTAGCTGGTCCCCGTCTTGTAGGCGATCCCCCGTTTTGGCGCGCCGGCCGGCGGAAGGACGCCCGAGAGGATATCGGCGACATTCCAGACGGCCACCGGATCAAGCATGCCCTCGCCATCTATCTTGCCAGGCCGGTCGTTGACGCCATCGCCGATGCGCACAGGCTGGCCGCGATTGGCGAGCGCGGTGTAGAGCTGGACCAGATCCTTCAGCGTGACGCCGAGGCCACCGAGACCGATTGCCAGGCCGGGTGTTTCGTTCGGGGGCAATAGCGGACGCACCTCGGCATGGCGAAAGCGGATGAGCAGCTTTGCCGGATTGACGGCGTCGAGCAGCTTTACCGCCGGGACATTGAGGGACAATTGCAGCGCTTCGCGCACCGTGACATCGCCCTGATAGCTCATGTCGAAATTTCGCGGGCGGTAGCCAAAAAAATCAGCCGGTCGGTCCTCGATGATCGTTTCCTGGCTTACGAGACCTTCTTCGAACGCGAGGCCATAGATGAACGGTTTCAGCGTGGAACCCGGTGAGCGGCTGGCGCGTGTCATGTCGATCCAGCCCGAACGGCTGGCGTCGAAGTAGTCGGCCGAGCCAACCTCGCCGACAATGTCGCCCGTCTGTGCATCGGCCATAACCATGGCGATCGACAGCTTCGGGCCGAGTTTCAGGGCGGAGGCGCTCGCAACGGCTTCCAATCCTGCCTGCACCTGCTTCTTCAGGGTGGTCTGGTATTGGCGTGTCTTCGGATCCCTGCGGCGTGCTGCTTCGGCCACATGCGGTGCGAGCGCCGGAAGCTGCAGGCGTTGAGACGGCACCGGCACGATTTCGGCGCGCGCCGCCTCGCCCTCACCGACGGCCTCGGCGACGGCGACACGTTCCAGGACACGTTTGCGTGCTGCCTCGGCGGCCGCCAAGTTACGGTCCGGGCGACGCTTTTCCGGCAACTGCGGCAGCGCCACAAGGAGGGCGGCTTCGGCGACCGTCAACCGCCGTGGTTCTTTCCCGAAATAGGCAAGGCTTGCCGCCCGTACGCCCTCGAGATTGCCGCCATAGGGCGCATGCGTCAGATAGAGATCGAGGATCTGCTCCTTGGACAGGCGTCTCTCAATCTGGATGGCACGGGCCATCTGGAGAAGCTTCGCCGACAGCGAGCGGCCCTGGCGTGGCTCGATGAGCCGGGCGACCTGCATCGATAGGGTCGATGCGCCAGAGACGATGCGGCCATTGGTGACGAGTTGTACCGCGGCGCGTCCGATTGCCTGCACATCGACACCGGCATGGGTGTAGAACCGCCGGTCTTCGTAGGCGACAAGCATCTTGAGGAATTGCGGATCGACATCGGCCGACGTGGTCTTCAGACGCCAGAGACCTTCGGGGGTTGCGAAGGCGCGCAGCAATTGACCATCCGCGTCGAGCACTTCCGCAGAGACCGTGTCTGCCCTGTCGAGTGGCGGGGGATAGGCCCGGTCGGCGGCATCGAGCAAGACCAGCCCGACGCCGGCAAGGAGGATGCCGGCGACGCTTCCGATCGCGAGCTTCTTCTTCGCTCTCATTTTGGCGCTGCGGTGACCTCCATCTTGCCGGTCGCCGTACGCGCAGAAAGCTGCGGCCGATACATGTCCTCGACGACGGCTGCGGGATGATCATAGGTGCCGGGCGTGACTGCGCGTACGACATAGGCGACGTTGATTTCGCGATTGTCGTCCGCAGAGCGGTTGAACGCGGCCACGAAACGGTCGTTGCGGAATTCCGTATGGGCGGCGGTCACCTCGCCGATCCAGTCGAAGTTCGTCAGTTGGGCGCTGTCAACAAGGCTTGGATTGTCGATCTGGAAGCCGGCCGGCAGCAGATCCGTGACGACGATGCGTGACGGCCAGCTGTTGCTTTCCGTGATGTGCAGGACGACAACATAGCGTTCGTTCTGCTTCGCCTCGGTGACATTCGCCTGCTCGCCATCCATCGTGTAGTAGGTGCGCTCGATGGCAAAGCCATCGCCGCCTGCAGGCGGCGGCGCGACGGGAGCGGCCACCGTCGTGACGACAGCCGAGAGGGGCTCGCCGGTCTGGTTGGTGAGCGTGAGTGCGTTGCCCATCAAGACGTCCCCGGTCATCTTCGCCATATAGGCGCCGTTGTGCAGAGCGCCGTTGACGTCGATCTTGATCGAATCGTCGCCGCCCTGGATGGCACGCGCGGCAAGCAGCATCCAGGCCTGTTCCTGGGTGCTCGTATATTTGCTGCGGTTCCATTCCTTGGCGACAGCCTTCGCGAGTTCCGGCACCACGGGCGGGACGGGCCGGCTTTCGGCCGCGAGAGCAAGGATTGCGGCGCCGTCCCGCAGGATCGAGCCATAGTCCGTTCTCGAAAGATTGACGCGCGTAACCATCGACTGCTCCGACATCTGCAAGGCGTCGACGAAGATGTTCTTCGAGCGGGTTGCGTCGCCATAAAGCGCCAGCGCCGCGGCGATATGAGCCTTGGCAAGTGGCGTGGGGAAATCGTTGATCATCGTATCGGCATAGTAGCGAAGATCGCTGATTGCGGCTTTCTTGTTGCGGGCGAGAACATAAAGTGCATAGGCGATCTGGTCGCCCTGATCCTTGACATTGACGTCATAGCTCAGCGCGTTCTGAAGGTTCTCCAGCGCCTGCACAAAAGCGCGATCCGGCACGTCATATTTCTGTTCGCGCGCGCGCGTCAGGAAATCGGTGACATAGGAATCGAGCCAGAGATCGCCGCTATCAGGCCCCCAGAGGCCAAAGCTTCCGGCCGAGGCTTGATACGAAAGGACCCGGTAGATTGCGTCCTGAACGCGTTTCTTGACATCGGCGTCATCTTCAAGGCCGGTCTGCTTGGCAAGTTCGCTCAGATAAAGCAGCGGCAGGGCACGGCTCGTCGTCTGCTCGGCGCAGCCGAATGGGTAGCGGTCGAGCGACATCAGCAGAGCGGGAATGTCGAAGGCGGCCGAACGCGTGACGCCGATGCTGACGGAGGCGCCTGGCAGCACGCTGTCTGCCAACAACGCCTTGTCGACTGTCAGCTTGGTGGATGGATTGAGCGCCAGCACGCGGCGTTCGGTCATCGGCAGAACAGCTGGTCGCACGGTGACGTCCACCGTCTGATCCAGCGACAGGTCCGCTGCATCAGAGAGATTGATCGAAACGCTGCCATTGCCCGGCTGCTTGCCGGTGACGGCGAGTGTCAGGGCTGACTTGGCACCGGCCTCGAGATGGATCGTCTGCAAAGCCTCGTCAACGCCCACCGCGTCGTTGCCGGCAACGGTCAGTTTAAAGTCGCCTGCTGGCGCGTCGGTATTGGCAATATCGAGGCGAAGCTCGGACCTATCTCCGGGTGCGAGGAAGCGCGGCAGGCTAGCCGTTACGACGACCGGATCGCGAATGATGACATCCTTCGTCGCATGGCCAACGCCGGCCTTGGACCAGGCAACTGCCATCACGCGAGCTGTGCCGTTAAACTGCGGAATGTCGAAGCTGACATTCGCCTTGCCCTCGGCATCAAGTTTCACGGGGCCGGAGAAGAAGGCAACCAGCTTTTGCGTCGGCGGGCTCCCCTGAAGTGCTACGGCACCTCCGTCACCACCCGTCCTGAGCTTACCGGTGGCGCCGAGCGAGCCGTCGATCAGCCGTCCGTAGAGGTCGCGGATCTCGAGACCGAGCTGGCGTTGGCCGAAATACCAGTCTTCGGGGTTCGGCGGCTCGTATCGCGTCAGATTGAGAATCCCAACGTCGACAGCAGCAACGGTCACATAAGCGTCCTCGTTGGCGCCCGCACCGGCCACGGCAAGGGTGATCGGCAGCGGTGCGCGCGGCAGCATCTTTTCCGGTGCGTCGATCGCAACGCGCAACGCACGCTCTGCCGGGTCGACCTTCAGCCATTTCACGCCAATGGCACGCATCGGCATGTGGCTGTCCTGGGCGTCGCCGGGGCGGAACAAAGTGGCGGTAACGTAAACGCCGGCACCCCAATTTGAGGTGACCGGAATATCGACCTCGCCGCCATTCTCGCCAATTGACGCGTTCTGGACGGCGACGAGATTTTCCGTGCCGGCTGCGATCATCAATTCGCCCGCATAGCGCGACGAGACCTTCAGCTTGGCTGTCTCACCGATCTTGTAGCTGTCCTTATCCAGCGCGATCTCAAGCCCATCAGGCGTCTCCGTCGATGTTGCCTGGACGAACCATCCTGCATCGAATTCCACACTTGAAGCAGGGCCGTCGGTCTCAGTGCTTTCGACTTCGAGGCGGTAGCGCCCCCAAGCAACGGGAGAGGATATCTTTGCTCCGTCGAGAGACGCATCGACATTGCCGTTTGCAACCTGCTCGGCGGTGTAGATCGGCTCATATTTCCAGGCCGTTCCGTCGCGATACCATTGGTAGTCGCGGTTCAGCTTGTAAAGCTTCCAGCGCAGACCGCTCATCGCCTGCTTCTCGCTGTCGGCGCCAACGCCGATGACGGTGAAGTTGGCGATCGAATTTTCGCCGAGGTCACCCGAGAATTCCGGTTTGACGCCGATCATCGGGCCCTGGTTCTTGACGGGAAGAACGAGCGAACGCTCGATGGCGCGACCGCCGGCTTCCTGCATCCGGATATAGACGGTGGCATTGAGAAGCTGCGTCGTTGCCGGTAGGTCGCCGACAGTCAGCTCGGTAATACCCTCGCCATTCTCGTCAAGCTCGGGGAGGCCTTCGATTGTCTGGCGTGTGTCTTCACTGGCCTCCTCGTCGGCGAGGCCGAAGAAGTAGCCGGGGAAGGCGTCTGCCTGGCGGGTCGGCCTGATCACGACATCGCCTTCGAGCGAGAGCCCGGCAGCCGGTGCGCCATAGAGATACTTGCCGCTGATGTTGATTGTCGCGGGCGTTTCCGGACCGATGACCTTCGCCTCGGTCTTGATCTCCATGTCCGTGCGATCGGGCACGAAGTCATCGACAAGGAAGGTTTTCGTCGCGATCGGCGAGCCCTTCGGGTCGGTGTGAATGTTGATCGTCCAGGTGCCGCGCATGGCGTTTTCCTGAACGGGCACGTTGATGGCATAGCCGCCGACATTGTTGGTCTGGCTGACAATCCGGCGCTCCTCGACGCCATCGGGGCGCAGGATGATGAAGGTCAGCGGCAGGTTCTCGATGGCATTCCCATCTGTGTCGCGGGCAAGCGCTGCAGCATGCACCGTCTCGCCGGCGCGATAGATGCCGCGCTCTGTCCAGCTCAGGATATCGATGGCGCCGGGCGAAGCACGGCCAGTGACGCCGCGATCGGAGAGATCAAAGCCCGCGCGCGTCATATCGAGGAAGACGTAGTCGGCGTCACCTTTCCTGGCGGTGATAACAGCAGGCGTCAGGGCGGCCGTTGCACGCATCAGACCAGCGGTGAAAGTCGCCCGACCATTCTCATCCGTCGTCGCGGTTGCGAGCACTTCATTGTTTTTCGCCAGGAGCTGCAGCTCAACGCCAGCGATCGGCTTTGCCGAGGCGAGTGAGCGGGTGAACACGTTGAGGCCATCCGTGCCCGCATACGTCGTGATGCCGATATCGGAAACGACGAACCATTGCGTCGCCTGCGCATTCCAGTCCTGGTCCGGGGCGTTCGGTGCCGTTGCTGTCAACACATAGACGCCGGGCTTGCGCTCGGGCAGTGCCTCATCCACCGGGAAGCTTGTGACGGCGTCCTTGTTGAGATCGTTGGCAACATCGATCGAGCCTTGCCAGACCAGTTCGCCGCTCTCGTCTTCGATCCGCTGTGCGCTGTAGCCGTCGAGCTGGGTCAGGAACTGCGAACTCGTCAACAGCGGTGCGATGCCACGATCACCGACGCGGTAGAGCTTGAGATTGGCCGACGTCATGTTGACGGAAACGATCGGGATCCCGCGTCGTGCCGTCGACGGCAGGACGAAGCTGTCACCAGTGAAGCGTACACTGGCGGTGCGATCCTTGACGTAGATATCGAGGCTAACCGGGGCCTCGAGGACCTCGTCGACCGAAGAGGGCAGGCCGGTGCGGAAGGTGATCTTATAATTTTCGCCGTGGGTCAGCCCCTCGACGCAAACCTGCTTGTCCTTGGTTTCGAGCGCTTTGGGGGCAGCACCGTTCAATGTCACGAAGGGCGTGTAGTCCAGGGTCTTGACCAGGGTTTCGGAGAATGTCGCGCAGGCGCGCGGATTGGCACTGTCTGCATCGACTGTATGTTCGGTAATGCGGAAGCCTTCAGTCGATTTCAACTGCAGGAACGCGGCCTGGATCTCCCTTGAGTTCACCAGTGCCAGGCTCGCCTTGTAGGCGTTGAGGGCGGCGCGATAATTGGTGTTCTTGTCGAGCGCGGCGGCGAGCACCGAAAGCGCCTCGGCACGGCCCGAGGTTGTCCGCGTCAACTCATAGCCGTTCACTGCGGCCAGTACGGCCTGTCCGTAGATTTCGCTGCCGTTGTTGTCGTCGGTCTTGGCGAAGCTGTCGGCGGCGCGTGCCATTTCCAGCCAGAGATCGGCGTTGTCGGGGGAACGAGCGAGCGCACTGCGGAAGGACTTTACAGCGTCGATGACATTGCCTGCCGTCAGGTCGAGGCGGCCGTTGGCGATCAGGCTGTCGGCGCTCTGGCCCTGTTGATCGTCGGCCACTTCAAGGTTGGCCTTGTCGTTGCGCGCCTGTTGGATGACATCGCCGGACAGGAAGCTGAGGCGGGGGGCGGCGCCGATATCCGGCTCCTGCTTTGCGGCGGTGGTCTCGACGATCTTGCCGGCGATGGCGCCCGGGAAGGCGTTCATCGTCTTGAAATCGGACTTCAGGAAGCACCACTTCACCTTCGGATTGTAGGTGAAGGCTTTGCAGGACTTGTCACCGATGCATGACGCCTTGCACTGATCGAGCGTAAGGTTCTGTTCGGTCCGCAGATCGAAGCCGAAGTAATCGGCGTCCTGGATCGTCTGGATCTCGCGTCTCGTGTCTGCCGCGAACGCGGGAAGGCTTGCGGTGATCGATGCGAGAGCAACGGCGGCAATGGCGAAAAACGCGCGTACAGACATAGGTCCCCCCAAGGTGCTGGCGCTGGTCCGGGGTGCACTCTCCGCACTCCACAACCGGTTGTCAACTCGGCCAAAGCGTTGTTTCGGAATGGGGCGCACGGTGCCGTTGCGCGCTCACATAGGCGTGAGGTGCCGGCCTTTGATTTGCTTGATTGAAGGTGCCAGAAAGGGTTAGCAGTGACGACGGAATGCTCAGTTCGAGCCAAGTGCTTGAGCGACCCGCTCAAGGCACGCCAGATCATACTGCCCCCGCGCCACCGCTGGGCGTTTTCATTAGCCCAGAATTACGCTGTCAGACCACAGAAGGTGTTTCCGCCTTAGTTTATATCCTCCCCACTCATCCAATGAGCTAAGGCGACGTCCTGTTTTCGGCGAGCTACCCTAGCTTCGGCATCATTCTGGATGGGAGTGCTAGAAAATGGACGTTGCAGCAGCTCGTAATCTTTTCGTCAATGGCGATCGATCACTGTCAGCCCGTATCAGGCTGAAGCGCTGGGAAATGATGCTCAAGCTCATGCCTGATCTCCCTCGGATGAAAATCCTCGACCTCGGCGGGACGAGAAACTGGTGGCTCAAAGCGCCATTCCAACCGCCTCAGGTTACAATCGTCAATCTGGACATCGACGAACAGGCGGGAAGACTTACGACGGTTCGGGGCGATGCCTGCGAAGCTGATCGCCTGCTTACCGATCAGACTTTTGACTTGGTATTTTCAAACAGCCTGATCGAACATGTGGGTGGTCATCACGCATGGTCAAAGCTTGCCAATGTCGCCAGAAAGATGGCACCGCGGTACCTTATCCAAACCCCCTATCGATATTTCCCGGTAGAGCCTCACTGGTTGTTGCCGGGAATGCAGTTCTTGCCCCTACCCTTGCGCTACAAGGCTGCAATATGGTGGCCGCTAGGGCACACTTGGGGCTGGCCAAAGCCCCAGACGCTCGACGAGGTATTGTCGACACAACTGCTCACAGCAACGGAGATGCGCCGGTACTTTCCGGACGCCGAGCTGCATTGGGAGAAGTTCTTTGGTCTTCCGAAATCAATGATCGTCGTGAGATAAGAACCGCTTCCTTCATACGATGATCCCGCTGAGCGTGCCGCACGCCGTAAAGCGAAAGCGGTTGCTGCTTCTCGGGCGGTGAACTTACATTCCGAGGGGTTGATTGTGAGCTGAGACTGAAGATCGAGGAGCTCAAGCGCGACATTCATGGAGCCCGCCAGAGCGCAAGGCACGCCTTCGCCGCGCAATTTCCGCAGCGAACCCGCTTTCACCTTTGAGACAAACCGTTGATATCCCGGCAAAATCCATCGGATCTTACGTGCGCTGCGGCTTGTTGTTAACGATTTGTCAATGTTAACAGTGATTTGACCATGAACTATTTCGATCCAACCCGGAACATATCGGCCCAAGCGCCGTTCCCTCTTCGCCAACATGCAGTTGGGCATAACCAGTGTTGTGAAAAGAGCAGGAAAAGGGACGGTTCATGGACAGCGATGTCGAAAGCAAACCACGGACAAACCGGGTTGCCAGCCAAAGCGTCTTGATCGTCGAGGATGAGTTCCTCATTGCCATCGACCTTGAAGCGACTGTCAAGGACATGGGGCTCGACGTGATCGGTCTTGCAACCGACAAGGAGCAAGCGCTGAGGCTGGCGCCGATGGCAGATATCGCGTTTGTCGATGTCAACCTGGCTGACGGGGCGACAGGCCCCGAAATCGGCAGGCGTCTCGTCGAGGAATTCGGCGTGACGGTGGTTTTCATGACCGGCAACCCGGAAGCGGTCGCCGGACGAGTTCAGGGGGCGCTGAGCGTCGTCAGCAAGCCGACAACGCCCGCGATCGTGCAACGCTCGCTAAGGCATGCGCTCGAGGCGCGCGCCGTGGCAGAACGGTAGTGTGCACTCACGCAGCCTGAACGTCCAGCTGGTCCACCGCGGCAATCACGCCCCTGAGCTCCGCCAATCCTTTGAGCCGGCCGATGCAGGAATAGCCTGGATTGACCTTCTTCGCCTGGTC
Organism: Rhizobium sp. CF122; assembly: GCF_000282035.1. Classification (GTDB taxonomy): domain Bacteria; phylum Pseudomonadota; class Alphaproteobacteria; order Rhizobiales; family Rhizobiaceae; genus Rhizobium. Next base: position 39,513 of record NZ_AKKA01000087.1, read on the forward strand.
ATCGATCAAAAGGTGGCCATGGTCGGGGCGCATCGGAATGACGCTGTCTGCTCTGCCGACCGCGGCCCGGCGGCGCTCCTCCCGGCGCAGCGCCGCGATCAGCGAGACCATGTTGACGTCTCCACCGAGGTGTTCGGATTCGACGAAGGAGCCATCCGGTTCCTTCGCCACATTTCGCAGGTGCGCGAAGTGGATGCGCTCGGCAAAACGGCTCGCCATACCGACGACGTCGTTTCCGTGGCGTGAGCCGTAGGAGCCGGCGCAAAGGGTTATACCGTTGGCAGTGTGATTGACTGCTGAAAGGATGGTCTCGATGTCCTCGGACTTTGATACGACGCGCGGCAGCCCAAACAGCGAGAACGGCGGATCGTCCGGGTGAATTGCCAGGCGCACGTTGTTTTCGGCCGCCACCGGCACGACCTCTTTCAGAAACTCGACCAGATTGCTGCGCATATCGTCGTCCGAGAGATCGTCGAACGCGGCAATATGCGTGCGAATGGTTTCGCGCGTGTGGCTGTCCTCGCCGCCGGGCAGACCCGCAATAATATTCCGTTCGAGGGTTTCCACAGTCTCCTCGCGCATGCCTGCCAGCCGCTCACGCGCCGCCTCGACGAGCGTAGTCTGGTAGCTTTCCTCGGCTGCAGCACGCTTCAAAACAAAGACGTCGTAAGCAATAAAGTCGATCATGTCGAAGCGAAGCGCCAAGCCGCCGACGGGGGTCGGGTAGAGAAGGTTTGTGCGCGTCCAGTCCACGACGGGCATGAAATTGTAGCAGACCACCGGCACGCCGCCTTTGCCGAGATTGGCAAGGCTCTGCTTCCACGCGTCGACATAACGGCGCCAGTTTTCGCTTCGCAGTTTGATAGCCGAATTGACAGGGATGGACTCGCAGACCGACCAGACCATACCGGCATTTTTCACGAGCGCCATGCGTTCGGCGACGTCGTCCGGGGTCCAAATTCGGCCGTCATAGATGTGGTGGAGGGCGGTTACGATGCCGTGCGCGCCTGCCTGACGAGCATGGGACAATGTGACCGGATCCTGTGGTCCGAACCAGCGCCAACTCTCCAACATTATAACACCTCCCTAAAATGTTGGACAATTAAGCGCATTTTTGGGGGCTCACGCAAGCCGAAAGCCGACCGTTGCCAAAATAAGGCCAACATATTAGGCTTTATAAAAACGGAGGTGCTGACTGTGGACTCAAGCAATCGCGCTTCGGCTGTGGATGATGTCGTCCGGCAAATCCGCGTTCTGATCCGCGAACGGGGGCTCGGCGTGGGCGACGTCTTGCCGAGCGAAGTCGAGCTGGCCACGATGTTCGATTCCAGTCGCAATACGGTGCGCGAAGCCTTCCGCACCTTGAAGGCCTATGGTGTCGCCGAATCCAGGCAAAAGGTCGGCGCCGTCCTGACAGACCAGCATCAGAACGCGATGCGCGATCTTTTCTCCTTCGCCATGGAGATTTCAGTCGACGCCTTCCGCGACATACAGGGATATCGGCGGCTCACAGAAATGAACCTGTTTGATCTGCTTGCTGAACGCCTGACCGACCAGGCTCTTGCCGAGATGGAAGCGGTCAATGCAGCCATCCTGACGGCGCAAAACGCCGAGCGTGCCTCCGAGCTTGACTTCCAGTTTCACCGCCTGCTGGTGGACGCGGCCGGCAATCGTACATTGTCGGAAACTTATGGCATGTTGAAGCCGGTCATTCAGCGATTGATGCTTGCGGGCAAATCGCAACGACCGACATTGCAGGCGGTCGTGGCCGAGCACCGCGACATTCTTCATGCCCTTCGTGATCGCGACCGGATTGCCTTTGTCTACCATATGGATCGACATCTCAGCGCCGGTCTTGAATTCATTTCTACCGAGAAGAGTGGGGGAGGCTGATGGGAGAATTCACCGGCAAGATCGCAATCGTCACTGGGACCACCGGCATCGGACGCGCGATCGCCTTGCATCTGGCGCGCGAAGGAGCCGCCGTCGCGTCCCTTGGCATCGATGAAAAGGCGAACAACGAGCTTGCGGAGATCGGTGCCGCAGCGGGTCTGGCCCTTCGTGTCATCCATGCGGATGTTTCCATCCCCACCAACGTGGCCGACGCCGTTGGCGAAGCCGTCGCCGCGTTTGGGGGCGTCGATATCATCGTCAATTCGGCGGCGGTGCATCCTTACGGCAATGCCACGGACACGCCCTTTGAGACGTTCATGCGCTGCATGGCGGTGAACGTCGGCTCGATCCATCTGACAGCGGAATATGGCATACCGGAAATGCGCAAGCGCGGCGGCGGCGCGATCATCAATATCTCGAGCGTACAAGGCTTTGCGTGCCAGTCCGGCGTCTCGGCCTACGTCGCATCGAAGGGGGCGATCCACGCATTGACGCGGGCGATGGCGATCGACTTTGCGGCAGACAATATTCGCGTCGTGTCGATCAGCCCCGGTTCGGTGCGTACGCCGATCCTGGAACTCGCCGCGCGCACATTCGAAGGAGAGGAAGCTGACGTCGATGCCGTGTTTCGACGTTTCGGCGAAGCGCACCCACTTGGCCGCATTGGTGAGCCCGAAGAGGTGGCCGCACTCGCGGCCTTCCTCGCGTCGGATAAGGCTGCGTTCATTACCGGATCGGATCACCGCATCGATGGGGGGCTGACGGCTGGTATCGGCGTGCGCTGAGGGTCTGCCTGACCCTTCGCCCGGGCAGCCCAATGGCTAAATCAGGCCCGTGAGCAGGCCGACGCCGGCCACTGCAGCAATGCCGCCAGCCGGGCGCATGACAATTGCGCCCTGCTTGCCGACCAGATAACCGAGGGCAATGCCGGCAATGTGCAGCGCTGCCGTCGCCAGCATGAAGCCCGCCGCATAGGCGATGCCGCCGGCCGCCGCCGGCATTTCGGAGCCGTGTGCGTATCCGTGAAAGATCGCAAAGAGGCCGACGACCCCTGCTGCGATGGCGACGGGAGCGCGGATACCAAGCGCGACGACGGCTCCAAGGATGATGACGGAGAACGCGATTCCGGCTTCGACAAAGGGGAGCGAAATTCCCAGCATGCCTGGTGCGCCGCCGACGGCCATTACCGAGACGAAGGTTGTCGGAACGAGCCAGAGCGCACGGCCGCCGAGCTGCCAGGCGAGAACGCCGACAAGGACCATCGCGAGGACGTGATCGACCCCCGAGACGGGGTGGGTGAAACCGTGAACGAAACCAACCGTTTGTCCAAGACCGGTGTGGGCGAAGGCGAGTGATGGGGCAAAGACGCAAGCCGCGATCGCGGCGCTAAATCTGGAAATCTTTGAAAACATAGATGGCCCCTACTTTGTGCATGTTGCGCCGAAAATGGCACGCGGGATCAGGGGGATAAAGCGAAAAAATGAGCGACACCGTCATTTGACGTAGGTCGGCTTCCAAAATGTCGACCCCCTCAAGTTGGCTGCAATGTGCCAAACACAGAGACAAGGCCAAGCACGGCGAAGCCCAAGGCTATTTCGGCGCCAGTCGCCCACTTGAGCGGTTGCAGTGATGGGTTGCGAGAGAGCCTCGGGACAAGAAGGTAGCGATTGGTTACCGCAAGCGCGACCAATACGAACACGATCAGGATCTTGATGCTGAGCAGGAACTGATAGTCGAGCTGCCAATCCAGCGGAGCAGATCCGACGATCAGGATCGTATTGATGATGCCGGTCATGATGACGAGAGCGACCGCAACATGGCCCGCGGTCGAAAACCGCATCAGCGCCGTCCGTGCATCCTGCTGCCATCGCGCGTCGTGGAGCATCGGCAAGATAACGACGACAGGTATTAGCGCGCCGAGCCAGGCGCCACCTGACAGGAGATGAAGGCCATGGTTGAGGCGATGCATCGTGCGTAACCAGTCGCTATTCATCGCGGCATGACCGCTGATCGTGAGGCTGATGAGCAACAGCCCGGCGCTGAGCGCGCGGACGCGGTATCTGAACCGGACTGGTGCTAGGCAAGAGGCGACCAGCAGAATGGCGGCACCAACCTGGGCAATCCAGGCCTGCCCGACACTGGTTTCCGAAAGGATGGAGCTCAGCATCTGCGGCGCAAGCGCATCGGCCCAGCCGTCTCCGATCGTTGCCGCTTGCAGCGGGAGATGCGACGCGGTCGTGCCGATGATCAAGAGGGTTGCAAGAGCATACCAATGCCGGAGCCGTCGGCCCACCTGTGCCGCCAAGTCTGCAGGCATGATCCAGCAGATGTAAGCTGACGCGCCCCATAGAAATACGGCGGCGCCATCAAACAGGAAGCGGCACAGGATGAGCGCAGCGTCTGGTGTCACGGCTTGACCGTGAAGCGGTAAGTACCGTTGGTCTTATGCCCGTCCGTCGACAGGACGTGGAATTCCACCGCGTAAGCGCCCGGGCTCAGCGTTTGCGCAAGAGGGACCATCAGCGTCCTGCCTTCATCCATCAACATAGCGTCGCCGATTTTCACTACAGCCTTGTCTGGGCCGATGATTTTCACACCGGAGAACTTGATGTTGAGCTCTTCTGAGAAGTGAAGGTCGAGTTCGGCAGGGGAGGCAGCGACCGTTGCCTTGTCGGCAGGAACAGTTTTTGTCAGGTGTGCATGCGCGAGGGCTTGCCCGGCAAAGCCGAGGATTGCAACGGCGGACAATGCGACAAGGTTGGAAAGTGTCGACATGTTCTTACTTCCTAAATTCAGACGACGGTTTCGCTAGGGGTAGTAAGCCTATTGCGGTTTGGACATATCCATGCCGCCCATGTCGGAGTGGTGGTCTTTGCCACCGGCTCCCGCAGCGCTTCCAACATCAAATTCAACGTCGACGGAGCCCGCCTTCTCAAATGTTAAGGTTGCCTTGATCATCTCGCCCTCTTTGAAGGGCTTTTCCACGCCCATGAACATGACGTGGAAGCCGCCAGGTTTCAGCTCGACGGTCTGGCCGGCCGGAATGACGAGCCCTCCCGCAACGGAGCGCATGGTCATTACACCGTTGTTGACGCTCATCTGATGGACTTCGGTTGTCGCGGCCCGATCAGACGTGATGCTGACCAGCTTGTCGTCAGTCGAACCGGTGTTGGTCAGCTTCAGGTAGCCGCCACCGACCTTGGCGCCCGGCACCATGGCGCGCGCATGCGGGTGGGCGATGTCGATGTCGCCGACCTTGATGTCATTGGCCGCGGCAACGGCAGTAATTAGACCGGTAAACAGGAGGCCGGCGATGAAGGTTGTAAGCTTTTTCATGATGGCTATTCTCGGTTTGGCCGTCACGTGGGTCAGCGGATCATGCCGGCCTCGTTGACGTGCGTGTGTGAATGAAATGAGACGATGCGATCCACGAGTGCTCGACCGGCGCACCGGCGAATGACGACCGACAATGTACTGATGTCACGGTGTCGACCGCGGCTCAGGATTACCCAAAAACCGGAATCTGGGGCGGCGCTCTCGGGCCTTTGTTGGGCGGAAACGGTTCCTCGTTCCTTGCTTCACGCATCACCGGTAGGGTGATGCTGGTGTTGATCCGAAGACTTACAACGTCAGCTAAATTGGGCAACGGCAGGAGAGTCGAGGCAGCAATACGGCATGCCTCACAGCCATGGCTATGCGCGTTTCCATGTTGATCGACGGCATGCTTGCTGCCGTCAGTGCAGATGACAGGCAGTGTGCCGTCCGGCAGAACGTACTCGGCGAACTCTGCGGGAACGAAGCTGTCTTTGACGAAGGCCGGAGCCTGGTGAGCGAATCCGACAAACAGAAGTGCGATGGCGCAAGATATGCGCACCATCCACTGCATGAATATCGATTGCTTCGGTTTCAACTGCCGCCTCCCGACGACGGGACTGTCTGTGCGGATGACACCAATAAGTCCGATTGCAGCAATTTGAAAGAGGCTCGCTGCAGGGGCTTATCGAGAAAGCGAGCGTTGGCATCACCGCTCCGGATCATGCCGACTTCGATACGCTGAATGATCAGGTCAATTTTATGGATTGTTTTGCTCGAGCAGGCGCGGCACTAACACCGATAGCTAGTCTTCGGTACGGAGTGAGGATATGTCTAACGGGGTGTGGGACTTCTGGATTGATCGTGGAGGCACGTTCACCGACATTGTGGGCCGCGCACCCGATGGCAGTTTGCATCCGCGAAAGCTTCTTTCCGAAAACCCGGAAGCCTATCGGGACGCAGCGGTTCACGGAATCCGAGGGCTCCTGGGCCTCAAGGAAGAGGATCCCATTCCGGCCGATCGCATTGGCGACATTCGCATGGGAACGACGGTTGCCACAAATGCGCTACTGGAACGCAAGGGCGACAGGGTGCTATTGCTGATCACGAAGGGATTCCGTGACGCGCTCCGCATCGCCTACCAGGCGCGCCCCGATATTTTCGCCAAGGAAATCATTCTACCAGAACAACTTTATGAGCGCGTCGTCGAAGTCGACGAGCGTGTGCGCGTGGACGGTTCGATCGAGGTGCCGCTTGAGACCTCCAGTGTCGAGGCGGCGATCGCAACAGCGAGGGCCGATGGTTTCGATGCCGTCGCCATCGTGTTCATGCACGCCTACAAGTTTCCCCAGCATGAAACAGTGGTCGCACAGCTGTGCCGGGCGGCGGGCTTCAAGCAGATTTCAGTGAGCCACGAAGTCTCTCCGCTGCTCAAGCTGGTCGGCCGCGGCGATACGACTGTCGTGGACGCTTACCTTTCACCGATCCTGTCGCGTTACGTCCAAGAGGTGGCTGGCGATTTGGGCGTGGCACGTGCCGGGAATGCCTCGCCGCGTCTCAGTTTCATGATGTCATCGGGTGGCCTGACTGCTGCAGATATGTTCCGGGGAAAGGACGCACTCCTCTCCGGACCGGCCGGGGGCGTGGTCGGAATGGTGGAGACTGCAAAGCTTGCCGGTTTCGACAAGGTCATCGGGTTCGACATGGGGGGAACCTCAACCGATGTCGCCCACTATGCCGGCGAGTATGAACGTGCCTTCGAGACCGAAGTTGCAGGGGTTCGTGTAAGGGCGCCGATGATGCGCATTCACACGGTCGCCGCCGGCGGCGGCTCCATCCTTCATTTTGAAGCTGGTCGTTTTCGCGTTGGCCCCGATTCGGCCGGTGCCAACCCGGGCCCAGCCTGCTATCGTCGCGGCGGTCGGCTGGCGGTAACCGACGCCAACGTCATGCTTGGCAAGCTGCAACCAGACCTGTTTCCCGCAATCTTCGGGCCCGGCCAGAACGAGCCGCTGGACATTGAGGCCGTGCGCCAAAGATTCGAGGACCTATCGGTGCAAGCAGCCACCGGGCATAGCGCGGCGAGTGTTGCGGAAGGCTTCATCAAGATCGCAGTTGAAAATATGGCCAACGCCATCAAGAAGATTTCGGTGCAGCGTGGTTACGACGTGACCGGCTACCTGCTGAACTGCTTCGGCGGTGCCGGAGGTCAGCATGCCTGCCTCGTTGCCGATGCCCTCGGGATGTCCACGGTGCTCATCCACCCGTTCTCAGGCCTGCTCTCCGCCTACGGCATGGGCTTGTCATCGATCTTCGCATCGCGACAGCAAGCGTTCATCAAACCCTTATCCGCAGAGGTGCTCCCGGAGCTCGGTCGTTTGATCGAAACCTTGAGCGTGGACGTTCGCGAAGAATTGGAGGCACAAGGCATTTCCCCCTCTTCAATGGAATTCAGGCCCGTCCTGGACTTGCGCTATGAGGGTACGGATACCGCGTTGCCGGTCGACTTCAGCCTTGGCTCGATATCAGGTGCCAGGGCCGACTTCGAGCGGGCGCATAAGGCGCAGTTTGGCTTCATCTACGACGGGAAACCAATTGTCGTTGAATCCGTGGGCGTCGAGGGAACCGATCAATCCGCGGACCGCTATCAGGAGGCAAGTCACGAGGCGGCGGCAAGGGTCGCTCATGCTCCTCAAAGCCGTCGCGTATTCTTCGAGGGCGCCTGGTGTGATGCCAGCGTTTTCAAGCGTAAGGATCTCTCCCCCGGTTGCCAAGCGCTCGGTCCAGCACTTGTCATCGAAGCCAATCAGACAATTGTCGTCGAGCCTGGATGGCAGGCAGAAATCACCTCAAGAAACCACGTGTTGCTGCGCCGTATTGAAAAGAAGAAGACTGCAGCAGCGCTGGGGACTGAGGCCGATCCGATTATGCTGGAGATATTCAACAATCTCTTCATGTCGATCGCCGAACAGATGGGCGTCACGCTGCAAAACACCGCCTATTCCGTCAATATCAAAGAACGGTTGGATTTTTCTTGCGCTGTCTTCGATCGAACCGGCGCGCTGGTGGCCAATGCACCGCATATGCCGGTTCATCTCGGCTCCATGGACCGGTCAGTCGAAACGATCATCAAATTGAACACAGGGAATATCCACCCGGGTGATGTGTTCGCGCTCAACGCCCCTTACAACGGTGGCACCCATCTCCCCGATATAACAGTCGTCACGCCTGTCTTTGACGACGCGGGAACCGAGATCCTGTTTTATGTCGCCTCGCGCGGACATCACGCCGACATAGGAGGAACCGCACCGGGCTCGATGACACCGCTTGCGACGACCGTTGAAGAGGAAGGTGTCCTTTTCGATAATTTCCAACTGGTCGAAGGCGGCCGTTTTCGCGAAGCCGAACTGTTCGAGCTCCTCACAAATCATCGTTATCCGGCGCGCAATCCGCACCAGAACATCGCCGACTTAAAGGCTCAGATTGCCTCGAACGAAAAGGGCGTGGCGGAGTTGCGCAAAATGGTTGCCCATTTTGGCCTCTCGGTGGTCGAAGCCTATATGGGGCATGTCCAGGACAATGCGGCCGAAAGTGTGCGTCGTGTCATCGATCGCTTGCCGGACACGGCCCAATACCACTACCCGACCGACACGGGGCAAGTCATCAAGGTCAAGATCACAGTTGATCGCGAGAAACGTGAGGCCACCGTTGATTTTACTGGCACGTCCCAGGTGGAGATGAACAACTTCAATGCGCCGGAACCGGTCACCCGCGCTGCGGTTCTTTACGCATTCCGCGTGATGGTTGAAGCGAACATCCCGATGAACGCCGGCTGCCTGAGACCGATAAACATCATCATCCCGGACGGTTGTATGCTAAGGCCTGCCTATCCTGCCGCGGTTGTCGCGGGAAATGTTGAGACGTCGCAGCATGTAACCAACGCGCTCTTCGGCGCCATGGGAGCGATGGCCAATTCGCAGGGTACGATGAATAATCTGACCTTCGGAAATGCCAAGTACCAGTACTACGAAACGATTTGCTCGGGCTCGCCTGCGGGACAGATGAACGACGGGCGCGGCTTTGCCGGGACGGCTGGCGTTCATACCCACATGACAAATTCGCGGCTCACCGACCCCGAGGTGCTGGAACTTCGATTCCCGGTCCTGTTGGAGGACTTCCACATCAGACCGGGCTCGGGCGGAAGCGGCAAATGGAACGCAGGCGACGGAACCGAGCGAACCATTCGGTTTTTGGAGCGGATGGAAAGCGCAATTCTGTCCTCCCACCGCGACCACCCGCCTCGGGGAATAAACGGGGGCGGCAACGGCCGTGTGGGGGCAACGAGCGTGCGACGGCTGGATGGTAGCGTGGAGGTGCTGAAGGCAAGCGATCAGACGGTATTGGAAGCGGGTGAGGCGATCATCGTCACAACGCCGACAGCCGGCGGCTTCGGAAGCTGACCGTAGTCCCGCTGGGAGCGGCTAGCGCGCCTCCAGCGGGGTTCCGTCGTCCCAGACATTGCCGCGCCACGCATTACCTTCGCCCCCCGCATGAAAGGACGTGGTCGGTCCATAGACCGCGCAGTTGCCATTAGGTCCCCGTTCCCAAACATTGTCGGCAACGACAACGTAGGTCGGGTTGTCCCCGAACGGTTTCCCAGGACTCAACCCGAATGACGTGCAAAAGCCGCCTGGAGTTGCGCGGAAGAAATTGCGTTCGAAGCGGAACCTGGTCAGTGCGGAAAAATCGGCGTAGATTTGTGCGCTTCCCGAGCAACCGCCACCCACATCATTGTCCGGTACGTCGCACACGATCGTGTTGTGCCGCAACGTTACGTCATGCCCGCCATTTGAGAGAAAACCGCCGAGATGTTGGGGTTTCCCTGGTTGCATGTATTGGCCATGCAACCAAGAGTCCTCAACGAGGCACTCCGGCGTGCACTGAATGCTTGTCTGTCCGCCCCTGACCTCCGAGCGCCGCACCGTGACATTGGAGAATCCGATGGCCGGCCCCTGCCATTTCCCGCCGTCGACCTCACTGTCCTCGATCGTCAATGATACGCCTCGTCCGTCAACATCGATGCGCGAGGTCTTGCTTCGCGAGATGACGACGCCGGTTGTCCGGATCACCAGCGGACAGCTGACCGTCTTCGCATCGATGATGGTGTTGGGCTGCGTGATCTCGCAAGGGCCATCGTAGGGCGTCAAGGTAATTCCGGATGGTATCCCGGTATTGTCCGGGCCTGGAAACGCCGCCAGGTCGACCCCTCCTGCCGCCTGCGTTCCCCACCCACCGACTGCGGCAGCAAGAATGAGTGAAAGCGCAGGATGCGTGTTGCGGTTGTCGATAGGCATTGGAGTTCCTGTTTCAAATGATCGGCGTCGTGCGGCATGCAGGCCTTCTGGTCGCCTAGCTATCGCGGGGCAGGGCCGGCATGGATGCCGGGTTCCATTGAGCGCTCATGCGTGTCGCGCTGGCCCCAAACGCAAGCGATAGCATGATCGCTGCCCTGTAGCAGCGAATGAGGGTCAGACCGGTGAAGGCCAGGAGCCGCGCTCTTATTCCATGCAGGCGGTCCGAGCGGCCGATGCGGAACCACTCGGCAGCCGGCGACAGAGCGACGGCTGCCGTGCGAAGCATCCATCGCGGCCACCAGGCGCGTCGCGCGCGAACACGCGCAAAATCGTGAGCCGTGTGTCGCTGCCACTTGCGTGCCAGCTCTGCAAACGTTTTGCGGGCGGGGTGAAAGACGATCATGTCGGGGCAGTACCGCGTCTGATATCCGCAACTCAAGGCCCGCTGGCCCCAGTCGCGGTCTTCAGCAATGTCGATGCCGCCAAATTTGCCCACGGCGGCAAAAACATTCGCTCGCGCTGCCAGGTTTCCGGTGCCGGTGAAGCCCTGTTTGGCGATGTATTCCTTCATTCGATAGGCATAAACACTCTCATAAGCTTCCAGAAGCGTCGGGCATGCGGGATCTTCAAAGCCGATGCGCACATCGCCCCCGATAATGGTCACGCTCGAGTCAGCAAACTGGCGCTCGATTTCACTGAGCCAAACGCTGCTTGCCCGACAGTCCGCGTCGATAAATGCGAGAATGTCGCCTGTCGCTTTCGATACGCCACGGTTGCGTGCCGGCCCCGGGCCCGGCACCGTCTCCGACAGCAGAACCGTTCCGGGATGAGCTGCGCAAACCCCAGTGGGCAGTTGCTTCGAGCCGTTGTCGACGACAATGATCTCGTAGGGTTGCCGGACGCCGGTCTGGGCTGCGAGAGACGCCAGGCAGGTGCTCAGCAGTTCCGGTTGGTCAAGATGCGGGATAATGACGCTGATCATTGATATCCAGGCTCCTGCGAAGCAGGCTTCGGTAAGCCCCTAGGTAGCGACGTGATTCCGTCGTCCATCTGAACTCGCGTTCGGCCACGGCCCGGCCCACGGAAGCCATCTCGCTGCAGCGTCGCGGGTCGTCGACGAGGGAGAGAATGCCCTCAGCCAAGGCCATCGGCGTATGCTCGCGCACCACCACAGCCGCGTTTCCGGCGTCGCGTGTGGCTTGTCTGAGGTCGAATTGAACGATCGGCAAACCGAGCATCATGTATTCAAAGACCTTGTTCATCGAAAGCTTGTCATTGAAGTCATTCGGGGGGTCGGGAATGACGCCCACATCCAGCGCCGAAAGGTGCGCCATCAGAGGTTGACCGGTCAGATAACCGCTGAAGCGTAGGACGTGATTGAGGCCCAACTCGGTCGCCATCGCCCGCAGGCGCGGCAGTTCAGGGCCGTCGCCGATGATCAGGCCGTGAACATCGTTGCGCTTGCGGACATGGACGATCTCTGCCAGGGCGCGAACGAGCGATTCCACCCCGTCCTGCTCGCCCATGATGCCAATATAGCCGATCAGATGTTTGCCGGGTATGACCAGGGACGGGTCGGCAATGGTGCGGCGGAAGCGCGACGCTTCGGGATAGCTCTTGACGACAATCACGCGATCAGGCGCCATGCCGCCACGCGAGATTGCGATATCCCTGAAGGTTTCGTTCGTGGCGATGCTGGCATCTGCCATTTTGAAGGTCTGCTTCTCGAAGAAACAGAGGAGGCGATAAAGGATGTCCTTCCGCCCGAACTTCGTCACGTAGAGTTCGGGGCTGAGATCGTGGTGGTCGAACACAAAGCGCGTGCCAAATAGAAGTTTGTGTACGAGCGCGACGAGAAACATCAGGTCGGGAGGGTTGCAGGCCTGAATGGCATCGATCGACTGTCGGCGCCGGACGCGAAACGACAGACGCATCTGATGGAAGAGAGCCATCCAATATTCCCGAAGATAGCCGGCGGCGGACTTCGCCTCGCGAAGTGGATGCCGGTAGATGTGCACGCCGTTCAGCACCTCGTAGCTCTTGTCGTGTCCCTTCCCTTGCGGGCAGATGACGGAAACGTCGAACCCGGCTTCAACGAGCGCCTGTGCTTCCTGCCAGACTCGGCGATCGAAGGGGACCGGCAAGTTCTCGACCAAGATTAGAATATGGTTGTTCCTAGAAATGGCGGCCTCCCGTGTGTTTATTGAGCGGGTTTGTGCCTCAATTCAAATCTCTTCAGAGGAAATTCTCCAGTTAGCAAACGGGATAGTCGAGCGGATCTTTTGTGTATATCCGCTTCAGCCATAAGGGTATCTACCAAGTAGGTCAGTTATACTTGTAAAACAGTGGTCCGGATTTGATGGTGTTTGTAACGTGTACTAGGGGAATTTTTAGAAAGTGGCGCGGTCCGTTCTCCAAGCTGACGATCAAAGAGCAACGGTGCGCCCCATCACCGCCGATGACGTGGATCGGGTCGCATCTTTCCTTCATGAGGAGCTAAACGCCCGCCTAACGCCGGCCTCTTGGGCGCAGGCCATTCGTCCGGGCTGGCAAAGCGAGGCTCCAAACCACGGCTTCATGCTGCTCTCGGGGGGGCACATCGTTGGCGCACACGTCGCCTTCTACTCGCAGCGCATCGTCGACGGACAGAACGAGAAATTCTGCAACCTTGCTGCGTGGTGTGTGCTTGATACTTATCGCGCCCACGGCCTGCGCCTCTTAAAGGCGCTACTCGATCAGCCTGGCTACAGCTTCACTGATCTGTCACCAAGTGGCAATGTCGTTCCGCTCAATCGTCGCCTGAAGTTCCAGGCACTTAACACGGCTGCCGCGCTGGCGGTCAATCTGCCGTGGCCGAGATGGGGAAGCGGCGTGCGCATCGTCGATCATCCCGCCTTGATGCAGACCTACCTGTCTGGTCGGGACCTCGAGATCTACAGGGACCATGTCAGTGCGCCGGCTGCGCATCATCTGGTCATCGTCAAAGGGCATCGAAGCTGCTACGTGATCTTCCGCAAGGATACGCGCAAGGGCCTGCGCCTGTTCGCTTCGATCCTGCACGTCGGGGATAGATCTCTGTTTTCAGAGACCGCCTGGCATTTGCGCAGCTACTTGCTGACGCGCTTCGGTCTGCCGGCCACGCTGATTGAGGAACGGTTCGCGAGCGCCCCGCTGTTCTTGGCACTACCGCTCAAATCGCCGCGTCCGAAGATGATCTTGAGCAGCCGGGTGCCGCCAAGTCAGGTCGATTACCTTTACAGCGAACTCACGTGCGTGCCTTGGTAGACGTTGGGGCGAACATGCGATCACCGGTCAACATCAATCTTTCTGATCTCCTTCGCAACGGAGCAGCCCGCCATGGATCCGCCCCGGCTGTCACCTTCAAGGCGACCACCCTCAGCTATGAAGAGATGTGGCAATATGTCCTCGGCTTCACATCCGCGCTCAATAGGCTCGGGGTCGCTCGCGGCGATCGGGTGGCGGTGCTGCTCGACAAGCGCGTTGAAACAGTCGAAGCGATATTTGGGACGGCGGCCGCGAATTGCGTTACCGTGCCAATCAATCCGCTACTGCGACCGCAACAGGTCGCCTATATCCTTGCCGATTGCGATGTTCGGGTACTTGTGACCTCGCCAGACCGGCTGGCGCAACTGCGAGAGTTCGTCGACAGCGACAGCGCCCTTCAGCATGTTATCCTTGTCGATGCGCCAGCTGGCAACGAGAGCACCACCCCGAGTGAGCCATGGCGCCTCCATTCCTGGACTGAACAGGTCGTGGCCTCGCAAGGCGAGGCATCAAGACCTGCGGGCGTAGACAGCGACGTTGCCGCAATTCTTTACACGTCCGGGAGCACCGGGAAGCCAAAGGGCGTGGTTCTCAGCCACCGCAACATGATCGTGGGCGCCGAGAGCGTCAGTCACTATCTCGGCAATGGAGAGCACGATACCATTTTGTCAGTTCTGCCGTTGAGTTTCGACGCGGGCCTGAGCCAATTGACGACGGCCTTTCATTCCGGTGCCCACCTGGTGTTGATGAACTATCTCCTCCCTTCCGATGTGATGCGGCTGTGCGAGAGGCATAAGATAACGGGAATTACTGGTGTTCCGCCGTTTTGGATCCAAGTCTGCGATCTGGCGTGGCCGCCTGAGGTGGCTGCTCGACTGCGCTACTTCGCCAATACCGGTGGTCGCATGCCCAAGGCGACGCTCGAACGGCTGCGATCGGCCTTCCCGAACGCACTGCCCTACCTGATGTATGGACTGACAGAGGCATTCCGATCGACCTATCTCGATCCGGCTGAAATAGACCGTCGGCCGGATTCAATCGGCAAGGCGATTCCGAACGCAGAGATCCTCGTCGTGCGGTCAGACGGATCACTTTGCGACCCGGGAGAGCCAGGGGAGCTGGTGCACAGGGGGCCGCTGGTGGCCCTCGGATACTGGAACGATCCAGTCCGCACTGGTGAACGCTTCAAGTCATGGCCGGGCACTGTCGCACGTTGGAAGCAGCCTGAAATGGCGGTTTTTTCTGGCGACACGGTCGTGCGGGATGATGAAGGCTTTCTCTACTTTGTCGGTCGGCGCGATGAGATGATAAAGACTTCTGGCTATCGTGTCAGTCCGACAGAAATCGAGGAGGTTGCCTACGCGACAGGCCTCGCACGCGACGCGGTTGCCATGGGCGTCGATGACCAAGCGCTCGGGCAGCGTATTGTCCTCGTCGCCAGCCCGGTATCAGAAACGCTGGACGTTGCCGCCCTGCTGAGCGCGTTCAGGCGCCAGCTGCCGCAATACATGGTGCCGTCCAAGGTCATAGAGATGACGTCTATTCCGACAAATCCAAACGGCAAGTTCGACCGTGTACTGTTGAGGGAGCAACTGGGTTCGTGAGCGTACATCCTTCCATTGGCATATTCGATGTTGCCGAAGACTGTCTGGCGGTCGGCGGCATACCCCTTGACCGTTTGACCGAGCGCGTCGGGACAACGCCGTTTTTCGCGTATGACCGTCGGCTGATCAACTCGCGCATTTCCAATCTTCGCTCTGTTCTGCCGAAGGATGTGACGCTCAGTTACGCGGTCAAAGCCAATCCGATGCCAGCACTGGTCCAGCATATGGCTGGACTTGTCGATTCCTTCGACGTTGCCTCGGCATATGAGATGAAGACGGCGCTGGACACGGTCGTGCCGCCATCCAACATCAGTTTTGCTGGCCCCGGCAAAACATCGCAGGAACTTTCCCAAGCCGTGGCCGCCGGCGTGACCATTGAGATGGAGTCAGCGGGCGAAGCCATGCGCATCGTTGAAGCCGGCAACCGCCTTGGAATCCGGCCGCGCGTCGCGCTCAGGGTCAACCCGGACTATCAGGTCAAGGGTTCCGGCATGAAGATGGGCGGCGGCTCGCAGCAGTTCGGCATCGATGCCGAAGAGGTGCCGGCGCTGCTTCGCCATCTCGCAAGTGCTGATCTCGACTTCGTCGGTTTCCATGTGTTTGCCGGCTCTCAGAACTTGCACGCCGACATTCTTTGCGATGCCTTGTCCCACAATGTCGAGCTGCTACTCAAGCTTGCCGAAACCTGCGGATATCCTGTTCGCTATCTCAACCTTGGCGGTGGCTTTGGAATTCCTTATTTCGAGAAGGATCAACCACTTGACCTCGTGCCGGTTGGGCGCAGACTGAGCGATCTGGTAGAAAGCGCAATTCGCCCGGCTCTGCCGGACGCCCGTGTGGTGATAGAACTCGGCCGTTACCTCGTCGGTGAATCTGGAGTCTATGTGACGCGCGTCGTCGACCGAAAGGTGTCGCGCGGCCGGACCTATCTCGTTGTCGATGGTGGGCTTCACCACCAATTGGCGGCCTCCGGAAATTTTGGTCAGATCATCCGTCGCAACTATCCGCTCATCATCGGCAACAGGATGGGCGTGGAGGACCGCGAAACGGTGTCGGTGGTCGGCTGCCTTTGCACGCCGCTCGACCTGCTCGGGGAGAACGTATGCCTGCCGCCGGCCCAGGTCGGCGATCTGGTGGTCATTTTCCAGGCTGGTGCCTATGGCTTGACGGCCAGCCCAACCGCATTTCTCGGGCATCCGATGCCGCCGGAGATCCTTGTCTAGTAAGCTTCAGATCCACGCTATTCATTAGAAACGGTGAGGTGCCATGAATTCTTCAACATTCGAATCGGTCAAGGACGTGATCGCAGATACGCTTGGTATCGCCGACCGCGCCCGCATCGCGGAAGCCTCCACGCCGTTGTTCGGCAACATCCCCGAACTCGATTCCTTCGCGGTGCTAAGTCTGGCATCGGCGCTGGAGTCCAGGTTCGGATTCCAGATCGACGACGACGATTTCACCGGCGAGATTTTCGAGACCGTCGGCTCACTCGCGGCGTTTGTCGATCGGCATCGAACGCATTGACGCTTGGCCATCCGGGCAGCGTTGCATAGGTGCGGAGGTCGAGGGACTTGGGCAGGGAGCATGGGGCAACCATGGATATTGTCGAAACATCGCCCGACGACAAAGGTGGGCTTGCGGTCATCATCGTCACCTATAACAGTGCCGAGGCTTTGCCGGCTTTGCTTGACTCGCTTGCAGACGGACTTCGCGGCATCGAGCGGTTCGAGGTAGTCGTCGCCGACAACAATTCGCACGATGGTTCCTCGGACCTTGCCGCGGCCCATCCCATTGGAGCACGGGTGATCCGCATGGGGTGGAATGCCGGCTATGCCGCGGCGATCAACGCGGCTGCTGCAACGGTTCGCCAAGGCGTCAGCCTGCTCGTGCTCAATCCGGATCTGCGACTTTATCCAGACGCGGCAAAACCGCTCGTCGAGCATCTGGCAAGCCCGGGTGTCGGCGTGGTCGTGCCTATCAATTACAAGCAGGATGGGAGCGTCGACCCAACGCTGCGTCGCGAGCCCTCGGTTCTGAGCGCCTGGGCAGAGGCGGTTCTGGGCGGAAGCCTGGCAGCGAGGGTAGGGTGGGGAGAAATTGTCGATTTGTCCGCACGCTACGACAGCTGCGGTGCCGCCGAATGGGCAACCGGGTCGGCGCTTCTCATCTCCGCGCAAGCACGCAGGATCGTCGGTGAGTGGGACGAGTCCTTCTTCCTCTATAGCGAGGAAGTCGACTATCAGCGACGGGTGCGAGAGGCCGGCCTTTCGATTATCTTTGAACCGCAGGCAAAGGTCATGCATGCCGGTGGTGGTAGCGGCAGCAGTCCGCGGTTGTTCGCGCTGATGACTGCGAACCGAATTCGCTACTATCGCAGACATCACGGACGGCTGAAAGCGGCGTTGTTTGCTTCGGGAATCGCCTTCGGGCAGATGCTTCGATGCTGGCGTGGGTCCACACACCGCGCCGGACTAGGTGGCGCATTGCGGCCTTCCGGGGCGCTATCGCAATTCCGGGCGACGGCCCGAGCCTGAGCTGGAGAAAGTCATGAAGCGCCGGATTTTGACGTTTCACGGAGTAGGTGAGCCTGAGCGACTTCTCGATCCGGGGGAAGCTGATTACTGGATTGGCCTTGACCGGTTCTGCGATATTCTGGATCGCGTCTGCCACCACGTCGATCGAGACAAAGTTCTGATCACCTTTGATGATGGCAACCTGTCAGATCTTCGCCTTGCGGCGCCGGAACTATGCCGGCGGGGTCTGGACGCGGAATTCTTCGTGCTAACCGGGAGACTGGGCAAGACAGGCTCGCTCGATCCAGACGACGTTCGATGGCTTCTGAAGATGGGCATGGGTGTCGGCAGTCATGGGATCGATCACCGCGATTGGTCCGGTCTGTCGGATGGCGAACTCGAATGGGAACTGGGCCAGTCGAAACGTCTGCTCGAGGAGATCTGCGGCCATCATTTGCATTCGGCCTCTATCCCGTTCGGTCGCTATAATCGCGCGACACTGGCGAAGCTGCGCGCCTGTGGCTACGAAACCGTCTATTCGAGCGACGGCGGCGACGCCACGACCGGTCGATTCTTGCAGGCCCGCACCTCGATACGGGGCGGCATGACGGATGCGATGATCGACCACATTTTGGATGGTCACCTGCCCG
Organism: Rhizobium sp. CF122; assembly: GCF_000282035.1. Taxonomy (GTDB): domain Bacteria; phylum Pseudomonadota; class Alphaproteobacteria; order Rhizobiales; family Rhizobiaceae; genus Rhizobium. Next base: position 58,124 of record NZ_AKKA01000087.1, read on the forward strand.
CCATGAGGCGGCTTCGCAGAGCGGCGCGCATGACTCTCAGCGCTTGGTCGTAGGACATCTTATACTCCCACCGTCGGTTTGATGCTGATGCCGGCCACGGTGGCTTGCACGTTTGTCCCCCGATCGGGCACCGCCTGTTAGGCCCGCTCTTTGAGAGTAGGCGATCGCCTGCAAGCAGGTAAGGCGTGACTGGCATCCTCCTTTGGGCGAAATACGCGCACCAGAAAGAATAAGCGCAATGTTTAGCGGTTCAGATTAGTATTGTTCCGAGTAAAACAAGCCCGTTGTGCTTGCATTTTGAGCGTATATCAGGCCGTTGGGCATTCATGACCACAGTGCACCGCTATCAACCCGTCGATCGACCGTTTCGAAAGCCCGAGATATCGGCGCAAGCGGCACCAGAGATGGTGGCGCAACCTAACCACGGGCTTGCACTGCCAGTGAAGCTCTTCTTGGTCGGCCTGGTCCTGCCATGGATCATTCCGTTTGGTTCCCTCAATCTATCGGCCTATAGAATCGTGTTGCTGGTGGCATTCGTGCCATGCTCGGTGCTCTGGATGCAGGGCAGGGCTGGACGCATTCGTCTCCCTGATCTGGGGCTGACGCTGTTCCACCTCTGGGCCGCCGTTGGACTTGTCGTTGTCCACGGAATAGGTCCAGCGATTCAACCGGGTGGCATGCTGTTCATCGAGGGCATGGGCTCCTACTTGATGGCCCGATGCTTCATCCGTACGCCAGATGATTTTCGCAGCATGGTAATGTTCGTCTCGAAGCTGCTCGTGTGCCTGCTGCCGTTCTGTCTCTATGAATGGTTGACTGGGCAAAAGCCGCTCCTGACGATACTTGGCACGATTTTTCCCACGGTCGAGATCACCCGGATGTATCCACGTATGGGCTTGTGGCGCGTACAGGGACCGTTTAGTCATTCGATCCTGTACGGCGTGTTTTGCGCTAGCCTGCTTGCCCTAGTATGCCGGGCATCGTCATTCCGTTACAACGGTTTCACCGCGGTATTCTTCACAAGCGTGGTTGTCGGCAGTGCTGTCCTTTCCATGTCGTCGGCTCCAATTGCTGGACTTGCGTTGCAAATTGCGCTCCTGACCTGGGACAGATTGCTACGTGGCTTCCCGGGACGTTGGAAGCTATTGTGGGCGGTCGCAATCCTCGGCATCGGTGCTATCGAGTTCGGCTCCAACCAAACGCCCGCGCAGTTTTACGTCTCACATTTTACCTTCGAGCAGCAGACTGGCTGGTACCGCATGTGGATCTGGGAGTATGGCACGGCCTCAGTCGAAAGGCACCCGATCTTTGGAATTGGCCTTGGCGACTGGATGCGTCCGGGCTGGATGGTGAGCGATAGTATAGACAACTTCTGGCTAATTTTGGCGATGCGCCACGGCATCCCTGGCGTTACACTTATGGTGTTGTCCTGGTTCGGCTTATGGTTCGCGATTGCGCGTAGGAAGGTTTTGGAGCCCGTCGTTGCCTCCTATCGCACCGCCTACCTCATTTGCATGGCAAGCTTCGTTTTCGTCGGTGCCACCGTGCATTTCTGGGGTGCCACATATGCGTGGTTTTTCTTTTTGGGCGGAGCCGGCGCCTGGATACTGGATTCGCGTGGTCATGAAAACCCGTCAGGCCGAACAGTCAGTGACCGCGCTGCCGGGGGAGCACCAATGCGTGTCAGCCGCCTTGCAGCGCGCCGATGAGTCTATTTTTCTAGGAGATGCATCGATCAGTCGGGAACGCCGGCGGACACTCCAAGTGAAGAACGCAGGATCTGCCATCCCCGGGGTCCGATAGCCTTATGCAGATGCAGTCGCAGCCACGGCAGGCTGAACCGAATGGTTGGGTCCAGAGTAAGTGCAAACTTTGCCAGTTGGCGGGAGATGTCGGATTCACGCTCATCAAACGCGGCCGCGGCCTGCATGGACGCGCTCACAGCAAGATCTCGCATCAATATCCTTCGAAATTGCTCGACGTCTGACCGTGTCGAGCGGATACGTTCCAGAAAATGCTCAATCGCCGCCTGCCTTTGCTGGAGGTCCGGCAGGCGGGCCGATGAGTAGGAACGTGACATATTATGCGAATGCATGCGGTAGGCCGCCTGAGGGGCGCCAACGAACCCCACAGGTCCTTCGGCCGACAGGTTCAGCCACATTGCCATGTCGCCGGCGTGTGGGAGATGATGAGAATAACCGCCGACCTTCTTTTGTACCGCGGTTTTCACGATCGCGGTCGGCGTTGGAACAATGTTCCTGCCTTCCATAGCCTTGATGAAGTCCGCGCAGGCGAACACTTTCGTGGTGTCGCTGAATGCGGTTCCAAACGGTTTGCGTGCGGCCTGCGTCCCATCGTCGTAGGCCAAAATCGCATCCCCAAAGGCAAAGCTCATGTCTGGATTGGCTCTATGCAGTTCGGCGGCACGCGAGAGCGCACCGGCAAGCAGATAGTCGTCCGCGGATAGAAGGAGGAAAAGGTCGGCCTTGGCCCACTCGATCCCTTCGTTGTAGGTCGTTATGTGTCCTTTGTTTCTTGTGTGACGAACAATCTCAATCCGGTTGTCCTGACGTGCGAGTTCTTCTGCGATCTCAGGTGAATCGTCAGGCGAGGCGTCATCGATGATGAGCAACCTTACCTCGACATCGTGTTGAGTGATGACGCTGTCGACGCATTGTTTGAGAAATTTGCCGTAGCGATAGCAGGGAATCACAATATCGACAGTGGTCATGTTGGCCTCTTTATGACGAGATTGAGATCGGAAAGGCCCGTCGAGATCGTGATCTGGCGGTCTCCGCGATGATCGCATTGCGAATTGCGGTGTCGACAGCTGCCCCGGCGATATCCCAGGACGTCGACTTGACACTGTCGGCAGCTCTTTGGGCCGCACTGCCAAAGTTTGGCATTGTGACGATCGCTTCCAGTGTTTCGGCAAGCGCATGCGGCAGCAGTGCAGCGTATCGGACATAAGCATTGTCCAGCACGATGCGATTGTGATCCGCTTCGTTGACGACGGGCATGCAGCCGCAGGCAAGCATTTCATGAGGTACGAGCGAGACGTTCGTCAACGAGAGGCTTAACCCTGCAAAACTGCGGTTGTAGATCTGGTTGAGCTTGTCCGGAGAGACCAGGCCGTGGTTGGTGAACTTAAAGGGAAGGCTTCCCATCCGCTGGCCAAACAGGTGCAACTCGACATCAGGCTGCCGCTTGGAAAACAGCTCGAGAGCAAGCAGCCCAATCTCGACCGCGCGGCGCGGGGTGCCTGCCCTCGCATAGAAGGCAACGCCGGAGCGTTGCGAATTGGCATCAAAACGATAGCGTGTCGTATCGCACCCGAATGGAAACCAATCCGTGTCCATTCCGAACTCGCGCGTGAGCTTTTCCGAGAGCCAACGTCCCGCGGTGAGCCCGTGGAATCCCATTCTGTAGGTGGTCTCTGCCAGAGCGCTGTTGGTGCCCACGGGGTAAAAGTACGGTTCATAATCCTGGATGAAATAGAACCTTTTGCCGGAGCACGACGCGTTGAACGCGGCATAGGCAGTGGGCCAGCACGTTGCTATGACGCCGTGAGCATCCTTCATGCCATGGCGAATGTCCTGGATCTCGCAGGTCAGTCCATAATAAGACCGTGCTAAGTCCTGATAGTATTGGCCGTCACCGCCGAAGGGGTCATAAAAGTAGACGCGGTTGTGATACCCGGCGGCCTGAAGATGCTTTAGCGTCCGATAGATGGTGGTGTGGCCTCCCGATCCGGGTCCAGCGGGGCCCACGATCCAGTTTAGCTCGATCGGCTGGCCGTCGTTTATGACAGGGATGGTTTGGTGTTGCGGCTTCGACAGGTCGGCCTGCAGGATATCCGATGGAAAAACGTGCCACATAAATGTCTTGGGTCGAATTGCGTCCGACAGCTTGGTCCTGATTTTGTCAGTGAGCGCGCCCAGCCCCTCATCGAACACAAGGCGCTTGATCTGACGCGTACGACGGTTCAGCTGTGTGCGTGCTGTCGTCACGATCGCAATTGCCGACGCGAGGAGACTGACGCCCGAAAACTTCTTTGATGTAAGTGGCAATCGTGCCGTCTCCGTGCCCAATGCGTTCTTTACGCTCGCCTGCCGCGACGGTGTCTTTCCGCCTGGTCAATTGCGTCTGCATGACCAATTTCAATCCTATTCTATAAATTACTTTCGCTACGCAATGTAAAACTGGCAAATTGATTTCACGCGTACTCCTTTCGATCTATCGAATACCGATTTTTGTTTTCTTTACTCGAAGGATAAAAAAAGACTTCTTTGTCTTCAGTACATTGTTCAGCTGGGGGCGCGTTTTATGCTCGAGGTAAATGACGATCCGCTGGGATCAAGCGGTTGCTACGCGAGGCGGATGCCATGATCGCACAAAGCGTAAGGCTGGGCGATGACGTCGTGATCCATCATCCAGATCTCGTAAATCTTTACGGCTGCTCGATCGGCCGGGGCTCACGCATCGGAACCTTTGTCGAGATCCAGAAGAACGCCTCAATCGCAGAAAACTGCAAGATCTCCAGCCACTCTTTCATCTGCGAAGGCGTCACCATCGAAGACGGCGTCTTTGTAGGCCACGGCGTGATGTTCACCAACGATCTGCATCCACGTGCCGTCAATCTCGATGGCACCCTTCAATCCGACGCGGACTGGTCGGTCGTGCCGACGCTCGTCAAGCGTTACGCCTCGATCGGCAGCAACGCGACCATCGTCGCCGGCATAACGATTGGCGAAGGCGCGCAGATTGGCGCAGGTGCGGTCGTCACCAAGGACGTGCCTGCCTACGCAATTGTTGCCGGCGTACCGGCAAGAGTTATCGGCCGCGCAAAGGATGCGCCGCTCGAAGTCATTTCATCCGGGAGAGCAAGATGATTGGGGTTGCTGTCGTCGGTTACGGGTATTGGGGGCCGAATCTGGTCCGCAATCTTGCAGAAACGCCGGGCGCAAAGCTTGTCTGGGTATGCGATCTCAAGAAGGATCGCCTTGCCGGCGTCCAGCTGCGCTATCCGACAGTCCAGATCACCGACGATTTCGACGAGGTGTTGCGTGATCCCCGCGTTGATGCCGTCGCCATCGCGACGCCGGTATCGGCTCACTACATGCTGGCGATGAAAGCCCTGATGGCCGGAAAACATGTGTTTGTTGAAAAGCCGATGGCGTCAACCTCCGAAGAGGCTCGCCGAATGGTGGATGAGGCGGCGCGCCGCCATCTTGTTCTCGCTGTCGACCACACCTTCATTCATACCGGCGCCGTCCGCAAGATGCGGGAAATCATCGAGAATGGTCTCGGAGAGATCTATTACTACGATTCCGTGCGCGTCAATCTCGGCCTGTTCCAGCATGATGTCAGCGTCATTTGGGATCTCGCCGTCCACGATCTGTCGATCATGGACTACGTCCTGCCGGAAAAGCCGGTGGCGGTGTCGGCGACGGGCATGGGTCACGTTGCCGGCGAGCCCGAGAACATCGCCTATCTGACGCTTTTCTTCGAGAGCAAGCTGATCGCCCACATCCACGTCAACTGGCTCGCACCCGTAAAGGTGCGCCGTACGCTGATCGGCGGCAGCAGCAAGATGATCGTCTATGACGATCTGGAGCCAAGTGAGAAGATCAAGGTCTACGACAAGGGTATCACGCTCAACGGCAATCCGCAGTCGGACGGCGAGAAGGTCTACGACATGCGCGTAGGCTACCGCACCGGCGACATGTACGCCCCACAACTCGACATGACGGAAGCACTTGGCCGGGAGCTCAAGCAGTTTGTCGATTGTGTCATGACAAACAGCCAGCCGATTGCCGATGGCCATGCAGGACTGCGCGTCGTGCGCATTCTTGAAGCCGCCACCCAGTCGCTCGCACAGCGCGGGCGTGTCATCGAACTCGAGCCGGCGAGGCTGATCGCATGATCCCCCTTCTCGACCTCAAGGCTCAGTATGCCTCTATCAAGAGCGAGGTCGAGCCCGCCGTGATGCGCGTGCTCGCCTCGGGCCATTATGTCCTCGGCGAGGAAGTCGCTCGCTTTGAGGACGAATTTGCGGTCTATTGCGATGCCAAGCATGCGATCGCGGTCAACACCGGGACAAGCGCTTTGCATCTTGCCCTGCTTGCTGCCGGCGTAGGTCCAGGTGACGAGGTTATTACCGTTTCCTTCACGTTTGTCGCGACCGCATCCGCAGTCTGCTACACGGGCGCTCGTCCGGTCTTCGTTGATGTCGAGCCAGCGACGCTGACAATGGATCCGGCTAAGCTGGAAGCCGCGATAACACCGCGGACCAAGGCCATCATGCCCGTCCATCTTTATGGGCAGATGGCCGACATGGACGCAATCAAGTCTATCGCTGACAAGCATGGAATTGCGGTGATCGAAGACGCCTGCCAGGCCCATGGCGCCGAATATAAGGGACGGCGTGCGGGAAGCATCGGTGTGTCGAGCTGCTTCAGCTTTTACCCCGGCAAAAACCTCGGCGCCTGTGGCGAAGGTGGTATCGTCGTCACCAACGATGACGAACATGCCAAGAAAATCAGAATGTTGCGGGACTGGGGTCAGGAGCAGCGCTATCACCACACGCTGAAGGGCTTCAACTACCGCATGGATGAGATCCAGGGCGCGATCCTGCGGATCAAGCTTCGACATCTCGAAGCCTGGACCGAAGCACGACGGGTTCGTGCCGATCGCTATTCAACGCTTTTGGCCGATTCGCGCTCGGTGCGCGTTCCCGTTGTGATGATGGATCGCCGCCATGTCTACCACGTCTACGCCGTGCGCAGCCGCGACCGTGAGCATCTGCAGCACTCGTTGCGGTCCGAGGGCATCCATACCGGGCTCCACTATCCGATCCCGATCCACCTGCAGAAAGCGCATGTTGATCTTGGGTATCGTGCCGGAGATCTCCCGGTATCGGAGGCCGCAGCGCGTGAGGTGCTCTCGCTGCCGATCTATCCGGAGCTGACATTGGAGCAAGTCGATCAGATTGCAGCTGCTGTGGAGCAGGACGCCTATGTCAGCTGACCCCGTCACCGGCGTGCGTCTTGTCCTGGCTGTCCATGGGCGCCAGCAAACCTCCGTGGACCCCGACTATGTCGTTCATCTGGCCGAAGAGTTGACGCGCTCCTATGGTACCGTGGGCCTCGTAGAACTCTACGCACGCTTCGCGACCGGCGACGGTTTTGTTGACAGTTTCATGCGCAAGGCGATCTGGAAAAGCCTGGCGCGCGCCTGTGGCAACGGCTTGCAGGTCGGCAGCGGCGCCGGTTTCAAACATCCGGAAACCTTCGAAATCGGCGACGGGGTTTTTATCGGCGCACAAGCCTACATTCAGGGCAGATTCGACGGCACGTGCCGCATCGGAAACAACGTCTGGATCGGCCCCCAGGCCTATTTTGATGCGCGTGACCTGGTGCTTGAGGATCATGTTGGGTGGGGGCCAGGCGCGAAGGTCCTGGGCTCAAGCCATACTGCAATGCCAGTCGATATGCCGATTATCCGCACCGACCTCGAAATCAAACCGGTCCGCATTGGCGCATGGGCAGACATCGGCACCAGTGCCACGATCCTTCCCGGCGTGACTGTCGGCAAAGGCGCAATTGTCGGCGCGGGTGCCGTTGTTGTTGACGATGTTGCCCCCTTCTCTGTCGTCGCCGGCGTTCCTGCAAAATTCCTCCGCTGGCGAACGGATCAGGATTCGAGCGGACCAAATTCGGAGTGTTAGAGTATGAAGGATAAGCGGATTTTGATCACCGGCGGTGCCGGTCTCATCGGCTCGCACATTGCCGATCTCGTCGCCCGCGAGGAACCCAAGGAAATAGTGATCCTGGACAATTTCGTCCGCGGCAGGCGTGAGAACCTGGCCGACGCCGTCAACCGGGCTCCCGTGACGATAGTCGAGGGCGACATCAGGGATCGCGCGCTTATCAAGGAAGTGAGCCAAGGCATCGATGTTGTCTTCCACCAGGCCGCCATTCGCATCACGCAGTGCGCCGAGGAACCGCGGCTTGCTTTTGATGTCCTGGCAGGCGGGACATTCGACGTGCTTGAAGCGGCGGTGCAGGCCGGGGTGTCGAAAGTTGTGGCCGCGTCCTCAGCGTCGGTCCTTGGACTGGCCGACACCTTCCCGACCACCGAGGAACATCACCCCTACAACAATCGTACCATCTATGGCGCCGCCAAAGCCTTCAACGAGGGTGTGCTGCGCAGCTTTGCGGAGATGTATGGCCTGCGCTACGTGGCGCTTCGCTACTTCAACGTCTACGGTCCGCGCATGGATGTCTACGGCGCCTACACGGAAGTTCTGATCCGCTGGATGGAACGCATTGCCGGCGGCTTGCCGCCGATCATCCTCGGGGACGGTACGCAGACGATGGATTTCGTTCATGTGCACGACATCGCGCGGGCCAATCTGCTTGCCGCGAAATCCGATGTGACTGACGAAGTCTTCAACGTCGCAAGCGGCACCGAGACGAGCTTGCGTGAGCTTGCAGCCCTGTTGACCAAGGTCATGGGCTCGTCGTTGGAGCCGCAATTCGGACCGGCGCGTAAAGTCAACGCCGTGCCGCGGCGCCTTGCCTCGACCGCCAAGGCCGAGAAGCTTCTTGGCTTCAGCTCAAAGGTGACAATGGAAGAGGGCCTGCGCGATCTCGTAGAGTGGTGGCGCCAGGAAAAGAGCCTGAACGCAGGAGAGGCAGCATGAACCAGATCCCGGTTGCCAAGCCCGTCCTCGATGAGCAGGAGGTCGAGGCGGTTCGCCGCGTCATTCTGTCCGGTTGGGTTACACAAGGGCCAGAGGTCGCTGCCTTCGAAGAAGAGTTCGCCGATTTTGTCGGTGCCCGGCATGCATGTGCCGTTTCCAATTGCACGACCGCGCTTCACCTCGCCCTGAAGGCGGTCGGCGTCGAGGCCGGCGATGAAGTCATCACCGTTAGCCACACCTTCATCGCAACAGCAAATGCGATCCGCTATTGCGGTGCCGTGCCCGTCTTCGTCGATATCGAAAAAGACGGCTACAACATCGATCCCGACCTGATCGAGGCGGCCATCACGCCCCGTACCAAGGCCATCATTTGCGTCCATCAGCTCGGAATGCCTTGCGATCTGCATCGCGTCGTTGCGATCGCGGCCCGTCATTCCATCCCCGTGATCGAGGATGCCGCTTGCGCCACCGGCAGCGAAATTCTCTGGAAGGGCCGCTGGGAAAAGATCGGCAAGCCCCACGGCGATATAGCCTGTTTTTCGTTTCATCCTCGCAAGGTGGTGACAACGGGTGACGGCGGCATGCTGACGACGGCCAATCCCGAGTATGATCGAAAGTTCCGCCTGTGGCGGCAACATGGAATGAGCGTCACCGATGCTGTGCGGCACGGTTCGAAGCAGGTTATTTTCGAGTCCTATCCCGAGCTTGGATACAATTATCGGATGACGGACATGCAGGCAGCCGTTGGCCGCGAGCAACTCAAGCGTTTGCCGGCGATCATTGTGCGTCGGCGCGAACTTGCGAGCCAGTATGCCGAACAGCTTTATGCAGCAGCGGGGGTTGCGCCGCCCATCGAGCCCTCGTGGGCGCGCAGCAATTGGCAGAGCTTCTGCTTGGGATTGTCACTAGATCTCGACCAGCATGACGTCATGCAGGAGTTGCTTGATCAGGGCGTCTCGACGAGACGCGGGATCATGAACATCCATCTTGAGGCCGCCTATGCCGAACCTGGCTCGCATCGCGTCGCGACGAGCCTGCAACAAAGTGTCCTGGCACAGCAGCATTCGATCATTCTCCCGCTGTTTGTGCAGATGACGGCGAGCGAATTGACATCGGTTGCCGAGGCAGTGAAAGCGTCCGTTTGCGCGCCTGAATTGGCAATCGAACAGGTGGGTTGATCTTTCACGCTGTGTCTTGCCCAAAGTCTCAATCTCACTGGCCCGCATCCGCCAACCATCGAGATGGAGGGGCCGTGGATATTTATGCACCCCGTATACTTTCAAGCAGCGGCCGAATTGCTTTCGGGAACATGTGTTGTGGAAGCAGACCAGCCAGCATCCTCAGCGAGAATAGACCAACCAGAATTGCGATACACAGTCCAAGGCTTGTTGCTTGCCAGAGCGGCAAACACTGGAATGCGCCGAAGACAAGTGCCGATATCGGGAGATAGGCCGTAATTAATTTGCGATTGGCGGGTGACCAGCGGAAGTTCGTGAAGCGTCGCGCCACGCAATACATCAGGACGCTGTGCCAAACATAAAGGCCGAAGAAGGCAAGGCCAGCGCCTGCGGCGCCAAGTGCCGGCACACACAGCCACGCGAGTCCAACGTGAACGACGGCGGCAGCGACTTCTGACCAGAAGAAAATCGCTTTTGCACCCTTGGCGAGAATAATGAATCCGATCGGCCAGGCCACAATGCGCAGCATCATTCCAAGGCAAATCCAGCGCAGAATATCGACCGCTCCCTGAAATGCAGAGGAGTAGAACAGCGCCATGACGGCCGGGGCAAGTGTTAGCGTCGCAATCAGGCCAGGACCGGCCAACAGGATGCTGACTTCAGTCTGTTCGTTGACCAGCCGGTTGCATTCTGCATTGTTCTCGCAGACGGCCGTGAGGCGCGGATAGAAGTCGGTGCCCATGGCCTGTAGGATGAAGCCCGCATAAAGCCCTCCCAGTGACCAGGCTGCTTGGTAAAGGCCGGCCGCATGCAATCCGCTCTCTGATGACACGATAAGGCGGATGGCATAGGCACTGCCCATGGTTAAAAAGCCACTCGCCATGAACACGATGCCGAGCTTGAACAGCGCGCTGGTTTCCTGCAAGGCCCGTCGCGCAGTAACAGGGACGCGAGGTATATCAATCCTCCGGCTGAACCACCATGAGGCTACGAAGCTTGCGAAGGCTGCAGCTACCAGCGATATCGCAATTCCAGGCTCTCCGAAGAAGTAAATGATCGGCACCCCGACCACTACGCTGAAAAGGCCCCCAAGAACGCTCATCCAGGCAAGGCTGGAGATATCACGCATGCCCTGTATCAGCGCGGCTCTTCCTCCCGCTGCCACCTGAAAGAATACTGCTAGCGATAAGAGCATCACTCCAACGGTATGCTGGCGGGTACCGAAGGTAAATTGCGCAACAGGTTCCGAAAAGAGCAGTAAAAGGGCTGTTCCGACGAAGCCCAAAAGCAAGGAAACGCGGCGCAGCACCGCTACGACCTCGGCTATCTGCACAGTGTCTTTTGAATTGACAGCGGCAATCTGGCGAACACCGCTCGCATTGATGCCAAGCCCCGCCACGGTCTGTGAAATGTCTGCGATCGAACTATAAAGAGCCATCACTCCGATGCCCTCGGGCCCGAGAAGCAGCGCCATGGCTTTGTTTCGGATGATGGAAAACATCACATTGATAACCGACGACCCGCCGATAAGCATCGTCGACTTGACTATCTGTAAGTAACTCTTGCTCCCGGTGCCGATGGGAGGGGTCATCTTTGACGGGCCTGGCGTCGGCTTTTCAACACGATCGTCGTTGTCGAGGTCGCTGATCATTGGCTGATGTTGCGCGCAGTCGTTTCGGCCGCCTTCAGGGAATTTGACGCGGAGGTTTGGGAGCCTGGCCGCAGGGTAACTTTCAGGACATCTCCAGGCATCATCGTGGTAGTTTCGGAGGCGTCGATTTCGTTGCTTTTTCCAGCAAGATTGCGAACGATGCTGAATGCGAGCTTCGGATCTTCATTGGGCCGCGCGGCGCTGCTGGATGACAGGCTGTCCATCAGCAGCTTCTGACTGGTATCTCTCTTCACTCGTAACTGTCCTATGGTCGCCCGCTCGGCCTGCAATTCCGAAGCAACTTCCGTCTGTCTTCTATCGTATAGACCCTCGAGATCTCGCGTTGCCTGACTTATGCTTTGGCGGGCCCGCATTATTGCAACCGTGAGATCAAGGCGGTCGTTTTGATAGCCTCTCATGACACGCTCGACCTCGGCCTGTCGCGTTGCAACGATAGCGCCCTTCTCAATGAGGGCAATCGTGCTGTCGAGCTGCTGTTGCACCGAGCCTATGTTCGCGTCCGTGCTTTTTACCTTCTCCTGCAGTACGTTGATTTCCTCTGACAGGAGGTCACGTAGTCCCGACAGTGATTTCGACTGTCTGGTCAGCTCATTTGCCCTGGCGGAGAATATTGCCTCTTCCTGCTTATAAATGGCAGCAGTCAACGGGTTCGCATTCGCGCCCTCTTGTCGGGATTGTAGGCTCTTTTCCCCGGCCATTTCCGCTTCCAGACGCTCGATTCTGGCCGTGCTGCGGATGATGGCGTCGTCGATTTCCTTTAGGTCGCCCACCAGTTTGGTAGTGTCCACCGAGTTTTGCGAACCAGCTGAGGCGCGCATTTGGCCGCCTCCCATTGCGAAGGCCTGCAGGACGGTGATGTCGGTGTGAAACGCATACTCACCGGGATTTGTAACATCGCCAACGACATAGATTGGTGGATATTTGAGGATCTCGATAGTGGCGGCTGGCTCGTCGACAAGCCCGATCTTTTCCTTCAACTGCTTTGCAATGGCCGATGCCAGCGTTGCCTCATCCATGTTTCCAACGGAAACAGGTCCAAGCAGGGGGATCGATATCGTTCCTGCGTCCGAGACGGTATATTCGCCTCCGACCGTGGCCCATTGCTCGTAGCTCCCCTTGGTCGGCATCCACTGGACGAGTGTCAACCGGACCTTCGTGTTCGGAAGAAGTGGGCTGCCGCAAGCCGCGCCGACATTCAGGAAAACGAGTGCAGCAATCGCTGCGGCGGGAAGCCGCGCTAGTGGCCGTAAAAGGTTGCCGAAGCCCATCCTCAATATCAAATAGTGCATCAGCAAACTTCCAGAGTTGGTTCTGCGTCGTTTCAAGTCTAATTTAGAGATGTCGCGAGAATTTTATTTTAGATCTATTCTCTGTTGCTTGAAGAATACATTCACATGCGACCATCCGACAAGGGGCGCCAAATAACCAAAAATGATGAGCGTCTGACAATGATGACGGAAAGGAAATCTCTCGGGGCATTGGGGTTAGCTTTGAAACGCGGCTCGCCTGGAACAAAAACTAGCCAAATGGACTAACAAACCGTTGGCGGCACACCCACTATCGATCAACTATCGTGGATCCAAAAACTGATCGAAGATGTCACCCCTACAGTACGCCGCTCTCGTTTCTTTAGTTCGGATGAATTCGTAATGGGTGACATCGATGTCCGTTTTTATCTTTCTATTCTGCTACGGAGATTGCCGTTAATTCTGTTGTGCGTGACCGTGACGACAGCTCTCGCTCTCACTGCTGCCCTCCTTTTGCCGCGTAGCTATCAGTCTACAGCCAAGATCCTGGTCGAGGCGCCACAGATTCCCGTTAATCTGGTACGCTCGACAGTGCCGACAAGTTCGCTTGGCCAGCTGCAAATAATCCAGCAGCATCTAACGACACGGGACAATCTGGTTAGACTCGCGGCCAAACTCGACATCTATGCGGGCGAGAAGGAGAAACCTCCTGTCGAGTATTTGGTGAAGGATTTGCGGTCCCGGCTCATCTTTGAGGAAACCGAGCTCAGCAGCGGCGATGGCGCATCGGTATTCACAATTGGATTCGAGGCTGGCACGCCCGCCTTGGCGGCACGTGTCGCTAACGAACTTGCGACATCGATCCTGCACAGCAATCAGAAGCAAAGAACCGATAGAGCGGGGGACACGCTGGAGTTCTTCAACGACGAGGTGAAGAGGCTGGACGACGACCTCGGTCGCATTGAAGCTGACCTATTGAAATTCAAGAACGAAAACAGGGATACGCTGCCTGAGAGCCTGGAGTTTCGTCGCACCCAGCAGAGCACCTTGCAAGAGCGCCTGATATCGCTTGAGCGTGAGGAATCGGATCTTCGCACGAGACGCAGTCTTTTGGTCGAGACCTATATGGTGACCGGCAAATATCCGACAGGCGAGCCGCTGACTGCCGAACAGCAGATGCTTTTGGATCTCAACAAAGCGCTCGCCGATCAGCTCTCGGTCTTTGCCGAAACGAGCCCCAACATTATCGCGCTGAGAGCACGCATTGCCGCCCTACGCGGAAAGGTCGTTCCCAAAAAGCAAGAGGGCGCCGATACCAAAGCGCAGTCCGGTCTTGACCTTCAGCTCTCCGACGTGGACAGGCGGATAGATGCAATCGAGAAGGAGCGGGTGCAGATAACCGAGAAGATCGCTTCTCTCACGCAATCCATAAGCGCCACGCCAGCCACCGATATCCGCCTGAACGCGCTTGAACGCACGCTCTCAAACACGCAAACGCAATACAATACGGCGATTGCCAAACGCGCGGAAGCCTCATTGGGCCAGCAGATAGAGGCGCGCTCGGATGGTGGCCGATTCTCGCTATTGGAAGCGGCCACCGAGCCGCAATCACCGTTGCGATCGCGCCGGCGGCTTATCGTCCTTGCTGGCTTATTGGCCGGCATTGCGCTCAGTTTTGCGATCATCGCATTGCTTGAAATGCTGAACAGGACGATCCGCCGGCCGGTCGAATTGGTCCAGATGCTCCAGGCACAACCACTGGCGGTGATCCCGTTCATCAATACCCCCTACGAAACGCGAACGCCGCCATTGAAGAGGAAGCTCAATAGCGTCACGCGGATGTTCAGCTACCGTTGACGTTGAATTTGGGAAGAGGTTCCGCATTCCCAGACTGCTGGCCAAAGTGGTGAACCTAAATAGCGTCAGGCTTCGACGCAGTGATTGAGGACATGTAATGGAATTTGTTGGCAGATCGTCGCGTAGTAGAGGGGTTGCCGAGATGGACGATCGGAGTCCGGCGTTGCCGGAACCGCTTGAAATTGTGAGAGGGGCGTGGGAGGGACTGCCCCCACTTGTCATCGACCACGATGCAGCCGCCAACAATCGCGTTATCACGTTGGACCGGTTGTCCCCGGCCCATGGCGCCTTTGACATGATGCGGACGAAACTGCTCCGTCTCCTCAGGGAGAATAACTGGACCTCGGTCGCCATCACGTCGCCTACCCCGGCATGCGGGAAGACGTGCATTGCGCTCAATCTCGCATTCAGTCTGGCCAATCAGAGGGATTGTCGAACTGTCCTTGTCGATCTCGATTTACGGCGCCCGCAGATCGGCAAGACCCTTGCCATTAAGAATCCAGGCTCTATCGAGAGTTTCCTGAAGGGCGACGCTGGCTTACGCGAAACCTTTTTCCGATACGGCGACAACCTCGCGATTGGGCCAAACCGGCAGGCGGTACAGTATTCGGCGGAACTCCTTCAAAGTGCCGCGGCAGCTCAATCGCTACGAGAGATGCGTCAGGAGATAAAGCCGGACGTCATCCTCTATGACTTGCCGCCAATGCTATCGACCGACGATGTGCTCGCCTTCCTGCCGAATGTGGACGGCGTCGTCCTCGTTGCCGCTTCCGACCAGAGCACAGTCAGCGAAGTGGATATTTGCGAGCAGAGCCTGCGCGAGAAAACGAATGTGCTAGGGGTTGTCCTCAACAAGAGCCAGTACAGTCAGGAACAGTATGGCTATTAGGAAAAGAGGCCGCCCCGGACAGTCCTTCTTGGCATTCAACCCTCGCTCGAGGTCCCGCGCTTTCCTCAGGCACTCTCGAACTGATTGCAAGGCGGCTCAGTTAGATCATTTGCTGCGAGTTCTTTGAGCTTCGCCGCAATTTCAGTAAGTCCACGCTCTTCAGCATAGTGCATCAGGCCACCGCGCCAGCGCGGGAATCCATATCCATGGATTTCCACGAGGTCGATGTCGGAGGCCCTGAGCGCGACCTTCTCGTGCAGGATCTTCGCGGCCTCGTTGACCATTGGAAGGACAATGCAATCAATGATGTCGGCTTCATCCCACTGCCGTTGGGATATTCCTTTGGCTTCCCCCGCAATGATATCAGCGACGATATCAGAGGGTTGCGGAGTACGGTCGCCCTTCGCGTAGTCGTACCATCCCCCGCCACTTTTCTGCCCAAAGCGCTCCAACGCACAAAGCCGTTCGGCGATCGGCGCAAAGGGCGTTTCGCCACGGGCGCGCGCCGCCCGGCGCTGGAACGCGGCGATGTCGAGACCGCCGAGGTCCTGAGCCTCGAAGGGACCCATGGACAGGCCGAAGCTGCGCATCGCCGCATCGACCGCCTTTGGTGTCGCACCTGATAGCAGCAGGCGTTCGGCTTGGGCGCGGGTGATTTTCAGGATCCGGTTGCCGATAAAGCCATCGCAAATGCCGGCGCGCACGGGAATCTTCTTCAGCATGCGGGCGAGCGCGAAACCCGTCGCGAGTGTCGCCGGCGTCGTATGAGCGGTCGGCACGATCTCAAGCAGTTTCATGACATGGGCCGGGCTGAAGAAGTGCAACCCGAAAAAGCGCTCCGGGTGTTTGATGCCGGCCGCTATCTGCTCGGGGTCAAGGTAGGAGGTGTTCGTGGCGAGCACGGCATCGGGACGGCAGACGGTGGAAAGCTTGCCGAAGACCTCGCGCTTCACGTCGAGATCTTCAAACACCGCTTCAATGACGACGTCGACCCGAGCAAGAAGCTCGTAGTTGGTCGTGCCGATTACACCGGACAGTCGCTCGGCCGCCGTTTCAGAGGTGATCCTGCCGCGCTTGACCGAGTTTTCAAAAATCGAACGCAGGTTCGATAGTCCCCGCTCGACTGCCGCCTCGTCGCGTTCCACGAGAGTGACCGGAAGGCCTGCATCGCGAAGGGCTGCCACAATCCCTGCTCCCATCGTGCCGCCGCCGATGACGGCGGCAGAACGGATCGAGCGGGTCTCAACGCCGGCGAGCTCAGGGGGCCGTGGCGCGCTACGCTCTGCGAAGAAAACGTGGCGCAAGGCGGCAGCCTGGGACGAGCCGCGCAATTCGAGAAATGTCTGGCGCTCGAAGGCCATTGCAGTGTCGAAATCTGCTTCGACCGCCTTGCGCACGCAGGCAAGCGCGCGGAGCGGCGCGTCTTCGCGCTTGGCGCGATCGGCAACGGCCCTAGACGTTGTTTCCCAGAAAGTCGCGTCCACTGCGGGCACGCTTCGCTCGCTGAGTGGAAGCGGAAGAGATTGATCTACGGCCGCCCGTGCAAAGTCGATCGCTCCCCGTTCCAGATCACCCTCGACGATAGCGTCGATCAGCCCCTGCGATCGAGCCTTCGGCGCCGCCAGCGGGGTACCAGATGTAACCATGTCGGCAGCGAGCGCCGGTCCGATCAGTCGTGGCAGGCGCACGGTCCCTCCGGCCCCTGGAACGATGCCTAGCCGGACCTCGGGCAAGCCGACGCTCGCCGACGGTACGGCAATGCGGAAACGGCAGCCGAGCGCCACTTCGCAACCGCCTCCGAGCGCACTGCCATGAATTGCCGCTATCCATGGTTTGGTCGCCGTCTCTATACGAGCGACGAGATCTGGAAGGTGAGGGGGCATCGGCGGCTTGCCGAGTTCGTTGACATCGGCACCTGCGATGAATGTCCGCCCTTGGCAGATCAGGACCACGGCGCGCACCGAGGGGTCGGCGTCCAGCGTTTCCGCCGCATTCCACAGATCCTGGCGCAGGCCCTGCGAGAGCGCGTTGACGGGCGGGTTGTCAATGGTGACGACGGCGACGTCGCCAGTGCGTTCGATGGTCACGGTCATGATGTCATAGTCCCAGGTAGGCTTCGCGAATACGTTCGTCGGCAATCAGCTCCGGCGCTGGTCCCGACATTGTAATACGGCCGGTCTCCATCACGTAGCCACGGTCGGCGATGGAGAGTGCGCCGAAGGCGTTCTGTTCGACCAGCAGCACGGTGACATTGAGCGCGCGTAAGCCCTTCACCACCTCGAAGATCTGCGCGACGAGGATCGGAGCCAGCCCCATGCTCGGCTCGTCAAGCAGCAGGCAGGAGGGACGGGCCATAAGGGCGCGGGTGATGGCAAGCATCTGCTGCTGACCGCCAGAGAGGCCGCCGGCCGCCAGATTGCGCTTCTCGCGCAGGATCGGGAACATGGCGAATGCGTCCTCCATGTCCCGTTCGACCTTGTCATCCGAATAGAGGAAAGCGCCCAGACGCAGGTTTTCCTCGACAGAAAGATTTGTGAAGATCTGCCTGCCCTCCGGCGATTGCGAGAGACCGCGTGCTGCGCGACGGTAAGCCGGAACGGCGTTCAGGGCCTCGCCACGAAACACGATGGTGCCGGCTGAAACCGGCTGTATGCCGGATAGGCATCGCAGGAGCGTCGTCTTGCCAGCCCCGTTCGCGCCCACCACCGTGACGATTTCACCGGAGCCCACCTCAAGGTCGATGCCGTGCAGCACCTCGATGCGGCCGTAACGAGAGCGGAGTCCCTCAACAGTCAACATTGGCCGCCTCCACACCCTGTGCACCGAGATAGGCTTCGACGACCCGCGGATTGCGCGCCACGGTCGACGGTTCTCCCTCGGCGATCTTTTCGCCGTGATCGAGGACCACGATATGGTTCGATATTCGCATGACCATCTTCATGTCGTGCTCCACCAGCAGAATGGAAACGCCCGCAGCGGCGATCTCGGCGATCAGGTGATCGATCTCCTCTGTCTCAACGGCATTGCAGCCTGCGGCAGGTTCATCGAGAAGCAGGACACGCGGCCGCAAGGCGAGCGCGCGGGCGATTTCCAGGCGCTTCAGCGCACCATAAGACAGCGAACCGGCAGTTCTTTCCGCCGCCTGGGCAAGGCCCACCCGTTCCAGTAATGTGTAGGCGCCAGCCTCCGAAGTACGGCTTCGGCGGCGCGACGCCGGTAGAGCCAAAAGATCGGCCAGGACGGATCCCCGCTCATGCAGGTGATGGCCCACGGTGACATTTTCGAGGACGGTCATCGTCTGGAATATCTGCAGGTTCTGAAAGGTGCGCGACAGACCGCGCTCGGCCAAAAGATGCGGGCCGAGGCCGGTGACCTCTTCCCCGGCGAGCAATATTCGCCCGCGCCCGGGCAGGTAGACGCCTGAGATCATGTTGAAGAGCGTCGTCTTACCGGCGCCATTCGGCCCGATCACCGAAACGATTTCGCCCGCCTTCAGGGAAAAGCTCACATCGTTGACGGCACGCAGACCGCCAAAGTCGATCCCTAGGCTCTCGACTTGAAGCAGGCTCATTCTCCCCTCCCTCTGATCAGGCGCGCAAGGCTCGGCAGCAGGCCGTCGCGCATGAAGATCATGACAAGCATCATGATAAGGCCGAGCACCAGCTGTTCGTATTCCTGGAACACGGTCAGAACCTGCGGCAACGTCGTCAGGATCGCCGCGCCGAGGATCGCGCCGGCGACCGAACCCGCACCGCCCAGAACCGCCATGGTCACCAGTTCGATCGAGTGCATGTAGCCGGCCACGTCGGGCGTGATGAACTTGTTCTGCAGAGCCAGTAGCGATCCTGCGACCGACGCGTAGACGGCGGAGATCACGAATGCCCGCAGCTTGTAGTTGGCGACATCGACGCCCACGGTCCGAGCCGCGATCTCCGAGCCGTGCAGCGCGCGCAGCGCCCGCCCGGTGGGGCTGTGAAAGAGGTTGAGTGCAAGCCAGGCGCCGATCAGCATGATGAGCCCGGTAAATGCGTACCAGAAGACGGGGTTCGACATGTCGAGGCCGAGCGATTTCAGCAGCGCCCGAAGTCCGAGATCTGCGACAGCGATGCCGTCGGGCCCGCCGGTCCAGGCGGCCTCGTTGGCAAGTACCATGGCGACCAGCGCTCCAAGCCCCAGGCTTGCGACAGCGAGATAATATCCCTTGAGCCTCAGGATCGGTCGGCCGACCAGCCAGGCGACGAGGGCGCAGAGCACGGCGCCAAGGATAGCGGCCAGAGCGGGATGTAGGCCGAGATGGAGCGGCGCAAGCGCGCAGCTATAGCCGCCGATGCCGACGAAGCCGGCATGGCCGAGGCTGATCTGGCCGGCATATCCGGTGAGGATGACGAGGCCCGTGACCGCAAGTCCGTTGACAAAGATCAGCGAGCCGACGCGGAAATAGTAGGACGAGGGAAACAGGAAGGGCAGCGCAATGACGAGGAGCGCAAGCACCAGTAAGGTGGTGGCTTTCGAGGAGAGTTTCATCGTCATACCCGATCCGTGACTTTGCGGCCAAAAATGCCCTGCGGCATGGCGAAGAGGACGGCGAGGATGACGATGAAGGCGGCAGCGTCCTTGTACTGTGAGCTGATGTAGCCGGCCGTCATTGCTTCGAGCATGCCGAGCAGAAGGCCGCCCACCAGCGCTCCCTTGGGATTGCCCATGCCGCCCAGCATGGCGGCGGCAAATCCCTTCAACGCGAGCGAGATGCCGACGTCATAGCTGGTCAGCGTGATCGGCGTCACGAGAACCCCCGCCAGCGCGCCGATCGCCGCCGAAAGCGCGAAGCTCAGCGTCATAATGTAGCGGGTGTTGATGCCGACCAGCTGCGCGGCGATGCGATTGTTGGCAGTCGCCAGCACCGCGCGCCCGGTCAGCGTTTTGGTAAAAAACAGCCAAAGGCCAATGAAGACTGCCAACGCGCCAGCAACGACCCACAGGCTTTGCGGCAAAATGGTCGCTCCGGCGATCGCGATCGGCGTATCACCTGAAAAGGCGGGAAAGCGATGCAGTTGCTTGTCGAAGGTGATCTGCGTCAGCCCGCGGATGAAGATCGAGGCGCCGATCGTGATGATGATCAGGGACACGACGGGAGCCCCTCGCGCAGGCTCGATGGCGAGCTTGTTGAGCGCGATCCCGATTGCCGCTGTGACGAGGATTGCGAGGATCGCCGCCAGGGGCAGAGGAATGGCCGCCTGATAGGAAAAGACGGTGATCATGCCGCCAAGCATGACGAACTCGCCCTGAGCGAAATTCACGACATCGGATGCGTTGTAGATGATGGTGAAGCCGAGCGCGACCAGCGCGTAGACCGCGCCGACCGTCACCCCGGACAGCAAAAATTGCATGAACTCGGCCATGGGTCCCTCCGTTTGCGCTGCACAAGGTCGGGAGAGCTGGTCCCTCCCGACGGAAGCGGTTTTGCGCGTCAGTCGACGATCTTCCAACCGCCGTCTCGGATCTCGAGCATACGGAAGGCGGTGAGATCGAGGCCGAGGTGGTCGTCTTTTGCCATGGTGACTGTGCCGGTCGTTCCGACGACGCCCTTCGTCCCTTCGATGGCTTCGCGGATAGCCGCCGGATCGGCCTTGCCGGCGCGGTTGATCGCGTCGACCAGAATCCGCAGTGCATCATGGGCATAGCCCCCGAAGGTCGATACCGGCTTGCCGGTCGCTGCTTCGTAGCTCTTCTTGTAGGCAGCAACGACGGCGCGCTGCGGATCATTTTCGGGCAACAGGTCGGCCACCAAAAGAGCCGTGCCCGGCAGCCGAATACCTTCGGCAGCACTTGCACCGGCAAGATCGATGAAGCCGTTCGAGGCAACGCCGTGCGACTGATAGAGCGGCAGTCCGACGGCGAGCTGTGCGTAGTTTCGCGTGACGATCGCCGGCCCCTGGCCAAAGCCCGGGTTGAGGATCGCCTGGACGCCAGCCGTGTTCTTGATGTTGGTAAGCTGCGGGGTCATGTCCGCATCGCTCGGTCCATAGGTTTCGTCAGCAACCACCTCAATGCCGTACTCGCCGATGATTGCCATGCACTGCTTGTGCATCGAGGCGCCAAAGCCGTCGGAACCGGAAATCATGCCGATCTTCGTGAAGCCCTTCTTTTTCATGTCATCGAAGATCTTTGCGCATGCCATGCGATCGGTGTGCGGTGTCTTGAAGGTATAGGGCTTCACCGGGTCGACAATTTCGATTGCGCCGGCAAGCGAGATGAAGGGGATCTCGGCATCTTCGACGACCGGAATGATCGCCATCGAGGTGCCGGTGGTGGTGCCGCCGATCACGGCAGTTACTTCGTCGTCCTCGACCAGTCGCGTTGCGAAGGTGCGTGCCTTGTTCGGGTCGCCACCATCGTCGTAGATGACGAGTTCGAGTTTCTCGCCAAGAACGCCGCCGGCGGCATTGATCTCGTCGATCAGAAGCTTCAGCGTCTTTGCTTCCGGATCGCCGAGGAACGAGGCGGGACCGGTTTCCGAGATGGTTGCGCCGATACGGATATCGGCAAGGGCGGGGCCGGCCAGACCGAGGGCAAACGCCAGCGTGCCCGCCAGCGCGGTCGTTATCGCAAATTTCATGTCAGTCTCCTCCCAAGAGAACAAAGGTTAAATCAAAGCCCGTCACGCCGCCTTCGGGCGGCGCCACATGACGGTGCGGAATCGGTTGGCCACGAAGGCCGCATCGGTCAGGCTGGCATTGCCGGCCGGGTTGGCGCCGGTGACGTGGAAATCGCTGAAGGCGGCGCTCTGGTTCACGTAGATGCTGCCGGTGAGGTTGACCGAGAGGTTGACGCCAGCGGCGGCAAAGGCATCGACAGCCACGTGGATACGGCTGTCGTCGGTGTCGTAAAGCCCTGCGGTAATTGCACCCTTGCGACGGGCAAGCGAGGTCGCCTGCGCAATACCGTCGGTCGCATCGGCTACGGCGACGATGAAGACGATCGGACCGAAGAGCTCTTGCGCATGCGCATTCGTTTCGTTGCCATCGACGGCAAGGATGAGGGGGGTCGCGGTGCGCGCATCACCTGACCCGATCCGGGCAGAGTCGCGAATGATTTTTCCAAGGCTGCGTGCGGCTTCGACACGCTGAACGGTCGCAGGGTTGGCGATCGCTCCACAGACGCCGGCGGCACGCGCCGGATCGGCAAGCAGATCGTCGATCGCCGCGGCAATGCCCGCTGCCACCTCGTCAAAACTCTTGTGACCCTCATTCGTCTGGATGCCGGTCTTGGCGACGTAGATGTTCTGTGGCGCGGTACACATCTGGCCGCTGTAAAGGGACAGGGAAAAGGCGATGTTGGCGCACATGCCGACAAAGTCGCCGGTGGCGGCGATGACGATCGAATTGACGCCGGCCTCTTCGGTATAGACCTGCGCCTCGCCAGCATGCTTGCGCACCCATTCGCCAAAGCTGTTCGAGCCAGTGTAGTCGATAATCGACACCGCATCGCTCTTTACGAGATCGCCGGTGATTTCGGCTCCTGGCGCATCGGCCGCAAGGAGTGCGATATTGGCGTCAAATCCCTCCTCAACAAGCACTTCGCGAATGACTGCAACCGTGATCGCCAAGGGCAGGATTGCGCCCGGATGCGGTTTGACGATGACTGTGTTGCCGGTCGCAAGGCTGGCAAACAGGCCCGGATAGCTATTCCAGGTCGGAAAGGTCTGGCAGCCGATCACCAGTGAGACGCCGCGCGGTGCGATCCGCCAATGCTTTTCCAGTACAATCGGCTCGCCTTTGCCTTGCGGCTTGGTCCACAGGGCCTGTGTCGGGGTGCGGGTCATCTCTGCGTAGGCATAGGCAACAGCCTCAAGGCCGCGATCTTGCGCATGCGGTCCACCAGCCTGAAACGCCATGGCAAAGGCCTGTCCCGTCGTATGCATGACGGCGTTGGCCATTTCGAAGCTGCGCCGATTGAGGCGGGCGAGAATTTCAAGGCAGATGCCGACACGTGTCTTCACAGAGGCGGTGGCCCATCCCGGTGCTGCAGACTGCGAGGCGGCAATCAGGGTGCCGGCATCGGCAGCCGGATAGGTGATATCGAGCGTCGGGCCGAACGGCGAAACTTCCGCACCGACCTGTGCCGTTACGGGATGACCGGACATGTCGAAGGGCTTGCCAAGCCGGGCGTTGTAGGATGCCAGACCATCGTCCTTGGCGGTTTCGCCATAGATCTTGCCACTCGGGATTTCCGGGTAGGCCGACCAATAGCCGCGTTCCTGCGCAGCCTTTAGGGCTGCGGTAAGTGTCGGCTGGTGGCGGTCAAAAAGGGCATCCATCACATGTTCCTTTCATGCTGTGATTTATAATTGACCGGCCGGTCGGTTTATGCAAGAGTTTTTTCATGCACCGCCCGATCCTGGCGGAACTGGAGGAAACATGTCCGAATCCGACACCGTCCTATCGGCGTTTGCAGGTGGCGTCCTTACTTTGGCCCTCAACCGCCCCGACAAGCTCAATGCCTTCAACGAAGAGATGCATCTGGCGCTGCGCGCCGGCTTCGAACGCGCGCATCAGGATGCATCCGTGCGGGCTGTGCTTCTGACTGGCGCCGGTCGGGCTTTTTGTGCCGGGCAGGATCTCGGCGATCGCGATCCGCGCAATGGTGGGGCGGCCCCCGACCTTGGACGCACGATCGAGCTTTTCTACAACCCCCTGATCCGTTTGATCAGGACACTCGAAAAGCCGGTCATCTGCGCCGTGAACGGCGTTGCCGCAGGTGCCGGCGCCAATATCGCGCTTGCTTGCGACATCACATTGGCTGCGCGCTCGGCGCGTTTCATTCAGGCCTTCGCCAAGATCGGTCTGGTACCCGATTCCGGCGGCACCTGGAGCCTGCCACGCCTGCTTGGTGAGGCGCGCGCCAAGGCGCTGGCATTGACCGCCGAACCGCTCGATGCGGAAACAGCGGCAAGCTGGGGCCTGATCTGGAAGGCGGTCGACGATGCTGAGCTTCTTGATGAAGCCAATACTCTTGCCACCAGACTCGCAGCCGGACCGACAAAGGGCCTTGGCATGACCAAGCGCGCCATCCAGGCTGCGGCGACCAATTCGCTGGACGAGCAACTGGAGCTTGAACGCGATCTGCAGCGCGAGGCTGGACGTAGCGCGGACTACGCCGAAGGCGTCTTAGCCTTCCTGGAAAAGCGCAAGCCGGAGTTCAAGGGACAATGACGGATAGGCTCGTTCTGACAGCGCAGGGGCTTGCCGATGCCTGCGCCGACGCAATGTGGCGCGAGGATAATGCGACGCGTCACCTCGGCATGGCGATGGAACGCGTGGCGCCCGGGATGGCGGTGATATCGATGGTCATCAAGCCTGAGATGACCAACGGCCACGGGACCTGCCACGGCGGATACATCTTCACGCTGGCCGATTCCGCATTCGCCTTTGCTTGCAACACCTACAATCACCGGGCCGTCGCACAGCACTGTTCGGTCACCTATATCGCACCGGCCTTTGCCGGCGACTGCCTGACGGCAATCGCGCGGGAGGTCTCGCGGCGCGGTCGTGGCGGCATTTACGATATCAACGTGACCAATCAGAACGGCGAGCACATTGCCGAGTTCCGCGGCCACTCGCGCACCGTCAAGGGCACGCTTTTGCCGGAAAGGGCGTAAAGCCGCCGGTCATTCATCTCGGAGGAGACAGACATGGAAGACCTATCACCCCGCCCTGGGGATCTCGACGCGATAGAAACAGCATCGCGTGACGAGATTGCAGCACTTCAGCTTGACCGGATGAAATGGTCGCTGAGCCACGCCTACGAGAACTCACCCTTCTACCGTGCGCGATTTGACGAGGCAGGCGTCCATCCGTCGGATCTGAAATCGCTGGCCGATCTGGCAAAGTTCCCCTTCACGACCAAGAAGGACCTCCGCGATACCTATCCGTTCGGAATGTTTGCCGTCCCACGCGAAAAGCTGACCCGCATTCATGGTTCATCCGGCACCACCGGCAAGCCGACCGTCGTCGGCTATACGCAGAAGGATATCGATATCTGGGCGGATGTGGTGGCACGCTCCATTCGCGCCGCCGGCGGCCGCCGCGGCGATATGGTTCATGTCGCTTACGGCTATGGGCTCTTCACCGGCGGCCTGGGTGCCCACTACGGCGCCGAGCGGCTTGGCTGTACTGTCGTGCCGATGTCCGGTGGCATGACCGAGCGGCAGGTCACGCTGATGCAGGACTTCAAGCCACGCATCATCATGGTGACGCCCTCCTATATGCTCTCCATCCTCGACGAATTCCGCCGCCAAGGGATCGATCCGCGCGAAAGCTCGCTGGCCGTTGGCATCTTTGGCGCCGAGCCTTGGACAAACGCCATGCGCCAGGAGATCGAGCAGTCGTTCGACATGCATGCGGTCGATATTTACGGTCTTTCGGAAGTCATGGGGCCCGGCGTTGCCAGTGAGTGCGTCGAGACCAAGGATGGTCTGCACATCTGGGAAGATCACTTCTATCCGGAGATCGTTGACCCGGCGACGGGCAACGTTCTGCCCGATGGCGAAATGGGCGAACTCGTCTTCACGACGCTGACCAAGGAAGGCTTGCCGATCATTCGTTATCGCACCCGCGACCTGACGCGGCTCCTGCCTGGCACGGCGCGCTCCATGCGGCGCATCGAAAAGATCACCGGTCGATCGGACGACATGATGATCCTTCGCGGCGTCAACGTCTTCCCGACGCAGATCGAAGAGCAGATCCTGAAGTGTCAGGGGCTTGCCCCGCATTTCCAGATCGAGCTCAGCCGCACCGGCCGCATGGACGAGATGACGGTTCATGTCGAGTGTACGCCGGAGGCTGCCGACGAAATTGCACGTGCTTCCTCGGCAAAATCCCTTGCCCACTACATCAAGAGCGTCGTTGGTGTTACCACAAAGATCGAGATTCGCGACCCGGGTGGAGTCGCACGGTCCGAGGGCAAGGCGAAACGGGTCGTCGACAACAGACCGAAGGAATAAGGATGACGGCTTCCCGGCGTGATGACCATTCCGGTAAGCACCCAACAAGAGCTGTCACGAGCTCGTCGCGTGGAGGGCGCGGAGGAAGAACAGGAACGCAGGACAACATGGCACGAACGCGCGCGATCGACTTTGAAGAGAAACAACGCAGCCTCTTGAGCAGCGCCGCCGCCGTCTTTGCCGAGATGGGGATGGAGAAAGCCTCCATGGCTCACATTGCCTCGCGCAGCAACGTTTCCAAAGCCCTGCTCTACCATTACTACCCGAGCAAGGACGCGTTGATTTTCGACATCATTCGCAACCATCTCGAGGAACTGGAAGCCGCCGTCGCCGCCGCAGACGAACCTGAGGCGACGCCTCAGGAGAGACTTCGGCTGCTGGTGCGGCAGGTGCTGGAAAATTATCGCGACGCGGACAACGAGCATAAAGTGCAGCTGAACGGCACGAGCGCGCTCTCAACTGAGCAGCTTGACGAACTGCGGGCAATCGAGCGCCGGATCGTCAAGCGCTTTTCCAACACAATCATCGAGATCAATCCGGATCTCAATGCGAGCAAGCCGCTGCTGATGCCCGTGACAATGTCGCTCTTCGGGATGATGAACTGGGTCTATATGTGGTTCCGCCCGGGCGGTCCCGTCAGTCGCGACGAATATGCCGACATCGCCACCACCCTGATCCTCGAGGGCGTCAAGGCGGTGCGCTGAGCGCTAAGCTTAATCGCCGAATTTCAGATTCACTTGTTGCGTTTTAGTCTCGTATTGCTGAGCGAAGGCCGGAGCTGGCCGGCGCCATCCTGCGCTTCTCCGGTGAGATGGCCCTACCCTTACCACGTATAGCGCAGCCCGAAATCGCCTCGAACGCCATCGCGCTCGTGGCCATCGGTGTCCTCAACCGCGAACTGATACCCAGCCTGGGCATAAAAGCTCAGCCCGGCGTTGATTTTGGTGGTCACCCCGGCGCTCAGATCAACTCGCGTTGCCTGTTCCAGCAACGGAACCCGATCGACGCCCGAAAACGTCGTGGTCGGCTGTGCGCCCCAATCGCGCCACAAGTTGGCGCGCACATAAGGCTGCCAAACCTGACCATCATCGCTGACGATGGTCCAGCGGCCGCGCAGACCGAGCCGTCCGCTCGCTCCCGATGTTGAACCGAGCGCGACATCGCCCAAGCCGTCATTGTCGTCGTCGAACGAGACATGTTGCCAGATAATTTGCGCCTGCGGCTCCAGCACGAAGCCGGGACCGAGTCCCGGTATAGGAATGGGATAGCCCGCTTCCAGCGAGGAGGCGAAGCCGGTACCATTGGGCGACAGACTGGCGAAGTTCGTCGACGCCGAGCCTTCGTAGACTGTTGCCTGCAACACTGCATCGAGATACCAGCCGGTCGGGCCGTGGTGTGTCCAATAGGCGCCGCCCGACCAACCATTGAGATTAACGCTGCCGGTCTTGCGTAGCGTATAGTTCGTTGCAGTCTCGTTGGTGACGAGGCCGGTCACGTCGACATTGGCATTGGCGAAGGCGAAGTAGATGCCGGCGACGTCGCGATGGCCGGGCAGCCATTCCCCGCGCAGCAGGTCGATGCCGCTCTGAAGGCCGCCCAAATAGCCGTCGGTGCGCGGATCGGCGAAGGCGCGATAGCGGTCGTTAATCTGCTCACCGAAGGCGCGGCCCCAAGCGGAACTGGCCCGGTTCCCGCCGCTGCTTTCCGGATTCCCTGTCGCAAGCGTGTCACCAATACGCTCATGCAAGGTCCCGAGCGTGGCTAGTCCAAGCTGCCGGGCAGTCGGCTGTACCGTACCGTAAGTCGCAATCTCCGGTCCGATGATTGGATAAACCCCTGGCGGCAGTGTCGCCGGCAAGTCTTCCGGCAGTGCTTCTGGCGGCAGTTCGTCCGGCGGTGTGATCGGCCCATTGCCACCGTTGCCGTTGTCGCCGTTAAAATCCGAACGGAGGAACCAGTCATCGGCGTCGCTGTCGTTGAGGCCGCCGCGGAAGAGACGGTAGTCGATGAATCCGCCGCGCACCTCGCCGGCGAGCGTAAAGGCACCCTCCGTTGTCGTGCCGCCGTTGGTCGCGTCAACCACCAGGATACCGTCCGCCGCCGTGTAGGCGCCGGGGCTGTTCGGGCCAGAGATAATGTGCAGAAATGTGTTGCCCATTGCTTGGGCTGGACCATCGATCGTGATCGTACTGCCATCGATTACGAGCTTGTCGGACGGCGAGCTATCGTCTCCCAGATCCGTTCTCAGGTAAATGGAACCCCCGGTGCCGTTATAGGGACCGAAGACAGTGAGCTCGTTGCCAACGCTGCTGTCGTCGCTGTTTGCAACAATGATGCTGCCGGCGTTGTCGATAGCACCCGTTGTCATCCCGGTTGTCGTCGAACGTCCCGACATGTCGAGCGTACCGTTTGACGCGATCACGAATTTCGCCACGTCTCCAGTGGAGGCGCTCGTGAACTTGATCGTGCCGCCGCCAACGAGGCCTACATTGACGGTCGGTCTGTTGGCCGGAGTGTCGATCACGAACCCCGCGCCGTTGACGGTAAAGGTACTGTTGTTCTCCAAGCTCAGGACATAGCCTAGGGCGGTAAAATTGAGCCTGCCAATGGACTGGTTATTTTGGTCGCGGACCGTTCTGTTGCTCACCGTAGCCAGGTTTGTGAAGTTCGCAACCAGGAGCGGCGTAGCCTTGATGTCCCAGTTGTTTTGATTGTTCCACTGATTTGTTCCCGTACCGCCGATCCATGTCGCCGGCTCGTTGGTGGTGGCGAACACCTCCTGCGCGGCGGCCTGCGCCGACAGTCCAAGCGATGCGACCATAGGCAAGGCAAAAAGCCACGGCGGCCGCCAACTCGATGACACAAGACCGAACACGAGCGGCTTGCGCCGCTGGTGTTGTCCGTTGGAAAAGCCGTCAAAGGAACAAGGTGCTTCGAAACAAAATCCACACATGCCCATCCGCCCCCAAACCAAGTCGCGAAAACATCAAAAGCGCGTCGCTGCCTATGTGGCTCGGATGCGCAAATGCACGGAGCGTCACACCGGATCGTCTTGGGCGGCGGAGCGCAGGAATTGGCACAGTCAGGTCAGTATTCATACGAAGTGAGCCAGCGCACAATTTGTTGCTGTATTAGCATGCGCTTGCGCAACTGGATTTCCCGACGGCTGTTGCTATCGCGTCACACCGAGCCGTGCGCGCGCCGATCTCTGATTGGCGGCGAATTCACTTGGCGGAGGCGGGGTCCTTATCGGCCAGCGATGATCTTGTTCGATGATCAGAACTCGGACGTTTGAGAGGTCCATTCGGCAAGCAACCGCGACTACCGCTGCATTGTGCTTGGGGACTGTACGGCCGAGTTGATCGCGGCTGACGCGCCCCGCAGCAACCATGAAGCGTCACTTCTCGCAATCGAGATTTTATTCGGCTGGACTGCCGAATCCGGTGCGGTGATAGACGCTCGGCGGAGATGCTTGGTTGGCTGGTGCACGAACAAGGCATCGACCCGCACATTCCGGTCTTTGATAGGTCGGGCAGAACGGATGGCACATTCTCGCGCAAGGACTTCACGGGGGGATCGACAGAACGACGTTTATCACTGCCCTGCAGGCAAGACGCTTTCTACCAGCGGCACAGAGCCGGCACGGAAGGTTCCACGATCAATCCATGAAGGTGCGCGAGACAGGGCACGCGATATCGCCAAAACCGCAGAGGGTGATCACCGACGGGGCCAAACCTAAACGGTTGATTATTTCGGCTTGACGGGCAGTAGATTACCGAGCTCCATCGGAAAGGGAAACAAGATCGTTGAGCTCTTTTCGCTGGCGATGATGTTCAAAGTGCTTAAATAGCGTAGTTGCATAGCCTCCGGCTGCCTGGCGAGTATTTCGGCCGCTTCGAGGAGCTTTGCGGCTGCCTGCTGTTCACCCTCGGCATTGATGACCTTTGCGCGGCGCTCGCGCTCGGCTTCCGCTTGGCGGGCAATCGCGCGGATCATCGATTCGTTGATGTCGACATGTTTGATCTCGACAGTGGCGACTTTGATGCCCCAAGCATCCGTCTGAGCGTCAAGGATTTCCTGAATGTCGGAGTTGAGCCTGTCACGTTCCGCCAGCATTTCATCGAGGTCGTGCTTGCCGAGTACCGAGCGTAATGTCGTCTGGGCAAGCTGGCTTGTCGCCATCATGAAGTCCTCGACCTGAATCGTCGACTTCTCGGGATCGATGACCCGGAAGTAAATCACTGCGCTGACGCGGACCGAGACATTGTCATGAGAAATAACGTCCTGACTGGGGACATCGAGTACTCGCGTGCGCAAGTCGACCCGTATCATCTGCTGGACGTAGGGGATGAGGAATATCAAGCCGGGTCCCTTGACGCCGGTAAAGCGGCCAAGCGTGAAAACGACGCCGCGTTCGTATTCCCGCAGGATCTTGACCGCGGATGCGACGATGATGAGCAAGATAAGGATCGCCACGAGATAAAAGGCGAGATTTACAAACATACCCATGACGTCTCCTCCTGCTTTCTGAAGGCCGCTAAGTCTCGTTGGGGCGCCTCTCGACCTCGAGAGTCAGCCCGTTGCGGGCGATCACGCTGACGGCGTCGCCAGCGGTAAGCGTCTCGGTGGAAATCGCTTTCCAGCGCTCGCCATGCGCGATGACGTAACCCGTGGCCCCACCCCAGCTCTCAACCTGGCCCGAAATCCCGATCATCTGCTCCGCACCAGTAGCGACTTCGCGCCACCGCGAGGTAAATGCGAGGCGAGCAACGAGAAGGCTGAAAGCGAGGCATGCAAGAGCGATTGCGCCCAGTACCGGGCGCGAAACCTCCAGGCCTGGCATATCCGTATCAAACAGAATGGTTGCGCCCAGGATCACGGCTACCCCGCCACCGACGCCCAAGGCGCCGAAGCTTGGCGAATGTATCTCAGCCACTGTCAATCCGACGCCGAGGAAAATAAGCCCAATGCCGGCAAAACTCACCGGGAGCAATGCCAAGGCATAGAGACCAAGAAGGAGGCAGATGCCGCCGATCGTGCCGGGAAGCATTGTCCCGGGGGCAAGAAATTCGAAGATCAGGCCATAGATACCGACCATCATCAGGATGATCGCGATGTTCGGATCGGTAATCACGGAAAGCAGGCGTGTGCGCCAGTCCGGCTCGAATTCCTGCACGGCTAAACCGGCGGTATCGAGGCGGACATCCGTTTGACCGACCCGCACCATGCGCGCCTGTGTCTGCGCAAGGAGATCGTTGACATCAACTGCCGTGAAATCAATGACATGTTCGCGCGCGGCAGCAGTCGATGAAAGGCTTGCGGCTTCCCGCACAGCCCGCTCTGCCCATTCGGCATTGCGATTGCGCAATTCCGCAAGCCCGCGAATGTACGCCACCGCGTCGTTAACGAGTTTTTTGTCGCTGGCGCTGCCTGGAGCCTCGGCCTGCTTGTCATTTTGCTTGCTCGGTTCTTGTTCGGGTTTCGTATCGCCGCCAAAAGGGTTTGCGCCGAGCGCGATCGGTGTCGCTGCTCCTAAGTTGGTGCCTGGCGCCATCGCCGCAATGTGGCTTGCGTAGAGAATATAGGTGCCGGCGCTGGCAGCCCGTGCCCCGCTCGGTGCGACGAAGCCCGCGACAGGCACGGGCGAGGCAAGGATCGCGCGAATGATTTTCCGCATGGAGGTGTCAAGGCCGCCGGGTGTGTCCATCTGCAGGATGATCAAGCCCGCTCCATGTTCGCCAGCACGCTGAAGGCCTCGTATCACATAATCTGCTGTTGCGGGCCCGATGGCGCCGTTCACCTTCAGGACGACCGCAGCGCGGTTGGATTGCGACGACGCCGATAGCGTGAAGATGCCCAGAGTTGATAGCAGCGAGAACAACAAGATCAGGATTGGCGGCAGCCACCGCCAACGCTTTAAGTTCAGCGCTACGACCTGCGGAACGCGCATGATTTCTAATATATGTCAGAAATCACAAAGAGAAAGGAAAGCATCGCAGGGTACGTCCAAAGACGAACGCAAAGCTCAAGCTTTCGCTCGAACGCTTGAGCTTGCGAGGATGCGACGTCTCGATCCTCGGACGGGCTGCAAAGCGCAACGGCGATTGTTGCCGCAACCCCTTCATCAGAAAGCTTCGGAGGTCGGAAAACTGACCCCAGAACTGCGATGGCCACCAGGGCAAAAATACAGAAAATGCTAATACAGACACTCTAAATATAGCTCCCGATGTGATAAAATTTGCAACTCGCTCGAGGATGAGATGCCGGGCGACGTTTCGACTTTTCGCAGAGTGGTTCGCCTGTGTGTCGAGGTAGCGTTTCCGCCATGCTGGAAAGACTGAATCCCCGATAAAGAGGCCTCGGGATAACATCTCGGAATGGGAGGTGTACAATGCTTCGCAGATTGTTTCTCACCTTGGCTATTGCGACTTCCGCGCTGGCGATCAACGGAGCCGCATGGGCTGACATCACGATCCTCGTGCCATCGGGCAGCGAGGGCGACGGTCTCAGGGCCGCTGCCGAAGACTATGGAAAGTTGAAGGGCACGAAGGTGGAGGCCGTCCAGGCGCCCTATGCCAACGTGTTCGAGCAGGGCGCCAATGCCGGCGCGACCAAGTCCGGTGTCTTCGACATTATCCTGATGGACGATCCGTGGATTCCGTTTTTCGCCGAGAATGGACATCTGGAAGATCTGACCGCCTACTTCAAGAAGGCCGGAATGGAGGGGCCTGACAGTGATTTCCTTTCGAAGTCGCTGGCGGTCTGCCGCAATCCCTACAATACGGGGCCCTATGTATGTCTACCCTACGTGGGAAATGCGCAGATGTTTTTCTATGATGCTGCCAAGTACAAGGAAGCTGGCGTAGATGCTCCAAAGACTTGGGATGACGTGTTGAAGGCGAGCACGAAGCTGACAGAAAGCGGAGGTGGCCGTTATTTCGGTTACGTCTTCCGAGGCGGCCAGGGAAATCCGGTGGTTGCCGATTTCATGCCGATCTTCTGGTCCTATGGTGCGGATATGTTCAGCGCCGACCGAACCAAGGTAACGATCGACACGTCTGAAGGGGCCGCTGCCATGAAGACATTCATGGCGCTACGCGATGTCTCGCCGAAGGGAGTGGAGAGCTACAATGCCAACGAGGTTGGCACGGCGCTAGCCGCCGGTACTGCTGCTTCATCGATCAACTGGCCGAACTGGGTGGCGACCTTTGAAGATCCGACCCAATCGAAGATGGTCGGCAAAATCTCCTACAGTCCCATTCCTGCTGGAACGAAACCGGGCAGCTCGGAAATCGGCCACTGGACCATGGGCATCATGTCGGCCTCCAAGAATAAGCAGGAAGCTTTCGACTTCATGATGTGGGCGACCTCGCCTGAACAGATCAAGATTTCGGCCCTACGGGGCAATCCGCCTGTCCGGACCTCGGTCTTCACCGACCCGGAACTGACCTCGCAGGAGAAGTTCCGGCACTATCCGGTGTTGATGGAGGCGATCCAGGCCTCGACTCCCCGTCCGCGTCACCCGAAGTGGCCAGAGATCGAGAACGCCTTCGGCATCGAGCTTTCCAAGGCGGTCGCAGGTACGATCACGCCGGAAGAGGCTCTGAAGAACTCGCAGGAGGCGGTCTCACGGATTACCAACCTTTACTAGGCAACAGCTATTCGGAGCGGGGTTTTCGGACGCCGCTCCCTTGCTGCGCCGGCAATCGCGTCCGATGAGCTTGAAACCCGAGAATTCAGGCGTGTCGGGGCAGGGCTTTACGGGAGAGGTCAATGTTGACGTCGGAGAGCGGAACTGTGGCCGCGCCGCTTCCAACGGGTGGCGGTTTGGAGCGATGGGTAGAGCGGCATTTGCGCTTCCTCATGCCTGCGCCGACAGTTCTCATACTCCTCGGCCTGACGATCTTTCCCAGCGTCTACATGTTCTATGCGGCGGTTCACAAAATCAGCCCGAATCCCGATCTGCCCTGGACGTTCGTCGGTGCCGGTAATTTCGCGCGGCTTTTTTCCGACACGCAATTTCACGTCGCGCTCTGGAACACCACCGTATTTACGGTCGCGGCGGTGACGGCGGAATTCATCCTCGGTCTCGGCCTGGCGCTGCTCCTCGATAAATTCATTCGCAAGTTGACCTTTCTGAAGACAGTCCTGATGATCCCCATGATGCTGCCGCCGATCGCGGTCGCGATCACATGGAAGCTCATCTATGAACCTCAGTTCGGCGTCCTGAACGAAATCATGTTCCGCCTCGGTCTGCCATTGCAGGCATGGGCGGGCGACGTGAATCTTGCGATGTTCTCGATCATCGTCGCTGATGTCTGGCAATGGACACCCTTCATATTCCTTCTAATGTTGGCGGGGTTGGCCAGCTTGCCGGTCGAGCCCTACGAGGCCGCCGCGCTCGACGGAGCCTCGTCCTGGCAGCAGTTCCGGGACCTGACGCTGCCGTTCCTCAAGCCGGTTATCGCCATTGCGCTCCTTCTGCGTGTCATGGATGCACTGCGTCTTTTCGATCTGGTCTTCATACTGACGGGAGGAGGGCCGGCTGACCGGACCAAGGTCTTGAGCCTTTATATCTATCAAGTCGCCTACCGCTTCGCCGATCCAGGCTACGCGGCGGCGATGTCGCTTTTCGTGCTGTTTGTGACGATCGTCTTAAGCACCTGGTTCATGAAACGCATGCGGTTGGCGGAATGACCATGACACTGCCCAAAACCATACACGCGCGCAGTCGGACCACAGAGGTGCTCATTCGCCTGCTGGCCTATCTGACGATCGTTGTCGCGCTGGTCGTCACACTTTTTCCGATCTATTGGATCGCGACCAACTCGTTTAAATATGATATCGACATATTCGCGGTGCCGCCGGAGTGGCTACCGCGCAACCCCACCCTAAAACACTATAGCGAAGCGTTTATTCAGCGTCCGTTCCTACGCTACGCGTTGAATAGCTTTCTCGTCGCTGTAGGAACGACGATCATTTCCGTGACCTTCGGCACCATGGCCGGCTATGCCTTGGCACGGTTCAGCTATCCCTGGCAGTGGCGGAAGCAGATTTCGTTCTGGATCCTGTCGACGCGCATGATGCCGCCTATCGTCAGTATCATTCCGCTCTACCTGTTCTTCAACTATTTCGACATGCTCAACACCAAGTCGGCTCTTATCGTCGCCTACACTGCCTTCAATCTGCCGTTCGCAACGTGGATGATGAAGAGTTATTTCCAGGATCTTCCGGTCGAACTGGAGGAGGCGGCGATCGTCGACGGCGACACACGGTGGGGCGCATTCCTGCATGTGGCGTTACCTCTTGCCCGGCCTGGGCTTGCGGCCACCGCGATCTTCTGTCTGATCATCTCGTGGAACGAGTTTCTACTTTCCCTCATCATCACGCTCACCGAGCAGTCGCAGACGCTGCCGATCGGCATTGCCGGGCGCGTAACGCAGTACAACACCTATTGGGGTGAAATCAGTGCGGCGGGCTTCATGGCCTGCGTGCCAATCGTCATCTTCGCCTTCATCGTCCAGAAGCATCTCGTCCGGGGATTGTCCCTGGGTGCCATCAAAGGTTGAGACCTATGGCGTCCGTCACATTCAAGAACGTCTGCAAGAAATTCGGCGAATTCGTTGCCGTAAATGATTTCAACCTCGACATCAGGGACAAGGAGTTTCTCGTTTTGCTCGGACCTTCCGGTTGCGGCAAGACAACGACCATGCGGATGGTCGCGGGTCTCGAGGAAGCGACGTTCGGCGACATCTACATCAACGAGGACCGCGTCAACGGTGTCCTTCCCAAGTATCGCGACGTTGCAATGGTATTCCAGTCATATGCTTTGTATCCGCACCTTACCGTCGAAGACAACATCGGCTACCCGCTGAAGATCCGCAAAGTGCCGCCCGCTGAATGCAAGCGACGAATAGCAGAGGTTGCACGGCGTGTAGAACTCGACTCTATGTTGTCGCGGCTGCCGAAGGAACTTTCCGGCGGGCAGCGCCAGCGCGTGGCACTTGCCCGCGCTATCGTGCGCACGCCACGCGTCTTTCTGATGGACGAGCCGCTGTCCAATCTCGATGCCAAGCTGCGCACACAGATGCGCGCCGAGCTGAAGCATCTGCAACATGAGCTGCAGGTCACGACGATCTACGTCACCCATGACCAGATCGAAGCGATGACGCTTGCCCATCGCGTGGCCGTGATGAACAAGGGCGTTATCGAGCAGCTTGGGACGCCGCGGGAGATCTATAACGACCCGCGCACGCTCTTCGTTGCCGGCTTTATTGGCTCGCCGCCGATGAACCTAATTCCAGGAGAAGTGAGAGACGGTGTGTTCGTTAGCGGCGGTCTCAGGGTCGGCGGTATCGGCCGGGCGACCCTCTCTGGCGCTGTCCTCGGCGTCCGGCCGGAGGACGTCCACCCGACTGATGCCGGTGACGCAGACGTCAATCTGGTCGCGCCGATCTATTCGGCGGAACTCACCGGCGAGAACACGCTTGTGAGCCTACGGTTGGGAGGTCAACTCATGACCTTGCGTGCCGACAAGAATTTCACGGGTCAGATCGACCAGCAGATCGGCGTCAAGGTCGCGGCGGATCGCGTATTTCTGTTCAATGGCGAGACCAAAGATCGTGTTGACTTCTAGCCTTTGGGCGGCAGTGATGGTGATCATCCTTGCATTTGCTGCGACCGCTGACGATGGCGGCCTCATCGCTGGAAATCCGCTGATTGAGATTCCTCCCGGGACGTTCATCTTCGGCCGCGACGACGGCCCCGAAAACGAAAGCCCGCGGCGCGAACTGGAGGGGCAGGCGTTTGCAATCAATCGCACCGAGATTACAAACCAGCAATATGGGCTCTTCGTCAAGGAGACCGGCCATCGTGCAGCCTTTTACGCCAATCATCCAATCCTGGGATTGGACGACCGGCCGGTCGTCGGGGTGAGTTGGGGAGATGCCGATGCATTTTGCCGTCACTATGGGTTGGTTCTTCCATCGGAACAACAATACGAGCGGGCGGCGCGAGGAACTCAGGGCAGCGCGTTTCCATGGGGCGAGGTGCCACCGGGCAATGCGCGGGCAAATTCGGGAGCGGATGTCTGTTGTTCCGGTGACGTGCGCGATGGGTATCCGATGACCGCACCAGCGGTGTCCTTCGCTGATGGCGCAAGCAAAGAGGGCATCTTCAATCTTGTCGGCAACGTCTGGGAGTGGACCCGTGACGTCTACGCGCCGTATGAAGGCGGGAGCGCGGTGAGGAGTGCCGGGCTGTACCGCGTGCTTCGTGGTGGCTCTTGGAACAGCGATCCAAACCACCTGACAACGACCTATCGGCTCGCCTATGATCCGGAATTCCGGTTCTCAGCCAACGGTGGCTTCAGATGCGTCCGTTCTACACCTTGATTGTCGTCACCGGTTTTCTGCTGCTAGCCGCCGGCGCCGGTGCGGAACCGACGGCGCCGCCCGGCTACACGCTTAAGACCTTCAACACGCCTGGTGCCGCCTTCGCCGGCCTATCTCGCGACGCCGAAGGCCTGCTCGTCAGTGATCTCGCCAGCGGCCGGCTCTACCGGCGCGGCGCGGACGGCAAGCTTGTCGCATTCGGCCCGGTATTTCCCCATGGCCTCGACGTGATCGGCGACCCGACCGGTCCATATCGTGTCGTGCGCGCCCACGATGGCCTTGTCGTCGCTCAGGGATGGACGCCAGTCGGCTCCAAAGAAGGGCCGTTTGACCACGCGCTCGTTGCGCTCGACGCGGCCGGTCAGGTCCGCGTGATCAGCAGCGATTTCTGGAATCCGTTCGACTTCATTGCGGCGAGCGGAAGCTACTACGTGATAGACTCCGCTCGAAACAGTGTCGAACGTCTACTGCCGGGCGGCAGCAAAAGCACGATTCTGACATTCCGCCGCATGGGGCAGGCGGCCACGGCACTCCGCAGCCTTTCGCCGACGGAGTTCACCGAAGGCAACAGCTACGAAACCGATGCGGTGCCGGCCGGTATCGCCCTTCACGGCGGGCGCCTCTATATAGCGCTGTTCGGCGGCTTTCCCTTCCTTACCGGTGCCGGAGAGATTGTTTCGATTCCCGAGGCTGGCGATCAGTCAATGCCGCAGATTGACGTCGAAGCGCTCAATGCGCCCGTCAGTATTGCTTTCGACAACGATGGAGAGATGCTTGTCCTCGAGCACGGCACCTACGACCAGAAGGAAGGTTTTCGCAAGGCGAGTGGGAGATTGCTTAAGTTCAATAAGATGACGCGGGAACCGAAGGTTATTCTCGAGGGCCTGACCCGCCCGGTGTCTGTGCTTGTCTGGGACGAGCGGCGGATGGTCGTTTCCGCGTTGGACGGCAACCTCTATGTTCTGACGCGCGAATCTGCTCGCTAACCGTGGCGATCCCGGTTTTGGTCCTAGATTAATGCACATGCTTGCTTGGCGCCTTGAGCAGTTGCGCTGCCTTATCCACGACGGCCGCGAGCTTTTTCCAGCCGAGAAGATCGCGTTCACCTATCCGCTCTTGAATGGCCGATAGCATCCAGCTGGCCGCGGCTGCATGTCTTTGTCCCGAACCCCTTTCCTGTTCGGGGGACATGCCTTGGCTCAATCACCGAATTTCAGCCGCTCCAAGATCAGCGGGTCATACGCGGGAGCCTGGATCCGCCGGCGATCCGCCTCTGGTTCGCTGAGCGGCTCGACGGGTCGAAGTTTGTCCTTGGCTTCCAGCGCGAGGCGCTGATAGACGCCCGTTCCCTGGCGCTTCCAGGCGATTTCTTTTTCGCTGAGTTCGCGAATGACCCTGGCAGGTGATCCGACCGCCAGGCTGTTTGCCGGGATTTCCGCACCTGCCTTGACGAAAGCCATGGCGGCAACAATCGAATTTTCGCCGATCACCGCTTCGTCCATGACGACCGCATTCATCCCGACCATGGCATTGCGACCGATGCGGCAGCCGTGCAGCACGGCGCCGTGGCCGATATGACCGTCTTCGCCGATCACCACCTCCACATCAGGAAAGCTATGAACGACGCAGGTCTCCTGGACGTTCGAGCCACGTTCCATGACGATCCGCCCGAAATCGCCGCGCAATACGGCGCAGGGGCCAACATAGCAGGCCGATCCAATGATGACGTCACCAATCACTACGGCGGCCGGATGGACGAAAGCCGTTGGGTGGATCACCGGTACGACGCCATCATAGGAATAGACCTGCGCCATCTTAATCAAGCCCTTGTCTTGGCCACCATCGTCAGCACGTCGTATTGAGCAACCGTCGCGCCACTCTGGTTGCTAACACGGCAATCCCAGCGCACTTCGCCATGCTCGGCGCCGATACGCGGGTTGATCTCCTTGCAGGTCAATTGCACCTGCAGCGTATCGCCCGGATTGACTGGCGTGAGGAAGCGCAGGTTGTCGACCCCATAATTGGCGAGAACCGGGCCAGGGGCTGGGTCGACGAAGAGACCGGCAGCGAAGGAAACGATCAGATAGCCGTGGGCAACGCGCCCATCGAAGAACGGATTGGCACGGGCAGCCTCCTCGTCCATGTGAGCGTAGAAGGTATCACCGGTGAAATTGGCAAAATGCTCGATATCCTCAAGCGTGACTTTGCGCGTGCCGGTGACCAGCTGGTCGCCGATGCGCAATTCGGCCAGCGACTTGCGGAAGGGATGCTCACCATCCTTGCGCACCTCGGCATCCGAAACCCAACGGCCGGTGACCGCCGACAGAAGTGTGGGCGAACCTTGCACCGCGGTGCGCTGCATGTAGTGCTTGACGCCGCGCAGCCCACCGAGCTCCTCGCCACCGCCGGCGCGTCCTGGACCACCGTGCACCAGGCCCGGTAGCGGTGAGCCATGGCCGGTCGACGTCTTGGCGCTCACGCGGTTGCCGATCAGCACCCGGCCGTGGAACGGGGCCATACCGAGAACGACCTCTTCGGCAAAGGCAGGGTCGTTGGTAAAGACCGAGGATACCAGGCTTCCCTTGCCACGACGGGCAAGATCCACCGCCTCCTCGGCACTGTCATAAGGCATGACCGTGCTGACCGGGCCGAAGGCTTCGACATCGTGCACCACCTTGGCTTGCCATGGCTTGTCGCAATAAAGCAGCACCGGATTGAGGAAGGCGCCGGCCTCGGCGTCACCCGACACAATGCGCGGATTATCCGGATCGCCGACGACGATCTCGGCATCGGCGAGGAGATCGCGGATGCGCTGGCGAACCTCGTCACGCTGGGCAAGGCTTGCAAGCGGGCCCATGCGGACGGTTTCATCGGTGGCATTGCCAAGCGTAGTCTTGCCAAGACGCTCGCCAAGGACGGAAACCAGTGCCTCGCAATAGGCGCGGGGTACGATGACACGGCGGATGGCCGTGCACTTCTGCCCGGCCTTTGCCGTCATTTCGCGGGAGACCTCCTTGACGAAAAGATCGAACTCCTCCGTCCCGGGGGCGGCGTCGAGACCGAGAACCGAGGCATTGAGGCTGTCGGCCTCCATGGTAAAGCGTACCGAATTCTCAATGATCGCCGGATGCGTCTTCAGCTTTCGGCCCGTCCAGGCCGAACCGGTGAAGGTGACAGCATCCTGGCCGTCGACGTGGTCGAGCAGATCGCCGACGGAGCCGCAGATCAATTGCACGGCGCCTTCCGGCAACAGACCGGTTTCGACTATGCGACGGACGACGAGTTCGGTGAGATAGGCCGTCTGGCTCGCCGGCTTGACGATCGCCGGCATCCCCGCAAGCAGTGTCGGTGCCAGCTTCTCCAGCATGCCCCAGACCGGGAAGTTGAAGGCATTGATATGAATAGCGACGCCCTGCAGCGGCGACAGTATGTGCCGGGCCGAGAAAGTACCGTCGCGCGACAGGGCTTCCACGTCGCCATCAACGAGCACGCGCGTATTGGGCAGCTCGCGTCGGCCTTTTGAGGCGTAGGACAATAAGGTGCCGATACCGCCGTCGATATCGATCCAGCTATCTGCCTTCGTTGCACCGGTTGCCGACGAAAGGGCGTAGAATTCTTCCTTTCGGTCCATCAGCGCCTGGCCAAGCGCTTTCAGCATGGCGGCGCGCTCGTGAAACGACATGCGTCGCAGCGCCGGGCCTGCCTTTTGGCGGCCGTACGCCAAAGACGCCGCAAAGTCGACGCCGGTGGAATCGATCAACGCCACCGGCACGCCTGTCGAGGCATCAAGCAGTTCGGCGCCATCCTTCGTGCCGGGAACCCAGCGGCCGTAGACATAGCTTTGAAGGCGGCGCGGCGGGTTTACCAGAACGTTCATTGTCTTATCCTTCCGGTCAGTTCAGATTGAGCGCAGCAAGCTGCGCATCGACGGCTGCCTGCCATTCAGATAGCAGCGTCTCGTTGGGAGTATGGCGCAGACCGAAACGTGCCAGCGTTTCGTAGCGGGTCGAGCCGGAGAGTCCGAAGCTTGCAGCAACGCGCGGGCGCCAGTAGGCGATCGCTTCACGCGCGGCCGTCGCTCCGTCTTCATTTTCAGCAATCCGCTTCAGCGCCTCGATGCCAAGTTCGGTGTGATGCGCCTCTCGCGGCAGAACCGCGCGGAACACTTCGGCAAGCGGCTGGTAGGAGACGTGGG
This sequence comes from Rhizobium sp. CF122, assembly GCF_000282035.1. Lineage (GTDB taxonomy): Bacteria > Pseudomonadota > Alphaproteobacteria > Rhizobiales > Rhizobiaceae > Rhizobium. The sequence goes on from NZ_AKKA01000087.1 coordinate 100,264, forward strand.
TCAGTTCCCGCAGCTGGATGGTGCCTGCAGTGCCCATCAGCATATTCATGACAACCGCGTCGATCCATCCCTGCAAGGGATAGTGGAAGACCGAGAGGCGCATGTCGCCGCCCTGGCGTGCTGCACCGATATCGGCCTCACGCGTCAGGCGGGCACCCCACGGATGATGCACGGCATAGCGGTCGGTGTCTGCACCGAAGCTGCCCATGATCTCCAGCACGCGGCCGGCGTGGTCGGTCTTTTCAAGCACGATCTTGGCGGACGCAATGCGTTCCTTGATGCCCGGCGCATCGTTGATCGTGTCTGCAAAGCCGGCCGCACCCGCAAGCTCGCTGTCGACGAAGCTCGCCATCAGGCGCAGAAGCTCGCCGCGATAGCGCGGGGTCACATTGTCAGGCGACGTCAGCACGCCGCCCTTGAGCAGATATTCCTCGATCGGCATCGTATCTGACATCGGCATTCCTCCCTCGATCTCGCCACCTTACTGGTCGTAGCTGACCACGACGCGGTCGCTCAGCGGATAACATTGGCAGGTCAACACGTAGCCCTGGCGGACCTCGTAGTCCTCCAGCGCATGATTGACCTCCATCTCGGTCTCGCCCTCAATCACCTTGGCCCTGCACGTGGAACAGACACCTGCCTTGCAGGCATAGGGCGCGTCCATGCTGTTCTTAAGAGCGGCCTCGAGCAGTGTTTGTCCCTGCTTCGGCATCTTGAAGACGCGGGTCGCGCCGTCGAGGGTAACTGTCGCCTCGCATGCCGCTCCCCTGTCGGCAGCGACAGCACTCTCGCTCTTTCGGCGTGCGCGGCCGGGCTGCGAGGACGCAAAGAGCTCGAACTTGATCTGCTCCTCGCGCATGCCGCGATCGCGAAGGGCGGCTGCGATCGTCAGCATCATCGGTTCGGGACCGCAGATGAAGACGGTGTCGACTGATTTGAGGTCAATCCAGTGCTTGAACAGTGCTGCGCATTTGTCAGCGTCGATACGGCCCGTGAAGAGATCGATGTCCTGGGCTTCGCTTTCCAGCACATGCAGAATGGAGAGCCGCCCAAGATAAGTATTCTTCAGGTCCTCCAGTTCTTCGCGGAACATGATCGAACTGATCTGGCGGTTCGCGTAGACGAGCGTGAAGCGCGAGCGGGGCTCGCGCGCAAGCGTCGTCTTGATGATGGACAGCACCGGCGTGATGCCGCTGCCGCCGGCAAAGCCGAGATAGCTTTTGGAGATCTCAGGTTCAATCGCGGTGAAGAATGCGCCCATCGGCGGCATCGCTTCCAGCCTGTCACCGATCCGCAATTCTTCATTCGCCCAGGTTGAGAAGCAGCCGCCATCGACCCGCTTGATGCCGACCCTCAGGACGCCTTCATCACGTCCAGCACAGATCGAATAAGACCGGCGCAGCTCCTCGCCGTCGAACTTGCGGCGGAACGTCAGGTACTGGCCCTGCGTGAAATCGAACGCACCGCGGTCCTCGTCTTGCGGAGCGAGCGTGACGACCACGGCATCGCGCGTCTCGCGCCTGACGTCGGTGACTTGAAGGGAATGGAAACGCGCCATATTGCGGACCTCACTGGGCAAAAGGGTCAGATGCACTTGAAGTAGTCGAATGGTTCAAGACAGTCGGTGCAGCGATAGCTCGCCTTGCAGGGCGTCGAGCCGAACTGGCTGATCTTTTCCGTGTTCGTCGATCCGCAGCGCGGACAGGCGATTGTCAGATTGGAGCGGCCGGACAGCCGGTCGATACGCTGGCGCAGAATGCCATCTATCGCGGTGCCGTCCACCGGCGGGGCAATGCCGTAGGTGCGCAGCTTGTCGCGACCCGCCGGGCTGATCCAGTCGGTTGTCCAGGCAGGCGAAAGCTGGCGTTCCAGCCGCAGCTTGTCGATCCCCTTTTCCTTGAGTGCCTGCTCGATATCGAGGTTGATGATCGCAGTTGCCGGGCAGCCGGAATAGGTCGGCGTCACTGTCACGACCAGTGTGTCCTCCTTCCAGGCGACACCACGGATGATGCCGAGATCGACAAGCGAGATCACCGGGATTTCCGGATCCGGGACTTCCTCAAGCCATTGCCAGACATCGGCGATCGAAGGCAAAGTCTCGGCTATCATAACCGCCTCCTTCCGGTTACCAGTTCGCGCCCGGATAGGCGCGCTGCAGGAACTGCAGTTCAGCGAGGATGAAGCCCATGTGCTCTGTATGAACGCCGCGCTTGCCGCCCTTATGCATAAAGCCGTCGGCCGGCTTCTTCAGCGTCGCTTCTGAAAGCGCGTCATCAACCAGCTCGTCCCACGCGGCCTTGAGGCTTTCGGGTTCCGGTGCAATGCCGGCCGCAGCAAGCTCGGCATCTGAGGCGTCGCCCACGAAAAGCTCGCCGGTATAAGCCCACAGATCGTCAAGCGCCTCCTGCATTCGCCGGTGGCTTTCGGCGGTGCCGTCGCCAAGACGGATGATCAGATCGCGGCTGCGATCGAGATGGTAGGCAACTTCCTTCGAGGTTTTTTCGGCGATGTCGGCGATGCGCTTGTCGGTCGAGGCGCACAGTGCCTTCAGCGTCAGGAAATGCCAGGCGTCGAACAGGAATTGACGCATCAGCGTCTTTGCGAAATCACCGTTTGGGCGCTCGACGAGCAGGACGTTGCGGAAATCGCGGGTATCGCGCAGATAGGCAAGATTGTCGGCACTGCGCCCCCTACCTTCGATCTCGCCGGCAAGGCCGAGCCAGAGCTGGGTCTGTCCGATCAGATCAAGCGCGGTGTTGGAGAGAGCAATGTCCTCTTCGAGTGCCGGCGCATGCCCGCACCACTCGGATACGCGATGACCGAGGATCAGGGTGTTGTCGCCGATCCGCGTCAGGAACTCAAAGAGTGCCGTCGGGCTGACGGTCGTATTGGAGATGGCGCTCATCACATATGCCCCACTTCATCGGGAATGTCGAAGAACGTCGGATGGCGATAGACCTTGGAGTTCGACGGATCGAACAGCGGGCCCTTGTCCGACGGTGCGCTTGCCGTGATATCGTTGGACCGGACCACCCAGATGCTCACTCCCTCGTTTCGACGGGTGTAGACGTCGCGGGCGTTGTTGACGGCCATCTCGGCATCGGGTGCATGAAGGCTGCCAACATGCCGGTGATTGAGGCCGTGCTGGCCGCGGATGAAAACTTCCCAAAGGGGCCATTCGCTGGACATCGGTGTTTCTCCTGCTTGCGACTCCTCGGCCGAAGGCCCGAAAATCGCGTACTTGTTACGATAGCAACTGCTCAGAGCGGGGCCCTGCCGGCGCCTTGATTTACTCGGCGGCGGTCCGCGCTGCGGCGTGGCGCGACGCCATCTTCTCGGCATGGGCAACGAGACCATCGCGGAACCAGGCACCGTCGTGCCACGCCTTCTGTCGGGCGCTGAGGCGCTCGACATTGCACGGGCCGTTGCCGGCGATGACGGCGAAGAACTCGGTCCAGTCAGGCTCGCCGAAATCATAGCCGCCCTTTTCCTCGTTCCACTTCAAATCCGGATCCGGTACCGTCAGGCCGAGGTATTCGGCTTGCGGGACTGTCTGGTCGACAAACTTCTGGCGCAGCTCGTCATTGGAGTTCTGCTTGATCTTCCAGGACATCGACTGGGCCGAATGCACTGATGCGTCGTCAGAGGGACCAAACATCATCAGCGACGGCCACCACCAGCGATTCAGCGCGTCCTGGACCATTTCCTTCTGGGCGGGCGTGCCCTTCACCATCTTCATCAGAATGTCGAAGCCCTGCCGCTGATGGAAGCTTTCTTCCTTGCAGATGCGGACCATGGCGCGGGCATAAGGCCCGTAGGAACAGCGCTGCAGCGGCACCTGGTTCATGATCGCCGCACCATCAACCAGCCAACCGATCGCGCCGATGTCGGCCCAGCTCAGCGTCGGGTAGTTGAAGATCGAGGAGTATTTCGCCTTGCCGCTATGCAGTTGCTCATACATCTCGTCCCGGCTGATGCCGAGCGTTTCGGCGGCACAGTAGAGGTAAAGACCGTGGCCGGCCTCGTCCTGCACCTTGGCGAGCAATATCGCCTTGCGCTCCAGCGTCGGGGCGCGGGTGATCCAGTTGCCTTCCGGCAGCTGGCCGACGATTTCGGAATGCGCATGCTGACTGATCTGGCGCATCAGCGTCTTGCGATAGCCTTCCGGCATCCATTCCTTCGGCTCGATCTTCTGGCCAGCATCGATGCGCTCCTGAAAGGCACGTTCGACCGGATCCATCTCATCAAGCGTTTTGACGCGGGCGCTGTCGGTTTTGACCATCTGTGCGTACATGGTTCGTCTCCCTTGCCTTCGCGCGTCAGACGCGCTCGAGAATGATTGCGATGCCCTGGCCGACGCCGATGCACATGGTGCAAAGCGCATAGCGACCGCCCTGACGGTGCAATTGGTAGGTTGCCGTCGTGACCAATCGGGCGCCGCTCATGCCCAGCGGATGGCCCATCGCAATAGCGCCGCCATTCGGATTGACATGGGGTGCATCGTCGCGAAGGTCCAGATCGCGCAGCACGGCGAGCGCCTGGGCGGCAAATGCCTCGTTCAGTTCGATCACATCCATCTGGCCGATGGTCAGTCCTGCGCGTTCGAGCACACGCCGGGCGGCCGGTGCTGGACCAACGCCCATGATCCGCGGCTCGACACCGGCCGCCGCCATTGCGACGATGCGGGCCCTCGGTGTCAGACCTTGCGCCTTCGCGGCCGCCTCGCTTGCGACGACAAGGGCCGCAGCACCATCGTTGACGCCCGAGGCGTTGCCAGCGGTGACGCTGAGGTCCGGGCCATTGACGCCCTTGAGCTTGGAAAGCTGATCGACGGTCGTACCGGGGCGCGGATGCTCGTCGCGGTCGACGACAACAGGATCGCCTCTTCTCTGCGGAACCTTGACGCTGACCAATTCGTCAACGAACAGGCCGGCTTCCTGGGCCGCCGCCCAGCGGGCCTGACTGCGGGCCGCGAACGCGTCCTGATCGGCGCGGGTGACGCCAAAATCGGCCGCCACATTGTCGGCGGTCTGCGGCATCGAATCGACGCCGAACTCAGCCTTCATCTTCGAATTGACGAAGCGCCAGCCGATCGTCGTGTCGTAGACGGCATTGGCACGCGAAAAAGCGCTGTCTGCCTTCGGCATGACAAAAGGCGCCCGGCTCATGCTCTCGACGCCACCGGCGATCACGAGGTCACAGTCGCCGGCGCGGATCGCCCTTGCCGCCATGCCGACGGCATCCATGCCGGAGCCGCACAGGCGGTTGACGGTGGTCGCGGGAATGGTGATCGGCATGCCCGAAAGCAGCACGGCCATGCGGGCTACATTGCGATTGTCTTCGCCAGCCTGGTTGGCGCAGCCATAGATGAGATCGTCGACCTTGCTCCAGTCGACCTCAGGGTTACGTTCCATCAGCGCAGTGAGGGGGAGGGCTGCCAGATCGTCTGCGCGAACCGCAGCAAGCGCACCGCCATAGCGGCCGATAGGTGTGCGAACGGCATCACAGATGAACGCTTCCGACATGCGCGACTTCCTCCTGCTCCCACAATACCGATCAATCTAGTATTGATTAACCGACCGATCGGTCATGTATTTATCATGCGATATGTCACAGATCAATGGATTATTTGCATAGATGTGTGATGTTTAATGTTAACGAGGAAAATTCTAGCACAAAAGACGCGCACCGACCTGAAAAGCCTCAGGAACGGAGGGCTAAATGGCCTCGTGGGCTAGCATCTCGAGGCGAAAGTCTGTTGTGGGGGTTGAAGCGGCAAGGGGGCCGGAGGCTGTCACAAAGGTGTGGGCTACGAACGCATCAGTTGCCGGTGAGAGCCGTCGATAAAGCTGTGCAAACAGCTGCCGAGCCGCTTTGCCTGGCCAGTTGTCGGGAAGTGCAGCGGCTGGCAGCCTTGGATCGTGCAGATGAACTGTGCGAAAGCGATGCACGAGGAGGAGCCGGATCGTCAGCGCCATCGCGGGCGAAAAACCGGGGGCGCTGGGCGAATCGGATAGGACGCGGAACTGCGTCAGGAATGTTTCGTATGCCTCCGCATGACCTGCAAGATCCCAATATTCGGAGGCAAACGCCTGCAAGGCATTGTGGTCCTGCGGGACGTCTGCGCGGAAAATCAAGGCAGGAATTGCGGCTGCCATCGGCCTTGCAGGACCAACTGCAAGGCGGGTGTTGAGACGCGCATGGCCGGCACGCCTGAGCGACTGCATGGCCTCTTCGACGGCCGGTCCCATCACCTGAACGAACTGCCATCCGCTCTCTTCGGGAACGCCGAAAAGCACGCGTGCGGCGGCCGCGAACTCGCTGCCGGCCGAACGCGACAGCCGGTAATAGCTGCGTCGACCCTCTCTTTCTCCGGAGAGCTGGCCGGCGGCGACAAGCCGAGAGACGGCAGTGCGCACGAGCGTTTCGCTGATGCCGACTTCTGCGCAGGTCTCGATCAGGTTGCCGATCCATGCGATGCCGCCACGCGGCTCGACGACATCGCCGTAGATTGTCACGATAAAGCCCGCTGCCTTAAGCGGGCTTTCGGCAAGAATCCGTCGGATCAGTTCGCTGGCCTGGACATCTGCCTGGTTGGTCGCTGCCGTCACCGGCTCCTCCTTGGATGGTGAGGGTGCGATCTATCATATTCAGCAGGCTGCCGCACCCCCACCGCGTCGTGGGGGGCGAAATCGCGATGCAGCCGTTGTTCGAGAGGCACCGATGGTGCCTCTCTTCGTATCACGGCTCCCGAATTGCGCTATCCAGTCCTCGCAGGATGGGATAGAGGAAGTATGAGATGACGGTGCGATGACCGACCATGATCTCGGCTGAAACGGTCATACCGGGCAAAAGTCGCACGGGCTCGTCTGAGCCTTTCAGCCTTGGATCCGCCAACGGGATACGTGCCTTGAAGTAAGGCGCGGTCGTTTGAGTCGCTGCCTCTTGCTGAGACGGCGTGAACGCGTCACGGCTCACCGTTCGAACCGTTCCCGACGCGGTACCGAATTTTTGGAACGGATAGGCATCGAACTTGATCCGCGCTTCCTTGCCCGTGGTGATGCGGCCAATGTCGCGCGTATTGACCGAGACCTCGGCCTCCAGCGGTACATTGAGAGGAACCAGCGTCACGATGGGCTCGGCCTCTCGAACCACCGAGCCGACCGAGCGCGCCGCCAAGTCGAGCACGACGGCATTGGCTGGTGCCGTTAGTACCACCATGTCGCGCCGGAGTTCCATCTTCTTCAGTTCCTCGGCGGCAGTGTCGCGCTGGCTACGCAGATCTACAAGCTGCTCCATGGCGGCGCGTCGGAAGTCTTCAATGAATGCCTGTCGATCCGCCTTGAGCTTGGCGAAGGTATGCTCGGCTTCATCGGCCTTGCCCCGGACAGCCGTAAGGCTGGTCTCAACGTCAAGACGGGCGTCACGCGATCCCAGGAGTGTTATCAAAGATCCGCTCTCGCGATCATATAGCCGTTCTCTGGCGCCTTCGATCTGCGACAGCGTTTCGCGTCGATTGGCAAGGACTGCCTCCTGGTTCCGGCTTGAGGCAATCGTCGCCGCCTGGGCCGCAATTTGCTGATCGTAGTTCTGCAACTGCGCCGCATGATAGGCGCGGCGCTGCCCAAACAACTGCATCTGAAGCAGTTCGTCGCGCGACAAGCCGGCAGTCTTGGTGTAGTCCGTGCCGTCAAGCTCGGCTTCCAGGCGTTTTACCTGGGCGTCGAGGGCTACGAATTTGGCTCGTTGCTGATCGACGTCAGACTGGCTGAACGTCGCATCGAGCGTAGCAAGCACCTGACCTTTTTCCACGATCTCCCCGGCGGTGACATTGATTGTCCGGATGATCGATGTCTCCAGCGGCTGCACCACGATGGTCGGCTGGGTCGTAATCAGCTTGCCGGGTGCGACGACGACCTCATCGATCGACGATACCGACGCCCAGACGATTGCCGCGGTAATCAGCGCAGTAATGCCGTAGAGCGTCATGCGGGCGACCCTTGGCGGCGCGCGCTCTTCAAGTTCCACAGCATCTGACTGGAACTCTGCGATTGCAGCTGGAAACGAGCGCCTGAGGGCTGGTTGCGTGACTTGGGCCGCCGTCGGAACAGGCAGGTTCTCCTTTGGTTTTTCAGCGCGCGCGTTCATGCTACCTGCCTCATCTGCTGAGACCACAGGTGACGGTATGTCATGCAGCGCGTCACGAGTTGATCATGCCTGCCGATATCGGCGATCTTGCCCCGTTCGACGACGAGGATGGCATCGGCATCGACAAGCGTGGAGAGGCGGTGCGAAACGATGACCACCGTTCGCCCGGCCGCAATCTGGCTGAGGTTCTGGCGGATGATCGTCTCGCTGTCGGGGTCAAGCGCGCTGGTGGCCTCATCCAGGATCAGGAGTTTCGGATCGGTGATGAGTGCGCGGGCTATGGCCAGGCGTTGCCTCTGCCCGCCGGACAGGTTCGAGGCGTTTTCCTCCAGCATTGTGTCGAAACCACGCGGAAGCCGTTCGATGAACTCCTCGGCGCCGGCAATACGCGCGACCTCCATGATCTCCTCGATGCTTGCATCGGGCTTTGCTGCCGCGATGTTCTCGCGAACGGTGCCACGAAACAGGAAGTTGTCCTGGAGCACGACGCCAGTACTCGTTCTCAGATGCACGAGGTCGATCTCCCGACTGTCATAACCATCCATTCGAACGATGCCCTGCTGGTTCTGATAAAGACCCTGGATCAGGCGAGTGATCGTGGTTTTGCCAGAACCGCTCTTGCCAACGACGCCAAATACCGAGCCGGCGGGAATACTGAAGGAGACGTCGTCGAGCGCAGGGGGCCCATCCGGCCCATAGCGGAACGTTACCTTGTCGAATTCGATGTTGCCTCTGAGATGCGGGCGGATGCCGCGACCGCGACCGGCTTGTTCCGGACGCTGGTTCATGATCTCGCCCAGCATACGCACCGAAAGCGCAACCTCCTGGTACTCATGCACCATCGTGACGATCTGGACAAGCGGACCCGAGACCCGCCCAGCCAGCATGTTGAATGCAACCAGCGCGCCAATCGTCATGGCGCCGCTGAAGACGTCAAGGGCACCGAGCCCGATAATGGCGACGCTCATCAGTTTCTCGAGAAGCCCGGTCATCGACTGAGCGACGGTGGAGATTTTCTCGACACGGAACCGCACGGATATCGATTGCGCCGAATAGTCATCCCAGGCGCGACGCTGGCGCGGTTCAAGCGCCAGCGACTTGACGGTCCGCATGCCGTGAACGGTTTCAACGAGCAGGGCCTGCCGGTCGCCTTCAGCCTTGTAGAGCGCCTGGAGACGGCGCTGGAATGGGCCGACAAGAAGCATGACGACGAGACCGACAAGCGCGGCAAAGCCGATGACGACGAGCGTCAGCTTCACGCTGTAGAGAAGCAGGATCGGAATGAAGACCAGCAAGGAAACGCCGTCGAGGAGCGTCAGGAAGAGGCGGCCTGTCAGAAACTCGCGAATCCTGCCGGTTTGCTGCATGTGCTTGACGAGAACACCTGCAGATGCCTGCTCGAACAAAGCGATTGGAAGATTGAGCAGATGCCCGAAGGTGCGGGTTGCAATACGGATATCGATCCTGTTCGTGGCATAGAGCAACAGGTAGCGGCGCAGGAAGCTGAAGGCAGCATCGAAGACAAGGGCGATGGCGATGCCAATGGTCAGGACCGTCAGCGTTGCATAGCTTTGATGAACCAGCACCTTGTCGATGACGAGCTGGAAGAAGATCGGGGTCATCAGGCCAAGGCCGTAGAGGACGATGGCGGCAAGGGCAACATCGCGGAAGAAGCTGCGCTGTTTGATGATCTCGGGAATGAACCAGCGGAAGCCGAAGGGCTGGTCGGCATCATTGAGACTGAAGTTTCGCTTCAGCATCACCACGGATCCACACCAGGATCTGGTGAACTGCTCCTCGTTCAGGAGAATGAAGTCAGGGCGCACGGCCAGGGGGTCGAGAACCCTGATCTTGGCCTCCTCCTCACCCATGGCGGGGCCGGCAATGACCACCCAGTTGCCGTTTTCGAGTTCCGCTAGAACCGGGAAGGCCTCCCCCAACTGGAGCAGCGCAGTCCAGGAGAGGCTGATCTGCCGTGCGCGCAGTCCAGCATCCTTGGCCATGCGCAGCAGTTGCCGGACTTCGACCGGCCGCTCGTCGACAGCATAGTCGTGCTGTAGGCGCTCGGGGGACAGATCGACGCCGTGATGGCGCGCGACGAGTGCAAGGCAGTGTAGATTGGTGTGCAAAAATGTACTCATGGCCCACCCGAGTGTCTGCGTTGAAGAGGAACTTTTTGGTCAGTTGAAATTGGGTGAGGCGTTTACCGCGCTACCCGACGGTTGGATGATTTCAGCCTTCGGGCTTGATGGCTGATCGTTGATACGGCGCACGGCACCGGCCTCGACCAATCCACCCAGTGCCTTCTGCATCAGGTCGACTGCGTTTGCAAAAGCGTCGACCGGCATGATGATGCGCTGGCGGAAGACGGGCTTCGGGTTGTTGCTCGCATCGCGCTCGGTGGCCGACAGCGACATCAGATCGATGCGCACGATGGTGCCGGTGATGGTGATTTCGCCAATTCCGTCTGCATAGAGTTCATTGCTCATTGTCGTCTCCTCGTTTTGATGAGTGATCATGGATGGTGATGCTGCGCGTGTTGCCAGGCCGGGAACGGATCCGTGAGACCTCTGCCGAGATCGGGGTCAAAGCTTGCCTCTTCTCCGATCAGGCAGTCGTCGAGCGCGGCGCTGATTGCCTGCTGATCGAAGCCCGCGCCAATGAACACGAGTTCCTGGCGGCGATCGCCCCAGACTGCGTCCCAATGGCGGTCGAGCAGCTGGCGGAATTGCGGATAACGTGGCCAATGTGCCTTTGACACGCTCGCCCACCAGAAGCCCTTTGTGTCGGTGCGCCGCTGTGTGCCGGCGATGGAAAGCAGGCCGATTTCGTTCGGTCGTGTTGCCAGCCAGAAGTGCCCCTTGGCGCGGATGAGGCCCGGCCACTGCTGCGCGAGAAAGCGATCGAGTGCAGCCGGGTCGAAGGGGCGGCGTGCGCGATAGACGAAGCTCGAAATACCGTACTCTTCGGTTTCTGGGACATGATTGCCCCAACCGTAGAGCTCCTTGTGCCAGTACGGGTGACGAGCAGACTTCGCCTCGCTGAAAAGACCGGTATCCAGAATGGTGGAAAGCGGCAGATCGCCGAAGTCCGTCTCGATGACACGGGCATCGGGATTAAGCGCGGCAACGATCTGGTGCACCATCGCGCGTGTTTCTAAACTGACCTCCGAGACCTTGTTGATCACAACGACATCGGCAAACTCGATCTGTTCCACGAGGAGATCGACGAGTATTCGTTCGTCATCGGTGTCACGAGTTTCACCGCGATCACTGAGGAAATCTGCGCTCGAGTAATCCGCCAGGAGGTTTGCCGCGTCGACGACGGAAACCATCGTATCCAGCCGCGCGACGTCGCAGAGCGCACTGCCATTTTCGTCGCGGAAGGAAAATGTGGCGGCGATCGGCAGAGGTTCGGCGATCCCGGTGCCCTCGATCAGCAGGTAGTCGAAGCGATCATCGGCAGCAAGCCGACGCACCTCGCTCAAGAGATCGTCGCGCAGCGTGCAACAGATGCACCCATTGGTGAATTCAACCAGCGTTTCATTGGTGTGCGAGAGGTTGGCGCCGCCATCACGAACGAGCTCGGCATCGATGTTGATCTCGCTCATGTCGTTGACGATGACAGCGACCCGGCGACCCTCCCGGTTACGCAATACATGGTTGAGGATGGTTGTTTTTCCCGCGCCGAGGAAACCCGCCAAAACCGTTACTGGGAGGCGCTTGTCGCCACCTGTCATTGATACTCCCCCACCCGCTGTTACGCTGCGAGCTGCTGCCTGAATGCCACGTCCACATAGTAGTTGGTGCTGTTGAATGTACTTGTCGGGAACAGCCCGCTGGAGCCGTAGCCATAGACGCCGTTGCCACCACTGAGCGCTGACGACATGGCCTGCAGGTTGCCGTTTGTCGTGCTGTCAGCGAAGTAGTTGCCTGTTGCCGAATAGTTGCCGTTGGTGCTGTAGGAGACGACGTATGTCGTACCGGCATCGATTGCGACCTGTTGCGAGAGATTGACGGACTGCCAACCGCTTGCGCTCTCGTTGGTGAAGGTCGCGCTTGCAAGCAATGTGCCGCTTGCCGTCCACAGATAGCCCGTATGGGGTCCGGTATTTTCCTCGCTCTTGTAGAAGCGAATACCGGTGATCCAGCCGGCTGCATCCGATTGGAACTTCATGCCGAGATTGACCGGGCTGCTGTCGTTGACCGAGCTGATTGCGGGGGTCGTGCCGGCGGCAAAGACATTTTGCTCGGGACCCTGGTTGGTCACGCTAACCGCGACATTGGCCGTTGAGGTCTGGCCTTGAGAATCCTTGATCGTGTAGTCAAAGCTGGCTGCACCGGAGTACCCGGCCAGGGGGGTGAAGGTGATCGCGCCGGATTGGCTGTCGAAAGCCACCGTACCATTGATCGCGTTGGCAACGCTGGCAACCGAGATCTGATCCCCGTCAGGATCGCTGTCATTGGCAATGAGGCTTGATGCCTGGATGACGACCGGCGTTCCAACCCCCGTGGAAATTCCATTGTCATTGACGGCAACCGGCGCAGTGTTTTGTGACGACTGTTGATAGAGGACGTCGACCCAGTAGTTGGCCGAATTGTAGGTCGCGGTTGGAAACAGGCTGCCGCTTCCGTATCCGTAGACGCCATTTCCGCCGCTTTCCGAACTGGACGGCGCTGTCAACACACCGTTGCTATGGCTCGTCGTGAAGTAGTTGGGCGTCGCTGCATAAAAGCCATTCGAATGATAGCTTGCGACATAGGTCACGTCTACAGAAATGCTAACCGGCTGCGAGAAGGTGACGGTCTGCCAGCCGCTTGCCGTTTCGTTGGTGAAGGTTGCCGTCGCGAGAAGTTGGCCGGTGCTGCTCCAGAGTGAGCCGATATGGGTGCCGACGTCCTGAGCACTCTTATAGTAGCGCAAGCCGGTGATTTCGCCGCGTGCAGATGCCACGAACTTGACGCCCAATTCAACGGAGGAGGAATCGTTCTCGGCGGCAGTACTTGGTGTGTCCGTGGTGGCAAATAGGCCCGCACCGCTGGCTTGGGCTCCGACGTTGAGTGAAACAGTGGCTGTCGACGTTCCACCGCGACCGTCGGAAATCGAGTAGCTGAAGCTTGCCGCGCCTACGTAATCTGTCGTCGGTGTGAAGACGACGGAGTTGGTTTGGCTATCAAATGCCACAGTGCCATTTGTTGCGCCATTCGCCCCCGTGATCGTCAGCCCATCGCCGTCAGGGTCCGTGTCATTGGCAAGCAGACTTGCCGCCGCGATTGACAGGACCGTGTTCGAATAGGTGGTGAACCCGTTGTCGTTGGCCGCAACCGGCGCACTATTGACCGTTGATTGGTTGAATACGACGTCGACCCAGTAATTCGCTGCCTGGTAGCTGGATGTGGGGAACGTCGTGTTCGTCCCATAGGAGAAAACGCCGTTGCCGCCACTGGCAGAGCTTGCCAAGGCCGTCAGCGCGCCGCTGGTGTGGGCAGTCGAAAAGTAATCGGTGGTTGCGACATAATTGCCCGTCGTATGGTAGGAAGCAATGTAGGTCGTTCCGGCCGTAATCTGGATCGGCGAGGAGAACTTGGCCGTCTGCCAACCGCTCAGGGACTCACTTGTGAATGTGACTGTGCCGATCAGCGTGCCGTCCGCAGCCCATATTGAGCCGGTGTGGGCGCCTGTATCACCGGCAGCCTTGTAGAAGCGAATGCCGGTGAGGGTCCCGCTTGTCGAGGCGGTAAACTTCATGCCCAGTTCCAGCGGAGCATTTTCATGGATACCGGCGCCACTCGGGCCTTCGCCGGGCTGGAACAGTGTCTGGCCGACCGGTCCTTCTTCGACGGTCAGACTGACGTTGCCTTCGTCGGTGCCACCGCGCCCATCAGAAAGTGTGTAGTTGAAGCTTGCCGGGCCGGTGTAGTTCGCATTCGGTGTGAAGATGACATTGCCTGTCTGTGTATCGAGCGAGACCGTGCCGTTCGTGGCATTCCCGACCGCCGAGATGGTGAGCGCGTCACCGTTTGGATCGACGTCGTTGGCAACAAGCGAAGCGATAGAAATCGTCAGCGTACCGTTGCGGGAAATAGAGAAGCCGCTGTCATCGGTGGCAACCGGGACGCTGTTCGGACCAGCGTCGAAAATGACGTCAACCCAATAGTTGGAGCCTCCTGGGCTATTGCCCGGGAAGGTGCCGGCACTGGTACTGTAAGCATAGACACCACCACCATCGACGGCCTTCAGCGCTCCATTGCTGTATGTCGAACCGAAATAGTTCTCGGTAAGGGAGAAGAACCCGTTGCTATGATAGGATGCGACATAGGTCGTGCCAGCCGAAATGGCGATCGGGCTGGAGAACATGACGGTCTGCCAACCCGAGAGTGACTCGTTGACGGAGACGCCGGTCGCAATCAGCGTTCCGGTGCTGGTCCAGAGACTGACGACATGTTCGCCAGTGTTATAAAAGCCCTTGTAGAAACGGACACCCTGTACAAAGCCGCCCGTTGTAGCCTGGAAGCGCACGCCAAGCTCCACGGGATCGCGATCGATCGCGGTTTCCACGGTCGGCTTTGATGCAAGCGTCCACAGACTTGATGTCGCCGGCAGGACGACGGTGACCTGCTTGCCGACGGAAGGGGTTTCCATGTTGACGCTGTCATCGACTGCGCGCGACATGATGGTATACGTGCCGCTTGCCTGCACATTCCAGCTGTAGCTCCAGTTCTCGCGGCCGGTGGCCTTGAACCAGTGTTGCCCGCCGTCCGTGGAAACTTCGATGCCGGCAATGATGCCGCCACCGAAATCCAGGGCCGTGCCGGTGATCGTAACATGCTGTCCTTCGACAAAGCTTGCGCCAATGACCGGCGAGGTGATCGTCGATGTTGGCTTTAGAGTATCTGTCGACTGCGTTGCCAAAATCAGGCTGGCATCCAGAGTGGTCGGCTGGATACCCATGTCCGCGAACATGTTGACCATGGCCTGCTGGACGTTCGGATCTGTTGGCGTTGCTGCCCCCTCATGCTGGTCGTTCAGACCCCAGGACCAGAAAACGGTGCCTGCGCCAAAGACCAATGCGCCGCTTTCTGCCCGGTACATCGTCAGGCTGTGTTCAACCACGGCGTCGCCAACTGTTGTCCCGTAGTCACGCAAATAGCTGCTGACCGACACGCTGGAGAGCGAAAGGTTTATCAGGCCGTCCGGTCGAAACCCGTTTTGGACGTCGGAATCCCACTCGTAGCCGAGCAAATTCTGCACGAGATTGTACGTTTCTCCGGGCTGGAGGTTGGCGACATCGGTGTTTCGCCAGAAGCGCAGGTTCGAGTAATCATAAGGGATGGAGATTGTATCCAAACGGTAGCCGTCGACGGTAAACATGGTGCCGGTGAGGGAGTTTTCCGGCTCCTGTCCTGGGTCGGCGTAGCGCGGATCGCGCCAGGTCCCAGTGCCGATGTTGCTCGGATCAGTGCTGGTTCCCCAGGTTTCCTTGTAACAGACCATCGTCCGATAAGCTTGGCCGTTGCCGTCAATGCTGCTTTCCCAGCGGACCTTCCAGTAGCATTCGTTGCCGCTCCAGAATGCGAGGTTGACGCCGCTGTCGCGTGCGGCCTCGACATTGGCGCGCTGCTCGGCAGACCAGTATTCGTCGTGCCCGACCGACAGGTAGGCCTGGTGGTTGAGCAGCAGGCTGCCATTTCGGGCGGCATCGACGCCCGTGACGTAGGATACGTCGTAGCCATTCTGCTCCAACCACTGGATAGCGGAATGCTCGACGCCGAAAATGAAGTCGTGTGTGCCGCCAATCGGGCTGGTGTTGGTAATAATCGGTCGATTGTAGCTGATCGCAGATGCACGACCGATCGCCGTCAAACCGCAGCTGCAGTTCGGAGGCAGGTATCCGATCATATTTGCAGGATCAGTCGGAACCTCTCCGTAGTAGAGGCTTGCTCCACCCCAGGCATTGTAGGCCTGCCAGGTGGTGTCTGAGGTCTGGAAGACGATGTCGCTCGTTGAGGCGTCGTCACGCACGACGAACGGAATGATGCTTGCGTCTTCCGTGCCGTCCTCACGCACCAGCTTGGCGATATAGACACCTGATACAGCGTCTGCCGGGATCTGCCAGCTCGCCGATACCGACCAGTTGCCGCAGTCGATCAAACCGAGGGACATATCTACGATTGGGTGAGGCTGGATTTGCGCTGTCGTCAGCGATTTGTCGATCGAGGCAACTTTGCGCGCACCGTCGCCGCCATAATAGCCCAAGCGATAGATGTCGATGCGGTAGTGGGTCGAATCTGTGGCAATCTTGAAATCGACGGTCTGGCCGACATTGGTGCTGATTTCGGTTGCAAAGCCTTGGATGGTGCCGCCGCCGTCACCGTCAATGCCCCATTCGCTGATCGGATTGCCCTGCTTCATGTTTTCGAGAGCGGTCTTGTTCAGCGTGACGGGAGCAACTGGAGCCACTGTCGTCACTGTGGCCACCGCGGATGAACTATCCTGCTCTGGAGCAACAACTGCAGCCACTGTCGTCACTGTGGCCACCGAGGCCGTTGTCGCCATGGTCGCCGGCGCGGATGAACTATCCTGCTCTGCCGTTCCGATACTTGTAATCGCAAAGCTCAAGACCGGAATACTCGATGTGTCACTCACGTCTGAGACAGTGAGCGTGGCAGTGGGAGCATCCGACAAATCGGGCTCCACAGACGTCGTGGCGATGAGCGTGGAGGGGTCGGGAGGCAGGACGGTGCGTGGCTTTGTTGCCGGTTGTGGATCCGTCGTCGAAGAACTTGTTGTCGACGTTGCGGCGTCGCCCAAAGCGAATTCGGCACCGCTGGGCGAGTCGAGAGGAGAGACGGCACCTGCTGCCGGCGACACCTGCGGCGCTGTGGCATCATTCGTCAAAGGAGATGTCGTCGTCTGGGATCCCGTGAGTGAGACGCTCACCGAGCCAACAGCGTCCAGATCGGCAATTGGCCGGTCGCCGCCGACTGACGAACCTACTGTTGCGTTCACGAGAAGAGCGCTGCCCGTTGCGGCTGCGCTGTAAACACTCGAGGTGCCACCGTACGCGCTCAAATAATCGCGGTTCTTGATGTTAATCCTCAGCATTTAGAACGCCCCCAATCGCAATGCGACATGTGTCCAGAGGCACTATCCTGTCATGTTTATGGCGAGAGAGAACGACAGTAATCTGCGGTATGCTGCATGGCGGGCCATACCCCGATAGGCTTATTCATGCGTGTGGGAGGAAAACCGACCGGTTACTGTCTGCAGCCAATTGTCGGAAATAGACCGCTTATGGTTGCGATCGGCATCGTTCCTTTGACGATCCGCGAACTGGCCCAATAGCTTCACCATTTTCACGCGGATCATCGATTGGCCTTTCGTCTTTTTCGGAGCGCTTCCTTCGTTCCCGCCACGACGGTACCACGTTGGCTCTTGTTGCAATCGCGTGCAGGCGCAGGTTTGGCCCCGCAGATAGGCTCAACACACTTGTTCATAAAAGTTTCATACGGCGCTGCTGAGCCAGGTGCTTGCACGCTGTTGCAGCAATGTGCAGAGTTGTTGCAAACGGAGATTGAACCGCGTGTCGGAAAAGGTGTTTGTAAGCGCCCAGGAAGTCGCAGACAGGGCAGGGGTTTCACGATCCGCCGTATCGCGGACGTTCACGCCGGGTGCCAGCGTTTCAGCGCAAACGCGACGGCGCGTTCTCGAAGCTGCCGAAGCGCTTGGCTACCATGTCAATGAGCTTGCGCGCGGTCTCATGCGCAATGAGAGCGGCATCGTCTGTCTGATCGTCTCCGATGTCGCGACGCCGTACCGTTCTGCACTGCTGCGCGAAGTGACGTTGCTGCTCCAAAATAGCGGCAAGGTCGCGATGCTGATCAATACGGACCGCTCGGACGGCAGTGTCGACCACGCTCTTCGTCAGGCGATCCGCTATCGCGCTGATGCCTCGATCATCCTCTCGGGCATGCCTGACAAGTCCATCGTGCAACTGTGCTTGCGCAACGGACAGCGGCTTGTCCTCATCAATCGCGACGACGAGCAGCCCGGTCCTTTGCGGATCAACCTTGACGATGACGAGGCGGGCGGACGCGTGGCTACGGCCTTCGTCAGAGCCGGATGCCGAACGCTGGCCTTTGCCAATTCGGAAGTGGGAACACCGAGTTTGATGGCCAGAGAGCGCGGGTTTGTTGCAGCGGCCGCCGCGCTCGGGATGGAGGTTTCCGTCGAACGCCACGGCTGGACGGGCTATGAGGCGGGAAAAGTCCTGGCGCAGCGAATGCTGACGCGCACCGAGCGGCCGGATGCCGTCTTCTGCGCAACCGATCTCCTGGCTTGTGGCTTCATGGATGCCGCCCGCCATCAATTCTCGATCTCGGTGCCGGGGCAGCTTTGCATTGCCGGCTTCGACGATATCGAACAGGCCGCATGGTCTTCTTATGACCTGACAACCTTCGCCCAGCCGATTTCGGCGATTGCTGCCAGGGCGGTCGAGTGGCTTTCGCATCCCCAGCCAGAAAATAGTGAGCAGTCGATCCGGCTTCATGCCGAATTGGTTTGGCGGGGCTCGATCAGAGGCGGCTAGAGCGAGCCAACAAGGGAATGGCGGGTGTGTACTTCAAGGAAGGGTGATCTCGCCCCATTGCGCCAAGTACCAGCCGAGCCAGATTGCCGGCGCCAGAAATGACGCGTAGGGAATACGGGCCGTTGCCCGCCAGTGGCCCTGACGCCTGGTTCTGACGAGGACAAAGAGAAGCGCAGCCAGGGTTGCGAAGAAGACGACCAAGGCAAATTGCTGCCAGCCTACCCATATCCCCGCCGCCGCCGCCAATTTGATATCGCCGAGCCCCAGCCCCTCCATGCCACGAAGCCTGAAATAGGCCTCCCGTACGAGCAGCAGCGCGCCCCCGGTCAGCGCCGCATCTATGATGACGGTGAGAAGGGATCGTACGGCATCCGAGCCCAAAGGATCGATACCGAGGTGAAAGACAGCGATTCCCACCGCCGCCAACGCGATATTCATAGAGTCACGGACCCTGAAATTCCGCCAGTCCTCGATCGTGACTGATGCCATCATGGCGGCAAGCGCTGCGGCGAGAAACGCACGGGGCAGTGGCAGTGTCGTCCATCCGATCGCAAGTGCCGCCAGTGTTACCAAAGCGACTGCCGCCAGATCGGTCATGATGGTCCTTCGCCACGGCACTATTTGATCTTACGCCCGCCCATGCCCCACATCTTTGATTGCAGCTCCTGGGCAACACTCTGCGCGTCTCGCCCGTCGCGAATGACCATCGGCCGGATCAAAATCAGGAGCTCGGTCCGCGTATTGGCGCGGTTCTTGCTGCCGAACAGGTTGCCGACGACCTTCATCCGGTTGAGGCCCGGGATACCGTCCTTTGCGCGCTGTGCCTGTTCGCTGATCAAGCCGCCGAGTAGGACGGTCTGGCCGTCGACGACGGAAACAGAACTGGAAATGCTCCGGTTGGAAATTGTCGGCGTCAGGCTGTCCGGCGACGAAGACGAGGAGATCTCCTGTTCAATGCGCATCGCCACGACACCGTTCTCAGCAATTCGTGGACGCACATTCATTATGATGCCGGTATCGCGATATTGCACCTCGTTACTGACAGGCGCGTCGGCCGAATCGACCGGTGTGACGGTGCGTGTGATGATCGGGATCTGGTCGCCGACCTGAAAGCGCGCAACCTCGTTTTCTAGCACGACCAGGGATGGCGACGAGAGAATCTGAACGTCGGTGACCTTATCCAAGGCGCTGATGATAATATCCGGGCTGCTTTCGCTGCCCAAAACGAAGTTGAAACCGGGCACTTCGCGCGCGATGTTGTCGGCCAGGACGTTGAAGAGCCCAACCGAACCGTTGTCGCTTCCGGCTCCAAGGTGATGACTCTTGACGAAGTACTGGACGCCGAAACGCATATCGTCGGTCAAGCGCACCTCGGCCATCGTCACGCTGATTGCGACCTGCAGCTGCGGCACATCTATCCTAGTCAGCGCTCCGAGCACCCGCTGGCGCATTTCGAGATCGCCGTAGATCACGATCGAATTGTTCGAAGGGTCAGCGCGAATGCGCACGGCGTCAGCACCCAGTTCATTTGATGTCGGCGCACCGAAGCGCGCAGGATCTATCTCGGCCGTGTCGGTTCCAGCGCCGGTGGCTGTGCTCGCCGCTGTTGGGGCAGCAGCCGCATCGGCCGTCTCAGGCGAAGCTTCGCCCGCCGCCGGCTTTTCCCCGTTTTCCGTGTCGTCGCCACTCGAAAACAGCTTTTGCAGGAGTTCGGCAATCTTCGTCGCGTCCCGGTATTTCACGCGGTAGACGTGAACGCTTTGGCCGAAGTCAGGGTTCTCCCGGTCCAGCCGACGGACCCAGGTCTGCGCACGCTCAGCAAGCGTGCGGGTTTGCGACACGGCCAGGATCGCGCGAAGCCGAGGCATCGGCATGAACTGAATTGCGCCGGTTTCCGTGCCCTTGGCTGCAAAAATGCGTTCGAGCTCGGGAATGACGGCCTCCGGGCGGGCATTCTGCAGGGGCAAAATGGCGACGGCCTGATCCTTCATCCAGTCAACGTCGAACGCGCTTGCCGTTTCCAGCGCTGCCTGACGATCAGCGCCGCTTCCGGCGATAACGAGGAGGTTCCGCGTTGTTTCCACGCGAATTGCGCCCGGCCTTGCGCCGAAACCGTCGATCAGTCGGGCCAATGTTTGTGCGCCAATGTACCGGACGGGAATGATCGTGAGCCCGAAGCCCGGCCCGCTTCCCCTCATGCTTGCCTGACCTGCCACCGCCGAACCGGCCTCGACGATCTGGTAGGTGTTGTTGCGCCGGACGAGATCGGCGCCGTTCATGCTCAAAAGGGTTTCCAGGATCGACAGCAGCTCGCCCTTTTCCACCGGGCGGGCGGTCGAGAGCGTCACGCTGCCCGATACCTTCGGATCGATCGTATAGGTCTGGCCAAGGGTATCTCCAAGGATCACCTGCACCACGTCCTTGAGGTCGGCGCCCTGGAAGTTCAGGTTCACTTCGTTTCCGGTGGCAGGCGTCTGGCCCGTGTGCATGGGATCAACGACGCCATCACCCGGGGTCACATAGGTAACACCCTGAACGGAGCTGGGCCTGCCTCCATTGCTCGCTGCTGCCATCCCGTCGGGACGCGGCGAGCGAGCCGAGAGGTCGGCATTGGTCACAGATCCGAGGATGGACTTGGAACTATCCATCGAGCCGTGATCGGGTAGCACGCATCCAGTGGCCAAAAGACACCATCCGAAAAGCAATCCTGCCCGACCAATTGTATTGCTAGGTTTCATCTCCCCTCGACTGATTCTCCAGCTTTCAGTGGTTGAGCCTAGCATTTTTCAGAGGGGGCACTATCGTCTAATGGCGGCTATTCACATCTTACGGTAGGCGGCGTGCTAGGGCCTTCTTCGTTACGGCAAAGGTTGGCATGGACTTGCCGTTGAACTTCGCGGAAGCTGTCCTCATCGCTCACCGCAGGGAACGTGGGCAGGAGACCCAGGGCGAGAGCTCGAAATGGCTGCCGCAATGACTTCGATCGACTTTGTCCGATACCTCACAATGAACGATGACCTCATCGGGCCATCCGAGCGGTTGTCGCTTGAGCGAATGCTCAAGGACCCGCCTTCGAGCTACAGCGGGCTTTGGGAGACGGGCATTCTTTCAGGGGATCAACTCGCCAAGGCGATTGCTGAATTTCACGGGCTCGCTCGTGCTGCCGTTGACCAGATCGAGTTCCGTCCCGAATTTACCGAGGACCTGTCGCCGCGATTTCTTCGTGCAGCTTGGGCCCTTCCAGCGCTCGAAAGAGGCCAGCAGATCCTTGTCATAGCCGACCCGACGCGCGAGGAGGCCATCGAGGCCGCGTTGGCAGCCCTCGGGCAACGCGTGGAAATGAGGGTCGCGACATTCGAAGAAATGGCGATGCTCTTCGAACGCTTGCTTTCCAAGGATCGGACACCTGCCTTAGCGGCAACCGAACGAGCAGCCGCGCGTCCGGAGAGCACGGACGAGGATCTTGATCGCCTTCATGATCTCGCCAGCGGCGCGCCGATCGTTCGGGCCGTCGACCAGTTGCTGGAGACCGCGCTCAACCTGTCTGCAACGGACATCCATATCGAGCCGCAACCGGATGGCGTGCGGTTGCGAATGCGCGTCGATGGTATGCTGAGGACGATGCAGCCGCTTTCGAACGACATTGCACGAGGTGTCGTCTCGCGCATCAAGATCCTTGCGGGTCTTAACATTGCCGAGCACCGGTTGCCGCAGGATGGGCGTGCGCGGATCACGATTAACACCACGCGCGCCGATTTTCGTGTGGCGACGATGCCGACGCTGCATGGGGAGGCGCTTGTGGCGAGAATTCTCGTCAAGGGTGCCGAGGCTCTCGATCTTTCGCGCCTCGGCATGGCGCCGCGCGATTTTTCGATTTTGAGCACGCAGGTTGCCGAACCGCATGGCCTGATCGTCGTTGCCGGCCCGACCGGTTGCGGCAAGACAACGACGCTGACGGCGGCGCTGTCGAGCCTCAACAGTCCCGAGCGCAAGATCATGACGATCGAAGACCCGATCGAGTATCAGATCGCCGGTGTCAGCCAGACTCAGGTGAAGCCGTCGATCAACCTGACGTTTGCAAATGCGATGCGCTCTTTCCTGCGCCAGGACCCCGATATCATGATGGTCGGCGAGATGCGCGACAGCGAGACGGCGTCGATCGGCATCCAGGCGGCCCTCACGGGCCACCTGGTGCTGACGACCCTACACACGAACAGTGCGGCAGACGCGATCATACGACTAATGGATCTTGGCGTCGAAACCTTCCTCCTTGCGTCCGCCCTTAGGTGTGTCATTGCCCAGCGGCTTGTCCGGAGGCTCTGCGAACGCTGCAGGTCGCCTGTGGCCGATGGCGCGGGCGTTGAGCATGCCGCCCTTACACGCCGCGGCTTCGTATCGCGCCCCGGAGACACTTGTTTCCGAGCGGTCGGCTGTCCTTATTGCGGCGAGAGCGGTTATCGCGGACGCATCGGAATTTTCGAGGTTCTGCCTGTTGATGCCGAGTTGAGCGGGCTGATCCGTGAGGACGTCGATCCGCAGAAGATCCAGGCTGCAGCTGTGCGCGCCGGCATGACCACGATGCTCGACGATGGCTTTGCGAAATACCGCAAGGGCATCACCTCGATCGAGGAGGTCCTGCGCGTTACGGTTTGAGTGGCGCTACTGGGTCGGGGCAAACATCCGGTAGTCCTGGTGCTGGCCATTCTTCTCGAGCTGGACGGTGCGATTATCGACGATGGACACCACCCAGTTTTGAAGCCTGTCGCCGCTCTTCAAGCGATGGATCTGGCCGCTTACGGGGTCCTGAAGGAGCGCCTGGCGTTTTCCGCTCGCCGAAATTATTCCAACGAGCTTCATCTGAGGCGGCGATACAGATGCTTCCGATATACTCGCAACCACAGGGGCAGCTTCGGCGATCGGCTCGTCGATGACTGGAGGCTGCCTTAGCGGTGAAAAAAGCGGATGAAGCCGTGTCGCCTTAAGCTTGTCCAGTGTAACACCGCTCAGCCATGGTGCTGCTGTGTCCGGCTCTGATTGCGACAAGGCCGCTTGCACTATCGCCAGCACGATGACGCCTGTCGCGGTACCAAGTCTTGCCCGACCGTTCACAGCTTGCTCCTTCGCCAATAGCCCTCAACCGAGGCCGAAACGCGCAGAGAAGGCGGCTCTTTATTGTCTACGCTCGATTCGGCGCTCTCGATAGTGATGGATTTGAAGACGAGCGCTGTCCGGTTGCTTTCGGTGGCAAAGAGAATTTGCTGCAACGGCTCTGTCGTGGTCTCAAAAAGAACGCGCATTTCGACGGTGCCGTCGTCGGACGCACCTTCCGCCGGCTCCACGAATTCAAACTGAGCAATCTTTGCTCCGGTTTGACTGATCATTTCAGTCATCAGCCGTTGCAACTCGGCACCAGCGACAGCGGAAGTATCGCCCGCCAGGTAGATTGCGGCGCCATCTCCATCTGCATCGTTTGCGCTGCTGTCTTCGAGCGCTGCCAGCTTGGCTTTCAGCGCGTCGAGGGACAGTTGCTGTTCGGCATTTGCTTGTGACAGGTGGCGTGCTTCCATCAAGCTCCATGCCGCAATAGCGCCCGGAACCAAAAGCAGAGCTGCAAGGACCGCAATGACGGCCGCCCTAACGTTCTTCGCGGTACCCCTTTTGCGGTTCATGGTGTTTTCGCTCCCACAAGACGGGCCAGGATTTCAAACCGCTCCTTGCCGTTGTCGCCATCACGGACGACCGGCGCGGAGAAATTTGCCGCTTCCAGCATATCCGAGTCCTCGATGACCCTGATCAGGCTGGCAGCATCGGTTGAAAACCCTGCAATCCGCACATCCCGATCGGCAACATCAAGTGTGGTCAGATAGGTGGTTTCCGGAATGATTTTCGACAGCTCATCCATCAGGACGACCATGGGGGCCTGATCCCATTTGCGCGCGAGCTTCACGCTGGAGCTGTCCGCCTGCTCGGCCTTCTGGCGAGCTTTATCGATTGTGCTGCGAAGACTGACGAGCGAGGCTTCGATTCGCTTGGCTTCCTGGGTCTCTTGGTAGAGCCGCCAGCCGCCGACCGTGATCATGAATGTCCCGATGGCTGCCAAGACGCAAAGGGAAAGGAGCGCGATGCGCGAACGCCGCTCCGTGAGCGCCGCTTTCGCGCCCGGTAGTAAATTGATTGCACTGGCTTTTCCGAGCGGATCGGCCGCCAGGCCGACGACAACGGGCTTGATGCCCGCGGCACTGAAGGGGTCGATTGCCGACCGCATCGCGGACAGGGAGACAGCAACGACCCGCAGGTGGAGCTGATCAGAAGGGCTTGCCGCCTCGTCGTCCTGCAGGTCGTAGTCGAACGTCATCCTGTCCGCAGGCCAGGGAACAAGCTGTTCGAGCTGGTGACGGATGATTGCATCGATATGATTTCTGCTGGCCGCCGGAAGCGTGAGGGATCGAACGACCGCACGATCGGCGCCAAGGCGCACTTCGACCGGTTGATTTCCGACGACCTTGCTGAGCCAGGTGAGATCGTCACGCGGTCCATCGGCTTTGTGGATCGGTCCCGCCCTCGAGGCGCGATAGCAGACAAGCTTGGTCGGCTCTTCGACAACGAGGAATGTCCCACGATTTCGGCGGGGGATATTGGCTGCTGCCTGCCAGGAAACCATCTCGCCCAGCAGTGCCGAACCGCTGCGTCTGATCGATGTAGCAAGGCCGGTCATTCGATACTCCCCGCCATCAATGAGCCGCCGGTGCGGCGAGGTTCCACGAGTGGACGACATAGCCTTTTGGGCTGTCTTTGGCATCGCCCGCAATCATCTCGGCAGTTCCGGTGCGGCCGCTTTTGCTGCGTGCGACAAGCGTGATGCGATAAACCGTGGGCGTCTCCTGCGTCAGGAAGCTTTCGTATTTCTTCAAAAGGGCTCGCTGCTCGTCGTTGTCTTCGGCGCCACGCAGTTCGGCAAGGGCCGATGCGTCCGCCTCGCTCATGTCAGGGATTGCTAGCAGAGCCTTCCGGGATGCGGCTTTCGGACAAAGCATGCCGCCCCGGTTGTGCACCGTGAGGAACGACTCGAGTTTCATGTAGTCATTCTCGCTCAGTCCCTTCAAGAAACGCAACTCGCCGACCGACTGGAATTTGGCGTTCATTGGCAGGCCGCTTGCTCCAGCCCCGCGATAGTCGGAGCGCTCGGCGCCTTCAGGCGTCCGCTCGTCATTTCCGTCGCGCCAGTCAACGATCCGCGCCGCAAATGCGTCCGGTGAAAGGGACTGGCCATCCACTGCTTTGAAGAGGCCCTTGAGCAGTTCGGGCGGCGAGGCGTTGAGATCGAACCGGCCTGCCTCGGCCGCAACGTGTAGTGTTACGCTGCCTGTCGGCAGAGTGATGATGCGACCATCGACCACCGAAGCATCCTTGCCTTCGGCAAAAAGGAGATAGGCGGACGCTGTGGCGCCACTGTCGAGCAGGTTCTCCGTCACGAGATCGTCAACCCCCAATCGGGTAAGGACCAGGGTCGGCTGCGCTGACAACACCAGTGTCGAAACAATTCCCGCCAGCAAGCCGCATACGACGAGGGTCGCCAGCGTGACATATCCGCTGTCACGTCGCATCGGGGCCTCCCTCGCAGGTCGCTCCATCCGGGCATAGCCGCGGCGGATCGACATGTGGCGAAACCACGAGCGTCAAAGGTTGGCGCCTGCGATCGGATCTGTTCCATATCTGTAGGCGAATGATATCGGGAAGCCGTGGGCGATCGGCCCAGGAGCTTTTCCATACGACACCCTTTTCAGTGTTCTGGGCAAAGGAGAAGCGATAGTCCCACCCGCCCTGCAGCACTGCTGTCGGGGTCGCGACACGTACTTTTTCAAAGTTGGTTGCCGAGGGAAGCCGCGCAATTGCCGACCGAACGAGGTCGCCCGACCTGACCGAGATCCACACCAGTTGATCCGACGCCGAGCCGGTCGCGAGCCCCACGGCCTGTTCGCTGCCGTAAAACAGCAAGGGTGCGCCGGCTCTCTCGCTCGTCTTGATTGCCGCGACCTGCGACAAGTCGCGTCGCAGGGCGGTGAGCCCGGTCGCCAGCCGCTCGACGCTTGCCGCGTCCCGGCTAGCGGCGGCAGAAGATCGGGTCACAAGATAGGCCGACAGCAGGAGCGCCTGGAATACGAGCGCACTAAGCAGGAGGACAACCAGCGCCTCCAGCATAGCAAAGCCACCGTCTCCTCTCTCGCGCTTCTTCCTCATTCTGCCACCCCGATCAGCAGCCGATCGACAGCCAGCCTGCGGGAAGGCGATACGTCGACGGAAAGCCTTGCCTCGAGCAGTATCTGTCCCTCTGGCCCACGCCCTTCAGCGATTGCAGATGGTGTGACAATGGCGCGCCATCTGCGCCCATGGCTTACGCCGCCAAAGGTACCGGGGCGGATGGCCCCGCTGTGTAGCTCTTCGGCCAGGACTTCTTCGGCAACCAGCCGCGCTTCCAGCCAGGCATGGGACTGGACGATAAAGGTGCGTGCCGAGACCAGGCTTCTTGGAACGACGTAGAGCAGGGCGGCAAGGATCGCCACCGCCACCAGAACCTCAAGCAGCGTAAAACCCTGATCGCGCCGATCGCGTATCCTTGGAGCACCGTGAGTGGGATTCGCACGCATGCGGGGCCTCATTCGATCGTTGATAGCATGATGCCCGAGGTCAGTGGGTTCACCGATATCCGAAAGGTCGCACGCGGTCCCTGGATATCAAATGTCCCACCGGATGAGAGGCCGTTGCCCTGAAAGGCCACCACGCCGGAGTGCAACGCGCGCTCTACCCGGATCGCAGACCCCTCGCGCAAAATGACCCTTCTTGCGGAAGAACCCGACAGAACCGTGCCGCGACGAGCGTCGATCGTCGAGACTACGGTCCGGCCTTCGGCAATCGCGATATTCCGGTCTTGGCGCAGGAGAGCTGCAATCTGCGCAGCCTGAACCTTCAGCCCCATCGTTTGTCCGGTGTTGATCATGTAAGGCAGAGCGATCGCCCCGACGAAGGCAACGATTGCAAGTGCCGCCAGGAGTTCCAGCAGGGCAAAACCGCCATCGCTCGAAGAATGACTACTGGATCGCGATGTCTGCGGCATTGTCGGCCCCCCCTTCAACGCCATCGGCACCAAAGGAAATGATCTGGGGTCGCCCCTTGTCACCAATGCGATATTGATATTCGTGGCCCCATGGATCCAACGGCACCGAGGCCTGTTGAATGTAGGGACCCTTCCAGCGCTTGATCGCTGTGCCGCTAACCAAGGCCGTGAGGCCCTCGCGTTCCGTCGGGTAGCGCGACGTGTCGAGATAGAAAAGATCGAATGCTGAGGTCAGCGCCTCGATCTGCAGCCGTGCTGCCCGGACACGCGCCTCAGAGAGGTACCCAAGCACACGCGGAGCGGCAATGCTGGCAACCAGGCTGAGGATCACCAGCACGACCAGCAGCTCCAAAAGCGTGAAACCACCGTCGCCTCTGTCCTTGCGGCGGGAGGATTTGCGGTTGGTCGGCAAGGGGCGTGGCAATAGCTTTTGCATGGCGATCACAACAGTAGTTCGTTCAGGCTGAGCAACGCCGTGATAACCGAGACGATGATCCAGGCGATGAGCGCGCTGACAGTCAATAGAACCAGCGGGCCGATGATCGCCGTGGCACGCGCGATCGAGCGATCGAGTCGCGTTTCGTAATATGTTGCGACCCTTAATGCGGCTTTGCCGGTATCTCCTGTGGTTTCGCCGACGCGCAGCATCTGCAGCCCGTAGGGAGGAAGGAAAGCGACGCGTGAAAGCGCGTCCGTGAGTTGGCTTCCGTCTCTGACCCTGGCGAGAACGTCAGCGACGAGCTCCGCCGAGTGCCCATCGCGCATCAGGCCACGGATAAGGCGAAGGGATGTCGGAAGGTCGACGCCGCTCTTGTTCAGCATGGCGAATGTCGAACAGAAGACGACGGCGCGCTCTTGCATCAGCAGCGTGTCGAAGCCGGGGAGATGCCCGATGAGCGAAACGATGATCGTCTTTGCTATCTTGCTGCGGCTGATGAAGAGGATACTGCAGAGCGCCGCCGCGCCCATGGCGGAAATCAAGGTGCTATTGGCTGCGGTCGCACGCGACAGGGCAAAGACGACGGATGTCGGTCCGTTTGCTGCCTGGCCCATGCCAACGAGTGCCTTGTCGAATTCGGGAATGACAACCGTGAGGACGAAAAACATGACGCCTGCCGCTGCAAGTACCAGAAATGCGGGATAGGCGAGTGCTGACGTCAGACGCTGCCTCAGTTCCCGTCCGCGGCGGCGCTCCTGCGCAATCACTTGCAGCGTGACGTCAAGATTGCCAGCGACTTCTGCGACCTCGACCATCTTGATGTAGGTTTGCGGAAACGCTGCCGGATAGGCCGCGATCGCTTCGGCGAAGCTGTGTCCCTTCGAAACGACTTCCCAAAGCGAACGCGTCATGCTGCTGAGGGCATGCCGCTTTGTGGATTGATGGATGATCTGTAAGGCCCGATCCAGGGCGACGCTTGCCGAAAGCAGGGCGGCGAGATCCTCGGTGAACGCCGTCACATCGTCGTAGGATGGGGTGGATTGGAATGACAGGCTCAGTCCAGCGCCGGTTCGCTTCACCTCTTCGATGTCGACTGGAAGCAAGGACCGGCGCTCGAGCTCCGCGGCCATCAGCGCGCTGGAGTTTGCCTGCAAAACACCCTCGAGCATCTGCCCCGAGAGATCGATCGCCCGGTACCTGAAGTTCGGCATCGCCGTAATCGCCCCTGATGTGTCGAAAAAATATGCAGTATCGAATCGGGTTGATTGATCGCGTCTTAAATAAGCTTAGGTGAACTATACAAAAATCCGCGATAAATCTCAACGGCCTTACTATTTATAAAATACAATTGCGGCATTTAATTTTAAGAACTTCTGAATATTGTCAGACTTATTACAATAAACGTTGTGATTGGAAGTGTTAAGGCGTACTATGGCGTCGCCATCATATATAGATGGAAATCGTTACATTTGATTGGGGGCTGGTCGAATGTATATCTCTCACGATGCGTCACGAATCCGTCAAAGAGAAGCACAACGTGCTCGCGAAAATCGAGCAGAGATCGTAAGGGCACTGAATCAGGGGCAGGTTACCCGTCGGGAATTACTCCGATGGGGCATCTTTACGGCGAGCGGCTATCTGGCCTGCAAGAACGGCCTCAGTCCGTTTGCAAACAGCGCCTTTGCTGCCGTTCCGACCGGGACGCCACGCACGCCGCTGTTCGGCATCCAGAAATTCACCCAACCTTTGCATCGGCTGAACCACTTGAAGCCGTTGCCGATTGCGCGGACAGCCGAGGGGCATGCGGCCTTCCCGACGAGCCTTGGCGAGCGGCCGGCCAAGCGACTTTCCTATCATACGGATTTCTCCGCCGATCCCGCGAATCAGCAATTCATTAACCCACTGACACATCGAGGACCGATTGAGGGACGTCCGCCTGGCGAGGTCTTTGCCCATCAGCGATGGGACGAATTCTTCCCGAAGGTCGGATACATCATGCGTCTTGGTCAGGTTTCCCAAACGGGCAGAGGTGGCTATTTTCATGACAGTTTCCCACTTCAGCAGCCCAATAGTGTCTGGACCTATGCGTCGGGACGGGGCGGCGAGTGCATGTTGCCGCCATTCTTGATCAAGGGCCGTTACGGTGAACCGATCATCACGCGGATATACAACGACCTGCCCGTTGACCGGGCAGCAAACAACGGCTTCGGCCGCAACGAAACCCAGCTGCATTTCCACAATGCCCACAATGGTGCGGAGAGCGACGGTGCTGCGAACGTGCACCACTTCCCGGGCACCTTCTACGACTATCGCTGGAGCACGGCGCTGGCGCGGCGCGACAAGATCAACACCCAGGCAGGTGACCGGCGCGCCTCCGGCCCCGACGACAACACGGGCCTTGTCAACGTCGCCGGTGATTTCCGCGAGTTGCAGGGATCGATGTGGGCCCACGACCACCGTTTCTTCTTCACGGCGGAAAATGTCTACAAGGGCAACATTGGCGCCATCAACTACTACAGCGGTCCCGACCGCGGCAATGAAGAGTTGTCGGATGGCGTGAACCTTCGGCTGCCCAGCGGCAGGCTGCTCGGCTGGGGAAACACGGATTTCGACGTCAATCTGATCTTCTCGGATTGCGCGTGCGATGCCAGCGGTCAGCTCTACTTCGACATCTTCGACACCGACGGGATGCTCGGCGACGTTCCGCTCGTCAATTTCGCGTTCGCGCCCTTCTTCGAGGTGCTGCCGCGCAAATATCGATTCCGCGCCTTGAATGCCTGCATGTCGCGTTTCCTGAAGCTCGGACTGGCAGATGCGAAGGGCAATCCCGTCCCTATCAAGTTCATTGCCAATGACGGTAACCTTGTCGTTACCCCGATAGTGATAACGGCTCTTCCCGTCCAGGGGATTGCAGAGCGCTACGACTTCATCGTTGATTTCTCGGGCTTCAAGATCGGCGACCGGATCAAGGTGGTCAATCATTTGCGCCATGAGGACGGGCGGCGGCCCAAGGAGGAACTCAGCCTCGCCAAAGCGCTTAAGGGCACGTCGGAAGATCCCGTCGTCGGGCCGATGCTGGAGTTCCGTATTGTTGGCGCTGTCGAAAGTGTCGATGTCCCCGGCGTCATTCACCGCGCCACCGATCCCGACAAGAGCCAGGTGCCGGCAGCACTGACGGAGCAGATCCCGATCGTGACCCCGGTGCGCACGCGTATGGTTGAATTCGGCAGGTCGGGAACCGGAGATTCGCGCGGGCCGAACGGATGCACGCCGGATTGCGGCGAAACCGTCAACTTCCCTTGGACCATTCGTATCAACGGCGAATCCTCGCATTCGATGAACGCCAACAGGATTTCCCTACTTATCCCGAAGGCCGGTGAAGTCGAGCACTGGACCTACAAGAATGGCGGTGGCGGATGGGATCATCCCATTCATCTCCACTTCGAGGAAGGCATAACGATGCTGCGCAACGGCCAGGCACCGCCGCCGACCGAGAACCTGCAGAGAAAGGACGTCTGGCGGCTTGGAGAAAGTGGCAGCGTTACCTTCCAGATCCAGTTCGGCGAGTTCGGTGGCTCCTATGTCAACCATTGCCACAATACGGTCCATGAGGATTTCGCGATGCTGGCGCGGATTCAGTTGCTGACCGGTATTGCCGGAACGCCGCAGGCCGCAGTGACGCCAACACCGAATCCGACCCCGGACGGTGTGTTCTTCACCACGCCTGAAATTCTGCCGGAAGGCGCACCGAAGGGATGGACGAATACCCAATCCCAGGTTCAGGCGCAGCTGAATACCAACCCCACGCCATGATGGGCTGCGCAAATTGTGCAGCCCAATCACATCACTGATTCCGTTCCGGAGGGCATTTATGAAGCGCGGGTCTGTGTTTCTGCTGGCTGTCGCTGCCGTTCTGTCCGCGTTGTGCGCAGATGTTGCAGCCGCCAGTTCACGTTGGGGCAAAGACTACTTTCCCAACACCGAGGTTCTCACCCAGAACGGCGAGACGGTGCATTTCTATGACGACCTGATCAAGGGCAAGATCGTCCTGATCAGCTTCATTTTCACCAGCTGCACCGACCTTTGTCCGCTGACGACCGCGCGCATAACCCAGGTCGTTGATAGGATCCAAGATCAGATCGGCAAGAAGATTTTCGTGATATCGATCACGGTCGATCCCGAAAACGACACGCCCGAGAAATTGAAAGCTTTCGCCGACGCCTTCTACAAGGGGCCTGGGTGGACGTTTATCACCGGCAAGCCCGATGAGATTCGCGCCATCAACGCGAAGCTTGGAAACAAGAGCGACGTTGCAACCGACCATCGAAACGAGATCGTGCTCGGCAACGACAGCACCGGAGAGTGGGCCAGGAACTCGCCGTTTGCCGACATCGAAAATGTCGAACTGGCGATCCGCGACATGGATCCGGCCTGGCGCGAGGGCCACTACGCCCCGGCCATGGCATTGGCTCCGGCCACCGACTATCATGGCCTGAAGCTGGAGCGGGAACCGGGACAAATCCTGTTTAAGAAGATCTGTGCGCCCTGTCACACGGTTGGAGTTGGCGACCGCATCGGCCCGGACCTTCTTGACGTTACTGTCAGGCGCAATCGGCAATGGCTGGAGCAAATGATCATGAATCCCGCGCGGCTCAGAGCCGAGAATGATCAAACGCTGGCGGACCTCGATGCAAAGTTCAAAGGCGTGCGTATGCCGAACCTGGGCATGTCGGCGACCGATACCGCAGATCTGATATCGTATCTGGCAAAGAAATCGGCTGAGATCGCGGACCTACGCGCCCAACCCGAAGAAACCCATGTTCACCACCACGAAGACACGACCGCCCACCACGATCATGGTTCGATGGACGCCAAACCGTGATGCGTGGTTGACGGCCAAAATCGATCGGTCCTGTCGATCGCCGGTCGCGGCCGTTGCTTACTTCCATTCCCAGAACAGATCTGACGAGAAGGGGCGGTGTTGCACCAGCCTCTTTGCCCGCTCAGCCGTGTCTTCGTAGGCTGCTGCATCGGCCTCGCCGTTCAGTCCGACAAAATGCATCTTCATCGACGCAGTCTTTGGCTGTCCCTTCTGGCGGAAAACGAAGTGCACGGCGCATGTCGGATACTGCCAGTTGTCGGTCAAAAGCTCTGCAAACTGCTTCGCGTCCAGCTCACGTCCCTGTCCGGTAAAGGCCAGAAACTGGCCTAGATTGAAAAATCCGCTAAACAGGGCATGGGCGTTTTGCTGTTGCATATGGACAGCTTGACCGGTCGTGAAGTCGCGACGGTAAGACAGGCCTTCTGTCTGTCCCTTCGCCTTCTTCTCGGTGTAGCTGACGAGGTTCTTCTGTGCCAGCAATTCCATCGTCAACTCGTAGGTTTGATAGCGCTGCGCGTTGGCGTGAAGATCGTCGATCCTGACTTTCAAGTCAGCGATATAGTCTCGGTAGAATGCGGCGGCCATTCTCAATTGCTCCGGTCGTGATTTGGTGCGCCAGCTAGCAGATAATGCGGCGTGTCCAAACAGATATCGTTCTGCGAAAGAGCCTACCTTGCGTCAAAACGGCGTTCAGATGTGCAACGCATGCCCCAAGGCCTTCAACGCTGCTTCCTGGACAGCCTCGCTGCGCGTCGGATGCGCGTGGATTGTGCCGGCGAGGTCTTCCAGCCGCGTCCCCATCTCGATTGCCAGCGCAAAGCCAGCCGAGAGTTCGGACACGCCGGCACCGACGGCCTGCAGGCCAAGAATAAGGCCGGTATCGGCGCGCGCGACGACGCGCACGAAGCCTTCCTCGGACAGCATCGTCATTGCGCGGCCATTTGCGCTGAACGGGAATTGCCCGACACGGATCGCGTAGCCTTGAGCACGAGCCTCGTCCGGTGAAAGCCCCGCCGTTACGATTTCCGGATCGGTAAAGCAGATTGCCGGGATGCAGCGTTTGTCCCAGGCGCGCTTCTTGCCGGCAACGATCTCTGCGACCATTTCCCCCTGCGCCATGGCGCGATGGGCCAGCATCGGTTCGCCGGTGATATCGCCGATCGCGTAGACGCCCCGCATCGAGGTGCGGCAGCGATCGTCGATGCGCAGGTATGGCCCGGTACGATCGAGATCGAGCTCCTCGATCCCCGATCCTGCAATTTTCGGGCGGCGACCAACGGTAATCAGTATGCGGTCGGCAGGAAGCAGCTGTTGCTGGCCCTGCGAGGTCTCGACGGACAGCGCATTGCCGTCGTCCGACAGGCCCTTCGCTTTTGCACCTGTCAGGACGCGAACGCCAAGCTCGCCAAGCCGTCGTGCAACCGGCCGCACGAGATCGGCATCATATTGTGGCAGGATCTGCTGCATGGCTTCAACGACAGTTACGTCCGAGCCCAGCTTGGCGAATGCCGTACCGAGTTCGAGGCCGATATAGCCTCCGCCCACGACAACTAATCTCCTCGGCAATTGGGCCAGGGAAAGCGCCTCCGTGGACGAGATGACTCGACCCTGGAAGGGCAGGGCTGGGAGTTCCACAGGTTCGGAACCCGTAGCGATCACCACTGTCTCGGCACGAATGACCTGTATGCCCACCTCGGTCTCGACCTCCACCGTTTTGCCATCGCGGAAGGCCGCGCGGCCGTGAACGATCTTGACCCTGGCCTTCTGCAGCAGGGCGGAGACGCCTCCATTCAGCCGGCCAACGATGCCGTCCTTCCAGCTGATGGTTTTTGCAAGGTCGATCGATGCACCCTCGACACGGATGCCCATCGTGTTGTTTCCGGAGAGCATCTGTTTTGTGGCGCCAAACTCCTCGGCTGCGTGAATGAGGGCCTTTGACGGAATGCAGCCGACGTTCAGGCAGGTGCCGCCTGGCTTATCGGCTTCAACGATGACGGTGTCGAGGCCGAGTTGTCCGGCCCTGATTGCGCAGACGTAGCCCCCCGGTCCGGCGCCGATGACGAGAAGCTTGCAGACGATCTCTTTCATGGATCCTAGCCTTCGATGAAGATGAGGGCGGGCGTTTCGAGAAGAACCCGGACGCGTTGGACGAAGGTGGCTGCATCCCATCCGTCGATGATGCGATGATCGAAACTCGAGGACAGATTCATCATCTTGCGCGGTACGAACTGGGTCCCATCCCAGGCCGGTCGCACGGCAATCTTATTCACACCGACGATCGCGACTTCCGGATGGTTGATGACAGGTGTCGAGACGATGCCGCCGATCGCACCAAGCGAACTGATGGTGATGGTCGAACCGCTGAGTTCGTCGCGGGTCGCGGTACCAGCGCGCGCAGCTTCCGCCAGGCGCCCCATCTCGGTGGCGCAATCCCAGATGCCGCGCGCCTCGGCGTTCTTGACCACCGGGACGACAAGCCCGGCAGGCGTCTGCGCGGCAATGCCGATATGGACGGCACCGTGACGGGTGAGGATGCCCTTCTCGTCGTCAAAGGTCGCGTTGACGTTCGGTTGCTCGGCGACCGCTTTTACGATCGCCCGCATCAGGAACGGCAGGACCGTGAGCTTGGGTTGCTCGGGCTTGCGGTCGCGATTCATGGTAGCCCGCAACTCCTCAAGCGCGGTCATGTCGACTTCCTCGACATAGGTGATGTGAGGAATGCGGGAGGTCGAGAGCGACATTTTTTCAGCGATGCGGCGCCTGAGACCGGTGAGCTTGATCTCTTCGGCCGAGGTCTTTTTCGCCATGGCCGGCTGAAGGGAAGGCAGCTCGCCACGCGCGATGAATTGTTCGACATCTTCGCGAAGAATGCGGCCGGCAGGACCAGATCCCTTCAGTTGACGCAGATCGACGCCGCTTTCCCTTGCAAAGAGCCGCACAGATGGTGACGCCAGCGGCCTTTCTGCCGGAGCCTCGGATCGTGGAGCACTGGTGGCCTTCGGCGCATGCGTGGTGTCCGGCTCAATGGCAGGGGGCCGACTGTCGGGCGCTTCCGCCGGTGCTTCGGCAGGGCGCGCTTCGACTTGGTCAGTCGCCTCACCACCATTCGTCTCAATCCGGACAAGCGGCGCCTTGACGGCGATCTTGTCGCCGATTTCAGCGCCCAGCCAGACAACGGTTCCGGTGACTGGCGATGGGATCTCGACCGTCGCCTTGTCGGTCATGACGGCGGCGATGACCATATCCTCCTTGACCGGGTCGCCCGCCTTGACGTGCCATTCGACAAGTTCGGCCTCGGCCACGCCTTCGCCGACATCGGGCATCTTGATAATAAATTCGCCCATGCGTCAGGCCTCCATGACTTCTGCAAGTGCGCGCCCGACGCGCCCGGGGCCGGGAAAGTAGTCCCATTCCTGTGCGTGCGGATAGGGCGTATCCCAACCGGCGACGCGCACTACGGGGGCTTCCAGACGGTAAAAGCAATGTTCCTGCACGAGGGATACGATCTCCGCGCCGAACCCCGAGGTCAGCGTCGCTTCGTGAACGACCACGCAACGTCCGGTTTTGTTGACGGATTGCACGATCGTATCGAGATCCAGCGGCAACAGGCTGCGCAGGTCGATCACTTCGGCATCGATGCCCGTGTCTTCAGCAGCGGCAAGCGCGACATGCACCATGGTGCCGTAGGCGATTACCGTCACGGCAGATCCCGAGCGCCGGACCTCAGCCTTGCCGATCGGAATTGAATAGTGCCCCTCCGGTACCTCACCGAGGTCGTGCTTCGACCAGGGTGTGACGGGTCGTTCATGATGCCCGTCGAACGGGCCGTTGTAGAGCCGCTTCGGCTCCAGGAACATCACGGGATCCGGATCCTCTATAGCGGCAATAAGCAGGCCTTTTGCATCATAGGGATTGGAAGGCACGATAACCTTCAAGCCGCAGACGTGAGTGAAGAGCGCTTCCGGACTCTGGCTGTGGGTCTGGCCGCCGAAGATGCCGCCACCGGTCGGCATGCGAAGGACGATCGGGCAAGTGAAGTCGCCGTTCGAGCGATAGCGGATGCGCGCCGCCTCCTGCGTGATCTGGTCGTAGGCCGGATACATGTAATCGGCGAACTGGATCTCGACACAGGGTTTGAGCCCGTAGGCGGCCATGCCGATGGCAGTACCGACAATGCCGGATTCACTGATCGGCGTGTCGAAACAGCGTGTCTTGCCGTATTTCGCCTGCAGTCCCTGGGTACAGCGAAACACGCCGCCGAAGTATCCGACATCCTCGCCGAAGACCACCACGTTGTCGTCGCGTGCCATCGACACATCCATGGCGCTGCGCACCGCTTCAATCATCGTCATTCTGGCCATGTCAGAAACCTGCCTTCTGCCGTTGGCGACGAATGTGCGGCGGCATTTCCGCGTAGACGCCTTCGAAGATGTCGCGCACGGACGGCTTGCCGCCGGCATGCAGCGTGCCATGATGCTCCGCCTGCTTCTGGGCTTCGATCACCTCGTCCACGATTTCCGCCTCGGCCTGCACGTGGCGCTCTTCCGACCAGACACCCCTGACGATCAGATGCTTCTTCAGGCGCAGTACCGGGTCGCCAAGCGGCCAAGCCTCGGACTCGGTCTTCGGTCGATAGGCGCTTGGATCGTCCGACGTCGAATGAGCGCCGACGCGATAGGTGACATATTCAATCAGCGTCGGGCCGAGATTTCGCCTGGCACGCTCGGCCGCCCAGCAGGCGACGGCGTAGACGGCGAGGTAATCGTTGCCGTCGACCCGCAGCGCCGGAATACCGAAGCCAAGCCCACGTGCGGCAAACGTGCCGGAGCCACCACGCGCAATGCCCTGGAAAGTGGAAATCGCCCACTGATTGTTGACGATATTGAGGATCACTGGTGCCTTGTACGTGGAGGCAAAGACCAGTGCGGAGTGGAAGTCGGATTCGGCAGTGGAGCCATCTCCGATCCAACCCGCCGCGATCTTCCTGTCGTTCTTGATGGCCGACGCCATTGCCCATCCGACTGCCTGCACATATTGCGTCGCGAGGTTGCCGGAGATCGTGAAGAAACCGTGCTCCTTCGACGAATACATGATCGGCAGCTGGCGGCCGTGCAGCGGATCGCTTTCGTTCGAGAAGATCTGGTTCATCATCTCGACCATTGGGTAGTCGTCGGCAATCAGGAGGCCCGCTTGCCGATAGGTCGGGAAGTTCATGTCGCCTTTCCGGAGCGCCTTGCGGAAGGCGCAGCTGACGGCCTCCTCGCCAAGGTGCTGCATGTAGAAGGACGTTTTTCCCTGACGCTGTGCCATCAGCATCCGCGCATCGAAGGCGCGAAGCTTCATCATGTTGCGCAGGCCGGTCAACAGCTCTTCGTCGGAAAGCATTCCCGACCATGGGCCGACGGCCTCTCCCTCCCGGTTGAGCACACGGATGATCGAATAGGCGAGGTCGCGGATCTCCTCTGGCGCAACGTCGATTTCGGGGCGCGGCACCACGCCCGCCTTGGCAATCTTCACGTTGGAGAAATCGGGTTGGCCGCCCGGTCGGACGGCAGGTTCCGGAACGTGGAGGCTCAGTTGAGCTGTGTCCGTCATATCGTTTTTCCCTCCCAGCTGCGATGTCCGCTTCTCTCCTCAGAAACGGGATGCCGCAGTTCTTGTTCTTATAGATTGCGCGCGATCACCATTCTCTGAACATCGCTCGTTCCTTCATAAATCTGACAGATGCGGACATCCCGATAGATCCGCTCGACGGGATAATCGGCCATGTAGCCGTAGCCCCCATGAATCTGGATCGCGTCCGAACAGACCCGCTCTGCCATCTCGGATGCGAAAAGCTTGGCCATCGATGCCTCCGAAAGGCACGGCAGACCATTGTCGCGCAACGCGGCTGCGTGAAAGACGAGCTGACGCGCTGCTTCGATCTGGGTCGCCATGTCGGCGAGCCGGAAGGCCACGGCCTGATGCTCCATGATCGCCTTGCCGAAGGCCGTGCGTTCACGCGCATAGTCGCGCGCCGCCTCAAAAGCTGCACGCGCCATGCCAACGGCCTGAGCGCCAATGCCGATACGCCCACCTTCGAGGTTCGCCAGTGCTATCCGGTATCCCTCGCCCTCCGCGCCCAATCGCAACTCCGCGGGGATGTGCATGCTGTTGAAGGCGATCTGGCAGGTGTCGGTCGAATGCAGCCCGAGTTTTTCCTCGACGCGGATCACTTCGTAGCCAGGTGTATCGGTTGGCACGATGAAGGCGGTG
Organism: Rhizobium sp. CF122; assembly: GCF_000282035.1. Lineage (GTDB taxonomy): Bacteria > Pseudomonadota > Alphaproteobacteria > Rhizobiales > Rhizobiaceae > Rhizobium. The sequence continues at coordinate 139,688 of NZ_AKKA01000087.1, forward strand.
ATCCCCTTCTTGCCGGCGTCCGGATCTGTCACCGCAAAGACGATGATCATCTGGCCGTTCTTGCCAGAGGTGATGAACTGCTTGGCGCCGTCGAGAACGTAGTGATCGCCATTGCGGCTTGCGCGACTGCGTAGATTGGACGCGTCCGAACCCGCTTGCGATTCCGTCAGCGCAAAGCCGCCGATCCATTCGCCGCTGGCAAGCTTCGGCAGGAAACGTTGCTTCTGCTCTTCGGTACCGAACTTCAGGATCGGCACGCAGGCGACCGAGCTGTGGACGCTCATGATGGTGGAGCATGGTCCGTCGCCGGCCGCGATCTCTTCCAGTGCGGCTGCATAGGCAAGCGTGCCGGTGTCGGAGCCACCATACTGTTCCGGAACCAGCATGCCGAGCAGGCCGAGTTCACCCATCTCTGCGAGTTCCTCGCGCGGAAACCTGTGCTCGCGGTCGCGGGCAGCCGCTCCGGGCGCAAGCCGCTCGCAGGCGAAATCTCTGGCGAGATCGCGGATTTGCTGCTGCAGTTCGGAAAGGATCATGCTTGTCTCCTCCCTGCCTTTCCTAATGACGCTCTATGGCGACAGCGGTTGCCTCACCGCCGCCGATACATAGTGCTGCCATGCCACGTTTCAGGTCGTAGCGCTCGAGCGCTGCAAGTAGTGTGACGAGAATGCGCGCGCCGGATGCGCCAATCGGGTGGCCAAGCGCGCACGCGCCGCCATGCACATTGACCTTTTCGTCCGGCAGCTGGAGGTCGCGCATCGCAGCCATGGCGACGACGGCAAATGCCTCGTTGATCTCGAAGAGATCGACGGTATCAAGCGGCCAGCCTGTGCGATCGGAGAGTGTCTGCAAGGCGCCGATCGGAGCGGTGGCAAAAAGACTGGGCGCCTGCGAATGTGTGGTGTGGCCGGTGATCGTCGCAAGGGGTCGCAATCCCCGGCGTTCGGCTTCGGAACGACGCATCAACACGAGAGCGGCGGCACCGTCGGAAATCGAGCTGGAATTGGCGGCCGTCACGGTCCCGCCGTCACGAAAGGCTGGTTTGAGGAGGGGGATCTTGTCGATCTTCGCCTTGCCTGGCTGTTCGTCCCGGCTGACCGTCTGTTCGGCCTTTCCCACAGTGATTGTGACCGGCGTGATCTCGGCGTTGAAGTAGCCGGCATCGATGGCCTTTTGAGCGCGGGTGAGCGACGTCACTGCGTAACGATCCTGTGCTTCGCGCGTGAACTGGTAAGCTTCGGCACAGTCCTCCGCAAAGGTGCCCATCAAACGTCCCTTGTCATAAGCATCCTCCAGCCCGTCGAGGAACATATGATCGATGACGCGGCCGTGGCCGAGCCTGTAACCGCCACGGGCACGATCAAGAAGATAGGGCGCGTTGGTCATGCTTTCCATGCCGCCGGCGACGCCGACGGTGGCGCTGCCAGCCGCCAGGAGGTCATGGGTCAACATGACTGCCTTCATGCCGGAACCACACATCTTGTTGACGGTCGTTGCACCGGTGGAGAAGGGCAGACCTGCACCGATCGCTGCCTGCCGGGCGGGCGCTTGACCCTGACCAGCCGGCAGCACGCAGCCGAAGACGACCTCGTCGATGGCTTCCGGGGCCACCTTCGCGCGCTGAAGCGCTGCGCGGATGGCAGCCGCTCCAAGGTCGGGCGCCGTTGCCTCCTTGAGCTCACCTTGGAAGCCGCCGATCGGCGTGCGCGCCGTTCCGACAATGACGACAGGGTCCTGCATTACCATGTTTAAGCCTCCTGTGCTGAACACTCAGCGCGCGCTCAAACGAAGCGCGCCGTCGAGGCGGATGACCTCGCCGTTCAGCATGTTGTTTTCACATATATGGCGCACGAGAGCGGCAAATTCTGCCGGCCTACCGAGGCGCGGCGGGAAGGGCACGCTCTTGCCGAGCGCTTCCTGCACCTCGTGTGGCATACCCGCCATCATCGGCGTCTCGAAAATGCCAGGGGCGATCGACACGACGCGAATGCCGTGACGCGCCAGCTCGCGTGCGATCGGAAGCGTCATCGAGGCGATGCCGCCCTTGGACGCGGCGTATGCCGCCTGTCCGACTTGTCCGTCGAAGGCAGCGATCGAGGCTGTATTGATGATGACGCCACGCTCACCCTCGGCATCCGCCTGCTGATGCTGGATGACCGATGCCGCAAGGCGGATCATGTTGAAGGTGCCGACGAGGTTGATGCCGATTGTTCGCACGAAACTGTCGAGGCCATGTGGGCCGTCGCGGCCGATGATCTTCTCGCCCGGCGCCACGCCGGCGCAGTTCACGAGCCCGCTCAGGCCGCCGAAAGACTCCAGCGCGCTCGCCACTACCGCGGCTCCGTCCTCTGCGCTTGTTACATCGGCCTTGAGGTAGCGGGCATCCGCGCCGAGTTCTGCGGCGATCGCCTCTCCGGCTGCACTATTGAGGTCGGCGATGATCACGCGTGCGCCATTTTCAACCAGCATGCGCGCCGTTGCTGCACCGAGGCCTGACCCGCCGCCGGTGACGATAAAGGTTCCTCCACGGATCAGCATCGGTCTGCTCCCATCACCTTGCGATCGTCTGCTGGGCGCGCCGTCCTCCCGGCACGACCCAAGTATGTCGATTCTATTCTGTCGTCATATTGCAAGCGATGACTAAAGTGCTGCATTGTTTCGGACAGTTTTGCCATAGGTGGAGGATCTGGTGGCCGACATCGAGAGGCGCATGATCGCGCCGGCATTCGTCGAGGAGGCGCTGGACAGTTTACGTCGCATGGGACGACCGACGGCGCCGCTGCTTTCTTCGCTAGGGCTGCCGCCCGTCGTCGACCAACCGGTGTCGGCCGAGACTTATGGCGCCCTCTGGCTTGCCATTGCCAAAGAGCTCGATGACGAGTTTTTCGCGATGGGCGGGCGGCCGATGCGCAGCGGCAGCTTCACCCTGCTTTGCCATTGTGTGTTGCATGCGCCGACACTCGGCCACGCGCTGCGCCGGGCTCTGCGTTTCCTCGACGTCGTGTTGGACGATCCGCGCGGTAGACTTGTCGTCAGGGATGGGCTTGCCCAGATCGAGTTGGCCGATGCCGGCGGACCACGCTCAGCCTTTGCCTACCGCACCTACTGGATCCTCATCCATGGGATAACCTGCTGGCTGGTTGGGAGGCGCATTCCGATCCGGCTTGTCGATTTCCGCTGCGCCGAACCAAAGCAAGAGGCCGACTATCGGCTCTTTTTCGGTGCACCGGTCAGATTCGCGCAGCCGATCAGCCGCCTTGGCTTCGACAGCGCGATGCTGGATCTGCCGGTCACGCGCACGGAGCAGGCGCTGAAGCAGTTCCTACGGGGAGCGCCGGCCAATATCCTGGTGCGTTATCGTTATGACGCGGGGCTCGCTTCCAGCGTCAGGCGGCGCTTGGACAAGGTGCCTCCGGCCGCATGGAAGAGCTTCTCGGATCTCGCCGCAGAGATGCGCATGCCGCCCTCGACCTTGCGTCACCGGCTGCGCGACGAGGGGCAAAGCTATGCCGGCATCAAGGATGACCTACGCCGTGATCTTGCGGTCGATATGCTGCTCAACACGTCGAAGACGATAGGCGATATTGCCGCCCAGCTTGGCTATTCGGAGCCCAGCGCCTTCTTTCGCGCCTTTCGCAAATGGATGTCGAAAAGCCCCGACGCGTTCCGGCGTGAAGGCCGTGTCGCCTCCGGGTAGCGTGGACATAACCTGCGGAATATGCGTAATTTCTCTCGGATCTCGCTTCGTGAATTTCACTGTAAATTTAAAAGTCTTTCGCCTGCGGCATGAAAATAACTGCTGGCGATAGCGTTCCGCACTATTGTCCTGCCGAGTATGAGGCGGCCGTGGCTTCGGGACGAACGGCTCTTCAAACTAGGTGAGCACAATACGACGGTCCGCACCCCACCCGAGCGTTTCCCTTTTTGGAACACGCGTCGTTCTCGTTCCCGGTGAAAGCGACTTTCCTCAGGGTCATCTGGAAACGCCTGAAACAGCGCTCCGCGAGCGCAAAGCGCGCGTAGACGTGATCCCGGTACGTGCAGGCCATGCATAAAGCATATCGCGCAAAAGTGTGCAGGTTCTTGCGATAACGACATGCATCCGCCTAGCGTTCCTCACGCGTATGCCACAGCCGCAACACGTAGAGGGTCGACTGTTGAATTTCATAGCGCAGCTCGTATTGGCCAACCAGAATACGGCGTACCTCCCGAGGCTCGAACTCCTCGAGCCGCTCGCCAAGACGCGGCTGCTCGAGCAGGCGTGTTGCGGCGGTTGTCAGCGCCTGCACGGTCCGGGCCGCGGCTTGCCGATTGACCGGAGCGAGAAAGTCGTAGAGGCGTCCGAGGTCTGAGACCGCCTTGCTCGTCCACTTCAGCTCCATCAGCGGGGCAGCGATAGCGGCTTGTCGCTGTCGAGGCTATCGGCCCAGGCCTGGACCGATTGATGATCGATGACCTCGCCGCTGTCCACGTCGGCCAGCGCCTCCAGCGTCAGGCGCCGGCGCTCCTCCTCCTGGTCGATCCAGGCAGCGAGCGCTTGCTTGACAATCCAGCCGCGCGAGCGTTCAAGCCGGGTCGCCAGCTGATCAACCTTCTCCGCAAGCGGCAGCGGCACGTGCGCGGTCAGCACCTTGGTTTCCATCGGACGGCTCCTTTTTTCAATCGTCGCTAATCATAGTGATTAATTCTGATTAAGTCGAGTGGCTTGCATTGCGGCAGGCCAAGGCTGCGGCTCGCCGGACGAGGCGCGCCGCAGCCGCGAGGCATGCGCGCGAATCTCAGCGCCTTGCCGATCGATCCTGCTGACCGTGCATGGCGTCGACTTTACCGCGTCTGCGACGCAAATCCCTCACTATCGATACTGGGTACAGATTATGCAGGTTTGGCTCCGACCCCTTGGCAGAGGGGGACCATCGATCACGGACAAGGTGTCTCGAAAGCAGGTTCGATTGCGCACCACAATGATTCAGTTGTCCTGGCGGTGGCTGCGCAATCAGCCGCGATCAGCGCTCATATCATGGCCTTTGTCGCGAACTAGCCGATCGACATGGTGCCGGAATGGGTCTCAACGCTTTCTTCGCTTTCACTGTCGTTGCAGCTCTCTCGGCTTGACCTGGCAACAGGCACTTGGTCGGCCTGACCTTCGTCTTCCTTACCGTCAAAGGACATCCGCAGCTGGCTGATCCGGCAAGCCGAGCCGTCTCGGGCGCATTGCTCGGCAATCTCGATGGCGGCGGCGAGCATTGCGGACTATCATGTTCCTCCCTGCGTCGATGCGCCCGCCACGCCGGAGCGTATGCTGGTGGCCATCGAACGCATGCGTGCTGTTGAAAGGAAAGGTTGACCGGTATGCCTGCCGCTCGCATCGATTTGCGGGACTTTCTGCGCGAAGAGCGCGATTGCATCCTCGTCGAAGTGACGGGAGCAGTCGGCTCGACGCCACGCGATACCGACGCCTGGATGCTGGTTTCCAAAAGCCGCTCCTTTTCGACCATCGGCGGCGGGCAACTGGAGTATATGGCGATCGACCAGGCGCGACGGGCGCTGCGCCAGTCCCAGCCGACCTCAGCGATGAGCATTCCGCTTGGGCCGGATATCGGCCAATGCTGCGGCGGTCGGGTCGGGCTTTCCTTCACCGCGGTAACGCGCGAACTGGCCGACGACCTGATTGCGCGAGCAGACGCCGAAATTGCCCGGCGTCCGCATGTCTACGTCTTTGGCGCGGGTCATGTCGGTGACGCACTGGCCGCGGCCCTGTCGCTGGCGCCGTTGCGCACCGTGCTGGTCGATACCCGCGAAGACGAGCTTGCCGCGTCGCGCGCTTCGGGCATCGAAACGTGCCTGACCGCAATGCCCGAGATGATCGTGCGCAATGCACCGGCAGGAAGCGCGTTCGTCATCCTCACCCACGACCACGCGCTCGACTTTTTGATTGCCACCGAAGCACTGCATCGGGAGGATGCTGCCTATGTCGGGATGATCGGCTCGAAGACCAAGCGTGCGACCTTCAAGAATTGGCTCTCGCGCGAAGTCGGAAGGCCAGAGCTTTTCGATCGCCTCGTCTGCCCGATCGGTGGCACCGCAATCAAGGACAAACGTCCTGCCGTCATTGCGACATTGGCGGTTGCCGAGATCGTGGTAGCGGTGCTCTCCTTCGGCACGGCGGCCAATACGGGAAAGCAGAAGCTTAAGGCTGACAGGTGATAGTCCTCACGGCCAACGCTTGCTCGTCATTGCAACGCGGTTCGGTTTCGACCCGCGATCTGGCATTGATGACGATCTCAGCGGTAACCGCGGTCTTGGACTGCGCCGTCTGCATAGCGCAGGAAATCGGCAATATCCGTGGTGTCACCAACTCGACTTGTCTCGCGAAAACGATCCGCGGCTCGGTCAGAGACCTCTCTCCGCGGAGGCCATGGGTTGTCGGCTACGCCAATTTCGGTCGATGTGTCGGGCGAACCGTGTGGCGTTCGATCCGACCGGCAACCGAAAAGATCAAGACCTCGACATCCACATCGATCTTGTCCCCGTCCATAAGCCTGACCACGTCATCAATGCCGGAAGTGGGATGGCCGTCGATCGCCAGCAGATAGTCTCCTTCCCGAAGTCCGGCTCGCGCTGCTGGGCTTTCGGCTTCCACCCGGCGCAGGCGCACGGCTGTTGTCTGAGCAAGCCCGGCTTCCAGGGCCACACGACGATGCAGTTCCACTGTATCGGCTGCAATGCCGATATAGGCGCGCCTGACATGACCGAAGCGCAAAAGTTCTGACACAACATGTTTGGCTGTGTTGGATGCGACGGAAAAAGCGATGCTTTGCGCCCCCTGGATCACGGCCGTGTTGACGCCGATGACTTCACCTGCCGACGAGACGAGCGGACCACCGGAATTGCCGGGATTGAGCGCAGCGTCGGTCTGGATGATATCATCCATCAGGCGTCCGCTGGCGGCGCGCATCGATCGGCCGAGTGCCGATACGATGCCGGCCGTCACCGTCCACTCGAAGCCGAGAGGATTACCGATCGCGATTGCGATATGCCCGCGCTTCAGGGTCTTGGAGTCTCCAAGCTTGGCCCAGGCGCCCGACCAGTCGTTCGCACGAATGAGCGCGAGGTCGCTGTCCGGGTCGCGGCCCAGCACCTTGCCTTGGATCACCGTGCCATCAGGCGTTTTGATACGAACCGCCTTGGCATCGTCGACGACGTGGTTGTTCGTAACGACAAGACCATCCGGCGAAATCGCAAATCCGGAACCATGTCCGGCGCGAGCGCCGACGCGTTCAATGCGGCTGACGGCGGGTCCAACGAGGTCGACCGCGTTCGAGACGGAATGAGAATAGGCATCCAGCAGGCTGGCGTCTTGAGACGACTGGATGTCACGATCTAGGAATCCCATGAAAAGACCCTTCCGACGCGCAAGCGTCGTGTTGAACGGCAGCGGCTGCAGAGGCGAGAGGCTGTCGGTTCGACAGATTGAAACAGTCCTATTCAGATGAGATTGCGCGCAACTCAAATCAAGTCCAGCTCGCGGCTGTCGCATTGGCTTGACTCCGCCGCGCCGATATCGCGCCATGTCCATCACTGAAAGTTGACCTGTAGCGTGCAAGGCGACGTCGCCTGCCTACCAAGCTGTGCTACATTTTTCACTCCTTGAATGAGGCGGGACTGGAACGCCGATGTTGGCAACGATTGCGATGCTCTTGACCCTCTCTGGTGCAACCCCGGTTGCTGCGCAACTGGGGGCGAGCGACGTTGATGTGAAATTGGTCCTCGCTGTCGACACCTCCCGGTCCATGGATCAGGAAGAGGTCCGCATTCAGCGCGAGGGCTATGTCGAGGCGCTCAAGCACAGGGAATTCATTGAGGCGGTGACCGGCGGGCTCACGGGGCGCATTGCGATCAGCTACTTTGAATGGGCCGGCTATGTCGTGCCGGATTCCGTCATCGACTGGCATCTGATTGAGACGGAGCAGGATGCGATTGCCTTTGCCAGCAAGCTTGAACAGCGACCGATCATCACCCAGCGCCGCACGTCAATCTCCACCGCGATTGCCCAGGGCGCTGCAATGATCGTCTCCAGTCCCTATTCAGGCATTCGTCAGGTGATCGATGTCTCGGGTGACGGTACAAACAATTCCGGCAATCCGGTCGCGCCAACGCGTGACAAGGCGGTGGAGGCCGGCATCATCATCAATGGGCTGACGCTGATGTTGCGCCCCTCTGGCGCACCGGGTGGGCTCGACAAGTATTATGCCGATTGCGTAATCGGCGGCCCGGGATCATTTGTCTTGCCGGTCTATAAAATTGAGGACTTCGCTGTGGCGGTGCGCCGAAAGCTGGTCCTTGAGGTCAGCGGGCTTCCCGCTTCGCCCACGGTTGGAAAAATTGCGGATCAACCGGCAACCGACTGCATGATCGGCGAGCGGCAATGGCAGGACATGTTCGATCGCTGAGGCCAAGAGAACAGCGCCCCAATATCCCAACCATCTAGTGCTTCAGGATCTCGCGCAGCACATCGAAGACCCGCGGATCCGGCATCTGGGACACATTGAAGCGCATGAAATTCGTGGCGGTCTGGGAAAGGCTGAACGCATTCCCGGGCGCGAGCACAATTTTCCTTTCCAGTGCTGCGCGCGCGATATCGGTGGCGCTAGTGTCTCCCGGCAATCGGCACCAAAGGAACATGCCGGCCGAAGGTTCCAGCCAGGGCCTTATTCCAAGGTTCTTTAGCCTGGCCGAAGCCTCGAACATCGCCTTCGAAAGCCGGCTGCGCAGCGCCTCGATGTGTTTGCGGTGGCCACCATCGCTGAGCACCTTGTAGACAAGCTCAGCCGAAAGCCGCCCCCCGCCGAACGAGGTCGCGATCTTGAGGTCGATCAGCCCATCGACCCAGTCCCGCTTGGCGGCAATAAAGCCGCAGCGGGCGGCGGCCGACAGGGTTTTTGAAAAGCTTCCGATATGGATGACCCTGTCCAGGCCGTCAAAGGCTGCAAGACGCGGCGCCGGCGTGTGCTCGAAATCGGCAAAGATATCGTCTTCGACGATCGTAACGTCGAACTGGTCGGCGATCTTCAAGACCCGGTGGGCGACGACAGGAGAAAGCGTGGCACCGGTCGGATTGTGGATGGCCGAGTTGGTGATGTAGAGGCGCGGCCGGTGCTCTGCAACCACCCGGGTGAACAGGTCTATGTCAGGGCCTGACGGTGTATAGGGAACACTGACAATCCTGGCACGATGCGCTCGCAGCAGCGCTTGGAAATTGAAATAGCAGGGATCGTCGACCAGCACGACAGAGTCGGGTTCGAGGAGGAAGCGGCAGAGGAGATCGATCGCCTGCGTGCCGGATTCCGTCAGCATGATCTGGTCCGGCGAGGCCTCCACGCCTCGCTCCGCCATGCGCCGCGCGATGTGCTGGCGCAGCGGCGGTAATCCAAGCGGCGAGCCGTAGTCGGCAAGCGCGGAATTGTCAGCGCGCGAAAGTGTTCGCAACGCCCGTCGAATGCCGTCTTCCGGAAGCCAGGATGGCGGCAGCCAGCCGCAGCCTGGCTTTAAATCACTTTCCTCAGCCTCAAGCGACTGACGGGATACCCAGAAGGGATCGACTGCGCGATCCAGTTTCGGGCCAACGTCGGCAAGCGAAAATGGAGCGACCTGGTTTGCGACGTAAAAACCGGAGCCCGGTCGAGACAGGATCACACCTTCGGCAACCAGGTGCTCATAGGCATCGACGACCGTCGAGGTGGACACGCCTGCTGCTGCGGCCATTGCCCGAACCGATGGCAGTTTCGCGCCTGGCGTCAAATTGCGGCTGGCAATCCGCTGCCGGACTGTCGTCATGACCATCGCCACCCGGGTGATGGCACGTTCCGTATTTTGGTCCATCCGTACTGCTACCTCAAGCATAACAGTTTTTTAAAACTGTATCAGATCGTCGCTGGTGTGGCCATGGCTTGTGTCCGATAAGGACGGCAGCAGAGAAAGGCAGTGAAAATGGACCGCACAGCATCTGGATGGCTTAATGGCATGATCGGCGTCGTGATTTTCAGCGGCTCGCTGCCCGCCACGCGTTTGGCGGTGATGCAGTTTGATCCGGTGTTTTTGACCGTCGCGCGGGCGGGGATCGCTGGCGCGCTGGCGCTCCTGCTGCTGCTCTTTTTCAAAGAAAAGCGACCGGCAAGACGCGATATCTTGTCGCTGATGGTGGTCGCCGCGGGCGTGGTGGTGGGCTTCCCGCTCTTGACCGCGCTTGCGCTGCAGCACGTTACGTCGGCGCACTCGGTCGTCTTCGTCGGGCTGTTGCCCCTTGCGACGGCTGTCTTTGGCGTCATCCGTGGCGGAGAACGTCCGAAGCCGGTCTTCTGGCTCTTTGCCGTGACGGGAAGTGCATTGGTCTGCGGTTTTGCCTTGTCGCAGGGGCTGACTGCCGCGCCTGTCGGAGACGCGCTGATGATGGCGGCGATCATCGTCTGTGGGCTCGGCTATGCCGAAGGCGCCAAACTTTCGCGAAGGCTGGGGGGATGGCAGGTCATATCCTGGGCGCTCGTCTTGTCGCTCCCGCTGATGATCCTTTCGTCGATCTGGTTCATGCCCGCAAGCTTCTCGAACATTGATGCGCCAGCACTCGCGGGCCTGGCCTACGTCTCGCTCTTTAGCATGTTGATAGGTTTTGTCTTCTGGTATCGCGGCCTTGCCCAGGGCGGCATTGCCAGCGTCGGACAGCTACAGTTGCTGCAACCCTTCCTCGGTCTGACCCTGGCAGCCACGCTGCTGCATGAAACGGTGACCTGGACGATGTTTGCTGCAACCGCCGCGGTCATTGCCTGCGTGGCTGCGGCGCGCAAATTTGCCTGATAGGAGCCTGTTTCAGGTCGATTTTGCCACCGTCTGCACGGCTCGTGCGTTCTTTCATCAAGGGCTGATCGCCCGCCCAAGTGTCAAGGTGCCGATATCGGGTCCGCAACGACGACTTCAATTGCCGTATGGGGTTGGATTTCGAAACGACCATTAATGGCGACGCCGGGCGCTGATATTGTCGTCATCAGCAGTGTCAAGAGCGAGGGGTCGAGGCCCCTCGCTCTTGACAGGCTTATGCGCGTGCCGGAGTTCTTGCCGGAACGATGGCATTGGCCGCCACCGCGACTAGAATGTTTGCGGCAAGGGCAAGCAGTCCGGTGTAGATGGTGAACGGTTCGCCGCCGAGGCTGATCATGTGCAGCGGTTTCCAGCCTGCATCCCAGACGAGATAGGTGCCGCCGATGAAGCCGACGAACCAGCCGGCGAGCAGTGCCGGCGCGCGGAACCAGTTGGTGTAGAGACCGAAAACCAGCGCCGGAAACGTCTGGAGGATCCAGATACCGCCAAGAAGCTGAAGGTCGAGTGCAAACTGCGTCGGCAGGAAGACGATGACGAGAAGCGCGCCGACCTTGACGACGAGCGACGTCACCTTCGCGACCTTGGCCTCACCAGCATCCGTCACCGCCGGGTTGACGTAGGCCTTCCAGAAATTGCGGGTGAAGAGGTTGGACGCGCCAATGCTCATCACTGCCGCCGGCACCAGCGCGCCGATGGCAATCGCCGCAAAGGCAAAGCCCGCAAACCAGCTCGGGAACAGCGTCTGGAAGAGCGCCGGAACGACATCGTTGGCGCTTTCGAGCTTCAAGCCCGCGGCGTGGCCCATGTAGCCGAGCAGGGCCAGAAGGCCGAGCAGCAATGTATAGGCCGGCAATAGCACAGCGTTCTTGCGGATCGTGTTGCCGCTGTTGGAGGCGAAGATGCCGGTCAACGTATGCGGATACATGAAGGCCGCAAGCGCCGAACCGAGCGCCAACGTCGCGTAGGCGACATACTGGTTGGGTTGCAGGAGCAGGCTGCCAGAGCCCTTTGCCTGGAACGCCGCATCGGCGGCCGCAAAGACATTGGCATAGCCGCCGAGCTTCGAGGGGATAAGCGCCACGGCGGCGATCACCACGATGTAGATCATGATGTCCTTGACGAAGGCGATCAGCGCCGGCGCCCGCAGGCCCGCCGAATAGGTATAGAGCGCCAGTACGATGAAGGCGATCGCCAGCGGTACTTCACCGTGGAGACCGAGCGCCTTGAGCGCAGCGGTCATGCCAACGAGCTGCAACGCGATATAGGGCATTGTCGCAATCACGCCGGTTGCGGCAACCGCAAGCTCCAGCCCGCGCGAACCATATTGGCCGTGAACCACATCACCTGCGGTGACGTAACCGAAATCCCTCGCCCGTTTCCACAGCACAGGCATGACCATGAAGACAAAGGGATAGACGACGATGGTGTAGGGCAGCGCAAAGAAGCCGTAAGCGCCGACGGTGTAGACCAGCGCCGGGACGGCAATGACTGTGTAGGCGGTATAGAAGTCGCCGCCGACCAGAAACCAGGTGATCCAGGTGCCGAAGCTGCGGCCGCCGAGACCCCATTCGTCGATATGGGCAAGCGTTTTGGGTTTACGCCAGCGGGATGCAACGAAACCCATGACCGTGACGAGCACGAAGAAGAAGATGAAGACGGCAAGTGCGGTTGTGTTGAGTTCAGTCGTCATCGCGCATGCTCCGGTAAGCGATCCAGGTCAGGAAAGCGGTAACCGGCACCCAGGCAAGCTGATACCAGTAGAAAAAGGGGAAGCCGAAGAGAGCCGGTTCGCGGATATTGTAGAAAGGTGGCCAGAGCAGCCCGATATACGGAATGACGAGCAGCCAGCAGGCTGCCCTGTTCTTTGGTTTTTCCATGACGGATACCTCTCGGGCGCCGTGCGATCGGCGCCAAGTTGCAGGTGTCGGTGGTGAATGTGGTTTGTCAGTCGCTGGACAGAATGAGCCCGAACCGCCTTCTCGCAACGGGTTTTCCGAAAAGGCGGAAGAGAGCGTTGTGCATTTGAAAGTCCTCCCAACGGCTGCGCTCGGCGAGCCGTGCGCAAGTCCTATGGCGAAGCCTTGCATGCGACAAGAGGAGGGAAGGGGTGAAATGCAAGGGACTACCCATAAGTGGGTAGACGCAAGTTCAGGTCGTTTTGGTCTGGATCCCGTGATCGAGCGCATAACGGATCAAGCCGGCCGTTGTCGCGATACCGAGCTTCTTCTTGAGATTCTTGCGATGCGTTTCGGCGGTGGCCTGCGTTATCCCGAGTGCCTCGGCGATCGCCTTGTTGGCCTTTCCGGCAAGGAGCAGGCTGAGGATATCACGCTCGCGCGGCGTGAGGGGATCGGCGTCATTGCTGGCTTCCCCCTCCATCAGTACGTCAAAGACACCGGACGAGAAATACTTTCCGCCATCCGCAACGGTCTCGACGGCCGAAATGATCTCGTCGGTCGATACGTCCTTGAGAATATAGCCTGCGGCGCCGCGTATCACCGAGGAGGATATGTATTCGCGGCTGTCATGCATGGAGAGCATCACGATTCGCGTTTCCGGGATCCGTTTCTTGAAAAGCTCGATCGCGTCGATGCCGCTGAGCTTGGGCATGTTGATATCCATCAGCAAAACATGTGGCCGGACCTTGTAGGCGAGTTCGAGGCCGGTCTCGGCGAGGCCGGCTGTTCCAACGACTTCGATGTGGTCGAATGTCTCAAGGACGGCCTTCAACCCATCCAGCACGAGCGGATGGTTGTCGATCAACAGGACCTTGATTTTGTCGCCTTTGGTCATGCGGCTTCGGCCTGCTGGTTGGCGGGACGATTGGCCGATTTTGGCAGCATCGCGGTCAACACTGTGCCGCTTGCATCACTATTGATCAGCAACAGGCCGCGGAAATGCGCCATCCTTTCTTGCATGTTGCGCAGGCCGAGACCGGATCGGTTGGGGGGGCCGTCTCCGCCGCTGCCGAAGCCCGAACCGTTGTCGGAAATCATCATGCGGGCGCGGCCTTTCTCGCTCCAGAGCTTGACGGAAAGCCTTGTTGCGCCGGAATGCCGTTCGACATTGTTGAAGGCCTCTTGTGCGACGCGATAAAGTGCGGTGCTGGCTTCCGGCTTTAGCATCTCGATGAAGCCCGAAGCTTCGATATCGGCTTGAATACCGGTCCGCTCGACGAAATTGCAGCAGAGTGCCTCGATCGCCGCCGTCAGGCCGAGATCGTCGAGCACGCGTGGCCGGAGATCGTGCGACAGCCGCCTGATTTCCTTGATCGCGCCATTCAAGGCCTCGATGCCACGATTGATAATCTGTGCGGCATCATCGACATCTGTCCTGACCTTACGTCCCGCGAGATCCATCGTATAGCGCACGCCGACGAGATTTTGCGAAATGCCGTCATGCAACTCGCGGGCAAGTCGGGCGCGCTCTTCCTCCTGTGTGTTAATCACCCGCTGCGTTAGTTCCTTGAGTTTGCCGTCCGCCATGCGTCGCTCGTGGAAGGTCACCAGCATGCAGGTGGTGAAGACGACCAGCACAGCGGGCACGGCGATCAGCGCCACAATCACGAAGGTCCGCTTGATGTTGGCGCGCATACTTGCATTCGCGGCAGCCGTTTGGGCATAGACGTCGTCGAGATAAACGCCGGTTCCCACGACCCAATGCCACTTGTCGAGGCTGACGACGAAGGACAGCTTGTCTGCCATCTGGCCGCTCGACGGCTTCTGCCATTTGTATTGGTGCAGGCCGCCGCCCGATTTGGCCGTGGCGATCAGTTCCGCGATCACCTTGTCGCCATCGGGATCGGTCAGGTTGAGCCAGTTTTGCCCATGCCGGAAGCCTTGGCGCGGATGAACGATGTTGTTTCCGTCATAGTCGTAAACGAAGAAATATCCGTCCTTTCCGTAGTCGAGCGAGTTCAGGATCGCCGCCACCTTGTCTTTGGCGACCTGGTCGTTTGCACCGGCACCACCATAGGTCGCCTGGATTGCAGATAGCGCGAGGTTGGTGAGATTGAGAATCTCCGTCTCCTTGGCCTTCAGCATATTCTGCTCGAATGTCGCAATATTGTCCCGGGTAAGGTGCGCCGATTGCCAGGTGATGAATGCCGTGATTGCCAGGATGGCAATCACGAGCGGAATGATCGCCAGCGCAATGATTTGGTGTCTCAAGGTCAATGGGTGCCCTCCCAAGCCAGCGGATCAGCTGAAGTATCGTTCAGTAAGGCGTCAGGCATGGCACGCGGTCAAGTCTGGTTCAGCCCGCGACAAGATAGCCATTCTCTTGGGTCTTATCCATTCCGTGCCTTAAATGGGGCCGGTTACACCCCTTCGACTTACCGCCTTGTGGATAACCCGCACCGCACTTGTAAACGATAAGCTTGCCGCTTGGTCGCTGAAAAGACCTCGCCTTATACCGGTGCCGACGGGCGTCGCAGGCGGTCCATCAGCGCGCGTCGCTTCGTTGTCATATTGCGCCGGCCCGGACAGTAGAGATAAAGCCAGACAAGCGCCGGCAGAATACCTCAAGCAAGGGCGCGAGTTCACCACACGCAACTGACGGCAGGAAGCTTTCATCCATGCCGAAGATGACGCTGACGCCGGCGACCGAGGCTCGGGTATGGATGACCGGAGACAGCCATATTCGGCACGAGCTCTTGCCGAACGGGCGCGATGACGAGCCAAGGGGCAGCCGCACCAGCGCCTTTCAGGGACGCAACGTCATCCGGCAATCATATCGACTATTGGGACGATACCGGCTTTCCCGCCGACGGCGAGTTCATCGACGGCGTGCTGCATCACGGCGGCACGGTGTTTTACCGAGGAGGTAGCTAACTTGTTGTCATGTCCGACACTTTCTCGCGCATGAACGGCTCCAACCTATGCATTCAGGTCACGGTTTCCGGACGCCGTTGGCCCGAGGACGTTCGACAACGGCTCGGCGGCCGCGGTGGCGGCTTCTTTTGGGTGCTCCCCGTCTGTCGTTTAAACGGATTTTTCGGCCATACGAATTTTCGCGTATGATCCACCCGGTTGCCAAAAAACCACAATTGCTTCACCTAAAAGGACACCGACACTCGGCCTTAAGAATTGGATCAACGCTGAATGCGCATATCACACGTCTTCCTTTGTGCATTTGTTGCACTCGTACAGTCCGCAAATGCCGAAGTCGCATCACCGCCTGTTTTGGCGCCGCTAAAGCAACAGGCACAAGCCGCTCAGGTGAGTGCACAATTTTTCACGCGTTTCAGCTACAAGCCTGTTCCACTCGACGACGCTTTGTCGGCGAGGATCATGGATCGGTTCATTAAATCACTCGATCCCGACCGCATGCTCTTCCTGCAAGCGGACATCGACAGGTTCATGGCGGAGCGCAGCGAGATCGACGATGGCATTGGTCGGGAGGACTTGAAGATCCCGTTTGCGATCTTCAACGTGTATGAACAGCGCGTTGTCGACCGCATGAACTACGCGCGCAACTTGCTTAAGCAGGACTTCGATTTCGAGGCGCAGGAAACTTATTCCGTGCTGCGCGACAAAGCTCCTTGGCCGCAGTCGGAAGCGGCGAGCAATGAACTGTGGAGCAAGCGCGTCAAAAGCGATTGGTTGCGGTTGAAACTGGGTGGCAAAACCGACGCAGCTATTCGCGAAACGCTCGACAAACGCTACGCGAACGCCCTCGAGCGCGTTTACAAGTACAAAAGTGACGACGTTTTCCAGTCGTTCATGGATGCCTATTCAAACTCGATCGACCCGCACACGGACTATTTTGGCGCGAACGCTTCGGCCGATTTCAATATCGCGATGAAGCTTTCGCTCTTTGGTATCGGTGCGGTCCTGCAGGAACGCGACGACTACACGACGATCCGTGAGCTCGTACCTGGCGGACCGGCGCAGTTGTCCGGGAAGCTCTCGGTCGGAGACCGCATTACCGGCGTTGGGCAGGGCGAGGATGGGGCGATCAAAGAAGTGGTGGGCACGCGCCTTGATGAAGTCGTGCAATTGATACGAGGGAAAAAAGGTTCTGTCGTGCGCTTGGACATCCTGCCGGCCGATGCCGGAGCAGAGGGCACCCATCGTGTTGTCAGCCTGGTGCGCGATAAAATCAGCCTCGAAAAACAGGCGGCCAGCAAGGCCGTGCTGCCCGTGAAAGTGGGCGATGCGACACGTAAAATCGGGGTCATTACTCTGCCAGCATTCTATGAGGATTTCGAAGCCAGGCACAAAGGAGACAAGGACTACAAAAGCGCAAGCCGCGATGTCGCCAAGCTTCTCGGCGAGCTGAAGCAAGAAAAGGTCGACAGCGTTCTCATTGACCTGCGCAACAATGGCGGCGGTTCATTGGACGAGGCGATCGATTTGACCGGCCTGTTCATCGGCCATGGCCCGGTCGTCCAGCAACGCAGTAGCGACGGTAAGGTCACGGTAAGAAGCGCCGATCTTCCAGCGCCTGTCTGGACTGGTCCCGTTGGTGTCCTGATCAATCGCGGGTCGGCCTCGGCTTCAGAGATTTTTGCTGCGGCAATCCAGGATTATGGTCGAGGCGTGATTGTCGGCGAACCCAGTTTCGGCAAGGGTACCGTTCAAACTGTCGTTAATCTTGACCAGATGGTTCGTAACAACAAGCTCGAATTGGGTGAACTGAAAGTGACGATTGCCCAGTTTTTCCGGATCAATGGCGGTACGACGCAGCTGCGCGGTGTGACGCCTGATATCAGCTTGCCGGGACTTTCGGATCCGACACGTTTTGGCGAGACCAGCTATGACAATGCCTTGCCGTGGACGCAGATCAAGCCTGCGACCTATACGCCCAACGACACTGTAGCGACCTTGCTGCCGACACTGCAAAGTCGCCATGATGCTCGGGTTAAGAGCGATCCGGACTTCCAACGCCTGTTACAAGACATTGCTGATCTGAAGGCGCAGCGTGAGAAAGGGATTGTCTCTCTCAACGAAACCGACCGTCGCAGAGAATTGACTGCTCGAGAAAATCGTCTCAAGTCTCGAGCGCAATCAAGCGATGGCGAAGATACCGGTGAAGATGATGGTCTGCAGGCAAACGAGCGCAGCCTAAGTGCTGATATTGCCATTGAAAATGCCCGCAAGAAGGCAAAGGACGTTCTGCTGGATGAGGCCGGCGCCATTCTTGCCGATGAGTCGGATTTGCACGAAGGAGTGCTAAAGGCAGCCACAAAGCAATCGGGAAACACGGATCGAAAATAGTCATTCCGGCCGGCGCAAGCCTAGGGGTGTTCATGCTTCCTTGATCCCGACTTCAACTGACCAACGCGGTCGAAGTGGTTGGCTACCAATGAAGACGTTCGCTTGAGATATGCCGGCTGTTTGCGGCGGAACCCGCCGAGCTGCAGCCACGTGTGGGAAGAGGTGATCGTGACGATTTTCCAGGCAGAAGCGCTGGGTTCTGGTCATCCGTTGATCAGGATGGCTATGTTCTTGATGAAATCGTTTAGAGCCGACGCAACACTACGGCCGCCAGGCGTCAGTTGGTGCGGTGGATGAAGACGAGGGGCCTGCCAAAGCCACGGCGCATGGTGGCCATGGTGGCAGCTCGCCAGTAACTTTATATCTCGCGGCCATCAATGAAGCGGAGTGGCGCTGAAGCCCAAGAACCTCAGCATGGAAGAGGCTGCCTCCATGGTGGTAGGCGCCAGACCGCATGATAGGCGCTCGTGCAGGTATCGTGCGCCTGGCGTGGCGCATGTCGGGGCTGGCGAACGCCGCGCTCGGCTTCGAACAGCTGGACATGCGTAGCGTACGTCGTAATGCGATGCGCGATGAAGGCCGCATACGGAAACTGGCGTTCCCGATACTTTGACCAATGTTCTGGTAGATGAAAGACACAACCCGACTCGAAAGTCGACCGTGAGCGATTTCGCTCGCACTCTATCGAAGCGGCGTTCAAGGACGGGGCGCTTCGGCGTCTGCTTCGTTGGTCGTCAGCGTCGCCATGTGGGCTCGAAACTCCTTCTCGCCCAGGACCCGATCCGCTGCTCGAACGTCTGCGAGGATCTTTGCTATAACGCCCTCATCGCCCGCTGCTGTCGTCCGAACCTCGATGATCTCTGCAACATAGGCTTGGACATCGAGCGCCGACAAGCTCCGCGACCCATTGGGCCAAAACCCAGTTTCGTCGGGACTGCACCCTGAAGGCTATTTCGGATGCACCGCAGCCTTATGGGCCAACCGACGACTAGCTCACACTACGTTCAAATTAAGTGATGACGAGAATGGAATGGAAAAAATAAAATATAAATTTAGAATATATGGCAAATAACCAAAAATAATATGAATGGATTCAAATAGAATAAAATAATAAATAATATACAATCCGCACTTTGTTTATTGTGCTATTATCCTTTTGCGCAATATTGCGTGCTTTCACTCAGATTGGATATGGACATGCAAGACATGACCTGGCTTCGCCCCGGCCTATGGGGAGCAGTATGCGGCGCGGCCGCGCTTGCGATCGTCGGCTTCACATGGGGCGGGTGGATGACCAATGGCAGTGCTCAAAAAGCAGCCGGGATCGAGCGAACCTCGGCCATCGCGGCTGCGCTCACGCCCTATTGCCTCGAGAGGGCCAAAACGGATCCGGCTTCGGCAGAGATCATGGCCGCACTCAAGGCAGCCGGTACATACGGGCGTAGCGACGTTATCAAGAAGGCAGGCTGGGCAACGCCGCTTGGCAGCAGCGAGCCAAATGCAGACCTTGCGCAGGCATGCCAGATTGCGCTTGGAAGCGCGGGCTAATTTCATGGCCTTGGAAGGATCGCGGAGCCTGAATGGAGGGAGCCATGCCCTGAGCGCAAAACTATCCGGTAGCGATCAGTCAAACACAGATCGACGGATGACCGATGCTCAAGGATAAAATCACCAAACCTGCCTCCTTCGGCAGAAGAAGGAATGGTAGCGCTAACGAAAGCCGCCCGATAGCTAGCCCATCGGCTGAGGAATTGATCGTTCAGGCTTCAGACGCTCGCGCCACGCTGTGCAGCCGACACGGCGACACACCAGGGAATGTCGTTGCGGAGGTTCAATTGCCGACCGAAGAGCTTGGTGGTTTCGAGGTGGAAAGCAAGACCTCATTATTCGAAAAGGTCCCCACGATGAAGGAGCTTGAACTGGCACGGGATCGTCATGACAGAAAGGTTGCCTTCAAGGACGCCGATCGGCGATAATTCAACGCCGCGTTCAGCTTGGAACCCTAAGGCTGCCGCGCGGAAGGCGGCGCGCAGCGAAGGGCGTATTTTGGAGACGAGTACGATGGCCGACCCTGATCGCTATTCTGGGAGACCGCCGAAGCGCGGTCGCGGCGTATGGATAGTGATTCTTATGGTAGCGGCCTTAGCGCTGTTGGCGGGATGGTTTTCTGGATTTTTGGGCTGAACTGGGACACAATTGGCCCCTTGCAGCCGCGATTCACGTTGATGCGGATCAGCAGGACCGGAGTCGTTGGCTCGGATCTATGCCCACCGGCACTGGATGTCTCTTCCAAGACTTCATCACGGGAGGCATTGCTTGCATGGTTCGAGAGCATTTCGAGCGAACACCTGCACCCGTCAGGCATTGAGGTCGGCCGAAACGACAACTTCCAAACCTGCGATGTCTAATGTAATCGCAGCCGCTCACTTGCCTAACGGCCTACGATCACTCTGGATCGAATTTCAGCCTAAGACCCGTCCACGTGCAGCAGACACCTGCCGACCGACAGGATCAGTCGAGTGTCATGAGGATTGCGTGATGTACAACGCCAAGCGCGACGGTTACGGGAACGGTGCAAACCTTGCGATTCCGTCAATGGGCGAGATCGAGGGCCGCATAGCCGTTCTAAAGGTTGTCGCAATACGTCTTACCAAGCGTGGGGGGACGCGCCGATCTATTCCGGTGTTCGACAGCTAAGTGGACCGCGTCATTTCCGGATTGCGTCTGTCCTGCAACTTGGATCAATTCTGTCCTTGGCTACTAAGATGGTCCAGCGCCAAGAGTAAAGCAGCGACGCGGTTTATCGAAGAAAGGCAATCTGCCAAACCGGAATAGTTTTCGACTAGCCAGTTGAGCGCTGCGCTCAGTACCAGCGACCGCGACCGTAAAAGCCGCCGCCTTTGGCCACCTCACGGGTAGTCCACGCCTCATCGATTTTCCAGGGCAGGCCGCCCAGCTGGCGATCGGACGCAAATGACGTTTGCCAACCATTCCGCTAACGCGCATAGTGTTTGTAGCAGCAGCTAATGCCAAGGGCGCTACTGCCTAGGGTTCCATCCCCTCGGCCCCAACAAGTAAAGGAGGACGCGCAAATGTCTTCCATCACAACCCGCCGCCATATCGAAAACTTCATGGGCGGAGTTCGCCGATTTCATTACGGCAATTTCGCTGTTGAGGGATCACTGTTGTTCGGCTTGGCATTCGTCACAGCCATGTTGTTGTACGGCGTAATTTGGCACTGAGCGTTAGTCCATTCGGCCAAGAGATTCATAACATTGCGATCTCACCGTTTCCGGCCATCCGGACATCATCTCGGGATCAATCGAAGCCCGGCGGGCCCGTTACGTTGACTACGTTTGTTGCGAAGGATTGGTCCGAGGTTGATTTCACGCAGTCCCGGCTATGGCTTTCCACTCAGCCGCAGCAGTCAGCCTATAACGGCGACCTCACTCTTCGAGATAATCCGATTTGACGCGTCTCTTTGGCCGTTTGGCGTGTTAGAAAGTCCAGCCTGCGTAAATCTACAACCTCTATGCAATCAGGCCGCTGTACCATTTTCCTGTTGAGGTACCGGTGTTGTAGGCTGGTGCGACCGGGCCTTCCCGTTAGGAGCGACCCAAAGCCCCCTGTGCCGTGAGCACCTGTTGCGGACCGGTGTCCCGAGGGGACGGCAGCGACGGATGTCTGGTGGGAGGTTGCGCCATTGAGCGCCAATACAGGGAATGACGCGTGTCGCGGTGTGGCGGCACCCGGGCAGTGGATCTGGCTAAACTGCCGGAGCCCGTATTCCGCAGCCGCCCGAACGGCATCGTCACCGCCGCCCAGACGCTTGGACCCTGTCACGTCAACGACGTTCCCGAGCGTGAGGACGTGTCGGAAGGCAAGGTTGGCCTACCGATGCCTATGGCCGTCAGGATCGTGCATGCCCCGCCGCCTTTCCTGGAAATATCTCCAGAATGCCCCCGCTAAGACCCTTCGCCTAGCACCTGGCCGCTGAATGCAGATTCGAAATTAGGAAGTGCGGCGACATCAATAGGTCGCGACCAGACAGATCGTTCCCGTCAGAAGGGTGCATGATCAGGGCAGAGTCGACTGGGGACATGATCTGCAGTGTCCCAAATCGCGAAAGGACCCGCATGTCCATTCAATCGCCTGGCCCCACCGAAAAGGGCATGCTGCAGTTTCTCGCGATTTGCGATGCCTTTTATCCGCCACAAGCCGTTGGAGCATCGATCGAACAGCAGCGGCGTTGGTACAACGCCCTTTGCGTACGCTTCGACCGCCCGCTGCCCGCCGAGATGATCTTTTCGGACGGCATGCTCCAGCGCATACCGATCCGGCGCTACCGTCCGCGGGAAATCGCCACGCGAACCATTCTGCTCTATCTTCACGGCGGTGGCTTCGTTGTCGGCTCACTCGAGAGCCACCATGCCATCTGCGCCGAGATCGCCGATTTTGCCGGTGCGGAACTGGTTTCCGTCGATTACCGGCTGGCCCCTGAATATCGCTGGCCGGCACAGACAGATGATGCGTTTGCCGTGCTGAAGCATCTGCTTTGCGCCAACAACAGCGTCGTGCTGATCGGCGACAGCGCCGGCGGAAATCTTGCGGCTGGCCTTGCATTGCGTGCACGCGATGAGGGCCTGCCGGGCGTCGTCGGCCAGGTCCTGATCTATCCGGCGCTCGGCGGAGACCTTGCCACGGGCTCCTATGTCGAAATGGCCGCAGCGCCCGGCCTGACGACAGCGGATGTCGCCTACTACCGCGAAATCCTTCAGGCGCCGGCAGGCAATGAGATCGCCGCGCCGTTGCAGGCATCTTCGCTTGCCGGACTGCCACCGGCCTTCATCACGGTCGCGCATTTCGATCCGCTCCGAGACGACGGCCGGCAATATGCCGCCCGGCTCGCCGCCGAAGACATCGAGGTATGGTTTCGAGAAGAGCCGCAGATGGTGCACGCCTGGTTGCGTGCCCGCCACATGAGCGATGGCGCGCGCGACGGCTTCTATGCCGTGTGCGACGCCATCAGGCGTTTTGCGACGGCCTGACGATCACATCAGGTCGCGCGCGATCCGCGTTTCGGGAAAGATCTTTTCGAATATCTGCACGTCGCCCTCAAACGCCGTGACAACTGCGCTGACGATCCAATCGGTCCCGGTGCATGCAATCCGAGCGGTCGCGACCGTCCGCACGACCCAACCGGGGCGGCGCATGTCGCAGGTCCAGGTCGACGTGCCGGTCATCGACAGCGGATCATCCGGCGCAATTGACCAGACTTCTTCCCGCAATTGCCGCGTCGACAGGCCGGTCTGGGGATGCTCGTAAAGTCCGGTATCCTCGTGGATGTGATACTCCGTCCGGTTGGCCGAAAGATTGCGGATGACCTGCCGCTTTGTTGCTGCGGCTTTATGCTCGATATATTTCGGCAGCGGATCGGGATTGGCCGGTTCCTTGATTTCGATCCTCCTGAAATCACCGAGCAATGGCAGTGCCAGGCCGAGAGATGCGAGATCGATCTCGACCCCTTCGTCTTCCGGCGGTGGCAGGATCATCGGCCAATATGCGCTGGAAAGCGAAAGACGGATACGATGGCCCTTGCGGAAGCGATAACCGCAGGCATCAAGCACGAGCCGGACCGACACCTTCTCGCCTGGAGCCAGCGGTTTGGGATCGGCATTGCCATCGCGGTGGGTGAGATTGACGACGCCAAAGGCGGCACGCGTTGCCGTGCCATCCGGATGGACGTCGATGAGCCGGGCACAGAGATTGCCACCTGTGGCGTGGGCGCGCAGCGCAAGCGTAAGCACGGGCCGACCGAGATAATCGCAATCCCCGGCAAGCGGTACTGTCTCGAAGACCAGCGAGCCGGCATCGTCCGCACGCTGGTCGATTGCCATTTCGGCGTCTGGCTTCAGCGTGAAATATTCACCGGATGCCGTCCCGGTGTCGAGCGGAGAGCGCAGATAGACCATATGATCGGGCGCGTGCGGGATCGGCATGCCCTGCGTCAAACGGCCGAATTGCTCGACATAGAAGCATTCCATCTGCGGTGGCGACCAGGCGTCCTTGGCGATCCAGAAGCCTGGATCGGCGTCGCGCCGCGCGGCAGGGCGCACGGCATCGAGAATATAGGCGCGTGCCTGCGGTAATCCGTCGGTCCCATTGTCCTCGCCGCGCAGCCATTTGTTCCACCAGGCGATCGCTTCGCCATGGAAATCGGCGCGGGGCTTCGGCCAGGCGAAGTGCGGATATTTGTGGACCCAGGGGCCGATCAGCGCCTTCGCCTTGCTCCCCAGGCCCTCGACCGCCATCAGTGGCGTATTGCGGTAGCCGTCGGCCCAGCCGGCGATGACGAGTGTGGGGATCTGCACGCTCGAAAAATCCTCGCAAATCGAGCCGTGACGCCAGAAAGCGTCGCGCCGCTGGTGTGCCAGCCACTCCTCCATCAGGAAGGGTTCGCCCGCCAGGCGTTCCAGCCACATCTCCTTCCAGCGCTCGCCGACAAGCGCGGGGTCGGGTGGGCGCGATTGATAGCCGAGCATGGTCGCGGCCCATGAAAGCTGTGCGGAGAGGTGGCAGCCGTTCTTGTAGTGGATGTCGTCGTTATAGCGGTCGACGGTCGAGGCGATCGATATGATGGCCTTGAGCGCGGGCGGGCGCAGCGCTGCGACCTGCAGGCTGTTGAAGCCGCCCCAGGAGATGCCCATCATGCCGACCGAGCCGTTCGACCATGGCTGTTCTGCGATCCAGGCTATCAATTCGCAGGCATTGGCGAGTTCGAGCTCGGTATATTCGCCGTCGATAACGCCGTCGGATTCACCGGACCCTCTGATATCGACGCGCACCCCGGCAATGCCGGCCGCGGCAAAGACGGGATAGGTGGATTCGTCGCGCAGGCTGGTTCCGTCGCGCTTGCGGTAGGGTAGGAATTCTAACACCGCCGGCACCGGCTCTGCCTCGGCATTGTCAGGCATCCAGATCCGCGCCGCCAGCCGCGTTCCGTCCTTGAGCATGATCCATTCGTTTTCGATGACAGTGAAGCTGCGGTTAGTCATTGTATAGTTCCATGTTTCATTACGCCTGCTGGTCTCGAACGACCGCTTGGTCAATTCCCGGCGCTGGCCATCTTTCGCGTCGTGAGCACCTTCTCCAGCCAGCCGATCTCCATTTCCGGCACGGATTTCAAGAGCAGATCCGTGTAGTCGTCAAAGGGCGGCGACAGCGCCGTCGATTTCGGGCCGAACCGCACCAGCTTGCCGCGATGCATCACCGCCACGCTGTCGGCGATCGCCCGGACGATCGCGATGTCGTGGGTGATGAAGACATAGGAGAGCTTCTCTTCTTCCTGCAGGCGCAAGAGCAGCTTGAGGATGCCCTCGGCCACCAGAGGATCGAGCGCCGAGGTCGGCTCGTCGCAAAGGATGAGTTCGGGCCTGGCGGCAAGTGCTCTTGCGATCGCTACGCGCTGTTTCTGGCCGCCTGACAGCTCGGCCGGGTAACGGTCGATGAAACCCTTGCCCATTTCGATCTGGTCGAGCAGTTCGTTTACCCGGGCAGTCTTTTCGCCCCCTCTCAGGCCATAATAGAAGGTCAGCGGGCGGCCGATGATGTCGCGGACCGTCTGGCGCGGGTTCATCGCTGTATCCGCCATCTGGTAGATCAGCTGTATGCGCCTCAAGTCGTCGTTCGGCCGGCTCTTGAGGCGGAGCGCAAGCGGCTTTCCATCAAAGACGATACGTCCGCTGCTCGGGGGCAGGAGGCCGGTGATGACGCGCGCCAGGGTCGATTTGCCCGAACCGGATTCGCCGACGACGGCAAGCGTCTGCCCTTTCGGCACATGCAGACAAACATCGTGGAGCACCTTGAAGCCGTTGGAATATTCGGCGCTCACATTCTCCACCTTGAGAAGCCCGATGGACTGATCGGCGGCTTCCTCACGGTAGGCTTGCCTGACGTTGACGAGGGCACGGGTATAGTCTTGCTGCGGCGTCTTAATGATCTGCTGGACGCTGCCATATTCCACCTGCTTGCCATGGCGCAGGACCATGATGTCGTCCGAGATCTGGGCGACGACTGCAAGATCGTGGGTGATATAGAGGGCGGCGGTGTGCGTTTCCTCGATGGCGTGCTTGATCGCCGCCAAAACGTCGATCTGCGTGGTGACGTCAAGAGCCGTGGTCGGCTCGTCGAAGACAATGAGTTCGGGGTTGGAGCAGAGCGCCATCGCCGTCATCGCACGCTGCAGCTGGCCGCCGGAGACTTGGTGGGCAAAGCGATCGCCGAAGGTCTCCGGATTGGGCAGACCCAAGACGCGGAACAGATAAAGCGCACGCTTGCGCGCCTCCTGCCTGGTCATCAGACCATGCTTGATCGAAGCTTCAATCACCTGATCGCCGAGCCTGTGCGCCGGATTGAAGGCGGCAGCCGCTGATTGCGCGACGTAGCAGACTCGCGCGCCGCGAATTTTTCGGATGCCGTTCTTGCCGAGCGCCAGGATATCGGTGCCGTCGAGCCGCACCTCGCCGCCGGTGATTTCTGCGCCGCCCCGACCATAGGCGAGGGCGGAGAGACCGATCGTCGACTTGCCGGCGCCCGATTCCCCGATCAGGCCGAGGACCTTGCCCTTCTGGAGATCGAAGGAAACGTCGTCGACGATCGTCACCCGCCTTGGCGGTTCGCCCGGCGGGTAGCTGGTCGCTTCGATCTTCAGATTGCGGACGGAAAGAAGCTCAGGCATCGCCGCGCCCTCCCTTGAGGCTGGATGTGCGTTTCAGGAGCCAGTCGACAACGAGGTTGACGCAGACAGCAAGCACGGCGATCGCCGTGCCTGGCACAAGCGCTGCAGAAATGCCGAAGATAATACCGTCTTTGTTGTCCTTGACCATGCCGCCCCAATCGGCCGCAGGCGGTTGAATGCCGAGGCCAAGGAAGGAAAGCGTTGACAGGAACAGGATCGAGAAGGCGAAGCGCAGGCCGAACTCGGCAAGCAGCGGCGACAGGGTGTTCGGCAGGATTTCGCGGAAGATGATCCAGAGCTTGCCTTCACCGCGCAGTTTGGCCGCCTCGACGAATTCCATCACCGCGACGTCGAGCGCCACGGCACGGCCGAGACGGTAGACGCGGGTGGAATCGAGGATCGCCATGACGAGGATCAGGACGATGATGTTCTGCGGCAGGACGGCCAGAACCACGAGCGCGAAGATCAGCGTTGGGATCGACATCATCAGATCGTTGAAGCGCGAAAAGATCGTGTCGATAAGGCCGCGCGAAACGGCGGCGGTGAAGCTCAAGATGACGCCGAGCGAAAAGGAGATGATGGTGGCGGCGGACGAGACGAGCAGCGTCGTGCGCGCGCCGTAAATGAGGCGCGAAAGGATGTCGCGGCCGAGATTGTCGAGGCCGAAGACATATTGATCATCGGGCAGCTGCCAGACGTCGCCGACGACCTGGGTCTCGCCATAGGGGGCGATCCAGGGCGCGAAAGCCGCAAAGATGAAGGCGATCGCGATACCGCTGATGCCGATCCAGGCGGTGATGGGGATGTCTCGCAATCTCATCGCGGATGCCTCAGTCGGGGGTTGGCGATGATCGCGAGGATATCGGCCGTCATGTTGAGGAAGATGTAGACAGCCGCAAAGATCAGACCGCAGGCCTGCACGACAGGCATGTCGCGCACGGTGACCGCATCGACCATATATTGCCCCATGCCGGGATAGACGAAGACGACTTCGACAACGACGACGCCGACCACGAGATAGGCAAGGTTCAATGCGACGACGTTGATGATCGGCGCGAGCGCATTGGGAGCGGCGTGTTTGACGATCGAGCGGAAGGCACCGAGGCCTTTCAGCTCCGCAGTCTCCATATAGGCCGACGACATGACGGATAGGATCGCCGCCCGCGTCATGCGCATCATGTGCGCGAGCACGACGAGCACCAGGGTCGCCGTCGGCAGCGCGATCGCCTTCAATCGCTCGATGAAACCCATGCTGTCGTAAACGGTGGCCGGAAAGGTGGCCATTCCGAACTTCACGGCGAAGAAGAGGATCAGCAGGTAGCCGATGAAGAATTCCGGCAGCGAGATCGCCGCAAGCGAGATCACGTTGATGATCTTATCCGGCAGGCGGTTGCGGAAGTGCACCGACAGCATGCCGAGGCCAACGGCGAGCGGCACGGAAATGACCGCTGCGAACCCCGCCAGGAAGAGCGAATTGCCGAGACGCTTGCCGATCTGCTCGCTCACCGAATTCTTGCTGGCCCAGGACGTGCCGAAGTCACCTTGGACGGCGTTACCGAGCCACTCGACGTAGCGCGTCGTTACCGGACGGTTCAGCCCTAGGTCCTGGCGAATATTGGCAACGGCCTGCGGCGTCGCCGACTGGCCGAGATAGGTGGTTGCAAAATCGCCGGGCAGCGCTTCCAGCCCACCGAAGATCAGGATGGAAACGGCAAAAAGCAGGACGATGCTGAGCACGAAGCGCTCGAGGATGAGGGCGAGCAGCGGAAAACGCTGCCGGAACCCGAGGCCGGGCAGGATATTGCTTGGGGCCGGATTGGTCATGGCGAAGACCTCGCGCTAAAACGTCGGGAGGACCGCGGGTTTCACCCACGGTCCCGGCTTCGTTGGAGATCGGAGGGGCATGCGCCCCTTGCCATCAGGCGTCCAGCCAAACGCGGGTCGCGACGTAGCCGTTCGACATGTCGTTGCCGATATCGTGGACATAACCCTTCACCTGCTTGGTGGAGGCGTTCACGAAATCGTTGAACATCGGCAGGATCAACCCACCTTCGTCGCGCACCATCATTGCCATGGTGCGGTACATGTCCTTGCGCTTGGCTTCATCAAGTTCGCAGCGGGCCTGCAGCAAGAGCTTGTCGAAGTCAGGACGCTTGAAACGGGTGTCGTTCCAGTCCGCCGTCGAGAGATAGGCGGTGGAATACATCTGGTCTTGCGTCGGCCGGCCACCCCAATAGGAGGTCGAGAAGGGCTGGACGTTCCACACGTTGGTCCAGTAGCCGTCACCCGGCTCGCGCTTGACCTCGATCTCGATCCCGGCCTTCTTGCAGCTTTCCTGATAGAGGACGGCCGCATCGACAGCGCCGGGGAAGGCGACTTCGGAGGTGCGCAGAAGGACCGAGCCGCTATGGCCTGATTTCTTGTAGTGGAAGGCCGCCTTGTCGGGGTCGTAGGCGCGCTGCTCGATGCCCTCGGGGAACAGCGCATAGGTGGTGTTGATCGGGAAGTCATTGCCGACCTTGCCGTAGCCGCCGAGGATCTTCTGCACCATGGTCTCGCGGTCCATGGCGTATTTGAGTGCCAGGCGCAGGTCGTTGTTGTC
The DNA here is from genome assembly GCF_000282035.1 of Rhizobium sp. CF122. GTDB lineage: Bacteria > Pseudomonadota > Alphaproteobacteria > Rhizobiales > Rhizobiaceae > Rhizobium. The sequence goes on from NZ_AKKA01000087.1 coordinate 169,116, forward strand.
GAACGGCGCCTTGTCGCAGTGCATGATGAAGACATAATGGCCGCGGCCGGCGGTCGAGAGTATCTCGACGTTGGGCGCGCGTTTCAGCAGGTTGACGGTCTTCGGGTCGACGCGGTTGATATAGTGCACCTGGCCGGACGACAGTGCCGCGATGCGGGCGGTGGCGTCGTTCATGCCGATGATCTCGATCGAATCGACATAACCGCGGTCGGTGCGCCAGTCGTCCTTGTTTTTCTCGAAGGTGGCACGCACGCCGGGCTCGAAGCTCGTCAGCTTGTAGGGACCGGTGCCGATCGAGGCCAGCGGATCGTCGACGCCGCCATTCGGCTGGATGACCAGATGGTAGTCGGACAACAGCAGCGGCATGTCGGCGTTGCCTTCGCTGAGTGTCAGGACGAGATTGCCGCCATCGGCCTTGACTTCCTTGATGGAGCCGAGGACACCGAGTGCGCCGGATTCCGACTTCGCATCGGTATGGCGCTTGAGCGTCGCAACGACGTCGTCGATCGTCAGTTCCTTGCCATTGTGGAACTTGACGCCCTTGCGGATCTTGAAGGTCCAGGTCACTGCATCCTTCGACGGTTCCCAGGATTCGGCGAGCGCCGGCACGGCAGCGCCCGTCAGCGGATCGGATTCGACGAGCATGTCTCCCCAGCAGCGGCCGACGCAGAACATGAACTGCGACAGGAATTTCGCCGGATCCTTGGAATCGGTGGCAGCGCCACCTTCAAGGCCAAGCTTCAGGTGGCCGCCGCGCTTGGGTTCGGCGGCCTTGGCACTTTCGGTGAACAGCTTGTCGGCGACGGCAAGTGTGATGCCCGCTGCCATGGCGCGACCCATGAATTCACGGCGGCTGAGCCCGCCCGCGGTGACACGGCCTGCGAGATATTTGGTGTAGTCGTTCATTCCCCAGTTCCTTCTTTATGGTGCGTTGACAGAACTTCCGGGCAGATCCGCAGGCGGTTTCCTCTCCGCCTCCGGTGCCCGCATCATGCGGGAAAATGCTGCGGTTGCCGCCGCCTCGTCATTGTCCTTTCCAAATGGGGTTTCGCTTCTCGGTGAAGGCGAGCGCGCCTTCCAATTGGTCTTCGCTCGCATAGAGCCTGTCGACCGTCGCAAACTGCCGCTTGGTGATCTTGTTCATGGCAGTCTGGAACGGCAAACCCTCCGCTTCGCGCACGATTTCCTTGATGGCGGCATAGACGAGCGGCGGACCGCTTTCGAGCAGTCGGGCAAGCTCCCATGCCCTCTCCATGAGCCGCTCGGTCGGCAAGACCTCGTTGACGAAACCCCAGCGATGCGCCTCGTCAACGTCGAGCCAGCGGCCCGTCAACAGCATGTCCATGGCGATGTGGTAAGGGATGCGCTTCGGCAGCTTGATCGACGCTGCATCGGCAACCGTACCCGAGCGGATTTCCGGAAGGGCGAAGGTCGCATGTTCGGTGGCAATGATCAGGTCGGCCGAAAGCGCGATCTCCAGCCCCCCACCGCAACAGATGCCATTGACCGCACAGATGACAGGCTTGTTGAGGTCGCGCAATTCCTGCAGCCCGCCAAAGCCGCCCACACCGTAGTCTCCGTCGACCGCATCACCGGCGGCGGCCGCCTTCAGGTCCCATCCGGCACAGAAGAACTTTTCGCCCGCGCCCGACACGATGGCGACGCGCAATGCCGGATCGTCGCGGAAATCTCGAAAGATCAACCCCATGGCACGGCTGGTCGCAAGGTCGATGGCGTTCGCCTTCGGCCGGTCGATGACGACTTCGAGCACTCCGCCGTCATTTCGTGTGCGAATGTGGTCGTTCAACCTATGCTACCTCCTCCGCCGTATCAGGGCATCAACGGCGGCAACGCCGCGCCCTTCGGGAAGAACCATCAATGGATTAATGTCGAGTTCCTCCAGGTGTGTTGCGTTCATTACGACATAATCTGCCGCTGCTGCGACAGCGGCGACCGCGGCTTCGAGATCACCTTTTGGCCGCCCGCGATAGCCAGAGATCAATTTTGCGAGTTTGAGCCTGGAAATCGCTGCGTGAATGTCCGTTTTCGTCGCCGGAAGCGGCAAGATGACGGAATCTTCAAGCAATTCAACGAAGATTCCGCCCGCACCGACGGTAAGCGACAATCCGAAAACAGGGTCGCGGATGGCGCCGACAATGAGCTCGGCGATCGGCGGATCGATCATCTTCTCGACGAGATAACCGGCATTCGGCGGCATGGCCGTTCCCGCATTCGATACCGCCTCAATATCGTTGAGGTTGAGTGCGACGGCCCCGGCCTCGGTCTTGTGCGCAATGCCGAGACCCTTCAACACGACCGGGAAACCGAGCCGTTCAGCCAGCTCAGCTGCTTCACCGGGAGAAGAGGCCGACAGCCCCTCGGGAACCGGAAGTCCGAAGGCGGCGAGTTCGGACTTCGCATCGGCCTCCGTCAGCGTCTCGATCTCTCCGGCTACCAAGGGCACATCGAGCAACGGCAGGGAAGGTGGCGCTTTCCAGGCCCGCCCTATGCCGGCTGCGACTTCCGCGGCGGCGATCGTTTCGTCGATGCCGCAGAAGGCAACGATGCCGTTTGCCATCAGCCGTTCGGCTATCGGCTCCGGCATATTTTCCGGAAGGGTCGCGAGAAGGCCGGCAAGCGCACCGGTTGCGGCGGCGGCCGTCATGACCGCCTCAACGGTCATCGCCCATTCGGACGCATCGCAGCGGTCACCACGCGGGAAGTCGAGGACGACGAGATTGAGGGCATATCCACCTTCGAACATGGCGCTGAAGGCTTCGGTCTGGCGTGCGAAATCGCCCCACACAAAGGTATGGTAATCGAGCGGATTGGAAAGCGTCACCATCTCGCCCAAGACCCGCCGCAGCCGTGGCAATTGCTGCGGCCGCAACGCACCGAATTCCACGGCGCGGCCGACGGCGGCATCTGCCATCAGCGAAGCCTCGCCTCCCGAACAGCTCATCGACGAGATCGAATGGCCTGCGAGCGGGCCGGCGACATGCAGCAGCTTCAAGGTTTCCAAGAGCGCCGGCAAGCTCTGGACGCGGCCGAGGCCGAGGCGGGCGAGCACGGCATTCGCGACGGCATCACTGCCGGAAAGCGAGGCGGTGTGCGACACGGCCGCACGCTTTGCCTGCTCGGACCTGCCGACCTTCAGCACGACGACCGGCTTGCGTGAATGGCGGGCGATCGCGGCCAGGCGTTCGAGTGCAGCGAGATCGCCGAAGCCTTCGACATGAAGGCCGACCGCTGTGACGCGCGGATCGTCGATCAGCGCACAGGCAACGTCGCAAAGCGATGTCTGCGCCTGGTTGCCGGCAGTGACCACATAGGCGATGGGCACGCCACGGGTCTGCATGGTGAGGTTGATGGCGATATTGGAGGACTGCGTGAGGATCGCGACGCCGCGTGCCATACGCCGCATGCCGTGCTGATCGGGCCATAGCAGCGCGCCGTCGAGACCGTTGATGAGCCCGTAGCAGTTTGGCCCGAGGATCGGCATGTCGCCGGCTGCTTCCAAAAGGGCCTGCTGCAGCTCGGCGCCGTCGCTGAGTTCCGCCGTCGCCTCGCTGAAGCCCGACGCATAACAGACCGCCCCGCCGGCGCCGGCCCGCGAAAGGCTGCGCACAATCTCGACGGTCAGCATCCTGTTGACGCCGACGAAGGCAGCGTCGGGTGCCGAAGGCAGATCGGATACCGAGCGATAGCAGCGCCGCCCGAGCACCTCGCCAAGCTTGGGATGGACGGGCCAGATCTCGCCGGCAAAACCCATGCGGTCGCACTGCTCGATCACTCTGCGCGCCTCGCGGCCGCCGAAAACGGCGATCGTTTGCGGTCTGAGCAGGCGGTCGAGCGGGCCAGGCGTCATCGGCTCACGCTCCTAAAGGTCTAAGCAGGTCGCGGCTGATGATGTGCCGCTGGATTTCTGAGGTGCCGTCCCAGATGCGCTCGACGCGCGCATCGCGCCAGAAGCGCGCAAGCGGCAGGTCGTCCATCAGGCCCATGCCGCCGAAGATCTGGATTGCCTCATCCGTCACGCGGCCCAGCATCTCGGAGGCATAGAGCTTGGCCGAGGCGATATGGCGGTCTGCCGAAAGGCCGGCGTCGAGCCGCCAGGCGGCTGAAAGTGTCAGCCACTCGGCTGCGTCGATTTCGGTGATCATGTCGGCAAGCTTGAAGGAAACACCCTGATTGGCGCCGATCGGCTTGCCGAACTGCTTGCGCTCGGCGGCGTAGGACAGGGCCATGTCGAACACGCGTCGTGCCCGGCCGATGCAGGTGGCCGCAACCGTCAGCCGCGTGCCGTAAAGCCATTGATTGGCGATATCGAAGCCGCGATGTACTTCGCCGAGCACCTGGCTTGCGGGAATCCGGCAATCTTCGAAGCTCAGCGTGCAGTTGTGGTAGCCGCGATGCGAAACCGAATCATAGCCCTTGAGGATTTCAAACCCGGGCGTGCCGCGATCCACCAAGAAGGCAGTGATCTTCTTCTTGATGCCTTTTGGCGTGTCCTCCTCGCCCGTCGCGGCAAAGACGATCACGAAATCGGCGACGTCGGCATGCGAGATGAAATGTTTCGTGCCGTTCAGGACGAAATCGCTGCCGTTGCGGCGGGCGGCGCATTTCATCCCGCGCATATCGGACCCGGCGTCCGGCTCGGTGATGGCAAGCGCGTCGATCTTCTCGCCGCGTACCGCAGGCAGGAGATAACGCTCACGCTGCTCGCCCTCGCAGGCCATCAAGATGCCGCAGGGCCGGCCGAAGAAAACCGTCAGCCCCAGCGAGCCGCGCCCGAGCTCCCGCTCGACCAGCGTGAAGGTGGCATGGTCAAGGCCGGCGCCACCGACCTCCTCGGGGAAATTGCAGGCGTAAAAGCCGAGATCGATGCATTTGCGCTGGATCTCGCGTCCGAGCTCCGGCGGGACGATACCGGTGCGCTCGACCTCGTTCTCATGCGGATAGATTTCGGATTCGACGAAGGCGCGGACCGTCTCGACGATCATTTCCTGTTCTTCGCTCAGTCCGAAATTCATGCCGATCCTCCTACCGTTTCTGGCCGACGTGACGGCCGACGCCTTCAGGCACCGTCAACGTCGCGTGCGCTTGCGCAATCACCTTCGCCTTGTCGTACACAGCGGCCGGTGCAGGGATAGCCTTGCCTGCCTTGGTGTCGACATGCAGCAACATGTGCTCGGCCGTGGCGAGAGCCTCGCCCGTGGCCGTGCCGTAAAGGGTGTGGAAGACATGCAGCCGTTTCTCGTCGACAGACAGGATCTGGCAGGTCGAATGGATCGCCTGGCCGAGCTTTGCCTCGCCGAGATGGCGGATGTGGGTTTCCACTGTGTAGTAGCTCTGTCCCGCCTCGACATAGGCGAGATCGACGCCGATCAGGCGCAACAGCGCATCGGAGGTGTCGCCAAAAACCTGCAGGTAGCGGTGTTCGGTCATATGGCCGTTATAGTCGACCCAGGCAGGGCTGACTTTCGTCTCGACGAGCCTCAGCGGCTTCGACGGGTCAAAAGACACGGTTGCCCTGCCGCCTTGCGCCCAGAGCGATTGCTCGAAGTCCTTCAGCAGCTTGCCGGCGCCCCATCCCTTGCCGGCGTGGCCACCCTTGAGGGCTTGCAGGATGCCGACGAGATTTTCGTCGCGGATGCGTTCGAGCTCGCGGATCGAGAGGCCAGCCGCCTGTTCGTCGGATTGCCGGCCGATCTTTTCGATGAGAGCCTCGTCGAGATCGACGACATCGGTGAGCTTGGTCCAGGGCCAGGCGAGGCAGGGACCGAACTGGGCGAGGAAATGGCGCATCCCGGCCTCGCCGCCGGCGATGCGGTAGGTCTGGAACAGGCCCATCTGCGCCCAGCGCAGGCCGAAAGAATAGCGGATGACGTCATCGAGGGTCTCGACGGTGCAGATATCGTCATGGATGAGCCACAGGGCCTCGCGCCACAGCGCTTCGAGCAGCCGGTCGCCGACGAAGGCCTCGATTTCCTTGGCGATGTGGACGCCCTTCATGCCGATCGGCGGCAGGCTGTCCATCGCTGCGCGGATAGTCGCCGCTGAAGTCCTCTCGCCGCCGACGATTTCGACGAGTGGCAGCAGATAGACGGGGTTGTAGGGATGGGCGACGAAGAGGCGTTCGGGATGCGTCATGTCGCGCTGCAGATCGCTCGGCAGCAGGCCCGACGTGGAAGAGCCGATCAGAGCGTTGGGGCGCGCAGCGGCATCGATCTCAGTCAGGACGCCGCGCTTGAGGTCAAGCCTTTCCGGCACGCTTTCCTGAATCCAGTCGGCATCGGCGACAGCTTCCTCCAATGTCTTGCAGAAGTTGAGCCTGCCGCGCGGCGGCAAGGGTGCCCCGGTCAGCATGGCATAGGCTTTTTCGGCATTGGCGATTACTTCGCCGACGATGCGGCCCGCTTCCGGATGCGGGTCGAACACATTCACGTCGATGCCGGCCAGCAGGAACCGTGCGATCCATCCGCCGCCGATGACGCCGCCCCCGATACAAGCCGCCTTGTTGATCCCTGCCATCCCGTCCTCAGCGCTTCGTCAGTTTGAGTTTCTTGCGGACGTCGTCCGGACCGATGATCCGCGCGCCCATGCCTTCGACGACCTGCACGGCCTTTTCGACGAGCTGCGCATTGGTGGCGAGCTGGCCCTTGCCGACGAAGAGATTGTCCTCGAGCCCGACGCGCACATTGCCGCCCGCCAGCACGGCCGCCGCCGGATAGGCCATGGCGTTGCGGCCGATCGAAAAGGCCGAAAAGGTCCAGCTCTCCGGTACGTTGTTGACCATCGCCATGAAGGTATTGAGATCATCGGGAGCGCCCCAAGGAATTCCCAGGCACAGCTGGATCAGTACCGGATCTTCGATCAGGCCTTCCTCGGCAAGCTGCCTGGCAAACCAGAGATGACCGGTGTCGAAGGCCTCGATCTCGGGTCGCACGCCGAGATCCGTCATCTTCTTGGCCATGGCCCGCAGCATGGCCGGCGTGTTGGTCATGACATAGTCGCCGAGGTTGAAATTCATCGTGCCGCAGTCGAGTGTGCAGATTTCCGGCAGGCATTCGGCGACATGGCTGACGCGCTCGGTGGCGCCCGCCATATCAGTGCCTTTCGCATTGAGGGGAAGGGGGGCTTCGACATCCCCGAAGATCAGGTCCCCGCCCATACCGGCGGTGAGATTGAGGACGACGTCGACATCCGCCGAGCGGATGCGGTCGGTGACCTCCTTGTAAAGGTCGTTGCGACGGCTGGCCGCACCCGTTTGCGGATCGCGGACGTGGCAGTGAACGACCGCAGCACCAGCCTTGGCCGCGTCGATGGCGGATTCGGCGATCTGCTTGGGAGTGATCGGCACGTGACTGGATCTGGAAACCGTATCGCCGGCGCCGGTAACAGCGCAGGTGATGAAAACATCGCGGTTCATCGCAAGAGGCATATTGTCGTTCTCCCCGTCTTGTCCGCATTACGCGGCAGGATGAATGGAGATGCTTTGCAATCTCGGAAGCTATCGATACATTGTCAGAATTAAAGGGAGGTGGCTTTGCTGCAGCGATCGACGGAACGGCTCGATATTGACCTTCTCGTCCTGCCGGATACGAACCTGATCCTGATCGCGTCGGTCATCGAGCCGCTGCGCGGCGCCAATCGCATTTCCGGCAGCGAGCTCTATCGCTGGCGGCTCCTGACGCCAGACGGGGCGCCGGTCCCGACCACCAGCCATATCGCCGTGCCCGCCCAAGGGGCCTTCCGGGCGACGAGCGAGGATGCGCCGCTTTTCGTGCTTGCCAGTTACAATTGGCGTCGAAGCGTGACGCCGGCGCTCAAGATGCAGCTCTCCCAGGCTGCCCGCTACCGCAACGTGATTGCCGGCATCGAGTCCGGCACATGGCTGCTGGCCGAGGCAAGCCTACTCGACGGACTGCCGGCGACCGTCCACTGGGAGGACTACGAAGATTTTGCGCTGGCCTATCCGCAGGTGAGGGCCGTGAAGGATCGTTTCGTCATCGACGGCAAGCGGCTGACGACATCAGGTTCGCTTCCGACCGTGGACCTGATGCTGGAGGTGATCAGGCAACGGCAGGGTTATTCGCTGGCACTCGAGGTCAGCCGGCTGTTCCGTTACGAGCAGCCTTCCTTCCATGCCGACGAACAGCTTTCCGCAGCCTCGGCAGGGCTGCGCATGCATGATCCCCGCGTGGCACAGGCAGTGCGGCTGATGGAGGAGCATATCGAGCAGCCTCTCATTCTGGCGCGGTTGGCCCGCAAGGTGGGCATCAGCGCCCGGCATCTGCAGGATCTTTTCCAGCAGAACATCGGCGCGCCGCCGCATGTGCACTATCTCGCCCTGCGTTTGAATGCGGCGCGCCGCAAGGTAATTGAGACGACAGCCTCCTTCGCCGATATCGCCGCGGCGACCGGTTTCAACTCGGCCTCAGCCTTTGCGAGAAGCTACCGGACGAGTTTTTCCGAGAGCCCATCCGAGACCCGGCGCCGATTGCGCCGCCGTATCACGTCATCGCCGACATAGGCTGGAACGCGTCCCGTACCATTTCGGCCAGTTCCCGGACGGCCTCACTGGAGCGAAAAGTGCTCCGGCGCAGCACGACCTTGGAGGAATCGACCGGCGGGAAACCGTCTTCGGCGGTCAGCTCCCGGCAGCCGGGCGGAATGTTGCTGCGGGAGAGCGTGGTGACGGCGAGGCCAGCCGTCACGGCGTTTTTCAACCCCGAGCCGGTATCGGCGATGAATGCGATCCGGTAGTTGCGGCCCAGCTGCTCCAGCGACCGCAGCGCAAAATCGCGCGACCAGATGGAGTTGCGATAGGTTGCAACAGGCAGGGGATCGATGTCATGCAGCCGGTGGACCATGGATGTGACCCAGACGGTCGGATCGATGCAGAGGACCTCGCCGTTCGTCTGGTCGCTCCAGTCGAAAACGACGGCCAGATCGAGCTCGTCGCGCTCCAGGGCGGCAATGTTGCGGACCGTATAGTCGCAGGACACGGTGACCTCGACGGCCGGGTGGCGTACGGCGAAAGCCGCAAGTGCCGCCGGCAGCACCGTCTGGCTGTATTCCTCGGGAATTCCGATGCGCACCGGCCCATCCAGCGGCTTGCTGCGGATCGTCGCGGCAGCCTCGCTCAACAGGTCAATGATCCTGCGGGCGTAAGGCACAAGCTGTATGCCCTGGCGCGTCATCACGACGCCGCGAGCGCCCCGTTCAAACAGAGTTTCGCCGATCGTCTCCTCGAGCCTCTTGATCTGGGTGCTGACGGCCGACTGTGTCCGCCCAATGCGCTGGGCAGCCGCGGAGAAATTGGACGTCTCTGCGACGACTAGAAAAGTTCTCAGTAAGTCGCTCTCGATTGGCTCGTGCATGAGTAGCCATAGAAAAAATCGATGATAGCTATCTCAACTATTCGTTTGTCTAATGTCAACTCCTGGCGCAGAAAAGAACGGCGTTCGACTTCCTTCTTTGAGAATATCTGCGTGACCATAGAAAATCCGGCCAGACGCCTCGCAGGCAGCGAGCATGGGAAGGGTGTGCTTCTCATCGTTGCCGCGACGCTTGCCTGGAGCGCGAGCGGTGTCTATTCGCGGCTCCTGACCACCGACGTATGGACAGCGATCGCCTGGCGGTCGTTGTTCGGCGGACTGTTCCTGCTGATCCCCTGTCTTTTCCTCGAAGGGGGTATCTCACGGCGGCAATGGCGTTCCGTCTTCCATCCGTCCGGTCTTGCCATGATCGCATGCCAGACTTTCAGTCAGGGATGCTTCATCGGGGCGCTTTACATGACCACCGTCGCCAATGTGACGATGATCTATGCGACGACGCCCTTCATCGCAGCCCTACTCGGCTGGCTCATCCTCAAGGAGAGGGTTGCCAGACGGACGCTGATTGCCGGCGGCATCTCGTTCTTCGGCGTCGCGGTCATCGTCGCCTCGTCGATTGGCGGCGGCACGGGTTGGGGCGATCTGCTGGCGCTCGGCATGACTGCGTCCTTCGCGCTCGTCATCGTCATCCCCCGCATCGATCCCGACGTGCCGAGCCTGCCGCCGACCGTCGTCAGCGCTTTCCTGACCCTCGTCATTTTTGCTCCGTTCGGTTCATTGAGCTCGCTCGATCTGCACAACTGGATCGTTCTTGCCGCCTTCGGCGCGACCAATTTCTCCCTCGCGCTGGTGCTCTTCCTTGCCGGGGCAAAGCGGATGGCGCCGGCGGAAGCGGCGCTCATCGGAACGATGGAAATCGTGCTCACCCCCTTCTGGGTCTGGCTGTTGTTTTCCGAACAGCCGCCCGTCGCCACCTATTTCGGCGGCGCGATCATTCTTGGTGCCGTGTTCTGGCACACGACAATCGACGTCAATCGCAGCCGGCGACCGCATTGCGCCTAGAACAGGATAACAGCCGCCCAGCCGCCCATTTTCACGCCGGCGGCCATCAAACCTGTCCGGACGGTCGGCAAGCCATTGCTTCTGCTCTCAACAGGGTTGAGCAGCGACGTGAAGGTCGTCGCAATGTTGTGATGCCTGTAGGCTTTTATCCCATCCGCTCCGATGCGTAGCTCCCTGGGCTCGGCGGGAACACGACGCTACGATTGCCGTTCAAGAAGACGCGGTGATGGATGTGCGCATGGATCGCACGCGCAAGCACCCAGGTGCTGGCAATGACAATGAAGCGACAAACCAGCCGGCAAGCAGGCCTGTTGCGCGCAACCGTTGTTGCCTGCAAAACACCGTTGCTTTTGAGCCGTCATCTACTCAGGAGCTATGGCAGTCGGAGGTCCGCTGGCCTCGTCGCGGCCGTGGCCGAAAATTCGACGTTTGACAGCCTCTCTGACGGTTTGGACGAGGATATACAGAAGTGGGATAACCAGGAGGCCGACGACAGTGCCAACGAGTAGTCCTCCCAGGACTGTCGTACCGATTGCCTGCCGGCTGGCTGCTCCCGCGCCCGTGGCGACGACCAAAGGCACAACGCCAAGCACGGACGCCATCGCAGTCATCAAGACGGGTCTAAAGCGCTGTGCCGTTCCCGCGGTGGCTGCTTCCATGATGCTGAGGCCTCCTTCGCGGCGTTCCTTGGCAAATTCCACGATGAGGATCGCATTTTTCGCAGCAAGCCCGATAAGCAGCAACAGGCCGATTTGCGCGTAGATATTGAGATCGATGCCACCAATCACGAGACCGCCCAACGCTCCGACAACGGCCACCGTCACCGACAGCATCACCGCCAGCGGCACGCTCCAGCTTTCATATTGAGCGACGAGGAAAAGGTAGGTGAAGAGGATCCCCATGATGAGGATGATTGCTGTCTGATTGCCTGCCTGCCGCTCCTGCAGCGCCAATCCGGTCCACTCGTAGCCGAAGCCGGGGGGCAATTTTTCCACCGCAAGCGTTTCCATGGTCTCCAGCGCATCGCCGGTGCTGGAGCCGGCCGCTGCCTGGCCGTTGATCGCAGCCGACGGGAAGAGATTGTAGCGGTTAACCGAGTTCGGACCGTAGACGGTCGAAATCGAAAGCAGTCCTTGCAGCGGAACGAGATTGCCGGACTGACCTTGCACCCGCAATCGCTGAATATCTTCAATTCGGGTTCGGAAACTGGGCTCGTCCTGAATGCGTACCTGGTACACCCGCGAGAAGATGTTGAAGTCGTCGACATATGACGATCCGAGGTGGGATTGAAGCGTGCTGAAAATCGTTGCTGGCGAAACGCCGAAAAGTTCGGCGCGCTTCCTGTCGATATCGAGATAGATTTGCGGCGTATCAGCAGAAAAAGTGCTGAATACGCTGGCCGTCTTCCCCGTCTGGTTTGCCGCTACGATCAGACCGCGCATCACTTCGGCCAGTTCCTCCTGACTTTGCCCTTCGCGCGCCTGAAGACGGAAGTCAAACCCCCCCGTCGTACCGAGGCCGGGTATCGCCGGTGGATTGAACGGTACAACCGACGCGGTCGAAATCGTTGCGAATTCAGCGCGTAGTCGGTCTATCAGTGCAAAGACGCTTTGATCGCTCTCCCGCTCATTCCAAGGGCGCAATGCCGCGATGACCATTCCCGAGTTGGAGCCCCCGCCACCCACCATACTTGAGCCGGCGATTCCGATCGTATTTGCAACGCCAGGGGTTCGCTGAAGCACGGAGCTGACCGTTGCAATTGTTTGCTGCGTTCTTTCCAGGGATGCCCCGCTTGGCAATTGCACGTTCATGAAGAGATAGCCCTGGTCTTCGGCAGGAACGAATCCAGTCGGCAAGACACGATAGAAGCCGTAAATGCCGCCGAGAACGGCTACAAGGAGCAAGGCAGCTAGAACCAGCCTGCGGGAAAAAACCTCCAGCAAGTTCAGATAAAAGCGTCGTGACGCATCCAGTCCCTTGTTCACCTTGCTGAAAAGTCGTGACGGGCTGTGTCGCGCGGGCCGGAGCATGAGAACGCATAGGGCCGGGCTCAACGTCAACGCATTGATCGTTGAGAAAGTGATCGTGACCAGAATCGTGACGGCAAATTGACGGTAGAGCTCACCGGTTATGCCGGCAAGAAAGGCCACCGGAATGAAAAGGGCGGCCAAGACCAGCGTGGTGGCGACGATCGGACCCGTCACCTCGTTCATGGTGCGCAAGGTCGCTTCCCGTACGCCAACGCGGGCTTCGCTCATCACTCGCTGAACGTTCTCCGCGACGATGATTGCATCGTCCACCACGAGACTGATGGCGAGTATCATCGCAAACAGGGTGATGGTGTTGGCCGAATATCCCATGAGGTAGAGCACGGCGAAGCCGCCTACCAGCGAAACGGGTATGGTCAATGTGGGGATTACTGTCGCGCGCCAGTCTTGTAGGAAGATAAAGACCACCGCGACGACGAGGGCAAAGGTAATGGCCAGCGTGACGAGAATTTCTTCGATCGTCTGTCGAACGAAAGCGGTCGTATCGAAAACCACCGTATACGCGACGTCGTCGGGAAACTGCTTCGATAATGTCTCCAATTCTTTGAGGACAGCGGCGGACACGGCCAGGGCGTTGGCATCTGACGATTGATAGACGACCACCGTCGCACTGGGCTGCCCGTTCAAGGTGGAGGCAGTGTCATATGATTGTGCGCCGAGTTCTACTCGGGCAACGTCGCGGATGCGTACGATCGCGCCATCCCGGTTCGTACGAACGATGATGTCGCCGAACTCGGTTTCGCTCGCAAGCCGTCCTCGGGCCATAACGGTCAACTGCATTTGCTGGCCTGCTACCAACGGCGGTGATCCGAGCTGCCCGGCTGATGCCTGAGCGTTCTGAGCCTGAATGGCTGCCGTCAGATCGGCGGCCGTTACTGCGAGGGCTTGCATGCGGTCAGGGTTCATCCACACGCGCATGCTATAGGTGGGACCGAAAACGCTCGCTTCTCCGACGCCGGGGAGCCGGGCGATCGCGTCTCGGATGTTTATCGTCGCGTAGTTGCTGATGAAGATTTCGTCTTTCGTACCCCTCGGCGAGTAGATCGCGAAACCGAGAAGCATGCTCGACGAACGGCTTCTCACAGACACACCGGTCTGGGTCACCGCAGCCGGAAGTCGCGGCGTTGCCATGGCCACCCGATTCTGAACGTTGACCTGGGCGATTGCAGGGTCTGTCCCCGCGGCAAATGTCACCGTCAGACTGTATGTGCCATTGTTGGTGCTGGACGACGACATGTAGAGCATGTCTTCGACGCCGTTCACCTGGTCCTCGATCGGCGCTCCCACGCTGTCCGTCATGACGCTGGCATTGGCACCGGGATAGCTGGCAGTTACCTGCACCTCCGGCGGTGTAATCTGAGGGAATTGAGCGACCGGTATCAGGAGGAGGGAGACGGCGCCCGCGATCATCATGACGATCGCAATGACCATCGCGAACCTTGGTCTGGCAAGGAAGGGTCCGGATATATTCATTGCTGTGTACCAGCTTGGGGCGCGACGGAGGACGGCGAGGCTACGATGCCTTCCGGAGCCACCGGCGTGACATTCACGGCCGCTCCCTCGGAGACGTTCTGCAGTCCCTCCACGATGAGGTTCTCGCCCCCTTTCAGTCCTTCGTCCACAGCCCAGTTTCCGTCGACCTGCTTTGAGACTTTTATGCGCTGGAGCGTAACCTGCTTCTTCTGATCGACAAGCAGGACGAATTTGCCCTCGCGGTCTTGCTGGACAGCGCCTAACGGGACAACCGGGCGCATCTTCCGTTCCGCCTCCGATATGATGACTGTCACGAACTGGCCTGGAACGAGCAGGTGCTCTGGATTGCTAAACAGTGCTCGAATTGCCAGTGTGCCCGTTGTCTCGTCGATTTCGTTTCCGAAAAACTCGATCTTGCCCGGCTCACTGTATTGCTGGCCATTGGACAGACGTAAGGTGGGCTCATACTTCCTGGCCAGATCGTCTTTGCCTATGCCGCCCGCGGCAGCCCGCAGGTCAAGGATCGACCGGTCGCTGACGGAGAATACGACGCGGATCGGGTCCATTTCGACGACGCGTGCGAGTATCGGTGAACTGCCGCTTACGAAGCTTCCAATTGACAACTCTGCTGCCCCGATGCGTCCCTCGATCGGGGAGGTTATTCGACTATAGCTGAGGTTTAGCTCTGCTTGCCCTACTCGTGCCTGCGCCGACAAGACGTTCGCTTGAGCCGTTTCCACCGCAGTTTGGCTCTCCTCCAGCGTGGCGCGCGAGACGGTCTGTGAGCTCAATGACTGATTTCGTTCGAGCCGTCGTTGCGCGTCCGTCAGCGTTGCCTGAGCGCTTGCAAGGGAAGCCTGGGCATCTTCGAGGGAGATTTCGAGCGATCGCTTGTCGATGAGGAAAAGATCCTGATCCTTCCTGACGATCTGGCCTTCGTCGAAAAGCCGCTTGTCGAGGAAGCCTTCGATCCGTGAGCGGATGTCTACCGCGTCCGCCGCTTCGACACGTCCGACGAATTCATGCTTTGGAGAGACATCCTCAATCTGAACGCTCGCTATCCCGACGGTTGGCACCGTCTGCCCCAAGGCGCCTTGAGGCGCTGACATCCACGCAACGAGGAGTACGCTCAGATAGGCCGGTGAAACTCGACGTGGCACTTTCATCGATCAGTCTCCAACGAACACGAGGAAGTCTATCAATTCAAGGCATCGCGAACTGCAGGTCAGCGGCGGCCGCAAATGCTACCAATAGTCGTGACAATCGGCAATGCTTGGCAAGATTCTCGCTCTGACGAGGCGAGCCCGTGAGCCTCCGCTCGGCCGCAATGGCCTGATCCGGCGCTCCTCGGGCGCTATCGTCCAATTTGCTCAACCGGCCGACGACGCTTTCGATAAGACTGTCTTCGTCGCGATTGCTGAAGATGACTGCTGCGATCTCGATCCCCTCGCCGGTTCGAGCACGTGGCCCTTAACCAATCTGAACGGGAGCTCGCTGCCGTTAAAAGATTGAAGCGGGGCCGCTGTGATCGCGGCTGCGGCGAGGCGGTCGCGGTTCTAGAGGTTGATCCCAGGCTTTGATGGGGCATTCCTGTCTTCCGAATCAAAGGATGCGCTATGGGCCAGGTTCTTCATGGGAGCGCCACGACGACAGAGGCAGTCCGTCGAGCGATACAACACAGTCAAGAGAGCCTGAGGACGCTTTCGAAGCGTTACGGGATCAATCAAAAGACCGTCGCCAAGTGGTAGAAGCGGACGTCTGTTGCAGACCTTCCAACCGGCTCGAGAGCGGCAAACCCGGTGCGCACGCAGCGAGTGCCCCGAGAACTTGAAGGGCGCGCCTTATTTCGCGCATATGGCCGCGAATGCCGGCGGCCATATGCGGCCCGCTTGACCGGGCGCCACTTCCTTGTCGTTCAAACGCTCTCGCCCTACAGACTTTCCCTGTCCGGTGACGCGGCGAAACAGGGGGCCTATGGGCAAGCCTGAGGAACTTGGTCCAGGTCTCGATGGCGACGACGGAGCAGGTCGCATCCGACGACCCGCGGCCGACTCCACCTCGCGCCGCCAGCCGGTCTTGCCGCGCAGCGTCAGCAGCAGGCCCTTATCGAGGATCTCGATGCAGCCGCGCCCATCCTCCATTTGATCACGGCCAAGGTCCGCCCCGGTGATTTCGGAGCGTCGCTCGCCGCCGGCAAAGCCGAGAAGCAGTATGGCACGGTCCCGCCGCCGCGCAGAGAACCGCGATCCAGGGCCTCCAGCATGGCGACCAGGTCTTCCGGCAGAATGGCTTCCTTCTGCCGGGACAGGAAAGCGTGGCGGTTGCGGATGCCAGAGAGCACGTGGCGATATTCCGATCCTTGCGGTCAAGCGACAGCCGCGTTGGCGACGTTCTATGGTGGAGACGGTGCTTGCTTGATAGGACGTCTGGCCGTGCCGGACGCGGGAGCTGTGATGTACAACTCGACCATCTGGGGGGCGGGAGAGGGAGGCAAGGTCTGCCGCCAGCACCAGGCGGCAAAGTGTTTCCGGTCGGCGGCATAGGCACGGCGGGTAGGCAGAGTTCGCCGTCCTCGACATAGCCTCGGGCACAATCAGTTAGATCAAATGCGCGGGTAGAGCAGGGGAGAGGACGATGTCAGGCAGGTTGTCCGACGCAGCATGCCGCCCCGATATCGGTCCGGGAAAAGTCCTCGCCGATGAAGTGCAGCGGTTCGTCCGCGCGCTTTGCCAAAGCGTAGGAAAAGCAATCGGCGAAATTCAATGCCGCTGAATGGCGGCCTTTGCCGTAGGTCAACCAGGCTTGCGTCGCCAAATCGACTAAATCGGAATCGACCGGGATGATGTCCGCCTCGATCTTACGGAGCCACAGATCGATTTCGGCCAATGCGTGTTCTCCGCGCCGGCTGACCAGCACCATGCGCGCTTCGAGCACGCATGTCGCCGGAACTAGGTGAACTGGGCTGGCGACAAGCGCTCTTTCGAGTTTCGCCGCCTCAGGTTCGTTACGCAGGATCGCGACGATGGCGAAGGTATCGATCACCATCAGTTCGGAATTCCATGCTCGTCATAGCCGACGATCTCCTCGTCACTGCGACTGTCTAGTTCCGGCAGGCGCGCCACCCTTTCGCGGATCGCGCGCAGTTCGCCGAGCAGACGCTCCTGGGCAACATCGCCGTACCCCATGCGATGCAAGCGCTCGCTGAGCGCTTGATGAATGGCGGCGGTTTTGCTGATGCCCTGGCGGCGCGCGAGTTCGTCTATGAGAGCGACGGTCGCCGGATTTTTGATGTTCAGGGACACGAAAGGCTCCAGAAATCTACCTTTTTAGCTAAATCTCCCATGGGGATGGTCACGTTGTCAAAACGTCCGATAGGGCGTTATCGGACGTTTCCGTCGATCCCAGTTCGTTGAAGCGGCAGTATTAACTGGCGCACACATCGACGGCAATGGTTGGATCACTTTGCAGAGGCTTGACCGGGATGAAGCCGTCGCCCGCATTCGCCTCCTTCAGAAGACTTCGAGGGTTCGCCGCAGCTGTTGCAGTTCGGCCTGCGACGGCGCCTGTGTTCCGCCTCGCGATCATGTTATGGCTCCATCGGCTGGAGAAGCCTCTATTTCGTAAGGCTTAGGATATAAGCAGAGACATCCTGAACATCGGTCGGCGAGAGTATTATATTCGGCATGGTCGGATGATTTTGGGCCGTGAGCCAAACGTTAAGCACTATTAGGCAGGAAGTGCCACCAATTCGATGACCAGACATTCTGGAGAGATGTCGCCGGCTTTCGGCTTTCCTTGTATTGCTGTAGGCTCGTCGTAGGAGATTGGAGTCCCGCATGAACAGGATGGACGCACTTACGGTGAGGAGACGTGAGACCCGGCACGAACGGGCGTCGGCAGCCGTTGCGCGTATTCTGCGTGCCGCTGAAAGGGATGGGATCGAAATAACCATTATCGGCTCTTTGGCGAAAGGTGATTTCCGCTCCCATTCGGATGTTGATTTTCTCGTCCGCGGGCCGATCGAACCCAAGCGCCGTCATCTGGTTGAGCGACTGGTAGCTGACGGCATGCGGTCATCCGCGATTCCTTACGATCTGATTTTTGAGGACGATCTGACCGAAGATCGTGTCCTGGAGTTACTGCATGACATCGTTTAGCCTGCCAGAGTTCGCGAAACTTTCCCCAAGAATCGCCCGCGCAGAGCGCGAGCTGGCACAGATGGAACAGTATTACGCAAGCCATTCGGCTGAGGTGGCAGATGGAGACTGGGGAGCCGTGGCGGCGGTCTCATCGGGCATCCACAATGTCTATAATGGAATTGAGGACATTCTTCTCAGTATCGCGAAAGATGTCGATGATTACGTCCCAACAGGCGGTTCTGCCCACCAGGACATCCTTGATCAGATGGCAGCCGAGATTGCTGGAACGCGTCCGGCACTACTCGATCTCGAACTTTATGACGCTCTTTTTGAACTCAAGGGATTTCGCCATCTCGTGCGCCACAAATACGGTTTCGACCTGAAGCCCGACAAGGTCGCCACAAACCTCGAGCTTCTCAAGTCTGCCTTTCCCGCGTTCATTGACGCGGTGATCCGGCTAGAGAGGGCAATGAGGAGCGGCGACGATCACGACGGCGGAAACGGCAAGACGTTCAGCACCGGATAATCTCAGCATACCACTATAACAGCGCAATTTGCATCCCCTCGACGACCAGCGCCGCGCCTTTTAGGCGAACCAACCTAGTGAGATTTGTAGTTCGGCAATGTCTCGGCGGGTACGACGATACCCGCATAATGAACCGGAACGTCTTCGCGGTCACGAAAGCACCGGCCAAACGCGCAAACAGCGACATAGATCCCATCTTCGTTCAGGACGCGGTAGTTCTGCACCGTGGGATGCTCCGCAACAATGGTGTCGTTGATCTGTTTGGCCAGGGTCGGCGCATCCTGAGGATGAATACGCTCCATGTAGGTCTGTAGCGGCAGGCCATGTTCTGCTTCGTCAGGCTCAAGGCCAAACAACCGCGCAAGGGCGCTGTCTGCATAGACGAGATTGCTCCGGAGGTCCCACGTAAACAATCCGGCATCGGGCATCGGTTCGCCTGAGATTTGCGTGGAAAACAGGTGATCGCCTTGGGGTATCATGGCCGCTCCTCAAAGACCGTTATGAGGAGAAGATGGAGCAGCCCTGTTCTTCCGCAAGTTGGCACTTCTCAGTACCGGGCACTCCCCAGAAGTTTACCTCGACGCGCTCACCGTTACTGTCGGACGAGTGCAGATTTCATCTAGGGTCGAAAGGATTTTTCGGACGCCGTAGTGGGTGGTCGAATAGTAGATTGTCTGGGCGTCACGTCGGGTTGTTACGATGTCGCCTTCACGTAGTCTCGCCAGATGCTGGGATAGAGCCGACTGAGAAAGTCCAACTCGTTTCGCGAGCTCGCCGACGTTCAGTTCGTTGTCTAAGAGGAGGCTGGCAATCAGGAGCCTTTTTTGATTTGCCAGAAGCGCAAGCAATCTTGCCTCTTCATGGAAGTTTGTATCGCTGTGCATTTCAGGGATTCACCTAACTTCGAAAACTCGCGCTTACTTAAACGTAAGGTGGCGAAATTGCTATGGCAACTTGATCGAAATTGATTGATCGACTTTGGGCGAAGAGACGGTCCGTCAATTGGCCGACTGTGGCTGCCAGCGCGTATGAGCGGCGCGCGCAATGGTCTCGGGCGAAGACATTTCCCTGGATCGGACGGTGACGTCGGCCATCCGTGAAAGTCTTTTCGGGCAGCCTCTTTTCGCGGAGCCCCGATTTCTCGAAGGTGACCGACAACCTTAGCCGTCCGTCCGCTCAACCGTTGATTGCGGCCAAGGCGACGTGTCGAGGGCTATTAACTCGAATATGGGAGAAATGCTGCCCTGCAAAAAAAGCCAGTTCGCATCGCTGCAGCTTTTTTGGCGATGCAGCTTGACAATTTATTGCTGATGCCGCTTCCTGTGAAAATCCAATAAAACAGACATGTGTCCGGAATATTGGACAAGAGCAAAATGTTCACAAGGGGAACGCCATGACATCTTCTTTTCGTGTCGGCCTGATCGCTTTGGCCGCAGCCACAATTCTTTCCAGCCCGGTTCTCGCGGACGGGAGCAAGCTCGACGAGGTGCTTGCTCGCGGTCACCTCGTCATGGGGACAGGCAGCACCAATGCGCCCTGGCACTTCAAGAGCGCCGATGACAAGCTCCAGGGGTTTGACGTCGATATGGGTCACATCATCGCCAAGGCTCTCTTTGGCGATCCTGAGAAGATCGAGTACGTCAATCAGTCCTCAGACGCCCGCATTCCGAACATCACCACGGACAAAGTCGACATCACCTGCCAGTTCATGACGGTGACGGGCGAGCGAGCCCAGCAGATCGCCTTCACGATTCCCTATTACCGTGAAGGTGTCGGCCTGATGCTGAAGGCTGATGGCAAGTATGCCGACTACGCAGCGCTTAAGGCTGCCGGCTCATCGGTGACAATTTCGGTCCTGCAGAATGTTTATGCAGAAGCTATGGTTCATGCCGCGCTTCCAGAAGCGACAGTCGACCAGTATGACTCCGTAGACCTGATTTATCAGGCATTGGAATCCGGCCGTGCCGACTCCGTGGCCACCGACCAGTCCTCGCTGGCGTGGTACATGACCCAAAACCCCGGCAAGTATAAGGATGCAGGCTTCGGCTGGAATCCGCAGACCTATGCCTGCGGCGTCAAGCGCGGCGACCAGGATTGGCTGAATTTCGTCAACACCGCCCTTCACGAAGCCATGACCGGTGTCGAATTTGATGCCTATGCCAAATCGTTCAAGACTTGGTTTGGCAAGGATCTGACGCCTCCGCAAATCGGCTTCCCGGTCGAATACAAGTAAATGGCCCGAGGGAGCGGGTCCATCCCGCTCCCGCTTCTGGAGGGGCGGCCTACAATGGGTTATACGCTGAATTTCGCTGCCGTTTGGCGCAACTTCGATTTCCTACTTAGCGGCTTGATGTTGAGCCTCGGCTTGGCGGTGGTCTCGATCTTGATCGGGGCTGTCCTCGGTCTTTTTGTAGCTTTCGCGCTGCTTTCGAGGAACCGCCTCATCGTCGTGCCGGCGCGCTCCTATGTTACTGTGATACGAAATCTGCCGATCCTCATTCTCGTCTTGTTTGCGTTCTTTGCGCTGCCTCAGATCGGCTTCCGGCTCGACAAGATAAAGAGCTTCGTCCTGGTTCTGTCGCTCTACTCGGGAGCGTATCTGGCGGAAGTTTTCCGCGCTGGACTTCTCTCTATTCCAAAGGGATTGACGGAAGCCGGAATGGCGATTGGCCTAACGTCGATGCAGATACGCACCTCGATCATAGCGCCACTGATGATCCGCAACGTTCTGCCGTCGCTATCGTCGACAATCATCTCTCTCTTTAAGGACACATCGCTTGCCGCAACGATCGCCGTGCCCGAGCTGACGTTTGCAGCGCGCAAGATCAACGTCGAGAGCTTCCGTGTCATCGAGACCTGGATAGTCACATCCGCTCTCTATGTCGTCACCTGTTTCCTCATTGCCGCCCTGATGCGCCTTGTCGAGCGGCGTCTGGCATTGCCGAGGTAAGCCAATGTCTCAAACTTTTCTCGATCAACTTTGGATCGCCCGCCATGTCATCGTGAATGGCGTCGCGATGACGGTATCGATCTCCCTGCTGGCCATCCTCGCAGGCTCGGTGCTCGGGATCTTTGTCGGTCTGGCTCTGGTTTATGGAAACGGTGTGCTGCGCCTGATCGTGAGGGCCTATACGGACGTGATCCGCGGCACGCCGGTTTTGGTCCTTGTCCTCGCCAGCTACTACGTCTCGAGCGCCGTGGGCATCGAATTGGGACCATTCGCGGCGGGCGTTCTGGCGCTGGCGATATTTTGTTCGTCCCACGTCGGTGAGATCGTTCGCGGTGCCCTGCAAGCCATCCCGAAGGGACAGACCGAAGCTGCAAAAGCGATCGGACTGACGTTCACGCAGACGTTCACCTCCGTCCTGTGGCCTCAAGCCCTGCGCCAGTGTCTGCCAGCCTGGGTCAACACGGCGGCAGAAATGGTGAAGGCATCGACCCTGCTGTCGGTAATCGGTGTGGCGGAGCTGCTGCTGCGCACGCAGGAGATCATCTCCCGCAACTTCATGAGTCTGCAGTTCTACTTCCTGGCAGGAGCCCTCTATTTCGTCGTCAACTTCGGTATCGAGCGTTTCGGCAAATTCGTCGAGCGCAAGACTGCCCTTCCATCCTGAGGAGGCCGATCGATGGCCAAGACAATGCTTGAAATCAAGGGCCTGCGCAAAACTTATGGCCAACACGAGGTTCTCAAAGGCGTCGACTGCTCCGTGCAGGAAGGCGAGGTCATTTCGATCATCGGCTCGTCCGGCTCGGGCAAGACCACGATGCTGCGCTGCGTGAACATGCTGGAGGAATTCCAGGGCGGCACGATCAGCCTCGATGGAGAAGAGATCGGCTACCACGTCCAAGGATCGACGCGTCGGCGCAAGACCGAGAAGGAGATTGCCCGTCAACGCGCTCTTACGGGAATGGCTTTCCAGCAATTCAACCTGTTCCCGCACATGACTGCAGCCCAGAACGTCATGCTTGGCCTCATCAAGGTCAAGAAGATGCCGAAAGCCGAAGCGCGCTTAATCGCCGAGCGTTGGCTCGACCGCGTCGGGTTGTCGGCACGAACCAATCACTACCCAGGCCAGCTTTCCGGTGGTCAGCAGCAACGCGTGGCAATCGCCCGTGCAATCGCAATGTCACCACGCCTTATGCTGTTCGATGAGGTGACCTCGGCTCTTGATCCCGAACTGGTGGGTGAAGTGCTGCAGGTGATCAAGGGTCTCGCGGCAGACGGCATGACCATGCTGCTGGTCACCCATGAGATGCGCTTTGCCTACGAAGTTTCATCGCGTGTCATCTTCATGAATCAAGGGGTCATCTGCGAGCAGGGTGATCCAAAGGAGATGTTCGTGAGGCCCAAGACCGAGCGCTTGGCTGAATTCCTGAAGACCTCCAGCTTCAACTAAAAGAGAAAGTGAAAAGAATGACGATCAAGCGCTATGGGGCCGGTGAAACTGGCGCAGGCGGACAACCACTTCCCTTCGCCCGAGCCACCGAAGCAGGCGGCTGGCTGTATGTTTCCGGTCAGGTCCCTATGGAAAAGGGGGAGATTGTCGGTGGCGGAATCGTTGCCCAGAGCCGAAAGGCGATCGAAAACCTGATTGCCATTCTCAATGAGGCGGGCTACAGCCTTGAAGACGTCGTGCGCGTGGGCGTGTGGCTTGACGATCCGCGCGATTTCTGGAGCTTTAACGGCGTGTATGCCGACTATTTCGGCGAAAACCCTCCGGCGCGCGCTTGCGTCCAATCACGCATGATGGTCGATTGCAAGGTCGAAGTTGACTGCGTTGCCTACCGCGCGGATCGCGCCTAATACTGGAGAAAAGCATGGCTGAGGCTGGTGTCGACACAGTGTCGCGGCGCACCCGAGGACTGGATCGTGCCTTTGAGATCCTCGAATTCCTGCGCGTGAGGCGCCAGCCCATGCGGCCAAACGAGATCGCCGCCGAGATCGGTGCGCCGCGCTCCTCGGTCTACGAGCTCGTCAACCTGTTGCTCAGCCATGGCATGCTCGACTACTATCAGGACGATGGCCGGGTCTATCTCGGCCGCCGGCTCTATTTCCTCGGCACCGCCTATGCCGAACAGTTCGACCTCATGCGCGAATGCGAGCGCATGCTGATCCGCCTCGCAGAGGAAACCCGGGAGACGGCGCAGATGTGCGTCCTCGAGGGTACGAAGTATACGGTGGCTATGATGCGGGAAGGCATCCGCCCGTTCCGCATTTCCTCAAATGTCGGCGAACTCGTCTCGATACCCTGGACGGCCTCGGGGCGGCTGCTCGTGTCGCACCTGTCCGACCGCCAGATCCTTGACCTCATTCCCCCGGACGACTTCGTCCTGCCGAACGGCAGGCGCCTCGATCCAGCCGACTTCATCGGGCAAGTCCGCAACGCGGCGCGCGACGGCTATTTCACCTTCAACAGCGAAGTCGAGAACTTTACGCATTGCTTCGCCGTGCCGGTTCATCAGGCGGATGGTGCATGCATCGCAACGCTATGTTTAGTCGCGCCGCGCGAAGATGGCTTGCGCAATCGGGCGGCCTACCTTGAGAGTCTTCTCGACGCTGCATCGGAAATATCCGAGAAGCTCGGCTATTCACGCAACTCGGATCGGCGTGTTGGCGCGCTAAGCTAAGGGCGCCTGGCGACAAAAGCCAAACGCGGACCATTTCCCGCGCGGCTTTTCTTCTAGGTCAACGCGATGCCCTTTTTCGCCCTTTAGGAAGCTAAGTCGTGCGCGCAACTTTGCCAGCAGTACGTCGAAGCTCAGCACGGTAACGTTATAGGTTGCTTCTTAAGCCGAGCCGGCAATGATCAAACATTGGACCGCATGTGTGAAGACGTCATAGGCTTCTTGCCGTTGCGTCGGCCTTACATGGCAAGCTTCGTCGTGTTTGCGAGATTGCGATAGGCGGTGGCTGGATGCGGCGCCCGCAGGCGAGGGCTTGTGCCACCCAGCTTTTCGCGAAGGGTTCCCTGTCGATACTCCGATTTGTAGACGCCGCGTTTCTGGAGTTCCGGCACCAGTAGCTCGACCGCGTCCTCGAAGCTCTCCGGGGTTACCGTGTAAGCAAGGTTGAAACCGTCGACGTCGGTCTCCTCGACCCATTCCTGCATCAGGTCCGCGACTGTCGATGGTGAGCCGACGAAGACGGGTCCGAAGCCGCCGACACCGACCCAATCGGCCATTTCCCGTACGGTCCATTCCTTGCTCGGATCGATCGTCGTGAAGGTCTCGACGGCGGACTGCACGGCATTGGTATGGCGGTGGCGCAGCACCTCGTCGGGGCCGAACTGGCCAAAGTCGATCCCCGTCCAGCCTGAGATCAGTGTCAGTGCTCCTTCAAAGGATGCGTACTGCCGGTACTCGCTGAATTTGCGCTGCGCCGCGGTGTCCGTTTCGCCGAGGATGACCGTCTGCAGATTGAAGGCGAGGATTTCGCGCGGGTTGCGGCCGGCCCGCTCGGCCGCCTGCCGGACATTGGCGACATAGCGCTTGAGCACGGCTTTCGACGGTGCGGCGACAAAAATGCACTCGGCATGAGCGCCGGCGAAGTCCTTGCCACGGCTGGAGGCGCCCGCTTGATAGAGTACCGGTGTGCGCTGTGGGGAGGGCTCGCTGAGGTGAATGCCCGGCACGGTGAAATGCTTGCCTGCATGGCGGATCGGGTGCACTTTCCGCGGGTCCGTGAAAACGCCCTTCTGGCGGTCACGGACGACGGCGTCATCCTCCCAGCTGCCTTCCCAAAGCTTGTAGCAGACCTCGAGATACTCGTCGGCGAGGTCATAGCGATCGTCGTGGTTCGTCTGCGCGGGCTGGCCGACATTGAGGGCACCGCTGTTGAGGTAGGAGGTGACGATGTTCCAGCCCACCCGCCCCTTGGTCAGGTGATCGAGCGTGGAGATCCGGCGGGCGAAGGTATAGGGGTGCTCGAAGGAGAGCGATGCGGTCAGCCCGAAGCCGAGGTGTTCGGTCTCATGGGCCATGGTTGGGATGAGCTGCAGCGGATCGTTGACCGGCACCTGTGCCGAATGGCGCAGCGCCGCATCGACATTGCCGTTCAGCACATCGTAGACCCCGAGCACGTCAGCGATGAAGAGCCCGTCGAACTTCCCGCGCTCGAGCGTCTTGGCAAGATGCACCCAGTAATCGAGATCCTTGTAGGTCCAGGATTTGTCGCGCGGGTGGCGCCAGAGCCCGGGCGATTGGTGTCCGACGCAGCTCATGTCGAAGGCGTTCAGCCTGATTTCTCGGCTCATGTCACTGTTCCTGCATTGGTTTGGTTCGGCCGCGATCAGGCGCCGACCGCTTTCTGGTTGATGAAGCTGAATGCCAGCACGGCGAAGATGAGGCTGCCGGTGCCGACCTGCTGCCAGTAGAAGTTCAGTCCGGTCAAAAGCAGACCGTTGGACACGATGCTGAGAAGTAGAACCCCGAGCACCGTACCGGCGACGTTCGGCCGGCCGAGTGGCGAGAAGGTTGTACCGATGAACGTGGCGCCGATCGCATTCAGCAGGAAAGCATTGCCTGATGAGGGAATGTAGACCGTGACGGTGGAGGTCAGGATGATGCCGGCAATTGCTGCGACCGTGCCTGCGAGAATGAAGATGACGGCGACATCTCGTCCAAGCGCGATGCCAGAATAGCGCACCACGCTTGGCTGCAGGCCGATGGATAGCACAACACGACCAAAACGCGTTTGAGAATACAGCACTGCGACGCTTGAGATCACGACGGCAGCGATTAGAAGTGGAACTGGTAGGCCTGCGATGGTTCCGTGCCCGAGGAAGCGGAAGGCATCGGGAACGCCGTTCGGGGGCAGATAGACGGGATTGCCGCCATTCGTCAGCAGCTGTTGGATGCTGCGGCCAATGAACAGTGTGCCGAGTGTTGCCAGGAACGGCGACACCCCGATTGCAGAAATCAGGATCGCGTTGAAGGCTCCCACAAGGGCGCCGGCCAGGAGGGCCGCGAGCAGTGCGAGCGCGACGGGTTGGCCGGCAAGAACGAGCGAAACGAACGCGAAGCTTGCAAAATCAACTGCGGTGCCGACCGAGAGGTCGATCCCGCCAGCCGACACGGCGAGCGTCATGGCAATCGAGACGATGGCGAGCAGCGTGAAGTTGTTGACGAGAATGCTCTGCAGATTGCCCGTCGTCAGGAAGGTTGGAGCGGCAGCAGAGAAGATCGAGAAGACGGCGATGAGAGCGAGTATCAGACCATACCGGGAAAGACGGGCGATCAGTCGCCCGGCGGAAATTGAAGCAGACATGGTCAGATCTCCCATTTGCGTAGCAAGGTCGTGGCAGAGACGACGATCAGGATCAGGAGACCCTGGACGCCGCTGACGAGTGTGCTCGGCAGGTTCAGAAGCTGGAAGCCGTTGACGAGGAAGCCGACGAAGAGCGCCGATATCAGGGTGCCGGTGATCGTCGGAACAAGGCGGCGCGAAAACACCGAACCAAGCAGGGCGGTGACGACGACTGGCAGGAGCATTTCCCCGGAACCCGTCGTGCTGCCGCTGAGATAGGACACCGAGAGAACACCGGCGAGGCCACCGCAGAGGCCGCTTGCGATAAATGCACTGGCGACAAGACGCTTGAGGGGAAGGCCAGCTGCGCGGGCAGCGTCCGGAAAATCACCGACCGCGTAAAGCCGCAGCCCGAGTGGCGTGTACTGGATGATCGCCGCCACAATGGCTGTGAAGCCGATCAGGATATAGGCGAGGATCGGCACTCCGAAGCTGTCAGACGTCGAGATCGCGGTCAGCACGTCGGTGGAGGCGGGTACCACGGTGTTCTGGGTCAGAACCAGTTCAAGACCGGCAACAACATTCATCACTGCAAGCGTTGCCAGAAGCGGCACGATGCCGGCGAGCACGACGGCGGCAGCGTTGACGGCACCGATCGCAAACCCGGTGAGGACTGCTCCCACGGCGGCAGTCGCATCGCTATAGCCGAGCTGAATGAGCGAAGCATAGACCGCAGCGCTCAAGCCCATATTGGCGGCAAGCGACAGATCGATGCCGCCAGTGACCACGTTTGAGCCTCCGGCGATCAGGACGATCGTCAAGCCGATCGCAAGAACGCCTGCGATGGCCGACTGACCGAGAACATTCCCGATGTTGCCGATCGTGAAGAAATAAGGAGCGGTGAGCGAGAAGACGACAAAAATGGAGGCAAAGGCGAGCAACGAGCCGAAGCGAAGTGCAGCGGCTGCAAGATTGCCCCTGGACTTCGGTGCGTCGCTGTCGGCAATGGCGGGCAGGGAAGCGAACTGAACATCAGCCGACATGGCGCAATCCTTCCGAAGCGCCGGTCGATGCCGCCAGCACTTCATCCGTTGTGGTGTCCAAGGAGACGAGTTCGCGGACAACACGCCCGCGGAAGAAAACGAGGATCCGATCGGTAATGCCCACAAGCTCGGGCAGATCAGAGGAAAGAACGATGACGCCGGCGCCACGGGCGGCGAGCTCTCCGATCAACGCGTAGATCTCCACCTTGGAGCCGATATCGACGCCGACGGTCGGCTCGTCCAGGAGGTAGATCTCCGATTGTCGGCTCAGCCATTTGGCAATTGCGACCTTCTGCTGGTTGCCACCGGAAAGTGTGCGCACCAGAGCGTCTTGTCCGGTGGTCTTGATCTGCAGGCGTAAAATGAGGTCGTCGGTGTCCGAGCGTTCACGCTTCCGCTTCAGGAAGCCGAAGCGGGTATATCGCGCAAGGCTCGACAAGGTTATGTTCTCGGTCAGGCTAAGATCGAGACCCACTCCATGGCCACGCCGATCCTCCGGCACCAATGCGACGCTTCGCTCGACGGCTTGTTTGGGGTTGCGCAACTGCGCAGCCTTGCTGTCCATCTCGATCCGACCGGATGCCGCCTGTTCCAGCCCGAAGAGCGTACGGATGAGATCCTTGGCTCCGGATCCCAGCAGACCGGTGATGCCAAGCACCTCGCCACGGCGCAGCGTGAAACCGACATTGTCGTAACGGTTCGGTGCCGATAGAGCCTCGACCCTGAGGATTTCAGCGCCCGGCTCGACATGTGACTTCGGGAACATCTCGGTGATATCGCACTCGATCATCAGTCCGGCGATGCCCTTCGCCGAGGTTTCGGCAATCGGCAGCGAGGCGACGTCGAGGCCGTTGCGCAGGACCGTCACGTGGTCGCACAGTTCCTCGATCTCGTTGAGGTAGTGAGAGATATAGATGATGGTGACGCCATCGTCGCGAAGGCGTCGGATTAGCCGGAAGAGCGTTTCCGCCTCACGCCGCACCAGCGCTGCCGTTGGCTCATCGAAGACCAGTACCTTGGGTTGGTTGAGCAGGGCACGGGTTATCTGCACGATCTGTCGTTCGGCAGTGGAAAGTTCGCCGATCAGTGCATCTTTCGCAAGCCGCAGCCCGAAGTAGTTGAGAAGGATTTCTTCTGCCCGGCGCTGCATGGCGCGGCGATCAAGGAACGGTGTTCCGGGAAGGCGTGTTTCGCGGCCGAGAAAAAGCGCTTCCCCGACAGTGAACGTCGGCACCAACAGGCGGTCCTGATGGATGAAGTGGATACCAAGCTCTTCGCAGAGATGCGGCGTCAGGCTTTCGTAGCCGCGTCCTTCGATTTCAATGCGCCCTTCGTCCGGCCTATGCAGGCCGGCAAGGATTTTGATGAGTGTGGATTTGCCGGCGCCGTTTTGACCGACGAGGCCGTGCACGGTGCTGCGTCGCACAGCAAAGGAGGCGCCTGCCAGCGCCTGCGCGCCACCGAAGCGTTTCACGATACGGTCAAAACGAATGATGTCGTCGCCGGGCTCGGCTGTTTCAGCTGCGGTCATGTTGCTGGCTCTTCAGAGGTAAGGGGCGCGATGCGGCCTGGCCGCATCGCGAGACGGCTATCAGCCGATGCCGAGCTTCTTGGTGATCTCGGTGACGTTGTCCTTGTTTGCGAGGAGAGCCGGGACATAAGTCTCGCGCGGCAGGGTCTGGCCAGCCAGGAGCTTGGCGACGTTGCGGATCGCGACGCGACCGATCTCGGCCGGCTGCTGGGCAGCATCGGCGCCTGCTGGAGACTTGGGATCGGCGACGAGCTGCAGAACCTCGGGGCTGCCGTCGACGCCGTAGGTACGGATCTCGTTGCGGCCGGCCGCGGCAATCGCCTGTGTAGCGCCGAGCTGCGGAATATCCCAGGCTGACCAGACGGCCTTGATCGAACCCTTTTCCGGATACTTGTTAAGGATCGCGGTGATCTGCGTAAACGCGTCCTGGACGGTGTTCGGGATGACGTCGCGCAGTTCCGGCTGAAGGATCTTCACCTTCGGGAAGTACTTGATGACATTGACCAGCTGGTCGTAGCGGATGGCGCAGGGCGTCACGCCGTAAAAGCCATTGAAGACGACGATGTTGCCCTCGCCGCCGATGTCGGACACCAGCTGCAAGGCGAGATCCTTGCCGATGCCCCAGTTGTCCGAGGTCGTGTTGTTAAGCGAATTGGTCGAGCCGACATCGACGGTCAGCACCGGGATACCGGCGTCGCGGGCCTTCTTCAGCCACGGGTCGATGACGCTAAGCGTACCCAGGATCTGCACCAGTGCGTCGGGCTTCTGGGCAACCAGCGTCTGCAACTGGGCGATCAGCTTGCCGTCGTTGCGGCCGGCGTCGACAGCAATCGGCTCGCCGCCCAGCCGCTTCACCTCTTCGATCTGGGCGTTGTAGACCTGCAGATCGAAATAGTGGTCGGTGCCGGTCGCGCTGATTGCGATGCGCTTGCCTTTCAGCGAAAGCCCATCCTCCGCAGCGCTGGCCGACGCCGACGCAAATACGCCTGCGCCTGCAAAAGTTGCCCCCGCGACGGCCGCGAGCTTCAATATTTCGCGACGGCCGAAGCCGGATGCCGTTTCTTCAGTCATGGAAATAGCCCTCTCGTTTTTCCTTTAATCCATAAAATATATGGATTTATATCATTAAGGAGAAACATCATTCCAAAAGGACCGCCCGACGGGAAAATTTCGGAAGGCGGCAGTCAGCCCTCAGCGATCCAGGTTGCGGCCAAGGCCGTAGGTGAGGGCAAGTGCGCCGACCAGCACGGCACCCTTCACGAAGTCTTGCGTGTAATAGGGCGCGTTCAGCATCGTCAGGCCGTTCAGCAGCACGCCGACGAAGACCGCCCCCACCAGAGTTCCGAGCACATTGGGGCGGCGAAGGTTGAGAACGGCGAAGCCGATCAGAGCGGCGGCCACGGCATCCATGAGCAATGATCCGCCGGACGAGACGTCGCCGCGACCGACGCGGGCGGCGATTACGATGCCGCCGAGAGAGGCGAGCGCGCCTGAAATGACATAAGCAAGCGTCTTCAGTCGCGCGGTGGACGCTCCTGCAAGCCGTGTCGCCACCTCGTTGCCGCCGGTTGCAAAGAGCAGGCGACCAATGCGCGTCCGTTCGGTGAGGACATAGAGAACAAGAGCCACGAGCGTCATGAGCAGTACCGAGACGGGCAAGGTGCCGAGGAAGCTATACCGGCCGATGAGGAGAAAGACCGGATCAAAGGCCCCTACCGCCTTCGATCCATCCGGCAGAACCAGGCCGGCCGAGATCGAGCGGCCCGCCGTCGGGATGAGCTGCAATCCGGACAAGAGGAACATCATGGCAAGCGTGGCCAGCAGATCGGGCACGCGCAGGCGCACGATAAGCACGGCGTTGATGAGCCCAATTGTCGCGCCGAAGGCCAACACGAGAGGTACCGTAGCAAAGGCATCGAACTGCCAGACGATCATGGCGTAACTTGCCGCCATGACGCTCGAGGCGGCGACCGCGCCGATGGAAAGATCGAAACCGCCGACGGCGAGCGTCACTGTGACGCCGGCCCCGAGGATCGCGACGACAGACACTGCCTGCAGGACGCTCATCAGATTGCCGATGTTGATAAAGGCTGGTTCGGCAACGCCGAAGCCGACCAGCATCAGGCCGAGCAGAATGAAGACCGCGCCGGAGCGCAAGACCGCGCCGGCGCTGCGTCTATCTTTGCTGTTGCCGTCAGGTGCAGCTGTTTCCCTTGAAAGAGCACTATCATCGATCGTCGTCATGCATATGTTCCTTGAATGACTGGATTGGCGGCTGCGATCGGTCGCAGGGTATGGCGTTCGATGTTCAGGATGCGATCGGCGACCTCGTAGGCCTCCTCAGGATCGGAGCTGGCGATCAATGTGGCGCGATCGGTACGGGCGCGGATCGCGTCGATGATATCGCGGCGCGCCCCGACATCGACGCCCTGGAAAGGCTCGTCGAGGAGAAGCAGTCGGCTTGGTTCGGCCTCCCAGCGGGCGATCACAGTCTTCTGCTGGTTGCCGCCGGAAAGGCTCCAGACGGAGGCGAGGGGATCAGAAGTCTTGATCCCGAGACGGGAAATTGCCTTTGCTGCCTCGCGCCGTTCCCGGTCGCCGAGCAGGAAGCCTTGCCGATACCATTTCGACAAATGCGGAAGACTGATCGTGGCGGCAAGCGAATGTCCCGGCCAGCCCGCTGGGATCAAGGATGAACGATGGCGGTCTTCCCCAGCCATTGCAACGCCAACGGCAAGCGCCTCGGCAGGGGATCGCGGCGCGTGCGGTCGCCCGTCGAGCAGCATTTCTCCGCCGGCAAGCCGGTTCGCGCCGAAGATCGCAGACAGCAGTCGGCTCTTGCCAACGCCGAGCGCCCCGGTGATCGCGACAACCTCTCCTTCTCGTATCGCCAGATCGAAGGGCACGCTTGTCGGCACGAGCCGCGCGCTACGCATCTCAAAGACCAAGGGTCCAGCCTGGCCGCGTGCATCCGGATGTGCCGCTTCGAGCCGGCGGCCGATCATTGCTTCGATGGCACTCGAGAAGTCAATCGGTCGCCGCAAACTGCGCACGACACGGCCGCCGCGCATCACAAGGGCTCGATCTGCGATGGCTTCGAGGTCGGCCGTACGATGGGATATGTAGAGGATCGCGAGGCCCTGGGAACGCAGCCGCAAAAGTATGTCGAACAGTCGGCGGCTTTCGTCGCCGGAAAGACTGGCGGTCGGCTCGTCGAGGATCAGCAGATCGGCCCTGTCCGCAAGAGCCCGGGCAATCGCCACGAGCTGACGGTCGGCCGCAGCGAGATCGCCGAAGTCGCGATCGAGCGGTAGCGAAAAGCCTGCGGCGTCGAGCATTGCCCGCGCTTGGCGACGGAGGCTCTGGCGCGAGACGAAGAACGGCGTGCCGCGGTCGGCAAAGCGATGCAGGAGCAGTGCGTCCGCTACCGTAAGCCCGGCGGCACCGACAATATCTGTCGATTGATGAACGGTCGCTATACCGGCACTGCTGGCCCCGGAAGGCGTACGGGGAGCGAAGGCATGTTCTTTGAGGCTGATCTTGCCGCCGTCTGCGGCAAGCACGCCCGACAGGATCTTGACCAGCGTCGACTTGCCGGCGCCGTTCGCGCCCATCAACGCGACGATCTCTCCCCGATCGATCGAAAGATCGATCCCCGTCAGCGCACGCGTCGCGCCAAAGCTGCGGGTGAGGTTGTCTATATGAAGAAGTGGCATCGTGGGTATTCCGATCGGCTTCGAGCGGCTGATATTGACCTGGAGAATGGCCGAACTTCCAGGCAAGCCTTTGCCGGGCAGGTCTTACCCACGAAACAAAGAATCTCTGCAAGCCTGCAAAATCAGACGATTTAATCTACTAAAAACATAGAGTTTATATCTAATAATTCGTGCGTCGCAGGGATCTGCCGTCCGTCAGACGACGCTTTCAAATGACTAGAGGAACGCGACGATGAAACTTCTTGCACGGCTGGCCCTGAGCGCCGCCATCCCACTCTTTGTCTCTGAGGCGGCCTTCGCCGGAGGCCTCGCCGGTGCGCCCGCCCCCTTCGACAAGGGTGGCGTCAAAATAGCGCTGATCAGCTACATTTCCGCCGGCGACTTCTTCCAGGCCTATCAGGCCGGTGCCGAAGCGCAGGCGAAGTCGCTCGATATTGATCTGCGTGTCTTTCCGGGCCGTCAGGACGCCGCGGAGCAGCGCGAACAGGTGCTGCAGGCAATCAACCTCGGCGTATCCGCCATCGTGATCGATCACGGCCTGCCCGAATCGCTCGGAGACGTAGCCCAGCAAGCGCTGGACAAGGGCATCAAGGTCGTCGCTTTCGACGTAAACCTCAATAACCCGAAGATCCCGCAGGTCGAACAGAGCGACCACGAGCTTGCGCAACTCGCACTCGATCAGGCGGTGAAAGACAATGGCAAGAGTTTCAAGGCGGGCTACGCCTATGTCGCCGGCTTTGCGCCACTCGACCGCCGCAACGAGGTTTGGGACAAGTTCCGATCGGAAAACTCCGGCATTGTGGAGAAGGCGCGGTTTGGTGTCGTCAACGATACGACGGCAACCTCTACGGCCGATCAGGCGAAGGCCGTTCTCTCGGCCAATCCCGACATCAGTGTCGTCTTCGCGCCATATGACGAATTTGCCCGCGGCGTGAAATTGGCGGCAAGCGATCTCGGCATCGCCAAAAAGTTGAAGATCTACTCTGCTGACGTTTCGACTGCGGACATTCAGGAGATCATCGAAGACGGTAGCCCCTGGGTCGCGACGGTCGCGACCAATCCGGCGGTGGTCGGGGCCGTGTCCGTGCGTGCGGCGGCGCTGCAGGTCGCGGGCGAGGACGTTCCCCATCAGATCACCGTCAAGCCGGCGCTGCTCACCCAGGAAAGCCTGCGCGCGGCCGGGGTCAAGACGATCGAGGACCTGGCGCAGAAGGTTCCGGCCTTCAGCACGAGCGACGCGGCGACCGCAAGCTGGATTCCGGACAGGCTTTTCTAAGCTGCCTGCCTCGACCTGTCGGCGGGAGCAGCGAGGTCCCGCCGACACCATTTCAAGAATTGGAGTTCCGACCCATGAGCCAATCCAACGTGCTCTTTACAAGCAATCGCACAGCCAGCCGAGAGGATCTCTTCTCCCGTGCAAAGGATATTTCCGCCGATCTTTCCAAGCGCGCCGCCCAGCTCGACCGCGATGGGCGTCCCCCGCTTTCAGAGATCGTCAAACTCAAGAACGCTGGTCTGCTGAACGCTCTGCATGCGCCGGAGATCGGTGGGGGTGGGCTGAACTGGGTGGACGGTTTGAAGCTCACGCGCATTCTCGCACGCGGCGAAAGCTCCATCGGCCAGTTGCTCGGCTACCACTTCGTCAACAGTCAGTACGTCTACTGGGCGTTCGACGAGGCCCGTGCCCGCGTGCTCGGGAGCGAAACGGTCGCCAAGAATCTTTATTGGGGGGCCGCTGTCAATCCACGCGATACCGGTCTCGTCCTGACGCGTCGCGGCAGCGGTTATGTGCTCAACGGGCGCAAGTCCTTTTCCACGGCGGCGCATGTCTCCGATTACATCAACGCGAATGCGAGCCTGGATGGCAAGAGCGTCGGCTTTGCGGTACCGACAAGCCGCTCGGGCTACATGGCCAACGACGACTGGGACAATTTCGGCCAGCGCTTGTCCGACAGCGGCAGCGTTGAGTTCCGCGACTTTCCCGTCTACGAGGAGGATTTCGTTGATGCGCCGGGTGCGCTGCCGCCCGTGCTCGCCACCTTCAACACGCCGCTGATCCAGCTTGTCTTCGTCAATTTCTACCTCGGTACGGCAGAAGGGGCGCTGCAGGCGGCCATCGACTATGTCCGCACGACGACGCGGCCGTGGATCACCTCTGGCGTCGAGCGCGCCGCCGATGACCCTTACATTCTCGAGCGCATCGGCGAGTTCACCGCAGCGCTGAAAGCCTCGGCCGCGTTGGCGGACCATGCTGCTGCAGCCGTTCAGGCAAGTCTCGCGCGTGGGCACCATGTGACGGCACGCGAGCGTGGCGAAGCGGCGGCGGAGGCCTATGCTGCCAAGGTGCATGCGACCCATGTGTCGCTCGACATCACCTCGCGCGTCTTCGAACTGACCGGTGCGCGCTCGACGGCAGAACGATATCGGTTTGATCGCTTCTGGCGAAACGTGCGCACACACACGCTGCACGATCCAGTCTTCTACAAGGCCAAGGAAATCGGCGAGTTTGTTCTGAACGACAAGATTCCTGAGGTCAGCCTTTACAGCTAAGGTGCACTACAGTCTCAAAACGCAAAACCCCATACCCAGAGGGAATGGGGTTTTGCTTTGACGGATGACTTATAGGGCGCCGCTTTTCGGCGGGATGACGCCGTTCAGGTGATAGTTGCCGACAACATGGTACTTCCAACGCACCGGATCGTGCAGCGTGTGGGTGCGTGCGTTGCGCCAGTGCCTGTCGAGATTGGCATCGAGCGTCACCGACGCGGTGCCGGCAAGTTCGAAGAGGGTGTTGGTGGCCTCAAGGGCGATCTCGGTCGTCAGGACTTTCGCTGCCGCCACGGCAAGCGTTGCCTCAACGACCTTCTCCTCCGTCGTGTCGATCTGTGCCGCGTCGACCTTGCGGCCGGCCCGTTCGATTGTCGCCGTGGCGGCCTCCAGCCGAATGGCGATTTGGCCGATCCTGGCGATCGTCAACGGATCGTCCGACGCATGGTCGACGCCGCTGTTCGTCCAAGGGCGCGATTTGGTGCGCACGAAGTCGAGCGTTTCGCTGAAGGCAGCGCGGGCTATGCCGAGATCGATGCCGGCGTGAATGATCTGTCCGACAGAGCCGATGGTCGTCGCACGCTCGAACCCTCTATGATGAAGCACCACGGAATCTGCATGGACATAGACATTGTTGAGAACCGTCGTGCCGCTGCCGGTGACGCGCTGACCGAAACCGTCCCAATCGTCGATAATCTCCACCCCCTCGGTGCCCTTCGGTACGAAGGCCATAACCAGCCGCTCTTCCTCATCCAATGCGAAAATCGCGATCCAGTCGGCAAACAGGACGCCTGTCGAGTAGTATTTCCGCCCGTTGATGCGGTAGCCGATGCCGTCGCGTGTGATGCGGGTATTGTAGTGGCCGACAGTCTTTGTTCCGCGCTCCGAAAGAGCATTGCCGAAGCGGTCGCCTGCAAGCGCACGGCCGAAATAGAAGCGCTTCTGCTCTTCCGTTCCGTCGGTGCGCAGCGCCTCCAGGATATAGAAATGGTTCTGCGGGATCTGACCAATCGAGCCGTCTGCTTCGGAAAGAATGGCGATGATGTCAGCCAATACCGAATTGGACACGTCGAGCCCGCTATACTGCTCAGGAACCGTGATACCAAGCAGGCCGGATTGCGATAGGGCATCGAGTTCAGCGAAGGGGAGCAGCCTCTCACGATCTCGCCTTGATGCGGTTGTCTGAAACTGCTTGGCAAGCTCCCGCGCGACAGCAATTGCCTGTTGTTCATTCTCAAGAGAAATAGCCGCAGATCGGTCCGGTACGAGGTGATGCAGTTGTGCGTTCATGGCTGACTCCCGTTCATTTGGCGTCACCATGCAGCATCCGGAGAGGGGCATCGAGGAAAGACTTTTCCTATTTGACGGCCGTGGCGGCTGCGTATTTCTTAGTCCATAGAAATAATAGATTATAGGCGTGAATACGGTGAACCCGCCAATCCCGGTCCCGTCGACGCGCATGACGACCACAATGCCGTTGTTAGAGGATATAGCTGATCGGATCGTTGCTGACCGGGTGCGAAAATACACCCATCTCCAAATCGAAGACCGATTTCAGCACATCGGATTTTATGATGTCGGCGGGCGTGCCGTGAGCCGAGACACGACCATTCTTCAGGGCCATAATCTCATCGCAATAGCGGGCGGCCAGATTGATATCGTGGAGGACGACGACGATTGTCAGACGGCGCTCATGGCTGAGTTCGCGCAGCAGTGCCAGGACACCGTCCTGATGCAGAAGGTCTAGCGCGGAAGTCGGTTCATCGAGAAGCAGGCACTGCGCATTCTGTGCCAGCATCATGGCAATCCAGGCCCGTTGCCGCTCGCCGCCAGACATGTGGGCAACCGAGCTGTGTGCAAAGCGCTCGAGATCGGTGCGCTCTATGGCTTCATCGACCAGTTTCTGATCGACGCTGGTAAATCGGCCGAGCGTGCCGTGCCAGGGGAAGCGGCCGAGTGCCACCAGTTCTCGAACTGTCATACTGTCGGTTGCCGGCGTAAACTGCGGCATATAGGCGATCTGCCGGGCAAAGGTTCTGCCGCCCCAGCGCGCAAGCGCTTGTCCTTTCAGATCGATGGCGCCAGCGGTCGGAGTGATCTGTCGGGCCATGATCTTCAGAAGCGTACTCTTGCCGCTACCGTTCTGCCCAACCAGGCCATAGACGCGTCCGCTCTTCAATGTCAGGTCGATTGCCGCAAGGATAGTCTTTCCTTCGGCTTGATATGCAATCTGTGACATGGTCAGGAAGGGCGTCGACATGCGGTGTCTCTTTGTTCGCATTCGGATAGCAATTGCCGGTTCGTACGCTCCTGCGAAACTTTACTATTGATGTCAACTTATATTGTTCGTCGCGCGAAACCCTTTATGAATGAAATTCATACGGCTTGAGGGCTTTTCGGCCGCTCAGTTTCCGACAGCCTGGGCTTTTTTTGATATCCTTAAGGCTGGCCCAAAGAGCGCGTTGCGGCCGGATGCGCCGTGTAACAGAGCGCGGCACCAAAGCGGCCTGTCATTCAATTTGCTCGAAGCCTGCATAAATCCTTCGAAGCTATCTTGATTGGGCTTCCCTGTCCCCTAGCTCAATTATACAGGGCGTACGCGTGATTGGGGCTGCGCAAATTTCAGCCGAATGGAGCCCACCATGAAACATCAGACATTGGAGCAACTGCAAAATATTGCGGATATCGACCAGACATATCCGCACCGCATCATGTCGCGAAACGAGCGTCTCGAGCGCTGGGTGGAGCTTCTCGAGCTGAGTCCGCATCGACGACTGGCGACCCTCTACCAGACGGAACATCAGCCGACTTCAGTCTTGTCGCTGCTGCGCAGTGATAACTCGCCGATTTCTGTCGCCTTCGAGGATCCGATCCTGCGGGCTGCTGGATTGGAAAATGACACTTACGGTCAGGCCAGGAAATTCTTCAGTCTTACCGATAGTGAACTGCACAATGTGCTTTGCTATTGCCATTTCGGCGCGACGGTCAACGCCGCAACGGCAGCCCATTATGTGCGCGGGATCCTCGGCGCAGAACGGCCGGGCTTATTCTCTCGCTTGCGGGCATTGTTCATATCCTGACCACAAACGGGTCGGGCTCGATCGGACGCCTGAGCTGCTTTGCCTTGAGGCCGCCGGCTGGCGGCCTTTTGTCCGAAATCTGCCAACACCAATCACTGTGCATCGTCGCCGGACAGTCCCGTCTGCTGCTCGAGATTGCTGAGGCACGCATCGTTGTGGGCGAAGCGGAGAATACTGTAGACCGCCAACCCCGCGTCCTCACTTCCGGAAATGGTCACGCTGGCAGATTGAGCATTTTGAAACTTAGTGTTCAGATTGTCCCACTGCTCGAAGATCTGTCGTTCCTGGGCGATGACCGCCTCTTTGAACATCCCATCCTTTCCGAATTTGGACGTGGCAACATGGTCGATCTTCTCGTCCGCGGGACCGAATTGGGATGCGAGCAAGGAAGCCGCCTCCTTATAGACCTGCCGCGTCGTAGTGCCGCGCTGGTCATCGTTGATGTAGCGAGAGACCGCAACGACGTTGCAGATTCCCATCCCGCGGACATAGGCGAGCACATACTGGTCGTAGAGGTCATTTCCGTCCGGCAAGCTGTTGCACGAATATTGTCCTGTCGCATCGGGTGGGTTGCCGTAAATCGGCGTGCAGCCGAGCGCGGAGGGCAGGGCATCTTGCGAAACACCGAATGGCCGGAAGGCAGGAGTTGACGTCTGAGCCGGCGAAATGGACGCGGTGACCGTTGCAGTTGCCGCGAGAGCCACGGACGTCAGAATATCGATCAAGGCCATCGAATCTCTCCCGATTGAGATCGGGCAATATCACAGCATCGGGCACCGGAAACCCAGCATACTTTTAGATAGGGTGTGGCAGGGTGACTTTCCACAGTCTTTCGCCTTGGCCAGTTCGATCGAGGATGGAACTCCATCTCTAGCGGGACCTCCGCCACGGCATTCGCCCGACCTTTGCGCCCTTTCGATATTGTAGTCGCAAAAGGTTCATATGAATGAGATATGCGGCATCCGCGCCCATAGACGTCAGCTCCCGATAAGTTTTTCTCCATCGGTGGCGGTGCTGTTGGCGTTATTTTCATTGGCAATGTTCATGTGAATATTTGTTCTTGCAATATGAACATCGCCTGATACGGTCCCCGCAAGTTTGGAGCGGGAGGCTCTGAACCAAAAAGGGAGTGAGCATGAAAAAGACGGCTTTGTTCCTGTCCGCAGGTGTGGCGGCAGTGCTTCTGGCATCGCAGGCGGCATACGCAGCAACCAAGATTCAGTGGTGGCACGCCATGGGGGGCGAAAACGGTGCCAAGCTCGAAGAGATCGCAAAGAAGTTCAACGCATCGCAGAGCGACTACGAGATCGTTCCGGTCTTCAAGGGAACGTATGACGAGACGCTAACGGGGGCCATTGCGGCCTTTAGAGCCAACCAGCAGCCTGCAATCGTGCAGGTTTACGAAGTTGGCACCGGCACGATGATGGCCGCGCAGGGTGCCATTTACCCGATTTACCAGTTGATGAAAGATCAGGGCGAAGCCTGGGATCAGAGCAAATTCATTACTCCGGTCGTTGGCTACTACTCCGACACGGATGGGAACGTGCTGTCGTTGCCGTTCAACTCCTCGACCCCGATCATGTATTACAACAAGGATGTCTTCAAGAAAGCCGGTCTCGACCCGGAGACTCCGCCGAAGACCTGGGCAGACGTCGAATCCTTCTCGCGCAAGATCGTTATGTCGGGTGCTGCCAAGTGCGGCTTCACCAGCGCATGGATCTCGTGGATCCAGACTGAAAATCTGAACGCGCTGCATGACAAGCCGTTTTCGACGAAGGCCAACGGGTTTGGTGGTCTCGATGCCGAGTTCACCTTCAACAACGACCTCACGGAACGCCATTGGGGCAACCTCAAAAAGTGGCAGGATGACGGGCTGTTCAAATATGGCGGCCCAGGTGGTGGCGATAACGCGCCTCCAATGTTCTATTCGCAGGAATGCGCCATGTACATGAATTCTTCGGCTGGGCGCGCCGGCGTGGTCAACAACGCAAAGGACTTCAAGGTCGGCTTCGCGCCGCTGCCCTACTATGACGATGTCATCAAGCAACCGATGAACTCAATCATCGGCGGGGCGACCCTCTGGACCCTGCAGGGCAGACCGGCAGAAGAATACAAGGGCGTAGCGAAGTTCTACACCTATCTCCAAAAGCCCGAAGTTCAGGCCGGCTGGCACCAGTTCTCAGGCTACCTTCCGATCACGGAAGCGGCCTACAAGCTTGGCCAGGACCAAGACTACTACGAGAAGAATCCCGGCTCGGATGTTGCCATCAAGCAATTGACGCGGGTCGCGCCTACGGAAAACTCCAAGGGCATTCGTTTCGGCAACTACGTGCAGGTGCGCGGCATTATCGATGACGAGTTCGCAGCTTTGCTCGGCGGCAAGAAATCCGCCAAGGAGGCGCTCGATTTCGTCGTTAGCCGTGGCAACGAGCAGCTGCGCGATTTCCAATCGGCCAATCAATAGTCCCCGACACAGGGAGCCGGCCCAGCCGGCTTCCTCCTTGCCATCTGTTCTTGCGTGAGGGGACCCATGCAGACCAAGCGAACCGTCTTCCCAAACAAACTGCTGCCTTATCTGCTGCTTGCACCGCAGATGTTGGTGACCATTGTTTTCTTTGTCTGGCCGGCCGGAACGGCGTTCTGGCAGTCGTTTCTCCGTAACGATGCTTTCGGTTTCAAGACCACTTTCGTCTGGTTCGCGAATTACCGACGGCTGTTTGCCGATCCGATCTACATCAGCGCATTCGGGAATACGATTGTATTCGCCGTCCTCGTCACGTTCCTGTCGCTGTCGATCTCGCTGCTTCTGGCTGTTGCAGCAATGCGGGTTCTGCGGGGATCGCGGATCTATTCTACCTTGCTGGTCTGGCCCTATGCGGTCGCGCCCGCGATTGCCGGCATTCTTTGGTGGTTCATGTTCAATCCGTCGATTGGCATCGTCGCCTACATGCTGCGCGCTGTCGGGATCAATTGGAACCATCTCGTCAACTCCACCGACGCCATGGCGCTGATCGTCATTGCCGCGACGTGGAAGCAGATTTCCTATAACTTCCTGTTTTTCCTCGCGGGTTTGCAATCGGTGCCGCGGTCGCTCCAGGAGGCCGGCGCAATCGACGGCGCCGGTCCGGTCAAGCGTTTCTGGACGATCGTCTTCCCACTGATTTCGCCGACGACTTTCTATCTGATGGTCATCAATATCGTCTACGCGATGTTCGACACTTTCGGGATCATTCACGCAACGACACAGGGTGGCCCGGCGCGCGCAACGGAAATCCTCGTCTACAAGGTCTACTTCGACGGGTTTATCGGCCTCAATCTGGGATCGTCCGCAGCACAGTCCGTCATCCTGATGCTGATTGTCATCGGCCTCACGGCTATCCAGTTCCGCTTCGTCGAGCGGCGCGTTCAATACTGAGAAAGTTCTGCCGTGGTTGAGAACCGTCCATTCCTGAATTTTCTGGCGCATCTTGTGTTGATTATCGGTGCCGCCGTCGTCGTCTTTCCGGTCTACGTTGCCTTCATCGCTTCCACGCATGGCGGCAATGACTTCCTCTCCGGCATCGTGCCGCTTGTTCCAGGCCCTCATCTTGTCGAGAACTATGCCACGATGCTGTCAGCCGGGATGACGAGTTCGGGCGCCCCGCCGATCTGGCCGATGATCGTCAACTCGCTGGTCATGGCCGTTGGCGTGGCGGTCGGGAAGATCGTCATTTCCATCCTCTCGGCCTTTGCGATCGTCTACTTCCGGTTCCCTTTTCGAACGCTTGCCTTCTGGATGATCTTCATCACGCTAATGCTGCCGGTCGAAGTTCGTATTGTGCCGACGTTCAAGGTCGTCGCGGATCTCGGGCTTCTCAACAATTATGGCGGCCTCATCATTCCGCTGATTGCCTCGGCGACCGCGACTTTCCTTTTCCGCCAGTTCTTCCTGACCGTGCCGGAAGAACTGATGGAAGCTGCGCGCGTCGATGGCGCTGGCCCGATGAAGTTCTTTCGCGATATCCTCCTGCCGCTCTCGACCACCAATATCGCGGCACTCTTCATCATTCTCTTCGTGCTTGGCTGGAACCAGTACCTCTGGCCGCTGCTGATCACCACCGATCAGAGCCTTTACACCGTTGTCATGGGCATTCAGCGCATGGCGGCCGTCGCAGACGCGGAGCCACGCTGGAACCTCGTGATGGCAGCCGTGATCCTCGCAGCCCTACCACCCGTGCTTGTCATCCTCGCCATGCAACGCCTTTTCGTCAAAGGCCTGGTTGAAACGGAGAAATAAGAAAAATGGCCACGATCGATATCGTCGACCTGAAGAAGAACTACGGCTCCGTACCCGCCGTCAGGGGCGTGAGCCTCTCTGTTGCCGATGGCGAACTCATCGTCCTCGTCGGTCCCTCTGGGTGCGGCAAATCAACCTTGCTGCGGATGATTGCGGGGCTTGAAACCGTTAGCGAAGGCAAGATCGAAATTGCCGGCCGCAACGTCAACAATGCCGAGCCCGCACAACGCGACATCGCGATGGTCTTCCAAAACTATGCGCTCTATCCGCACATGACGGTGCGCGGTAATCTGGAATACGGGCTGAAAAACCGAGGAACGCCACGGGCCGAAATCGATCGGCGTGTGCAGGAAGCGGCCGAGATTCTGGAGATCGGACCGATGCTGGAGCGCAAGCCGCGGGAACTGTCGGGTGGCCAACGCCAGCGCGTTGCAATGGGTCGGGCGATCGTGCGCGAGCCTGCAGCGTTTTTATTCGACGAACCACTCTCAAACCTTGATGCCAAGCTGCGCGTGCAGATGCGCGTGGAAATCCGACGGTTGCAGCGGCGGCTTAAGACGACGAGCATTTACGTCACCCATGATCAGCTCGAGGCGATGACGCTCGCCGACCGGCTGGTGGTGATGAACGGCGGGCTCGTCGAACAGATAGGTTCACCTGTAGAGGTCTATGATCGACCTGCCAGCTTATTCGTCGCGGGGTTCATCGGTTCGCCGCCGATGAACCTGATGCCAATCGAGAT
The DNA here is from genome assembly GCF_000282035.1 of Rhizobium sp. CF122. Classification (GTDB taxonomy): domain Bacteria; phylum Pseudomonadota; class Alphaproteobacteria; order Rhizobiales; family Rhizobiaceae; genus Rhizobium. The sequence continues at coordinate 212,885 of NZ_AKKA01000087.1, forward strand.
AGTCACCGGTTCCAACGGGGCGAATGCACTCGACCTGCCTGACGGAACCGACATTGTTGGGCTTCGCCCCGATGAACTGTCGCTTGTCGAGCTGTCCGAGCCATCGATCCGGCTGGAGGCGACGGCCGAACTTTTGGAGCCGATTGGTGGAGAAAGCCATCTTCACGTGCGCCTTGGTGACACTCACCACACCGCCATCCTCAGCGTCCCCGGACGTCCCGACGTCGCAGAGGCAGCGAAGTTTCCGGTCTATGCCCGCGTCAAGGGGATGCATCCGTTCAGCCGCGAAACCGGCAAGCGAACAGATGTCGCATCCGCACTGTAACGACAATGCAAACACGTCTGCCCTGCAGCTTGATGAAAGACGTAACGAAATGACGATTCCGCAGCGCCGGTCCGGCCCAACACGCAACGAGGTCCAGGCGCATCGGGGCGCTTCCGCCGTTGCTCCCGAAAATACGATTGCCGCCTTCAAGGCAGCAGCCGAGCAAGGCAGCAAATGGGTCGAACTCGACGTCGCCCTCCTCAAGGACGGAACGGCGGTGGTCATCCACGACGTCAGCGTCGACCGTTGCTCTTGCTCGCGTGGCCATCTTGCCGACATGGTGGCGACTGATCTTGCCCGCATCGATGCCGGTTCCTGGTTCTCTGAAGCCTTCAGCGGAGAGGCGCTGCCGACACTCGCACATGCGATCGAGAAGCTGGGCGACCTTGGGCTCAGCGCCAATGTCGAGATCAAGCAGCATGCGCATCACATATCCCTGGCGCAATTGGCTGAGACCGTGCATGCGCACCTGCGCCAGCGTGCGCCACATACCGAGATCATGATTTCGAGCTTCGATTCAGAAGCGCTGAAGGCGATGCACAAGCTCGATCCAAGCTATGATCTCGCCATGCTTTGGAGCGAGCTTCCGCGTGACTGGGCCGATATCCTGACCTCGATCCCGGCAACGACGATCCACCTGAACTACAAGGCGCTGAGCTTCGGCCTTCTCGAGGAGGCGAGCCGTCGCGGGGTCAAGGTAAGGGCCTGGACATGCAACGCACCACATCTTCTTGTTCCTTTCTGGGACGCTGGCTTGACAGGTGTCATTACTGACGACCCAAATCTCTTTCTGACTTGAAGGCGTGCAGGGGGCCGGAAATGATATCGAGCAGACAACGCGACATCCTCGCGCTGATTGAGAACGAGGGGACACAGTTCATTGAGGATCTTGCGCGTCGTTACGGCCTGACGACGCAGACGATCCGGCGCGATATCAATGCGCTTTGCGACCTCGGTTATGCCAGGCGGTTTCACGGCGGCGTCGATGTGCCTGTCGAGGGCAGGAACATCTCCGTCAATGCGCGCACACAGCTCAACAGCGTTGCAAAGCGGCGCATCGCCAAACGCGTCGCAGCCGATATCGGCCCGGACTCCACGGTTTTTCTGGGGATCGGCAGCAGCGTCCAGTTTGTGGCCGAGGCGCTACGTGATCACCGCGGCCTCACGGTCGTCACCAACAATATCCATGTCGCGCTGATCCTTTGCGACGCGTCAAACATCGAGGTGCATCTGACTGGTGGCCTGTTGCGTCACGACGACCGGGATGTAGTCGGCGCCGACGTCATCCGGTTTTTCGAGAAGTTCTATGCCACGCATGCGGTTGTCGGAGCCGGTGCGCTCAGTCCCGTTCACGGCCTGATGGACTTCAGCTACAGCGAAGCCCAGATCACCAACGCCATTATCGAAAACTCCAAGAGCTGCTTTTTGGCAGCCGACGCCAGCAAGTGGACGCGCAACGCTTCGGTGCGCGTTGCCCCCTTCAACAAACTGACCCGGTTCTATACCGACCGACTGCCTGATGACCCCGGTGTTGTGGCCGCATGCGCGGCAAGCAGCATCGACATCGTGGTGTGCGGCGAGGAGCATTCATGACATTCATAGGCGCTGCGCCATCGCCGGTGGACCTGCGCGACGTGCGTTACCTGTTCACCGATGTTGACGACACGCTGACCACCGAGGGCCAGCTGTTGCCGCAGACGTACCAGGCGCTTTGGGATCTCTACCATGCCGGCGTTTCGATCGTTCCCGTCACCGGAGGATCGGCTGGCTGGTGCGAACATATCGTCCGGGCCTGGCCGGTGGCTGCGGTCATCGGCGAGAGCGGTGCCTTCGCGGCCTTCCGGCGAAATGGCCAGGTCTGCTTCGATTACTGGGAGGACGGTATCGCGCAGGCGAAACGCCAGCGAGAGCATCTGGAGACCATTAGGGCGCTTCTGAGCCTGAGCACCCTACCCTTCAAGATTGCCCACGACCAGCCGTTCCGGCTGGCCGACGTTGCTATCGACATTGGTGGAGTAGCGCACGAAGACGTCGAGATCCTGGCCGCTCAAATCCGGGAAACGGGTGCGACCGTCGCCATCAGTTCCATTCATATCAACACATGGATCGGTAACTACGACAAGCGGGCCATGAGCGAGCGGGTGCTTCGTGAGGCATTCGGCGTGGATCCCGTCAATACGCCTTCCCTAACGGCTTTCGTGGGCGATTCACGCAACGACGCCCCGATGTTCGGCTACATCCGCAATTCCTTTGGCGTGCGCAACATCGTGCCTATCCTGGACAAGCTCCCGCATAGACCCCGATGGGTTTCCTCGGAGCCGGCGGGCCTTGGGTTTGTCGACATTGCGACCGCGCTCTTAGAGCCTTTCATGTTTTGACG
>NZ_AKKA01000088.1 GCF_000282035.1 Rhizobium sp. CF122
GGTCCACAATCTTCTGCAGGCGGCCGCCGTGCAGAAGATTGTGGACCAGAGAGGAAATGAAGACGGTCTTGCCGGAACGCGAGAGGCCGGTGACGCCAAGGCGCACGGTGGGATTGATAAGTCCCGATGCCCGGTCCGCAAGATTGTCCAGGGCAATGCGTGCGTCGTCGGAAAAAGAGGTCAGGCTGGGTGGCAAGGCGGAATTCCGGTTCTAATCGTGACAAGCCATATAGGAACCGCAAGTCGACGCGAAAAGACGTTCCGCGAAAAGACCTTAGTCGATCACCAAATCAACGAGGCGCCAGCCTGCCAACCTGCCGTCATAGTCCAAAACCGCAAGACCGGCTGTCGGAAAGCCGGTCGGCAGTGCCTGACAAAGCGCCTCGTGGCCGATCAGCGCTTCCAGCGTTTGCTCCATGGTCGGGTTGTGGCCGACGAGCATCACCGAGCCGACCGCTTCTTGCGCATCGATGATCTCGAGATAGATGTCCGGTGAGGCATTATAGAGTTCGTCGACGAATCGGAGGTCGAGCGTCGAGCCCATCGCCCGGTGCACCGCATCGGCCGTGTCCCGGCAACGCACCGCTGTCGAACTCAGAAGCAGATCCGGCCTATAACCCTTGTCGGCCGCCTTGTCGGAGACGATCTCGGCGTCCGCATAGCCTTTCTCGCTCAGCGGGCGGTCGAAATCACGTTGTCCGGGCGCGGCCCAGGCAGCTTCGGCGTGTCGCAGCAGATAAATCCGGGAAGGCGGAGGTGTGATTGCGGCCATAGAAAACCCATGTCGAAGGGACTTTTTCAGTAGCGGGTGAGCGGCCCGCGCGTCAACCGTGGCGGCAGGTGTTGCCGCCAAATCCGAGGTAGGAAAGTGCGCGGTTACCAGGAGGGGAATATGCACCCGGCGGAATAATGGTGAGAAAATAGTCTGTTAGCTAAAAAATATGACAGATCTAAAAAACTGTTTACCTAGCGTATTTGGCTTGAATCATCGGTAGTGCTCGCGATATACACCCGCCAGATGAGATGTTCTTCAGGAGAATCGCGTTGAGTGAGAAGATCGATCTTAGCAACTATGTACCCTCGGAAGAGGAAGAGTTCATGAACGGCAATCAGCGGGCTTACTTTAGAGCCAAGCTGGTCGCCTGGAAGAATGATATTCTCAGAGAGGCGCGCGAAACCCTCGACCACCTGGCGGAGGAAAGCGCAAACCATCCGGATCTTGCCGACAGGGCATCGTCCGAAACCGACCGGGCTATCGAACTGCGTGCCCGCGACCGCCAAAGAAAGCTGATTTCCAAGATCGACGCAGCACTGCAACGTATCGAAGACGGCACCTACGGCTATTGCGAGGAGACCGGCGAGCCAATCGGCCTCAAGCGGCTTGATGCTCGACCGATCGCAACGCTCTCGATCGAGGCCCAAGAACGGCACGAGCGTCGAGAAAAGGTCTACCGGGACGAATGAGTCCCGACATGCTGACAACAAAAAGGGCACCGCGGAAGCCGCGGTGCCCTTTCGCTTTGTTCAGTCGGTCCACTATTTATCGCGATTAACACTCATCTCCCCGAAGATGCGCGCGACCTCGTTTTGAAGGGCGGCATCGGCGCCGGTAAGCGGCGCCATCTCAGGGTCCCGGCGCGGCAGGTTCCCGGGCGGCGGAGCGGGTCTTGCAGCAGGCGCCTGTGGCGCCGGCACGATGCGCTCGGCGGCAAGTGTACTCGTCATTTCTTCCTCGAGAATGCGCTGGAAGTCGCTCGGCTGCGCAGCAGGCGTCAGCGTGCCAACTTCGACGAATGCCGACGAGGGTTGTACGTGCGCGGGCGTGCTCCGGACGGAGAGCGGGGTGGCCTGCGGTTCGATGCGCTGTTGCGGCAACACGCGCTGGCGGGCGGAATCGAGGATGTCTGCGGCAACCGAGGCCTCGATCGGCGCACGCGTCTGACGCGGTTCCGGTCGGGGCTCGAAGGACGGCGCCGGGCGCGGCGCACGTTCACGTTCGGCGATAACAGGCGGAGTCGAGGGCGGCGTGGCAACGATAGCCGGCTCGGGGCGGGCTTCGATCGGCGCGCGTTCGGGCACGTAGGGTTCGACCGGCGTGTGGATGTGGGCCGGCGGCGCGTGCTGGGGTTCAGCCGGTGCGATGCGAACAGGCGCTGGCGCTTCGGGCGTCGCTTCGAGCTGCGGCGGTATCACGGGGACAGGAACTGGAGCCGGAGCTGATTGATCCGCCGTCTCAGGCGATACCAGCTTGTCGACAGCTTCGCCAATCCGGCTCTCGATGACGAGATCGGTCGGTCCGCCGATCATGATAAGGTGTTCGACGTCGTCTCTGCGAACGAGAACGAGGCGTCTGCGTGCATCGACAGCGGCCGCATCAAGAACCTGCAGCCGCGGCTGGCGATTGCGGCCGCCGCGCACAAAGGGCGAAGGCGCGCGGCTGCGCATGATCCAGAGCACGACAATCAGCAGCAATAGAGCTATACCGACGCCACCGGCGGCAAGAAGGAAGCGGCTCCCATAGGCTCCCATGAGATCATCGAACATTTTGGCTTACTCCCTTCGCGGTTTTGAACCACATGGCGACTTTACCACTTCGTAGACAAGTCCCGATGGCCTTGTCCAGTCATGCCAACCCGAAGTGGAATTCGAACATGCTTTCTTAACAACGCATTTTAATGGCGAAATTGGCGCTCTTCGTTGTGAATTCAATCAGTCTTCACAGAGACCGGTGTTTTTGCAGAGACTGCAAATTGGTAAGAAGGAAAAGGCGCCTGATTCCTGCTTTGTCTCCCTGTTGCGAGTGAAGCCCGGCAGGCCATGCGAGGGAATAGATGACGAGACCGCGTCAGGCCGACGATTACAGCGAACCGCTCTTGGACCGCGGGGGCCGCACAGGCACGGCTTTGCGGATCATTCTGCTTGCGCTTGTGCTGATCGGCGCAGCCGCTGCGTTCGTTGTTTTCAAAAGTTCCCTCGACAACGAAATGGTGCTCGGCGTTCTCGGCGTGCTTGCCATGGTCGGGATCTTCTTCCTCGTGTCCTCGGTGATCGGTTTTATCGAAGTCATGCCGCAGCGGCAGTCCGACAGCCTGGCGCGCGCATTCTTGAACAGCCACCCCGATGGGTCGCTCATCACTGATGAGAAGGGTCGCATCGTTTATGCGAATGCGGCCTACGGCGAACTGACCAGTGCCCGCAAGTCGACTGAGGTTCAGACACTTGAAGCGCTCCTGTCGCGTCATCGAGAGTCGAACGAGGCGCTCTATCGTCTCTCCAACGGCCTGCGTGAGGGTCGGGAGGGCAGCGAGGAATTCCGCCTGTTGCGATCGCTTGGCCCCTCGACGAACGGCGCCGGGGCGCATTGGTATCGCCTGAAAGCGCGGGCTCTCCACAGCGAGGAGATTGGACGCAAACCGCTCCACATCTGGCAGATCAGCGACATCACCTCGGAGCGCGATGATCAGGAGCGGTTCTTCAAGGAATTGCAGAATGCGATCGACTATCTCGACCACGCGCCGGCCGGGTTCTTTTCCGCCGGGCGCAAAGGTGAGATTTTCTATCTCAACGCAACGCTGGCGGAATGGCTCGGCATCGATCTCACCAAATTCGTCCCCGGTTCGGTAACGATCGGCGACTTCGTTGCGGGTGAGGGACTTGCGCTCATACAATCGGTGCAGGCCGATCCAGGCCTAAAGAAGACCGTGACACTGGATCTCGACCTGAAGAAGATGAACGGTCAGAGCCTGCCGGCACAGATCGTCCACAGCGTGACGTCGATGCGCGATGGCGCGCCCGGAGAAAGCCGGTCGATCGTGCTTACGCGTCAGAAGAGCGGCGAGAGCGATCAATCCGCCTCGGCGGCCGCGATGCGGTTCACCCGTTTCTTCAACAACACGCCGATGGCGATCGCCTCGGTGGACGGCGAAGGCCGCATCCTGCGGACGAATGCACCGTTCCTGAAGCTGTTTTCCGGGATGGTTTCCCGTGATGACGTAGAGAACGGCGCTTTGCTCGAAGTCATTGTTCAGGACAGCGACAAGTCGAAGCTGCAGCAGGCGCTTGTGGCGGCAAAGGACCGGCAGGGCGACATCCCTCCGATCGACTCTCGCACGCCAACGGACGAAGCCCGCCATTTCCGCTTCTACGTCAATGCGGTGATCGACCAGAGCGACGAGGCACCGGAAGAGGCTGCGATCGTCTATGCCGTGGAGGTGACGGAGCAGAAGGCGCTCGAAGCGCAGATGGCACAGACTCAGAAAATGAACGCGGTTGGCACGCTGGCCGGCGGCATTGCGCACGACTTCAACAACGTTCTGACGGCCATTCTGCTCTCCTCCGATCATCTGCTGCTGCAGGCGCGACCCGCCGACCCTGGCTTTGCAGACCTGATGGAAATCAAGCGCAATGCCAATCGTGCCGCCGTGCTCGTTCGGCAACTGCTGGCATTCTCGCGCAAGCAGACGATGCGGCCGACGGTGCTTAATCTGACCGATGTGGTGGGCGACCTCAGGATGCTGGTCGACCGGCTGCTATCCGGTACGAATGTGAAGCTTGACGTCGAGTATGGCCGCGATCTCTGGCCTGTTAAGACTGACCTGTCGCAGTTCGAGCAGGTGCTCATCAACCTCTGCGTCAACGCGCGCGATGCCATGCCGCAGGGCGGCAAGCTGACGCTTCGCACGAAGAACGTGACGGCGGAAGAGATCGCAGCATTCAATTACTCCTATATGCCGCACGAGGACATGGTCCTCATCGAGGTCTCGGACAACGGGACCGGCATTGCGCCTGAGATCATGGACAAGATCTTCGAGCCCTTCTTCACGACGAAGGAGGTCGGCAAGGGAACGGGTCTTGGTCTCGCGATGGTTTACGGCATCGTCAAGCAGTCGGGTGGCTATATTCAGCCGGAGTCGGAAGTCGGCAAGGGTACGACTTTCCGCGTCTTCCTGCCGCGCCACATTGTCGAGCCAGCCGTTGCGGCGGAAGGTGATGCCGTCACGCCTGCTATCGGCGCGCCCGCCGAACAGGCACCGGCACCGGCGCAGCAACCCGAGGATCTGACCGGATCTGCCGTCATTTTGCTGGTCGAGGATGAGGAAGCAGTGCGTCGCGGCGGCAAGCGCATGCTCGAGACCCGCGGCTACACGGTTTACGAGGCCGGATCTGGCGTCGAGGCGCTCGATATCATGGACGAGCTCGAAGGCAAGGTCGACATCGTCGTCTCGGATGTGGTGATGCCGGAGATGGATGGTCCATCGCTGCTGCGCGAACTGCGCAAGAATTATCCTGACCTGAAGTTCATCTTCGTTTCGGGCTATGCCGAGGATGCATTCGCACGCAACCTGCCGCCGGATTCCAAGTTCGGCTTCCTGCCGAAGCCGTTCTCCCTGAAGCAGCTTGCCGTCGTCGTGAAGGAGACGCTCGACAGCTAGTCGATACCTAGAGATTTAGCCATTTTTTGAACCCATCCTCAGCGATCGTTTGTTATGAAATCGCAACCTGGAGGAGAAAATGCGCTGGAAGCTCTTTGCCATCCTTGCGGCCATGTCGTATGTCTGGGCGATCCTGACCGGCTTTAATGGTGTGGCGCGATCGCAATTCAGGATGGTCGGCGATGCATGCATCGGTCTTTTCGCCACAATAGGCGTTCTGCTTTACGCTTTTGAACGCCAGTTGCTCAGCGAGCAATTTTGGTCGTGGTTGTCACGATTGTACTTGGTTTGGATTTGCTTGTGGCTGGCAGTTTTCCTTGTCCGCTTCGCAATCTTTTACAGCGCGAATACCGACCTGCTGTCCGCGAAAAAAATGGTTGTTCTATTGTTCGGTTATTCGCGCTTTTGTGGAGCTTCGACTCCTTTCAGTGGCTGGCTCTTGCCCGTCATGCGAAGGGCGAAATGCTCAAATGACGATTGCGGAGTCGGCCGTTAGGGAGGCGCTGGAACGCCCCCTCAAACGATCATCCCGCCAGCGCGACGGCAATTTCTGCCGCCAATCTCGCATTATTTTCGACCAAGGCAATATTGGTCTTCAGGCTCTGGCCGTCGGTCAGGTCAAAGATCGTGCTGAGCAGGTAAGGGGTCACTTCCTTGCCGCTGATCTCGTCGCGCTCGGCGCTGTCGAGGGCGCGCTCGATGTAGATTTCCATTTCCTCCCGGGGGATCTCGTCTGCCTCCGGCACAGGGTTCGCGATCAGCATGCCGCCATCGATGCCGAGCTGCTCGCGCACCGTCTGGAAGTTGGCGATTGCGGCTGGGCTGTTGAGCGTCAGCGGACTGCGCAATCCCGACGCCCGCGACCAGAAGGCGGGGAATTCTTCGCTCTCGTAGGTGACAACGGGCACGCCCGCGGTTTCCAGCACCTCCAGAGTCTTCGGAATATCCAGGATTGCCTTGGCGCCGGCGCTAACGACGATGACACCGGTGCGGCCGAGTTCCTCGAGGTCAGCGGAGATATCGAAGCTTTCTTCGGCGCCTCGATGGACTCCGCCGATGCCACCGGTGGCGAAGACCTTGATGCCGGCACGCTCGGCGGCGATCATCGTAGCTGCCACGGTCGTCGCACCATGACGACGCTCGGCGACCGCGAAGGCGAGATCGGCGCGCGAGACCTTCAGAACATCCTTGGCCTGCGCCAGCTGCTCCAGTTGCTCGGCTTCGAGGCCGATATGCAGCGTCCCGTGAATGACCGCGATCGTTGCCGGGACCGCGCCCTGCTCACGAATGATCGCCTCGACGCTGCGGGCCATCTCGATGTTGCCGGGGTAGGGCATGCCATGCGTGATGATGGTCGATTCGAGCGCCACAATCGGCGCGCCGCGCTGCTTGGCGCTTGCGACTTCCTTGGAATAGGCGATCGGCAGGAGGGGGGAGATCGGTTTCGTCATTGTCTCTTCCATTTCGTCGGTATTGCCTTCAATGCAAAATTCTCGCCGGCGGAACAAGGGAAAGTGTCTTCCTCACCAAATCCGGGGAGAGGTTTTCATTGACGGCGTGCGGGGACTGTACCGTAAGAGCTGCGGCAGCGGCGCCTTCCCGGACGGCATCGGCCAGGGGAATTCCGCGCATAAGCCCGGAAATAACGCCGGCCGCGAGCGAGTCGCCGGCGCCCGTGACATCTGCGACGCCTTCGAGGTTTACCGGCTGCAGGGCAACGACGCGGTGATCAGCAAAGGCAATCAGCTCGCGTTGGCCGCGCGTGACGACGCCCCCACGCAAGCCGATGTCACCCAGCAGCGACGGCCAATGCGACGGGTCATTGGGCCGTTCGCCAGTCAATGCGGTGGCTTCAGCCTCATTGAGGAAAAGATAGTCTATCCCATCGATGCACGGTTTCAGCTTGATCGCCTTGGCCGGCGAGATTGCGATCGCGCCCACCGGCTTGCCGAGAGCCTTAGCGCGCTCGACGATCGATGCCATCGTCTCCGCCGGCAGGTTGGCGTCAAAGAGGATGAAATCGGTCGCGGCAAAGGCATCGCGGACGGCACGGATCGAGAGCCGGCGCGGCATGAACATGCGGTAGAGATCCATGTCGGCAAGCGCAATCACCAGGTTTCCATCGTTCTCGATGATTGCGGTGTAACTGGGCGTCTTCCGATCCAGGAAAACGAAGGGGCGGTCATGAACGCCTGCGAAATCGGCCGCCTCGCTGACCGCCTCGCCGATCGGATCGCCGCCACGGGGCGAAATCATCGTCACGTCGAAGCCCAACCGGGCCAGGTTGCGCGCTGCATTGAAGCCGCCGCCGCCTGGCTCCTCGAACCATGACCCCGGATTGCTGGCACCGGCCACCGTGTCGCCGGAAATGCGTCCGCGCCTGTCGATATGGGCTCCGCCGAGGACAAGAATCTTCTGCTTCATTTCATCGCCCTGCATCCGCCAAAAGACACGAATCGTCCCGCCGTCGCTAGCAGGTTGGCGGCGACTGCCCTATCTTTAAGCCGTTGCTTTCCATCACTAAAACAAATGTAGAACACGGGCTATTTTACCTTTTTCTTTCAACTGTTTGAACGGCGCTTGCGCAATGAGAACAAATGCGGTACAAAATCGACATCGGCGGCGACATTGCTTGAGCGGCTTCAATAACCTAAAGGTGGATCGAATGTCACAGAATACATTGCGGCTTGTAGAGGACAAATCGGTGGACAAAAGCAAGGCACTTGAAGCGGCACTCTCACAGATCGAGCGGTCGTTCGGCAAGGGCTCAATCATGAAGCTCGGCTCGAACGAGAATGTCGTCGAGATCGAAACGGTTTCGACAGGTTCTCTCGGGTTGGATATCGCGCTCGGCATCGGCGGCCTTCCGAAGGGCCGCATCATCGAGATTTACGGACCAGAAAGCTCGGGCAAGACGACGCTCGCGCTGCAGACCATTGCGGAATCGCAGAAGAAGGGCGGCATCTGCGCCTTCGTGGACGCAGAACATGCGCTCGATCCGGTCTATGCCCGCAAACTTGGCGTCGATCTGCAGAATCTCCTGATCTCGCAGCCGGATACAGGCGAGCAGGCGCTTGAGATCACCGACACGCTGGTGCGTTCCGGCGCTGTTGACGTTCTCGTCGTCGACTCCGTTGCAGCGCTGACGCCGCGTGCGGAAATCGAGGGCGAGATGGGGGACAACCTGCCGGGTCTCCAGGCGCGACTGATGAGTCAGGCGCTGCGCAAGCTGACGGCTTCGATCTCGAAGTCGAACACCATGGTGATCTTCATCAACCAAATCCGCATGAAGATCGGCGTCATGTTCGGGTCGCCGGAAACGACGACCGGCGGTAACGCGCTGAAGTTCTATGCCTCCGTTCGCCTCGATATTCGCCGCATCGGCGCGGTGAAGGAGCGCGAAGAGATCATCGGCAACCAGACGCGCGTCAAGGTCGTCAAGAACAAGATGGCGCCTCCCTTCAAGCAGGTCGAATTCGATATCATGTATGGCGAAGGCGTTTCCAAGACTGGCGAACTGGTCGACCTCGGCGTCAAAGCCGGTATCGTCGAGAAGTCGGGCGCCTGGTTCTCCTACAACAGTCAGCGCCTCGGCCAGGGCCGTGAGAACGCGAAGCTTTTCCTGCGGGACAATCCGGATCTCCTGCGCGAGATCGAGACGGCACTTCGTCAGAATGCCGGTCTGATTGCGGACCGCTTCCTGCAGAATGGCGGCCCTGATGCGAACGACGGAGACGAGGCCGCAGACGGCTAATCGTCTGAAGGTTTCAAACAGTTCAAAACCGGCCGCATTCCTTGATCAGAATGTGGCCGGTTTTGTTTGTCTGCTGGACAGTGGTTAAGGCGAGCGATAAAAGCCACTGGATTTAAGTTTTGACCTGCCTTCCGGCAGCATTGAAGGGCATAGCATGAGCGGTGTGAATGATATCCGGTCGACCTTCCTCGACTACTTCAAGAAGAACGGCCACGAAATCGTTCCGTCGAGCCCGTTGGTGCCACGCAACGATCCGACACTGATGTTCACCAATGCCGGCATGGTGCAGTTCAAGAACGTTTTCACCGGCCTTGAGCAGCGGCCGTACAAGACGGCCTCGACCGCCCAGAAGTGCGTCCGTGCCGGTGGCAAGCATAACGACCTTGATAATGTCGGCTATACCGCGCGCCATCACACCTTCTTCGAGATGCTCGGTAACTTCTCTTTTGGAGACTACTTCAAGGAGCGGGCGATTGAGCTCGCCTGGAACCTGATCACCAAGGAATTTGCTATCGACGCCAAGCGGTTGTTGGTCACAGTCTACCATACGGACGACGAGGCCTTTAACCTTTGGAAGAAGATTGCAGGGCTGTCGGACGAAAAGATCATCCGCATCCCGACCAGCGACAATTTCTGGGCGATGGGCGATACCGGCCCGTGCGGCCCATGCTCGGAAATCTTCTATGACCACGGCGATCATATCTGGGGCGGACCTCCCGGCTCGCCTGAGGAAGACGGCGACCGCTTCATCGAGATCTGGAATCTCGTCTTCATGCAGTACGAGCAGGTCACGAAGGAAGAGCGCATCGACCTTCCGCGGCCGTCGATCGACACGGGCATGGGTCTGGAGCGCGTCGCTGCCGTCCTGCAGGGCAAGCATGACAACTACGACATCGACCTGTTCCGCGCGCTGATCGAGGCTTCGGAAGAAGTGACAGGCGTAAAGGCAGAGGGCGAGCGTCGTGCAAGCCACCGCGTCATTGCCGACCACCTGCGTTCGTCGGCATTCCTGATTGCCGATGGCGTGTTGCCCTCGAACGAAGGCCGCGGCTATGTGCTTCGCCGCATCATGCGCCGCGCGATGCGGCACGCCGAGCTGCTCGGTGCCAAGGAGCCGCTGATCTGGAAGCTGCTGCCGACGCTAGTCCAGGAAATGGGACGAGCATATCCGGAACTGGTCCGCGCGGAATCGCTGATCTCCGAGACACTGAAGCTTGAGGAAACCCGTTTCCGCAAGACGCTAGAGCGTGGCCTTTCGCTGCTCTCCGACGCGACGACGACCCTCGGCAAGGGCGATATGCTCGACGGCGAGACGGCCTTCAAGCTCTATGATACCTACGGCTTCCCGCTCGACCTGACGCAGGATGCGCTTCGGGCCCGCGAAATCGGCGTCGACATATCAGGCTTCACCGACGCGATGGAGCGTCAGAAAGCCGAAGCGCGTTCGCATTGGGCCGGCTCCGGCGACAAGGCCACAGAGACGATCTGGTTCGAACTCAAAGAAAAGCACGGCGCGTCGGAATTCCTTGGCTACGACACCGAGACCGCAGAAGGTGTCGTTCAGGCCATCGTGAAGGACGGTGCTTCGGTCGCTTCTGCGTCCGCTGGCGATAAGGTTCAAATTGTCGTCAACCAGACGCCGTTCTACGGCGAGTCCGGCGGCCAGATGGGTGACACGGGCGTCATTACTTCCGATACGGCCAAGATCGAGATCACGGACACCCAGAAGAAGGGCGAGGGCCTGTTCGTCCATATCGGCACCGTTGTCGAGGGCACGGTGAGGGCGAGCGAGCCGGTTGCGTTGACGGTCGACCATGCGCGTCGCTCGCGCCTGCGGGCAAACCACTCGGCCACGCACCTTCTGCACGAGGCGCTGCGCGAAGTGTTGGGCACGCATGTCGCACAGAAGGGCTCGCTGGTCGCGCCCGAGCGTCTGCGCTTTGACGTTTCGCATCCGAAGCCGATGACGGCTGACGAATTGAAGGTCGTCGAGGACATGGCAAATGAGATCGTGTTGCAGAATTCGTCGGTCACGACCCGCCTGATGAGCGTCGACGACGCGATTGCCGAAGGCGCCATGGCATTGTTCGGCGAGAAATACGGCGACGAAGTGCGCGTCGTCGCCATGGGCCAGGGCGTGCGTGGCGCCAAGGCGGGCAAGCCCTATTCGATCGAGCTTTGCGGCGGCACGCACGTCAGCGCGACCGGACAAATCGGTCTGATCCGCGTTTTGGGCGAAAGCGCGGTTGGCGCCGGCGTGCGCCGTATCGAGGCGGTCACCGGCGAGTCCGCGCGCGAATACCTGGCGGAACAGGACGAGCGCGTCAAGTCGCTCGCGACGTCGCTCAAGGTGCAGCCGGCCGATGTTCTTGCTCGCGTGGAGGCGCTCATGGATGAACGCCGCAAGCTCGAGCGCGAATTGGCCGACGCCAAGCGCAAGCTTGCAATGGGCGGCGGACAGGGCGGTCCTGCCGATGCGGTCCGTGATGTCGCTGGTGTGAAGTTCCTCGGCAAGGCGATCTCGGGCGTCGATCCCAAGGATCTCAAGGGGCTTGCCGACGATGGCAAGGCGAGCCTCGGTTCCGGCGTCGTCGCACTGATCGGCGTGGGCGAGGACGGCAAAGCGAGCGCAGTCGTTGCGGTGACCCCGGACTTGACGGACCGGTTCAGTGCCGTCGATCTCGTTCGCGTCGCGTCGGCTGCTCTTGGCGGCAAGGGCGGCGGCGGTCGTCCCGATATGGCCCAGGCGGGCGGGCCAGATGGGGCAAAGGCCGACGAGGCGATCGAGGCTGTGGCGGTCGCGCTGGCAAGCTGAGCGAACTAGAGTTCGCACGAAACTCTTTGGAAGGCGGGGCTGGTCCCCGCCTTTTCGTTGTGCGCCCAGCATGAGCGCACTCTTGTGGGTGGAAGTCCCACCGTAAGCTGGTCATGGCGAGCGAAGAGAAGCGCAACTGCGGAAGGGCGACCGACCGTGGGGAGGAAGCGTGGATCGCAACTGCGGGCCGATGAACAAGAACCGGATATGAGGCGGTGCCGACCAGGGCGAGCGGGCAATGAACCGCGAAGCTCTTATGACCAAGGGTCGGTGGCGTAAATCCGGCGGTCGTGCAGTGAAGGAGTGCGTTCTTACCTGTTGGGGTGGACGGCTCCCAACGGCATCGCGATGTGCCAGAGTGAGTTCGTTGAAAGCTCAATCGAGGGAGACCGTCCGTGGAGCAGATTATCCGAATTGGCATGGATACGTCAAAGAACGTTTTCCAATTGCATGGCGTGAATGCAGTCGAGCAACCAATCCTGCGCAAGAAGCTTTCGCGTAAGGAGATGGTGAAATTCTTCGAGAAGGCGGCGCCCACGACCATCGCACTTGAAGCGTGCGGCGGCTCTCATCATTGGGCGAGGTTATTAGGCTCCTTCGGGCACGAAGTAAAATTGATCGCGCCTCAGTTGGCGAAGCCGTATGTGAAACGCGGCAAGAATGACGCGGCGGATGCCGAAGCTTTGTGCGAGGGATGAGCCGCCCCACTATGCGGTTCGTTCCGGTGAAAACCGCCGACCAGCAGGCAGCCTTGATGCTGGTCGGCATGCGAGAGAGACTTATTCGCCACCGGACACAGCTCGCCAATGCCATTCGCGGGTTTGGTATGGAATTTGGCATCGTCGCAGCCTCTGGGATGAGCAGGATCGAACCACTATTGGAGCGAATAGCGGGAGACCAGTCGCTGCCGGACCTTGCTCGAGAGCTTTTTGCTATGCATGGTGATGAATATCGCGGGCTGCTTTCGGAGATCAAGCTGATCGAGGGAAAGCTGATGGATCTGCACCGCGCCGATGAATGCAGCAGGCGCCTTGCCGAAATCCCCGGCGTTGGCCCGGTCGGCGCATCCCTCTTGATGATGAAGACCCCAGATCCTCGGATGTTTAAGTGTGGCCGAGATTTTGCTGCCTGGCTAGGCCTCACACCGAAAGACCATTCGACTGCAGGCAAGGTCAGGCTTGGGGTCATCACCCGCGCCGGCGATGAGATGTTGAGAAGCGTATTAGTGGTTGGCGCAACGGCTATTCTTCAACATGTCAGAGCAGGCCGAAGCAGACATGCTTCGCGATGGCTCACCGAACTGCTGCAGCGAAAAAAGCCTAAGCTGGTTGCGGTGGCGCTCGCTAACAAGATCGCCCGTATTGCCTGGAAGCTCATGGTGAGCGGCGAAAAGTATCGGCGAATGGAAGGACAGCCGCAGGCAGCATAGAAGATTGGCCGTCACGGGAGCGCGATGGGATCGCTACCGTGGGGAGCTGATGCCGTAAACTTGCAAGAGAAGAGCAGATGGTGCGATCGATCGATCCAAGACGCGTGACAATCCGTCACTCCCGATGGCCACTCAAGGCCGTTTACCTGTTAGGAACATGCGTTGCGGAAACCATCTTGGCCAGTGGTCATGTGCGCCACACACAAAGGCCGCACATATGGAAGCAAGCGATCCGATCAAAATTATCTGTAAAAAGCACTTGCAAGTGGGAGCCGTCCACATATGGGGAGATCTCGTTTTGCGCCTGAAAGGGCGACGGTGTCGAGCCGGAGCGAGAAGTCAGCAGAGGTCGTAGTAGGGAGCGCACAGGCGCGAACGAAGGGCCGAACGAGAGAGAGTGAAGTTCCTCCAAGGATGAGCAAGGTCATGCGTCAGATGCCGGGACAGCCCGGGAGATCGGAGAAGCAAGCGGGTGAAGCCTGCCGGAGTTCCGATCTTGATGAAACCGAGCTCCCGCCGCGGATCGGGAACGACACAGGCGCAGGGCTGCTTGAGGTGGCCCTGCGGCAGTCAAGCGAGGTGTCGCCGACAAGGCAATCAAGGCGTTCAAGGAGCGCATCCGCGAGTTGACGTCGCGGGTCACGGGACGATCCTTGAAAGCCGCGGCAGAACGGCTGCGCATCTCTTGGCCTGCCATCCGCGACAGCCTGCGGGAGGGGACGTATCGGCCACAGCCGGTGCGTCGCGTGATGATCCCGAAGCCAGGGGGCGGCGAGCGCGAGCTTGGCATCCCCACGGTGCTGGACCGCCTGATCCAACAGGCGCTCCTGCAAGTCCTTCAGCCAATCCTTGATCCGACCTTCAGCCAGCACAGCTACGGCTTCCGTCCGGGAAGGAGTGCGCACGATGCCGTCCTGGCGGCGCAATCGTTCGTGCAGTCCGGACGGCGGATCGTTGTGGACGTGGATCTGGAGAAGTTCTTCGACCGGGTTGACCATGACATCCTGATCGACCGTCTGCGCAAGAAAATCCCCGATCCTGGCGTGATCCGCTTGGTACGGGCCTATCTGAACGCCGACATTGTTGATGGGGGTGTGGTCATTGCGCGGACCAGAGGCACGCCGCAGGGCGGGCCGCTGTCGCCGCTATTGGCCAACCTGCTGCTGGATGAGGTCGACAAGGAGCTTGAACGGCGGGGCCATGCCTTCTGCCGCTATGCCGACGACTGCAACGTCTATGTGCGGTCGCAGCGGGCGGGCGAGCGGGCGATGGCTCTGCGGCGGCGGCTTTATGGCCGACTTCACCTGACGGTGAACGAGACCAAGAGCGCTGTTGCCAGCGTCTTCGGCCGCAAATTCCTCGGTTACGCCTTCTGGGTGGCACCGGGGGGTGTGGTCAAGCGAGG
>NZ_AKKA01000089.1 GCF_000282035.1 Rhizobium sp. CF122
GAGCGCCTGCCGGCGCACGACACGGCAGACGCCATCCGGAAGACGCTCCAGACACGCGCCATCAAGGAGATCATGGATCAGGGCCTGCATGAGTTTCTCGAGGATTTCGTCACGCGCAACAACCAGCTCGGCATGGAAATATCCGACGGTTACCGGTTCTATGCATAGGCGGGCACGACATGAAACTTAAGATCAGCCACGTCACCGAATATCACTATGAAGAGCCGTCGGCCTTCTCGCTGCAGCGGCTGCGGCTGACGCCGCCGACCGTGGTCGGACAAACGATCCTCAACTGGTCCCTGCATGTCGAGGGCGCCAAGCCCGAGGTTGAATACGACGATCAGTTCGGCAACCACGTCAACCTCGTCTCGCTGGAAGGTCAGCAGCGGACGACACGCATCGTTGCCGAGGGCGAAGTCGAAACGGAAGATCGAAACGGCGTCCTCGGCCCCCACAGCGGCTTCTGCCCGCTCTGGCTATTCCTGCGCGAGACGCCAAGGACGAAGCCCGGAAAGCTTATCAAGGAGCTGACCAAAGGCGTGAGCGGCGAAAACGAACTTGCTCGCATGCATGCGCTGATGTCCGGGATTCATGAGATGGTAGCCTACCGGCCCGGGACGAGCGATACCGAAACGACAGCGGAGCAGGCGCTGGAGAAGAAAAGCGGCGTCTGCCAGGATCACGCTCATATCTTTGTGGCCGCCGCACGCAGCCTCGGCGTTCCGGCCCGCTACGTCTCCGGTTACTTGATGATGGAAGAGAAGGTTGAGCAGGCAGCGACCCACGCCTGGGGCGAAGCGCACGTGGCGGGCCTTGGTTGGGTCGGCTTCGACCCGGCCAACAATATCTGCCCGGACGCACGCTATGTGCGTGTAGCCTCCGGCCTCTGCTACCGCGATGCCGCCCCCGTTTCAGGCATGCGCATCGGCACGCCGGGCGAAAAGCTCTCGGTCGTCGTCAAGGTAGAAGATCAGGGACAGATGCAGAGCCAGAGCTGAGCGGCGGGCCTCGGAAGAACTCTGTATCGAGATCTGGCCGAGCCGCCGCAGGGCGGCTCGGATCGTTTTGGGCCGTGGTTAGGCCAGCGTATAAGCTGTCTTGACGGTCGTGTAGAACTCCGCCGCGTACTTGCCCTGCTCGCGCGGGCCATAGGATGAACCCTTGCGGCCGCCGAAGGGAACGTGGAAGTCGACGCCCGCGGTCGGCAGGTTGACCATCACCATGCCGGCTTCGGAGTTACGCTTGAAATGCGTGGCGTGCTTGAGGCTCGTCGTGGCGATGCCGGCTGACAGGCCGAACGGCGTGTCGTTGGCGGTCGCCAGCGCCTCTTCGTAGTCCTTGACGCGGATGACCGATACAACAGGACCGAAGATTTCCTCCCTGCTGATACGCATCTGGTTCGTGGCTTCCGTAAACAGCGTCGGCTGCAGATAGAAGCCGGGCGTCTCGCGGGTGATGAGTTCGCCGCCGAAGGCGAGTTTCGCGCCTTCTTGTCTGCCGATCTCGATATAGTCCGTATCGGTCTTCAACTGTCTTTCATCGACGACCGGCCCGATGTGCGTGCCAGGCTTCAGCGCGTTGTCGACGACGAGCGTCTCCAGCTTTTGCGTCAGCGCGGCAACAAACTTGTCGTGGATGCCTTCGGTGACAATCAACCGCGAAGACGCAGTGCAGCGCTGGCCGGTAGAGAAGAAGCCGGAATTGGCGGCCGCTTCGACGGCGACGGTGAGATCGGCATCGTCGAGGACGACCATCGGGTTCTTGCCGCCCATTTCCAGCTGGAACTTGCGGTTATGCTCGATCGAGGCGGCCGCGACGCGGCGGCCCGTGCCGGTGGAACCGGTAAACGTGATGCCCGCGACATCAGGACTGTCGAGCATCGCCTGGCCGACAACCGAACCCTTCCCCATGACGAGGTTGAGTACGCCCTTCGGCAGGCCGGCACGGTGCAGGATGTCGACGATTGCCCAGGAGCAGGCCGGAACGAGTTCCGCCGGCTTGAAGACAATCGTGTTGCCATAGCAGAGCGCCGGCGCGATCTTCCAGGCAGGAATCGCGATCGGAAAATTCCAGGGCGTGATGATGCCGATCACGCCGAGCGGGTCGCGGGTGATCTCGACGCCAATGTTGGGGCGAACCGACGGGATGACCTCGCCTGCAAGGCGCAATGCTTCGCCAGCGAAAAATTCAAAAATCTGCGACGCACGAACGGTCTCGCCGATCGCTTCGGGAAGCGTCTTGCCCTCTTCGCGGGCAAGCAGGGCGCCGAGCTCGTCCTTGCGGGCCATGATCTCGTCGCCGGCCTTCTTCAGGATGACGTGGCGCTCCCAGATGCCCGAACGCGACCAGGCAGGAAAGGCTGCCTTGGCGGCGGCAATCGCATTCTTCGTGTCTTCGGCCGTACCGTCCGCATAAAGGCCGACGACCTCGTTGGTGTCCGACGGATTGATGTTCTTGGTCGCGTCCGAGCCGACCCATTCGCCGGCAATGAGGTTCTGATAAATGGTCATGGGCTGATTAGGCCTCCTTCACCGTTCTATAGAAACGGTCCGGCCGCCGAAGCGGCCGGGCCTTGCGAAATCAGAGCTGCTTGACGGCAATCTCTTCTTCGGCGGCAATCTTCAGAGGGTTGCGCAGCGGCAGGCCAAACTCGGCGACTTCGATTTCGAAGACATCGCCCTCTTCCGCCTTGATGCCTTCCGCGAAGGAGAGCGTCGCCGTTCCGAACATGTGAACGTGGACATCGCCGGGCACACGGAACAGGCCGTACTTGAAGTGATGATATTCGAGATTGGCAAAGGTGTGCGACATGTTCGCCTCGCCCGACAGGAAGGGCTTTTCGAAGATCACCTTGTCGCCGCGCTTGATGCGCGAGGTGCCGCGGATGTCTTCCGGCGCCACGCCGATGCGGATTTCCGGACCGAAGCTTGCCGGGCGCAGCTTGGAGTGCGCGAGGTAGAGGTAGTTGATCCGCTCCGTGACGTGATCGGAGAACTCGTTCGACAGCGCAAAACCGATGCGGAACGGAGTACCGTCTTCCGCGATGACATAGATGCCCGCCATTTCAGGCTCTTCGCCGCCATCAAGCGCAAAGGACGGGGAAACGAGCGGCGTGCCGGGGGCCGCCGAACCGTAGCCGTTGCCCTTGTAGAACCACTCGGGCTGGACGCCCTTCTCGCCGGCTTTCGGCTTGCCGTTCTCGAGGCCCATCTTAAACATCTTCATCGAGTCGGTGAGCGTCTCTTCAGCCGCCTCGGAGGTCTTCTTGTGCATGGAGTCGCGCGTGGCGGCCGAGCCCAGGTGGGTGAGGCCCGTGCCCGTCAGGTGCAGGTGCGCCGCATCGGGATGCGTCATCGGCGGCAGGAAGCGGCCCTCGGCATAAGCCTTTTCGAGATCGACCGCATCGCCGTAGCCATGCGCTTCGATCACCGAAACCAGCGACTTGCCGCCGTTTGCGGCTTCCATGGCCAGCGCATAGACGCTGCCGGCATTCTTGACGGCTTTCGCGGTACCGCCCGGCTCGCGCACGGCGACAATGATCTCTCCGTTCGAACCCTTGATCTGCGAAATGAGCACGGTCTTCATCCTTTTTTCGATAGCGCGGAAAATGCTCCGCCAATCCGGCTCTCAAAGGAGCCGGATTGGTAAGTTCACATGACTGCGAATGCGTGCGCAGCGCCGGAGCGCTTAGCCCTTGTTCTTGTTGTAGACGTCGAAGAAGACGGCAGCGAGAAGCACCAGTCCCTTGACCATCTGCTGGAAGTCGATGCCGAGGCCGACGATCGACATGCCGTTGTTCATGACACCCATGATGAAGGCGCCGATGACAGCACCGGTGATCTTGCCAACGCCGCCGGATGCCGAGGCACCGCCGATGAAGCAGGCCGCGATAACGTCAAGCTCGAAGCCGACGCCCGCCTTCGGGGTCGCCGAGTTCAGGCGAGCCGCGATGATCATGCCCGCGAGGCCAGCCAGGACACCCATGTTGACGAAGGTGTAGAAGCTCAGGCGCTCGGTGTTGATACCCGAGAGCTTGGTTGCCTTCTCGTTGCCGCCCATGGCGTAAATGCGGCGACCGATTGTCGTGCGGCGCGTTACGAAGGCGTAGGCCGCGATCAACACGAGCATGACGACGAGAACGTTCGGCAGGCCCTTGTAGCTCGAAAGCTGATAGCCGAGAAACAGGATTGCCAGCGACAGGACGGCGTTCTGCGCGATGAAGAAGCTCGTCGGCTCGACATCGATACCATGGCTCTCGTTGACCTTGCGGCGGCGCCAAGCGAGATAGAAAAGGACAACAGTAATGGCAAGCGTCAAGATCAGGGACGTGGAATGCAGCGGAACACCAGCGACATCGATCATCGTGCCCGGTAGGAAGCCGGTCGAGATGACCTGAAAGTCCTTCGGGAACGGGCCGATGTTCTTGCCGCCGAGCACAAACAACGTGAGGCCACGGAAGACGAGCATACCCGCCAGCGTAACGATGAAGGACGGGATGCGGTGATACGCAATCCAGTAACCTTGGGCAGCACCGATCAGACCGCCGATGATCAAGCACAGGATGCCCGCCACCACAAAATTCATTTGCCAGGTGACGGTCATGATTGCGGCAACAGCACCGACGAAGGCGACGATCGAGCCAACCGAGAGGTCGATGTGACCGGCCACGATGACGAGCAGCATGCCAAGCGCCATAATGACGATGAAGGAGTTCTGCAGAACGAGGTTCGTCAGGTTGACCGGCTTGAAGAGAATACCACCGGTATAAAACTGGAAGAAGACCATGATCGCGACGAGCGCGATAAGCATGCCATATTCGCGGATATTGCCCCTGATATAGTCGGCAACAGATACGACGTTACTTTCCTCGGTGGCTGAAGGGTTGACCGGAGTCATTGTTTCTTCTCCCCTGAGCGCATGATAGCGCGCATGATGGTTTCTTGGCTCGCCTCTCCCTTTGGCAGTTCCGCCACGATACGTCCTTCATTCATGACGTAGATGCGGTCGCACGTGCCAAGCAGTTCCGGCATTTCCGATGAGATCATCAGAACGCCTTTGCCGTCGGCGGCGAGCTGGTTGATGATAGTATAGATTTCGTATTTTGCACCGACATCGATACCGCGTGTGGGTTCGTCGAGGATCAAAACGTCAGGATCGGAGAACAACCACTTCGACAGCACGACCTTCTGCTGATTGCCGCCCGAGAGATTGACCGCTTCCTGGAAGATGCTGGAGCTGCGGATGCGCAGCTTCGAGCGGTAGTCCGATGCGACCTTCGATTCCTTGATACTGTCAATAACCGTGGCGCTCGACACGCCGGCCAGATTGGCGAGCGTCGTGTTGTGAACGATGTTCTCGCCGAGCACGAGCCCGAGATGCTTGCGGTCTTCAGTCACATAGGCAAGACCGGCATCGATCGCCTTGCGAACGGTGCTGACATCCACCGGCTTGCCGTGCATGGACACGTCGCCATGGATCTTGTGTCCGTAGGACTTGCCGAACAGGCTCATCGCAAATTCGGTGCGACCGGCGCCCATCAGGCCCGCGATACCGACCACTTCGCCCTTGCGGACGGTGACGTTGATGTCGTGCAGAACCTGGCGGTCCCGGTGATGCTGGTGATAAGCGTTCCAGTTCTTCACCTCGAGGATCGTCTCGCCGATCGGCACTGAGCGCGGCGGATAACGATCGGCGAGCTCGCGGCCCACCATGTTCTTGATGATGATGTCTTCGCTGATCTCTTCGGTCTGACAGTCGAGCGACTTCACCGTCATGCCGTCGCGCAGAACCGTGATCTGGTCGGCGACCTTGCGCACTTCGTTGAGCTTGTGCGTGATGATGATCGACGTCAGGCCCTGGTTGCGGAACTCGATCAGGAGTTCCAGCAGCGCGTCGGAATCCTTTTCGTTGAGCGAAGCCGTGGGCTCGTCGAGGATCAGCAGCTTTACGCTCTTCGACAACGCCTTGGCGATTTCGACCAGCTGCTGCTTGCCGACGCCGATGTCGGTGACGAGCGTTTCCGGCGACTCCTTGAGGCCGACCTTGCTCAGCAGCTCTTTCGTGCGCTTGAAGGCTTCCTGCCACTTGATGATGCCGTTCTGGGCGACTTCGTTGCCGAGGAAGATATTTTCGGCGATCGACAGGAGCGGCACCAGCGCCAGTTCCTGGTGAATGATGACGATGCCGATTTCTTCGGAGTCCTTGAGTGCCTTGAAATGACGGACGTCGCCTTCGTAGACAATGTCGCCGTCGTAGGTTCCGGCCGGGTAAACGCCGGAGAGAACTTTCATCAGGGTCGACTTTCCGGCCCCGTTTTCACCCACCAATGCGTGGATCTCACCCTGTCGAACCTTGAGGTTCACATTCTCAAGCGCCTTTACGCCTGGGAACGTCTTGGTGATGTTCCGCATTTCGAGGATTGTATTGTCCATGGTCATAATCCAGCGCCAGCAGCCAAAAGGGGCGCGGCGATCATAAAATTGAAGACCGGAACCCGCAAGCAGCGGATTCCGGCCAACTTGGTACAATTATTACTTCAGCTGATCAGCCTTGTAGTAACCGCCTTCGACGAGGATCTTCTCGTAGTTGGTCTTGTCAACTGCGACCGGGGTCAGCAGGTAGGACGGAACAACCTTGACACCGTTGTCGTAGGTCTTGGTGTCGTTGACTTCAGGCTCCTTGCCTTCCATCAGAGCGTTGACCATGCCGACGGTAACCTTTGCGAGGTCGCGGGTGTCCTTGAAGATCGTGGAGTGCTGCTCGCCAGCGATGATCGACTTGACCGACGGAACTTCAGCGTCCTGGCCGGAAACGACCGGGAGCGGCTGGTCCGGGGTGCCGTAGCCAACGCCCTTCAGCGACGAGATGATGCCGATGGACAGACCGTCGTAAGGCGACAGAACTGCATTGACCTTCGCGTCGGTGTAGTTAGCCGAGAGCAGGTTATCCATACGAGCCTGGGCCGTTGCCGCATCCCAGCGCAGCGTGCCGACCTTGTCCATGCCGGTCTGGCCGGACTTCACGACGAGCTTGCCGCTGTCGATGTAAGGCTGCAGAACCGACATCGCGCCGTCATAGAAGAAGAAGGCGTTGTTGTCGTCCGGCGAACCACCGAAGAGCTCGATGTTGAACGGACCCTTACCATCCTTAAGGCCGAGGGCATCAACAATGGAAGTTGCCTGCAGAACGCCGACCTTGAAGTTGTCGAACGTCGCGTAGTAGTCGACGTTGCCCGAATCGCGGATCAGGCGGTCGTAAGCGATGACCTTGATGCCTGCGTCGTGAGCCTTCTGGAGAACGTCGGAAAGCGTCGTGCCGTCGATAGCGGCGATGACGAGAACCTTAACGCCCTTCGTGACCATGTTCTCAATTTGAGACAGCTGGTTCGGAATGTCGTCGTCGGCGTACTGCAGGTCGGTGCTGTAGCCAGCTTCCTGGAGCTGCTTGACGATGTTGTTACCGTCATCGATCCAGCGAGCGGACGACTTCGTGGGCATTGCAATGCCGACAGTCCCCTTGTCGGCTGCCATAGCCGGCATTACGAACGAAGCGACGCCAAAGGCCGCCGCTGCCATCAACGAGATAATGGATTTCATATCTCTCTCTCCCTTAGTTAATAAACGCACGGACGAAAAATCGCCCGCTCCGAAACTGTGGCAGGTTCCGTCTTGGATAATTACTTCAGATGGTGAGAAACGAAGTAGGTCTCCTCCACGCTCTCACACGTGTTGAGTGCCAACCAGCACACGGCGGCAAACTGGTATGGATTCCTATAACTGTCAAATAGAATAACTGGCAAAGTGCATAACAATTTTGGTATATCGTTAAAAAGTATTACTTTTGATGGAGCGCGGTTGGGAGGCCGCAACCATGGCGTTCATTTCAGACCCGCAGACCGATGCCAATGTGGACATTCATACCGATATTTTCGGTGACGACGCCTTTTTGAGATCGGGGCTTAAACTGAATCACCTGCGGATGATCGTCGCAATCGAAGATAGCGGCCAAATTTCAGCCGCCGCCGAGGTGCTGAACATTTCGCAGCCGGCGGCATCACGAATCCTGTCGGAAATGGAGTCGATCGTTAAGACACCGCTTTATGAGCGAGTGGCGCGCGGCGTCGTACTGACGACCTTCGGACAGGCGCTTGCCAGACGGGCGCGCAAGATCATGCTGGAACTTCGCGAGGCCGGCCGCGAGATTGCCGAACTGAAGACGGGAAAGGGCGGCGCCGTCTTCATCGGCGCGGTTACCGCGCCGGCCATGAGCCTTGTGGTACCGGCGATCAAGCGGGTTAGAACCGCCCTGCCCGGCATCGAGGTGACCATACAGGTCGAAACGAGCAACGTGCTCGCCCGCGAACTGCTGGCCGCCCGGCACGACTTCATTATCAGCCGCATTCCCGACGATCTTAATCCGCGCTTGTTCCAGGTCCAGGAGATCGGCGTGGAGAAGGCTTGCCTGATCGTGCGGGGAGGCCATCCGTTGCTGAAGAAGAAGGTCGCCTCCCTCGAGGACCTCCCACGATATGATTGGGTCTTCCAGCCGGCGGGGACGCTGCTGCGCCGGACGATCGAGGACTTGTTCCTGTCTCGCGGCGTGCCGCTGCCGGAAAATATCGTCAACACCTCGTCGCTACTGCTCACCTGCGCGACGGTTTGCCAGACGGATGCAATCGCTCCGATCGCGCTTGACGTCGCGCAGTTCCTGGCGACCCACAAGTCGAAGGCGTCGGATGTGCGGGTATTGCCGATCGATTTCGAGATCAATGTCAGGCCCTACAGCCTGATCACGGTGAAGGAGCGGGCGCTCCCCCCGAGCGCGCGGCTCCTTTATGACCTAGTACTGGCCGAGAGCAAGAAAGCGGCCGCGGGCTGACAAGCTTTGCACCATTTTGCTCGCATCTAATGCCCGCCGCCAAAGGAGGGCAATCATGCTGTTCAGCCAATCGGTGTTCCAGTCCGTGCTCGACCGCCTGAAAGCGGAGGACGAGACTGTCGAACAGGATGCGCCCGCTTCGGCCCGTGTGAGCGGTCTCAACACTGGACTCGCTTTCAACGTCATGGAAGGGGTCTCGGTATCGTCAGCACGGCCCGACCAGGCGTATTTCGAGACACTGGAATTCATCCCTCCGGAGACGGTGGCCGAGCCCCTGCCGCCTCCTGAACCGGAGCCCGAGCCGGTGATGCCGGATTATCTTGCACGCATCACAGCAGAAGACATCGCCGCCGAATTGGATATTTCAGCGCGCGATACGGTGCAAAGTCTCAGCGTGAAACGGCGCGCCTTTGCCAAGAAGAACCATCCAGATCGCGTTGACCCGCTGTTCCGTGAGAACGCGACGAAGCGGATGACCACAGCCAATCTGCTGATCGACCAGGCACTGCGCCGCATTGCCCGCTGACTAGTGCACGTCCTTCTTGTTTTCCTTGTCTTCCTCGTCGTCGTCGTTATCGGTCGATGGCGGCGTGGCGGTCTGCGCCGACTGCGGCTTGTAGGTCCAGAACAGCATGTAGACCGCGTAGACACCGGCACCGCCCGACAGGACGGCCCAGAATGGATCGCCGGTGATGATTTCGACCAGCGCCCAGCCGAAGCAAACGGCTACAATCAGGATGCGAACCCAAAGCGGGCGATAGGCCGGATGTTGTGGATCGATCAGTTGCATCTCATTCCCATAGCTGAATTGTCACACGTCTTTAAGGTGGATTCTGAAAATGTGAAAGAGCGCCGGCTTGACGCGGCGGACATAAAATGGAATGAAAATTCCACATTAGATGCAATTCGGTTCATTTGTTCCGAATCCAAGGGAGGTTCTCATGACAGTCAGATTTGGTCTTCTCGGCGCCGGCCGCATCGGCAAGGTTCATGCGAAGGCCGTCAGCGGCGATGCCAACGCCAAGCTCGTTGCCGTCGCCGACGCGTTCCCGCAGGCAGCCGAAGCGATCGCATCCGCCTACGGCTGCGAGGTCCGCACAATCGAGGCGATCGAAGCCGCCAAGGATATCGATGCTGTCGTCATCTGCACCCCTACCGACACCCATGCCGATCTGATCGAGCGCTTCGCGCGCGCCGGCAAGGCCATCTTCTGCGAAAAGCCGATCGATCTCGACGTTGCCCGCGTCAAGGCCTGCATCAAGGTCGTCGACGAGACCAAGGCCAAGCTGATGGTCGGCTTCAACCGCCGTTTCGACCCGCACTTCATGGCCGTTCGCAAGACGATCGATGACGGCCGAATCGGCGACGTCGAAATGGTGACCATCACCTCGCGCGATCCGGGCGCTCCGCCGGTCGATTACATCAAGCGTTCGGGCGGCATCTTCCGCGACATGACGATCCATGACTTCGACATGGCCCGCTTCCTGCTTGGTGAGGAGCCGGTTGCCGTCAGCGCCACTGCCGCGGTCCTCGTCGACAAGGCGATCGGCGAAGCCGGCGACTACGACAGCGTTTCGGTGATCCTGCAGACCAAGTCCGGCAAGCAGGCGATCATCTCCAACTCGCGCCGCGCGACCTATGGCTACGACCAGCGCATCGAAGTGCATGGCTCGAAGGGCATGGTCGCCGCCGAAAACCAGCGCCCAGTGTCGATCGAGGTTGCCAACGGCGACGGCTACACCCGCCCGCCGCTGCACGACTTCTTCATGACCCGCTACACCGAAGCCTATGCCAACGAGATCGCGAGCTTCATCGCCGCGATCGAGAAGGGCGCGAAGATTACGCCGTCCGGCGCCGATGGCCTCGCTGCTCTGGCGCTTGCCGATGCTGCCGTGCAGTCCGTCAAGGAAGGCAAACTCATCAAGATTGGCTGACGGCCCTCTCCCGACCGAAAGCCACCTGTGAAATGGCCGGGTCCCTGCCCGGCCATTTCTCGTTTCATTGCTATGCTGCGCGGGACGCACGGCTAGTCCGATCCCTGAATGCCGGACAGAACCAGCTCCTGATCGATTACTGACAATGCCCTGTCCAGATGCCCCTCGAAGACGAGGATCGATTCGTCAGGTACGACGCGGATCTCCGGCATCCCTTCCATTCGCACGACATGCGCTTGGCCAAGCCCTTCCTCGATCCCTTGTCGCAACAGATCGTAGTAGCGCGTTCCCGGACCGGTGATCGCGATCGGCATACGCTCCGTCAGGCTGAGGAGACGCGAAAGCCCGTTTCCGAGTGCGATACCGGCCTGCCTGAACGCAAAAGCGGACATGCGATGCCCCTGGCGCGCTCGCGCGGCGATCTTGTCGAGCTCGACGACCGGCACGAACTTGGCCGGGATCGTGTCGAGCGGCACTTCGAAGGCCATGCGCAAAATGGCATAGAATCCGGCATAGGCCTCGATGCACCCCCTGCTTCCACAGCGACAAAGGCCTCCGTTTGCCATATGCAGCATATGGCCGAAATTCGGCGCCGAGATCTCACGCTCCCCCTGCCCCGTGCGCCGAACGATGCCGAGGCCGATGCTATGTCCGAGCGACAACGCCGCCAGCGAGCGGAATTCCGCTGGCCTGGTATTTTCCTCATGCGCGCCGAGCGCCGCCGCAACCAGCTGCGTCTCGTTGCCGAGAATGATCTTGGCCTGCCAGTCCGGCCGTAATGCCGATTCAAAGTCGATCTGATTGCTGCCGAAAATCGGAGACCACACCAGCACGGGGTCCGTTGCATGCACGAGACCTTTGCTGCTGATCGATATCAGCAGCACTTTTTCCTGGGAAAGCTTTGAGCGTGAAAGAATGCGTGCAAGCCCCTCCCTGATGGAGGCAATAAACCGCTCGGCACCGGCGGGATCGTGCGACCTTTCCTCGCTGAACCGGTCGATGAGCCTGCCGGCATAGTCGACGAGCGAATACTGGACGCCATCCGATGAAATGATCACGACGACAAGGTAGCCGCAGTCGCGCCGTTGCCGAAACAGCACGCGCGGACGCCCTCTCCCGCTCGTTGCCTGGTGTTCGGATTTCTCGATGATATGCGCTTTTTCCAGATCGGCGGTGATCGCCGAGATCGTCGCCGAGGAAAGCTTCGTAAATTCGGAAATCTCCGTATGCGCCAACGCGCCATGTCTTCGAAGCGCGGCGAGCACGAGGACGCTATTTCGCTGCCGGACCAATTCCGTGCTCGACTTGGTCAGCATATATGCCGGCCCTCTCCCCCTCGCATTCCGCCCTCGTTCACACAGCATCTCCAGCAGTTTTCCGCAACGGAAACGAAGCTGATAGTGCGGTGTTGACAGTTGAAAAAATCTCTGACACTAAATTTCTCGACTGTCGAGAAAATAATTGGAACTTCTCGTCAGCGAACCGCGGCGGCCGGAGGAACCACTGGCTGGGGCTGGCCGCAACTCACTCGGGAGGATAATTATGAAGTCAATTTTGAAGCTGATGGCCGGGGCGGCCATCCTCGTGTCGGTCCACACTGCCGCCATGGCTGCCGATCTCGTCGTTGGCGTTTCCTGGTCGAACTTCCAGGAAGAGCGCTGGAAGACGGACGAAGCTGCCATCAAGAAGGCACTGGAAGCCAAGGGCGCCAAGTACATCTCCGCTGACGCCCAGTCGTCTGCCGCAAAGCAGCTGACCGACGTTGAATCGCTGATTTCGCAGGGCGCGAATGCACTCATCATCCTCGCTCAGGATAGCGACGCCATCGGCCCGGCCATCGAAAAGGCCGCCGCTGAAGGCATCCCGGTCGTCGGTTACGACCGTCTGATCGAAAACCCGGCTGCCTTCTACATCACCTTCGACAACAAGGAAGTTGGTCGTCTGCAGGCTGAAGGCGTGTTCAAGGTGAAGCCGGAAGGCAACTATGTCTTCATCAAGGGCTCTTCGTCCGACCCGAACGCGGACTTCCTGTTCTCGGGCCAGATGGAAGTGCTGAAGGCCGCCGTGGATGCCGGCAAGATCAAGAACGTTGGCGAAGCCTACACCGACGGCTGGCTGCCAGAGAACGCACAGCGCAACATGGAGCAGTTCCTGACGGCGAACAACAACAAGGTTGATGCCGTTGTTGCTTCGAACGACGGCACCGCCGGTGGCGCCATCGCAGCCCTCGACGCGCAGGGCCTCGCCGGCTCCGTACCGGTTTCCGGTCAGGACGCCGACAAAGCCGCTCTCAATCGCGTTGCGCTCGGCACACAGACGGTCTCCGTCTGGAAAGACTCACGCGAACTCGGCAAGCGCGCCGCCGAAGTCGCGCTCGACCTCGCTGCCGGCAAGAAGATGAACGAGATCGAAGGCGTTCAGACCTTCAAGGGTGGCGCCAAGGGCGTTCCGATGGAGTCGGTCTTCCTGAAGCCGCTTCCGATCACCAAGGACAACCTGAACGTCGTCATCGATGCCGGCTGGATCTCCAAGGCTGAAGCTTGCCAAGGCGTCAAGGCCGGCAGCGTCAAGGCTTGCGACTAATCGACGGTCGCAAGGCATAGATTGCCGGCGCCGCAACGGCTGAAACCGTTGCGGCGCCGGATGCGGATTGGAACCGTTTATCGATGGTCTATCCGCCTCACCCAACCATCGCGGCCTTGATTCCCTGCCGGTTTCATGTCGCGGGACAGAGCGACCGAAATTCGGAAGCACGGCGATGGTCAGTACAAGAACGGGGCGACGCCGCCGGCATCGACGTGATGCGAAGCGGATCAAACGTCCAAACAGTGGGGGAACGGCAAACCCATGGCCGAAATGGTAAAATCCACAACTTCAAGCGGACCGAGCATGGCTGAGGGCAACCTCGTCAGCCGCTTCTTCCGCGCGACCGAAATCGACACGCGCCTTCTCGGTATGATCGGTGCGCTGCTTATCATCTGGATCGGCTTTCACATCGTCACCGGCGGGCTGTTTCTGACGCCGAGAAACCTGTGGAACCTTTCGGTTCAGACAACCGACATCGCGATCATGACGACCGGGATGGTTCTCATTATCGTGACGCGCAATATCGACCTCTCGGTCGGCTCCGTGCTTGGCCTCTGCGCCATGATCATGGGCGTCACGCAGGCGAAAATCCTGCCCGAATTCATCGGCTTCGATAGCCCTTTCACCTGGATCGTCACGCTGATCGTCGGCCTCATCGCCGGCGCACTGATCGGTACCTTCCAGGGCCTCATCATCGCCTTCCTGAACGTTCCCTCCTTCATCGTGACGCTCGGCGGTCTGCTCGTCTGGCGCGGCGCCACCTGGCTCGTCACCAGCGGCCAGACGGTTGCCCCGATGGACCAGACCTTTCGCATCATGGGCGGCGGTGCCGAAGGCTCGATCGGCGCTACCTGGAGCTGGATCGTTGGCGTGCTCGCCTGCCTTTTCGTCATCGGCAGCATCCTGAACTCGCGCCGCCAGCGCAAACGCTTCGGCTTCCCGCGGCGCCCGGTCTGGGCCGAGTACTTCCTGTCGGCGCTCTCCTGCGTGTTGATCCTCGGCGCCGTCTGGATCGCCAACAGCTATTACTGGCCGATCAATATCGCCAAGAGGTACGCCGAGGCGAACAACATTCCGTGGCCCGAAACCGGCCTAGATATCCCCTACGGCATTGCCGTGCCGGTTCTGATCGCAATCATCGTCGGCATCATCATGACCTTCATCGCCACCCGCCTGCGCTTTGGCCGTTACGTCTTCGCGATCGGCGGAAATCCTGAGGCGGCAGAACTTGCCGGTATCAAGACCCGCTGGGTCACTGTCCGCATCTTCGCGCTGATGGGCATGCTCGCCGCCGTCGCGGCAGCGATTTCGACCGCCCGCCTCAACGCCGCCACCAATGCTCAAGGTACGTTGGACGAACTGTATACGATCGCCGCAGCCGTCATCGGCGGCACCTCACTGGCCGGCGGTACCGGCACGATCGCCGGCGCTATGCTCGGCGCACTCGTGATGCAGTCGCTGCAGTCAGGGATGGTACTTGCCCATGTCGACACGCCGCTGCAGAGCGTCGTCGTCGGTGCGGTGCTGGTCGTCGCCGTCTGGCTCGACACTGTCTATCGTTCGCGTGCCAAGTAAGAGGAGTCCTAGATATGACTGATCAACGCACTCCCCAGAACCAGAACGCTCCTCTTGTGGAACTCAAGAACATCTCGATCTCCTTCGGCGGTATCCACGCCGTGGACAACGCTTCCGTCGATCTCTACCCCGGCGAGGTCGTCGCGCTTCTCGGCCATAACGGCGCCGGCAAGTCGACGCTGATCAAGATCCTCTCGGGCGCCTACAAGCGTGACAGCGGCGAGATCCTGATCAACGGCGAGCCGGCCGACATCCGCAATCCGCGCGATGCGAAGAAGTACGGCATCGAGACGATCTACCAGACGCTCGCCGTCGCCGATAACGTCGACGCCGCCGCCAACCTCTATCTCGGCCGCGAGCTGCGTACCCCCTGGGGCACGCTGGACGACGTCGCCATGGAAGCCTCCGCGCGCGAGGTGATGGGGCGTCTCAACCCCAATTTCCGTCGCTTCAAGGAGCCCGTGAAGGCGCTCTCCGGCGGCCAGCGGCAATCGGTGGCGATCGCTCGCGCTATCCTCTTTAACGCCCGCATCCTGATCATGGACGAGCCGACGGCCGCTCTTGGTCCGCAGGAAACGGCGCAGGTCGGCGAGCTGATCAAGCAGCTGAAAAAGGAAGGCATCGGCATCTTCCTGATCAGCCACGACATCCACGACGTCTTCGATCTCGCCGACCGCGTCTCGGTGATGAAGAACGGCCAGGTCGTCGGCCACGCCCGCACCGAGGACGTCACCAAGGATGAAGTGCTCGGCATGATCATCCTCGGCAAGGTGCCGCCGAAGGCCATCCCTGGCCCTGGCGCCATGCAGGTCTGACCCCCAGACGTGAGATTTAAAAGTCCGCCGCCCGCAAGAACGGCGGACTTTTCATTTTGTAGATTGAAGCCAGCGAGAAGCTAGGCTAAGAACCACGCATCGGACAGGCGATTCAAACGCCTCAGGCATGCACCCGTAGCTCAGCTGGATAGAGTGTTGGATTCCGATTCCAAAGGTCACAGGTTCGAATCCTGTCGGGTGCGCCAAAAAAATTCTTTGTCCATACCGAAGACATAGGTAACAGAGCGTACTGGTAAGCCCGCGTAGGTCTGCGCCTGCGGGTGGAGGTTTTGCATTTTTTCCGCCATAGCTCTGCGCCTGAGCCTTCTAAGGGCATCAAAGCAACATCTTTACCCCTGGGCGGCAGATTGACGGAAATCGAGGACGCGTCAGGCAACACCTGCAATGCCTCCTCGACGTCGCCCACTTTGAGAGCGATGTGGTTCAGCCCGATCAGCCTGGGCTTTTGATCCGTCACGTCGTGATCCTCCAATATGCAGAAAAGCCGGAGACAGGTTCCTTCGCGTTGTATCATCGCCAGATGCTACGCCGTGAGTGGCCCTTTCGGCGCCTTGGTGACGAAGGCCAGGATGACGAGGCCGCCGACGGCGCAGAAGAACGTCAGCCAGAAGGCGTCGATGAAGGACAATACGTTTGCCTGCTTCTGCACATGCTGCCCCAGCACCGTCAGACCGCGGCTCTGCGCGATCGCCTGTCCCGCGCTCGCCATCTTCTGGGAGAGCGCCGCCAGCGCGGATACCGACGCTTCCGAACCGCGTTCGACGTTGAGCCCGGTCAGGTAGGAATGCAACTGCTCACTCTTGCGCAGATAGGTCGTCATCAGGGCCTGCGCCGTCTGCGTGCCGAGCAGCCTGATCACCTGGATGTAGGCGGCGACCGCGATCGCCTTCTTGGGATCGCCGTTCGCGACCGTGAGAACGATGATCGGAAGGAACGTGAGTATGTGTCCGACACCTTGAAGCACACACATTGTCCGGAAATTGTCGCCGCTCCAGTCGCCCGTCAGACCAGTTCCGATGAGCGCCGCCGCCGCGAAGCAGCACAGGCCGATGAACAGCAAGAACCGCCCGTCGGTGCGATGCAGCGCCCACACGGCAATCGGCGTCATGACGAGCAGCGGAATGCACGTCCAATAGAGCAGCGTCTGGCCGATCTGTTCCGGACGAAGCCCTGCGACGGTCGCGAGATAGTTCGGGATCAGGCTCGTATTCGACAGACCGCTCATCAGGTAAAGCAGCGCGATCGAGAGCAGCAGCACGACGTTCCGCACCCCGATCGCCCCGATGCTCGCCCACGGATGCGCGACGAGAAGCTCGTTGACGAAGAAAGCGACGACGAGCAGCAATCCGCCTGCAAGGGACGCGATGACGAAGCCGTTGGCGAACCAGTCGAGTCGATTGCCTTGATCCACTGCCACGAATATTAGCGCCATCCCGGAGCCGAGAAACAGCATCCCACCCCAGTCCGCCCGGCGGACGAGCTCGCGATTCACGGGCTCGTAAGGAGCCCCACCGAAGGCAAGCAGCGCCAGGATTGGTGCGAGCACGACGTCCTGCCAGTACATGAACTGCCATCCGAGATGCTGCACGTAGAAGTCCACCAGGGCCGTCCCCGAATTCGCCGTGAACGCACCACGGAACGCGTAGATCGCGATCGCCGATATCCACCATTTCATCGGCAGGTTCTTGAAGATGATCATCAGCGTCGCGGGAACGAAGACGCCGAGCAGCATGCCGTGGACGATATGAAGGAGCGCCAGGGTCTCGAAGCCCCGTGCGAACGGAATCATCAGCGAAACTAACGCGTACAGGAGCGCCGGACCGACCATGACGCGGCGGATGCCATAGGCTGCTGCGAGCCAGGCCACGGCGGGTGCGAGCACGATCTGGGGCGCCGTCGCGAGCGTGCTCAACCATGCGCCTTCGTCGACGCCGAGACCGAACTCTCCGCGCAGATCGACGAGGCCGGTTCCGAACAGGCGGCTGTGGAATCCGACCATGAAGGGACCGAGCAGGACCGCGCACACCGCAAGGATCGGAGGGTGCGTCGTTCTCGCCGTTCCGTGAAACGGAAGTCGAAGGATGCCGCCCATGACGTCAGGAGCCCTGTTTGCCGACAGATACGGAAACCACGGCCGACATCCCGGACCGCAAGCGCTCGAGCGCCGGCGAGGCGTCGAAGTCGATGCGGACCGGAACCCGCTGGACGACCTTGGTGAAGTTGCCGGTGGCGTTATCTGCAGGCAGCAGCGCGAACTGCGATCCCGACGCCGGCGAAAGTCGGGTGAGTTTGCCGGTGAAGGATTCGCCGGGAAGCGCATCGACGGTCACGGTGACGGGCTGCCCTTCCTTCATGCGGGAGAGCTGGGTCTCCTTGAAGTTGGCGATCAGATAGACGGCGGGCAGCGGGACGATGGCGATGGAATTCGTTCCGACCGTTACGTAGTCGCCGACATGGACCTGTCGCTCGCTGACGACGCCGTCGAACGGCGCCGTGATTTTGGTGTACGACAAAGCAAGGTCGGCCGTCTTCAAAGCGGCCCTTGCCGCCGCCACGTTGGCGGCGAGCTGGGGCGTCTGCCCCTCGATATACTGGAGCTGGGCCTTTGCCGACACGACAGCGGCGTCTGTCGCGAGAGCCGTCGCTGCGGTCGACTGCAGCGCGGCCTGCGCCTGTTCGTTCTTCTGCTGCGTTCCCGCTCCCTTTTGCATGAGGGCGACCTGTCGGTCCGCCTCCATCTTCGCCAGAGCTGCGTTCGCGTTTGCGACCGTGGACTGTGCTTCGGCCTGCCGTATCGCCGCCCTTTGCAGATTTTTCTGATTGTCCAAGTTGCCGAGCTGTGCGATCGCCGCGTCGAGCGCCGCCTTTGCCTGATCGCGCTTGGCCTCGTAGTCGGAGGGGTCGATCTGAAGCAGGAGGTCGCCGGCCTTTACGTGGTCGAAGTCGCTCACATTGATCGAGCTGACGTTGCCGGCGACACGCGCGCTGAGGCGGCTCAGTTCGGCGCGAACGTAGGCGTTGTCGGTCGACTGGGTGTCCGCTCCAGCCGTCCATCTGTCCCAACGCTGCGAACTCACTCCGACAAGAACGAGGACGGCCACGACCACCATGAGCGGGACGAGAACTTTCGTATAAGCCCGCTCGGTGCCGTTTGCTGCTCCGGGGACGACGGCTGCTTCTTCGGACATGATCATTAACTCCACTTCCATATCTGCTTTCGAGTGGATCTCCGCCGAGACCGCCGAGACACCGCCGTGTCTTGGCGGTCGAAGCTCGCGTTAGGATCACAATGAAGATTGCCTGGTGCCGGTGCGGTATAAAATTCCAGCAATGGGAATGACTGCTCCAATGTCGGAGCAGTCATTTGCGGCCTATCCGCTGATGGTGCCTTCACGCGAGAATTTGGCGTTTCGGTCGACGAGGAAGACCACCAGGTCCGAATCCACGCTGGCCGTCACGTTGAAATGCGGGTCGTCCGGCCCCACGGTCAGCGCGGTCTGCGCCCCGACCTTCTGCGACGCCGCGGTGACCTCTCCACGGAAGACATAGAACCAGCGGTCGAAACCTTCCAATGAAGGCAGTTCGATGGTGCCGCCCGCAGCCAGATGAGTATCGTAGAGGTAGATGGCCTGACGAACGACGGTTGGCGCTGTCGAGCCGACCGGGCCCGTGAGGAGGCGCCACCGACCGTCACGGGCGGACTCGTCAAGATCAACGAACTGAACGTCGGGTGTGAGGTCCGACGCCTCGGGCCTGACGAAAATCTGCAGCATCTCGATTTGATCGGCGCCCACGACTTCCTCTTCGTGAGAGAAGCCCCGACCCGCATTCATGACCATCAGACGATCCGAAGACAGGACCTCGCTCCGTCCGGCAGAGTCGGTGTGCTTCATGCGACCGGCGCGCATGTAGCTGATGATCTCGTCGTTGCGGTGCTCGTGCATCCCGACGACAAGGCCGGGCTGCAGCTTTGCGTGGTCGATGACTCCAAGTCCGCCGAAGCCTGCGTCGCCAGCTTGTCCGAACGAGATGCCGGGACGGATGCGGCGGAGCTGAAATGGACCGTGTGCCCGCACCAGATGCGTTTCGGGCGATACGATGCCAGTACCTGGGATGGGTGTTGCATGTATGGTCATGTTCTTTTTCCTTGGCTTCGGCGGCTCGGTTTCGATTACTCGATGGGCGGCAGGACCTCGGTGAACAGCAACTGGATCAGCTTCTGCCCGTCCGGAGTGCTCCAGTTCTGGGCGAGTTCCGCGATCATCGTGTTGGTTGCTGTCAGGATGACGCCTGCGTCCTGCATGCGGCGGCGCGACATGTCTTCGGACAGTTCGTAGGGCGAACCGGAAGCGTCCATGACTGCCTGCACGTTGTAGCCCTCGCCGACGGCGTCGATCGCCGGGAAGACAAGGCAGACGTCCGTCGTGACGCCGGCCATGATCAGGTTCTTGCGGCCGGTCGCTTCTACCGCTGCCTTGAAGTTGGCGTCGGTCCAGGCATTGACGACGCCTTCGCGCTTCACGCGCTTATCGAAGGCTTCCGGAAGGATTTCCCGCAGTTCCGGCAGCAGCGGTCCCTGAAGCCGATCTTCCTGGCTCGACGTCAGAACGGTGGGGATGCCGAGAATCTTGGCGGCCTTCGCGAGCGCCAGCGACATGCGCTTGGCCTGCTCGACGTCGATGTTCTTGATCAGTTTCATCGTGCCGACCTGATGATCGATCAGCAGCAACGCGGAATTCTCAGGGGTGAAAAGCTTGGACATGATGTGATCTCCTGAAGAGCGTCATCGCTCGGTTATGAATGTACGAATGAAACGATACTTGCGGGAGACTTGAAAAATGCCGAGGTTATGTTTCAAAATTGAAACATGAAAACGTTCGGAGATTTCGACGGCCTCGCGCTGTTCATTCGCATCGTTCAAGCCGGCGGCTTTGGAGCGGCGGAGCGAGCGACGGGCATTTCCAAGGCCACGCTCTCTCGGCGCCTTTCTGCATTGGAGGATGCGTTAAACGTCCGCCTCGTACGCCGGACCAAAAAGGGCGTCGTTCTGACCGACAACGGTCAGCAGCTCTACGACCGAAGCCGCGACGCCTTCCTGCTGGCCGAGGAGGCGGTCGCCGGGGTCCAGGATGAGAAGGTCGCGCTGTCGGGGACGGTCCGGCTTTCCCTGCCGCCCGATATGGCGACGGAAGTTCTCGCGCCGGCCCTGATCCGTTTCAAGACCCGGTTTCCCGACGTTGTCATCGAGATGACCCTTGCCGACCGCAGGGTGTCCTTGATCGAGGAAGGCTACGACCTCGTTGTCCGAATGGGATCGGTTGCCGACTCCGGACTTGCGTTCAAAAAAATCGCGGCCGTGCCGCGAACGCTGGTAGCCAGCCCCGGATATCTGGCAACGCATTCCGAAATCAAGGAGCCGGACCACCTGAAGGATGTCCCGGCGCTGGCGATCCGTCGCGACCTGGTGGAATGGGATTTGCGCCACCGCGACGGCCTCACAACGACCGTCACTCCCAGGATCGGCTTCGCGGCGAACCGGCAGACAATCCTCGTCGAAGCGGCGATCGCGGGCCTTGGCGTCGTCAACCTGCCCAACTTCATGATCGAGAGCGCACTGAAGTCGGGCGCGCTTGTTCGCGTCCTGCCTGATTGGGAGCCGTCGCCCGTGGAGATGACCGCTCTTTGGCAGAAGGATCGGATCACCGGGCGACTGATCAAGGCGATCGTGGCGGAATTCGCTGAGGCCCTCCGGGACGGACAATTCCTGAAATAGCGCCTGGCGATTGCGGATCTTCCGCAGTCGACCAGACGCTGAGGCTATTCATGACGATCACGAGAGCCGAAGGAAACGCTGCAAGGCATCCAGCAGCGCGGCCGGCTGCTCTTCTGCCGGATAGTGTCCGCAATCGGGAATGACCACCGAATCGACGTTCAGGGCCACGGAACGCAATTCGTTCGCGACCATATCGCCGCAGGCCAAGGCGCCGGCAAACGCAAGGACGGGAACCTCAATCTTGGTTGCCTTACGCCGACGATACTGTGGGATCGATTCATCGATCGCCCGGTAGTAGTCGAAGCTGGCCTTCAGTGCGCCGGGCACGCGACGCAGAGTTTCAATGTAGAACTCCTTGCCATAGGCGGGAAACCCGGCGACGGATCCGGCCTTGGTGTCGAACTGATAGCCGAAGTACAAGTCTTCCCGTCCCTCGACCAGTCGCTCGTTCACTCCCTGCGCCCGATTGAAATTGAAGTGCCATAGAAAGTCGCTGGTCCAGCGGTCGTCGCTGAGCAGCGGTGGCGATGGCGACAAGCCCGGAACGATGGCCTCGCCAAGCGCGATGCGTTCGATACGATCGGGGCGGTCGGCTGCCATCGCATAGCCGACCCACAGTCCGACGTCGTGTCCGACCATTGAGAACCTGATATGACCAAGCGCGTCCATCAGCGCGAACATGTCGGCGGCGAGCGTATCGGCGTCATATCC
Source organism: Rhizobium sp. CF122 (assembly GCF_000282035.1). Classification (GTDB taxonomy): domain Bacteria; phylum Pseudomonadota; class Alphaproteobacteria; order Rhizobiales; family Rhizobiaceae; genus Rhizobium. The sequence goes on from NZ_AKKA01000089.1 coordinate 22,293, forward strand.
GTCGGCAGGTTTTTCGGACAGACCGACGCCGCGCGGATCGACCGCGATCACGGTGAAATCACGGCTGAGCGGCAACATCAGATACCGCCAGGCGAACCAGTTCTGCGGCCAGCCGCCGAGCAGAAGAAGAGGCGGTCCCTCCCCGCCGATCACGGCGTGCAGGCCGATGCCGTTCACCTCCACCCGGTAGCTCCGAAAGACGTCGCGGAAGCCTTCCGGCAATTTGGGCACTCCCGTCACAGAGCCGAATCCGTCCAAGTTGGTGATCGCGTTTGTCATAGTTTCACACTCTTTCTTGCTGGCACACGTATCCTCACGACCATGCGGTCGTGCAAAGGTCTCGATGCTGTTTTGGGGATGGGCCGACGGATCATCCGCTGCCCAAGATCGGGGCTACCCCGTTGTCACTTTCCCGACAGAAACTCGGTTCTGTACTTGGGGGCCAGCTTCTGCATGAGTTCTTTTTTCTCAGCCTGCTTCACGGCGTCGGGCTTCGGCGCCGGCGATTGCCTGTCGGGAATCCGATCCGCCACCGCCAGGAAGAAGTCCTCCTGCCCCGCGGGCGTGCACATGCACAGCATATGCGCCATCCTGCCCGATCGGTTTGCAAACTGATGTGGTGCGTTGGCGGGTATGTTGATCGACGCTGGTGCACGGATCGTTTGCGTCTCGCCGCGAAACGTGAACTCCAACTCGCCTTCCATGAGGGTGAACATTTCCTCGAACTGATGGCGATGGGGCGGCGGGCCGCCACCATCGGGAACCAGCATGTCAATCAGGCAATACCGGCCCTCGGTCTGCGCGCCGGAAATCAGCACGCTATAGACGTTTCCCGCTTGCGAGATGTGTGGCACCGCCGGATCGTCCGGGAGCGCCACCGTCAGGCTGCGATTGGGATCATCGGCCGGCAACGGCTGGTCTGGCGGGATTGTCGCAATCGAATAGTCGGTCATGAGTTTGAAGACCCCTTGTTTCAGCTCCAGATTTTAGGGCTGGGACCTTCGATCTCAAGACTCGAAAGGTGCTCACCTCATGTTGCGATAATGGAACGTGAGCAGCCGCCCGGATGGGTAGGTGTTCGCACACGCATGCAGCAGCGGGACTGCCACTCGGCCCTTCGTCGGCGCCTTTTCTTGTGCCGCAACGGTCAGGAAACCCCAGCCGCAGGCGTCCGCTAGGAGTACCTTCTGTTCAGGCGCAATGCCGACCGTGGTTAGGGATCATAACTATCGCGGGAAAACCACAAAAGTTCTGGAAGCACGATTTCCTTTGAAAATAAGCATCTGAAATTGTTGTGTTTTTAGACTTGCGAATCGATCGCAGGCGCAAACCTAGGCGGGCTTACCAACAAAACGTACCTAAGACATGGGTGACAACCTCGTGCCGAACGGGTTGTCGATGGTTTGCAAGGTCCTCTGCTCCAGGTCGATATATCCGAGATCATCGTGCATGAAGCTGACGAGCCAAATACCGTCGTCGACCTCCTTGATTCCCAGTTTCTGTCCGGCCAGCACGGTCGAGATATTGATCTTCTTGCGGTAGATGCAGATGCGGCCGCAATGGGTCACCAGTGCGTCACGGTCGTGGAACGGATAATCGATCTCCGGCAGCCCGTTATATCGGCGCGCCGATGGGCTGTAGAGATCGACCGGCGTCTTCATCGCCAGGGCTTCATGCGGCCGCTCGGTATTGAATTCGCTGACGAACGCATCGAAGCGGGCCTGTTGCTGCAGGATATTTCTGCCAGGTGGCCTGGTCGCCTCTTTCTTGAGCGTCAGGTGCATGCGCTCATGCCGGCCATTCTCTTGCGGATGGCCCGGCCGGATGGGCTCGAGCGCGATGCCGAGCCGCAGCCACCAGACCGACAGCTTGGCGGCAGGACGACTGCGACCGCGAAACGGTCAGCGCGCAGGAACGGCGTGATGCCAGACCGGATGTTGCAATAGGCAATGCATTCAGGAAGGCCGTGGCCGTCCTTAAGGGATTTCGGATTTCTCATGATCCTGTCCTGGATTCGATACTGGAGGTGCATGGCGGCAGTCTCTCAGTCGCGTATCCGGCGGACGGCCGTGTCGGGGCCGATCAGGGCGTCGTCCAGTTCGATCTCCAGGAATCCTTGAAGGATGAGCGCCGCGAGGCATCCCATCGGCCGCCCTTCCCGGAATGCGGCAAGGGATTCGGCAACGGTGAGCGATCCTATTCCTCGAGTGCGGCGAGGAGTCGAATCCGGTCTCCGAGCGGGCGATAGAAGCCACAGCGGAGGAGGTCTTTAGCATTGCGTAGCCGGTAGCCGTCGGTGAATTCCTTCATGGCGATGGGACGGTAGCCGTATCCTGCCCGCTCGGCGGCCAGCTCGATCCAGTCCGGCGATCTCGGAAGATCGTGGGAAACATCGACGACGAAGGTACGGCCATCGACGCCCGTGACGACGAAGTCGGTTAGATAGGTCTCGCCGCCGTAGGACAGCTCGACGCCGTCGCAGCTCCAACTGGCAACGTCCGGATCGACGTCGAGAAGGCATGCAAAGTCGCGGGCGTCCTGAGTGCGGAAGATCGGAGACCCGACGCATTTGATGGTAGCAAGCGGATAGTGGAAGCACGGAGACGCTCGTCGCGGGTCGACATCGCCCGGCGGGGTCTCGAATGGAATGCTCGTCATGGCACCCTCGGAAACACAATACGATAAGGCGGACGCCGAACTACGTCCGGCAGTCAGTCATCATATTCGGACCGAGTGATGGCGAGCGATATAAGACATGATGGCGAGAACGTTTAGAGAACATGATCCAAGGCGTCAACAAGAAAATTGGCTGCGTTTTCAGGAGGATCCAGGACACCGCTCTTCAGCACGTCGTCCCTTGCTTTACGGACGCTAGTGTCCTTCCAACCACGTGCTGAAGAGCCGCAATCGCGGAATCATGGAGCGCTTGCTTGCTAGCGCCGCACAGGGGCAATCACGCCCTTCCGGCGTCCGGTCGTGGACGGGACGCCCTCGGGATGACGGTGCATTGTGGTAGTTGCAGAGGTGTGGAGTTGCCTAGTCCACAGCGCGAAGCTTGAGGGAGGCCACTCCGATCGCAACGTTGACGCCGGCTTCCCCTTCCAGGGAAAGGGGCTGCAACGACACGCTGTCCTTGCTTCCGCCGACCAGCACCTTAGCACCGCCACCAAGGCCAAGGCTGGCATCCGCCTCGACGCCTCGATACGTCCCCTGCAACCCATCCAGCGGCTGGCCCTTGATGCTGGAAACAAGCCAAACCATGCGCCCCTCCTTCACGTCCCCGATGGCGAGGCCGAACTCGTCGATCGATCCCTTGTAGCTCTGAACCGCGCCAGATGCGGATGGCGATGGCGTAAATGTGCAGGAGACGTCCTGTTTCGTCTCGATGATCATTCCGACGCCCGCTGATATGTCGCAGTCGAGCTTGCCGACCTCGAGCTGTGCAGCACTCGCTGCTATCGGCATCAGAAAAACTGAGCATACCAGGGAAGCTATCCAGTGTTTAGACATTGCCTTTCCTTCCGTTTGAATCGTCGATGTCGGCCCGCGGAGCTAGCGCCACCTGCCAGCGCCGACGTTTGCAAGCAGGCAGCGATGCATAATTTGGATCAGGATCTGGATTGTCCGCCTCTGCTTGTGCAGAACTCGCGCTCGAGACCCTGAGGCTCCGGTTTCGGCAAGTGCAGGACGTAGAGGTGGTATCTGTGGACCCTTTCACATTTGGAGCGCCCTCCTGACCGCAGCGACGAGGGCGGAGGCTGCGAAGGGTTTTCGCAAGTAGGCGATGCAACCCGCGTTTTCCGCCTCGACTTTCAGGCCGTCATCATCAAGGGCCGTGATAAGGATCACCGGGAGGTTCGAACCGGCCTCCCTCAATCTGCGCTGCAATTGGATGCCGGACATGCCGCCGAGATCGATATCGAGGATGAGACAGTCGACCGCGGTGTCGGAATCGCGACTGAGAAAGGCTTCCGCGGATGCGTACTCGATCGCCGGAAATCCGTAGGCATTGAGGAGGCGACCGACGCTTCGCCGGAGGCTTGCGTCGTCATCGACAACAGCGATCGTGCGGCGCGGGTCTCCCAATTCACACCCTTTCATAACTTTACGCGGTTCCCCCGCACAGTAGGCCGGTTGGCGGTCGCTTGATATTGTCCTAAGGGGAAGGCTGGCGGATCGTTCCTGACTAGCGACTGGTCAGGCCCATGCTGGCTGCTATCGACACCGCCCCGACCACCGATCGCACCCCGAGCTTTTCCATCACCCGGTGGCCGTGGACCTTCACCGTCCGCTCCGTAGTCCCAAGAGCATAAGCGATCTGCTTGTTGAGCTGGCCCCGATGATCGGCTCGAAGACTTCGGCTTCGCGAGCGGTCAGGCTCGCCACCAAGGTCAAGTGCTCTTGAACACGCGCGTGCTCGGCCCGCTGCTGATCTTATTGCCCCAATGCTTGTTCGATCGCCTTCAGAAGTACTGCGCCCGAGCTGGACTTCTCCGGAAAGTCCTGGGCGCCCGCCTTCATTGCCTCGACGCCGGCCTTGATGTCCCCTTCGCCGGTAAGCAACACAAGCGGAAACAAGGACGCCCGCTCGCGCAGTTGACGCTGCAATTGCAGGCCGGACAGGCCCGGCATCTGCAGGTCGAGCAGGACGCAGCCCGGCTCACAGTTTGGAAGGCACGCCAGAAACCGGTCGCCGGAGTCATAGGCACGACCTCGAGACCGTATGCGGCGAGCATTCTTGCCGTCGCTGTGCGATAGGATTCGTCGTCGTCGACGATATGGACGACTTGTTTCAGCAGTCCCGCTCCTCGCTTCTGGCGAGAGGCAGGACCATGCGGAAGACGGCGCCGCCTTCAGGCCGGTTGCATGCGGAGATCGCGCCGCCATATGTCTCGAGAATGGCGCGGGCTATGGAAAGGCCCAACCCCGTTCCCGCCTGCTTGGTGGTGTAGAACGGTTCGAAGATGCTGGACAGGCGCTCCTCGGGAATGCCGTTGCCTGTGTCCGAGACACAAAGCTCCGCCTTCTCATTGGAACGGCCCGTCGCAAACGTAATGGTTCTCTTGATTGTGGCAGCATCCGACATGGCGTCCATCGCGTTGGTCGCCAGATTGAGGATGACCTGCTGCACATGAACCCTGTCCGCGCGGACTGGCAGCTTAATGGAGCGTTGGTCCGAATCCAGCGTGATACTCCTGCGTTCGGCCTCGCCGTGAAGGATGCGGATCGCGCTTGACGTCACGTCGTTCAGGTCGAACTCCTGCCAGTCGATCTCGCTTCGCTTCTTGAGCAGGCCTCTCATTCGGCCAATGATATCGCCCGCACGCTGATCGTCCTCCTGGATGTCGATCAGGATTTGCTTGATCAGTTCCAGATCGGGGCTCTCGCTTCGAAGCAGCACGGACGCTGCCTCCGCATTGTTTCGAATGGCCGATAGGGGCTGGTTCAGTTCGTGAGCGATCGATGACGACAAGGCGCCCGCCGTTGCGGACTGGTTGAGGTGAATGGCTTCGAGGAGGTGAAGGCGAGACTTGGCCTCCGCATCGTGCCGACGGCGTCGCTCGAGCAGGAGGATTGCGATAATGCCAGTCTGCATCACGACGATGCCAAACGCTCCGGTCGCCGCCAGCCAGTGATCCTCCCAGAAGCTTTTTTCCCTATGCATCTGAACGGTGCCCGGAGGCAGGTTCTTCTCCGACAGCCCCCAGCGCCGGAGTTGTCGAGCATCCACGATGTACGTCGCCGGCGCGTCAACGCTCGACACCGGCTTGCCGGCAATGGCATCGATGACGAAGCTCCCGACAGTTTGGCCCAAACTATCGAACGTGACGGTATACGCGCCGACGGCGCCGTTGTCGATGTAGGTCTGATAGGGACCGTAGATCGGCGCAGTGGCGGTTGCCGCGATCTGCCTCATCGCGTCGCGCGGAATGAAATTCCGTCCGTTCCGATCTTTGGAAACCGTCAACACCACGACGATGCTGTCGGAAGGGACATGAGATGCGCGTTCGACAAATTCCTCGATCGTCAGATCTTCGATGTACGTCGTTTCGTATGATTTGGCGAATTCGCGCAGATCGGCTCGCGCCGTCGCCAGCCATTTCCGGTCGAAGTTCGACGATCCGCCCAGGATATAGAGGTGGTGCGCGTCAGGCTGCAACTTGCGGGCCATTTCAACCGTCTTGAGAATGTCGAACGTGGCGAAGGCGCCGATCACGTCACCCGGCAGGTCGTTGGTTTCGGTGTTGCCGAAACCGGTCGCGACGATTTTCGCGCCGGGTGCGATCGAATTGCGGTTCGCCGATATGAAACTCGCGGAATCGCTGCCAATCGCGACCACGACGTCCGGGCGACGAGCCGCGTATTTCTCCGCGAGGTATCGTCCCATGCGGCCGACGTGCTCGGCTTCTGGAAAGCGCGACAGGTCCAGGAACTCCGAAAACAGGTCGATCTTGCCATCCGTCGCCTGCAACAGGCGGCTTCGCAGCGCTTCCCCGATCATGGTCGTTGCCGCGATCCGCTCATCGTAGGGATAGAGAACGAGGACACGCGCAACCCGATCGACGATCAAGGGCGGCGCGGCTGAGGCCACAGCAGCGCATCCGCAAACAACCACGGATACAGCCGTCAACCGAGCGGCCGCATGTTGCAACCTAGCCGAATAACCGCATCCCCAGCCCATCAGCCTTCCCCCAGATGCCTCACGACAATAACAGCTTCACGCTGTGGTGTCATCTGACAAACCGCTACCACTGATTGCTCTGAAGGCCCGACGATTCCCCAAAGTACAATATCGGAGGACGCCCCCATCCGATAAAGTGGGCGGGTGCCGGGATGGCCAGAGTTCGCCCGGCGCTCCTAGCCGGGAGAGACGAATACGGCCGGGGAAGCTGTATTACGACCAAGGGGTGTCTGCTGTGGATCCATCTAAATGCTTGGATTTCCAGGGCTAAAGAAGGGCAGGTCCTCCTCGAGCAGACTGAATGCGCGAAAGCCGCAATGGGCGGCGTGACATGCCGACACACTCGGGAGGATGTCTAATGATACGTGCAGCGCTTCTGGCCGCCACGGCGGCCCTTTTTGCAGCCATGCCCGCAAAGTCACAGCAGGTTACCGGGACGCTCGGCTCCCCCAACGCCACGACGACGATCGACGGGCGTTATCTGCCGCCGCCGCCGCAGCCGTTTGAGGGCACCATCAATCTCAACGCCTTGCAGTCCAAACAGGCATGGCCGGCGCGTGTCGTACCGCCAAGGGGCGCGCCAAATGTTCTCTTGATTATCACAGATGACGTTGGCTTCGGCGCTCCTTCGACGTTCGGCGGTGTCATTCCGACGCCCACTCTGGACCGCATCGCCGCCGACGGCCTGCGTTTCACGAACTTTCACACAACCTCGCTCTGCTCGCCGACGCGTGCGTCTCTCATCACGGGTCGCAATCACCACTCCGAAGGTTTCGGCGTGATCTCCGAACAGGCGACCGGCTTCCCAGGCTACGACAGCGTCCTTCCCAAGGACACCGCCACGATCGGCCGCATCCTTTTGGAAAACGGCTTCCGCACCTCCTGGTTCGGCAAGGATCACAACACGCCGACCTATCAGACCAGCCAGGCTGGCCCGTTCTATCAATGGCCGACCGGCATGGGGTTTGAATATTTCTACGGCTTCATGGGTGGCGACAGCAGCCAGTGGTCGCCCATGCTGTTTCGCAACACGACCCAGATCGCTCCCTTTGTCGGCAATCCGCAATGGAACCTGATCACCGCCATGGCCGACGAGGCCGTCGGCTGGCTGAACCAGTTGAATTCGATCGATCCGTCGATGCCGTTCCTGCTCTACTACGCGCCGGGGGGCACACACGCACCACACCACCCGACGCCGGAGTGGATCAAGACGGCCAGCGATCTTCATTTGTTCGACAAAGGCTGGAACGACGTTCGTGACCAGATCTTCGCCAACCAGAAAAGACTTGGCGTTGTCCCGCAGGACGCCCAGCTCACACCATGGCCGGATATGTTGAAGAAGTGGGATAGTTTGTCGGCCGACGAAAAGAAGCTGTTCATTCGGCAGGCCGACGTCTACGCGGCCTACCTGATGTACACCGATCACGAGATCGGCCGCGTGGTCCAGGCCGTCGCGGACATGGGCAAGCTGGACAACACCCTGATCATCTTCATCAGCGGCGACAATGGCGCGAGCGCCGAAGGCACGATGAACGGCACCTTCGCAGAGTTGGTTCCGTTCAACGGCATCAATCCAACTGTTGCCCAGAACTTGAAGTTTTATGACCAGTGGGGCAGCAACGAGACCTATCCGCACTATGCCGTCCCGTGGGCCTGGGCCCTCGACACACCCTTCAAATGGACGAAGCAGATCCCATCCTTCTTCGGCGGCACCCGCAACGGCATGGCCATCTCCTGGCCCGCGCGCATTACCGACAAGGGCGGAATTCGGTGGCAATTCCATCATGTGATCGACGTGGTACCGACAATTCTTGAGGCGACTGGCGTTCCTGCACCGATCATGGTCGATGGCATCGCGCAAAAACCGATCGAGGGGGTGAGCATGGCCTACGCCTTCGACAAGGCCAATGCCGAGGCACCCTCGCGACACCGCACGCAGTATTTCGAGATGATGGGCGCGCAGGGACTATACGACGACGGCTGGATGCTGAGCGCAGTCCCTATCCGTGCGCCCTGGGAGTTGGCCGGCAAGGCGGTTGACGATCCCGCCACCGCCTTCAAGATGGAGCTCTATGACGTCCAGCATGACTGGACCCAGAACAACGACCTGGCCGCCGCCAATCCTGCGAAGGTCCAGGAAATGAAGGACCTGATGTTCGGTGAGTTTGCGAAGTATCAGGTCCTGCCGCTGGACGCCTCAGCGGCGACTCGTTTAGCTTCCCCACGCCCGTCGGTGACGGCGGGACGGAACGTGTTCACCTATAAGCAACCGGTGACCGGCCTGCCGGAAAGCGTGGCGCCCAATCTTCTCAATACCTCCTACACGATCACCGCGGACATCGATGTACCACAAGGAGGTGGCGATGGCGCCATTGTTTCCCAAGGTGGACGGTTTGGCGGATACGGGGTGTACCTGCTGAAAGGCAAGCCAGTCGTGACCTGGAACCTTCTCGGTCTTGACCGGATCCGTTGGGAAGGCCCCGAAGCACTCTCGCCCGGCAAGCACACCGTCGAGTTTGACTTCAAATATGACGGCCTTGGCTTCGCAACGCTTGCCTTCAACAACCTCAGCGGCATCGGTCGTGGCGGCACGGGGACGCTGACCGTCGACGGCAAGACAGTCGCGACGCAGGCGATACAGCGTTCCGTCCCACTCATCCTGCCGGTCGATGAGACCTTCGACATCGGGTCCAAGACCGGCACCCCGATCGATGACCGCGACTATCAGGTTCCATTCCCGTTCACCGGCAAGCTCAATAAGCTGACAATTTCGGTCGAGCCCCCGAAGCTGACGCCGGACGACGAGAAGAAGCTGATGGAGGCCAATCAAACTGCACAGGACGCGAAGTAATATGCGTTCTCGACCGAGGGCCGCGTGGCCCTCGGTCCGCTACACGGTGTGGACAGACAGGTAACGACCGACGGGCTTTCGCCGCCCTATCCCCGTGTCGGCGACATATGTGGGCGTCACCGGCGGGGCTTATCCTACTCCCGTCGTTGCAATTAACGGCAAGGACCTCAGGATGACATTGCTGACACGAGCGCATACCAATGATGCAGGACCGAATGGCCTTGTATGGGTGCCGGGCCGAACCTTCACAATGGGGTCAAACGAGCACTATCCGGAAGAGGCCCCCGCCCATCCTGTCACGGTCGACGGCTTCTGGATCGATGTGACACCCGTGACCAATCGACAGTTCGCCGCATTCGTCAAAGCAACCGGATATGTCACCGTTGCGGAAAGAACGCCGGATGCAGCCGACTATCCCGGAGCGCTTCCTAAGATGCTCAGGGCCGGATCGCTCGTATTCACCCAACCGAGGACCATCGTTGGACCGGACATAAGCCAGTGGTGGTCGTTCAAGTTTGGAGCCGACTGGCGACATCCTTACGGCGGCCGCAGCGACATCCGCGGCAAGCTCGACCACCCGGTCGTTCATGTCGCCTATGGCGACGCCCGCGCCTATGCGGACTGGGCGGGGAAGGCCTTGCCATCAGAGGCCGAATGGGAACTGGCCGCACGTGGCGGCCTGGACGAAGTCGAGTTTGCCTGGGGCGATGAGCTGGTTCCGGACGGAAAGCTCATGGCGAACACGTGGCAGGGTACGTTTCCTACGCAAAGCAGCAAATCGGCCGGAGCCGACAGGACGTCGCCCGTCGGCGCGTTCCCTGCGAACGGATATGGCATCCATGACATGATCGGCAACGTCTGGGAGTGGACGTCCGACTTCTGGTCGGCTCGCCATCCGGAGCCTGCCGCTAAATCGTGCTGCATTCCCCAGAACCCGCGCGGCGGCGACCGGGAAACCAGCTACGACCCCCGCCAGCCGGAAATCCGAATTCCGAGGCGCGTCCTGAAGGGTGGGTCGCATCTTTGTGCGCCGAACTACTGCCGCCGCTATCGTCCGGCGGCGAGGCATGCCGAGCCCGAGGACACGTCCACCAGTCATGTCGGCTTCAGGTGCGTCAAGCGTGCCTGAATTCGACGCCCCCGGACGCAGGCTGTTATGGCGAGGCGGTTTCTGGCTCTTAAGCGGCCATTCGTCCACAAGCAATTGCGGTGAACGGCGTCCTACGCGAGGCGACGAGAACGGCTCAAAGCTTCCCATGGACAAGTGGCTGACACGATGAGCTCTAACCGGAGGCTATGCGGTCGAACATCCACAACGACGCCGTAGCGCCGATTGTGTATGAGGCTGTGTGAGTAAGTCCAAGTCGGAACGTGACCCAAGCCGCGTCGCACACACCATCCCGCCGTAGGGACGATTGCGATAAAGCCGAGTTGACCGAGTTCGACGCCAATATTGAATGCGAACAGGGCCAGTGGGATGCCTCCTTGTGGTAGGCCGAGCTCTGCAAGCGCACCCGCAAAGCCGAGTCCATGTAACAGACCGAAACAGAAAGCAACCAGCCAAGGGCAGGAGCGCATAAAGCTGCTTCCGCCCTTTGCGAGCTCTTGCGCCAGAAAAACAATGCTCAGAGCGATTGTCGCCTCGACGGAGTGGCGGCAGACTACACGTTCAAAAACACCACGGGCGCCAAGAAGGTCGATCTGTCGAAGCTCAAGGACACCGACGAGCTTCCCGATCACCTCGCAAAAGGAGCGAAGCAATGACCCTGTTCAGACGCGTGAGAGTTCTCCTGATTGCCGCGGCCGTTGGAATTTCCGGGCTTGAGGTCGCCGAGAAATTTTCAATTCCTGTGCCAGACGGCATCGTAACCCCGGCCGAAGCCCGGATCGGCCGGCCGCTGACGCCGGTCAGCGTCGCCGGAGTGGCACGGCGCACGGTCCGGCGCTGCGCGGTCGGCGTCTACGACTGCTAGGACGAGGCGGTCGAGGGGCTGTCGGTCAGCATTCGAGAAGGGCATGAACATCGTTCTCGGCGAGAAGGACGATTCTAGCTCCAGGAACAACGGCGTCGGGAAGTCGCTGTGCATCGAATTCCTAAACTTCGCCCTTCTCAAGAAGAAGTCGGAGAGCCGGGTGGCAAGGATTCCCGCCGACGTGCTGGCGCGCACCACATTCATTTGTGCCGACTTCGAAAATCGGACAAGAAACGTACACGCTCACCCAGCAGTCCGCCGATTGTCTGCCCTCATTCGAGAAGTCGGGTGGCACCGGGATTGTTGATCTCGTTGTTCGCCAGTTCCGACTTGCAATCCAGCTTGAACGTGCTGTTTCCGATCATAGTGATCTCCTGGGCGATGATGCGGACGCATTCGCCACCCGTCCCGCCATTGCCGGCGTACTGGACTTCCTGGGCCGCCGGCATGTAGATGATGCCGTTGAGGTGCGAGTTGCTGTTCCCGTTGATGACCGCAGGAGCTGTGTTGCTCCGGTCGGCGACGATCGAGAACCCGGCCCATGCGCCCGATGTCGGCGCGGTGACGTTGAAGGTCGAGCCGCCATGGATGTCGATTGCAGCACCGTTCAGCAGGAAGAAGGTGACCTGATCGCCGGTGATGACCGACTGGCTGGCGAACTTCAAAGCGCCGCCGTTGATGATGTAATTGCCGGGCTGCAGCTTCACATTGCCCTTGATTTCGAGACCGCCGTACGTCCCCGGCTTCAGCGTCACGGCATATCCTTCGGGAAGTTTATTTGGTGTCTTGCCCGTACCATTGCAGGTGCCGCCACCACCGCCGCCGCCGACAAAGTTCTGTCCGCATCCGGACAGATCCACCGCTTGTCCGGCTGTCGGCATTGTTTTGCGCTTGAACGGGTCGATGGCCACAGCGCTTCCTTCGCGCGGTTGGCCGCACGCAAGAGTAGTGCTGCTTGGCGACGCCGAGACCTTGCCCGGCGTATAAAGACATTCCGTCTTCAGGGTTCCGGACCCGCCAACATAGATGGCTTGGTCGCTAATTGAGTTTGCGGTGATCGTGCAGCCCGACGTATCGACCCTGGAACTACCGCTCACCTCGAACGCGCGGTCGGCTGTCCGATTGAGCGCCAGGATGCAGGCTTCGCCGCCCGTCTGGTAAGAGGCGCTACTGTGGCGCGAGATAGGGAACGATAAGCGAGTGAGAAACACCGGCTGGTAGTCAAAAGAATAGTCGGTCGCCGCCGTTATCTGCTGTCCGACCTCCGAATAGAGGATATTCAGAGACGGGGGAAGCACCACCGCGAGGGGGGCCCCGTTGCCTTGAGAGCGGTCCCAATTTCCGAAGAACGTCTCGTTCGCCATCTGAGTGGCTTCCGCCTCGGTTTGGCCCTCGCCGTAAAGCCGGACCGCGCTGAGCGCGGCGCTATCCAATGCCTCCTGCAGCTTGTCAGCCTCGAAACCGGCATTGGCGTAGTCAACTGCGACGGAAGCCGCGGCGAGTAACGGCACCATTGCCAGCGCAGTTAGAACTGCGAAGTTGCCGTCATTGTCGCGAACAAATCGATGAGCATGCCGACTGAAAAATTCAAGCATCTTTGCGCCCCGGATCCAATACAGCCACGAGGCATATTAATATATATCGATATAAAGATTGATTGCTTCAACTATTCGAATTCTACGTATCCTAGAGATATACTCCGCCCCTCATGCGGAGGCGATGCATATGCCGGAGGTTGCAACTATCATGCGCTGGTCGCCGGGCGGGACGTCGCAGCCGAAGCGGCATTATTTGCAAGTGCCACGAGGGACCGCTCGCCGCCTGAGGCGATCAGTTGTGCGTGCTTTCTGGCTGTGCCGGTTGGTTCCTGCTAGGTTGCAGCCATGACACGAGATGCCGCTATTGCCAGAGCAGAGTCCTACTTCACTTCCGGCGATTTGCGGGAGGATCTGGCGCGACGGGTCGCGATGCCGACGGAGAGTCAGAACCCTGATCGCGCGCCGATGCTCGACCAGTATATTGAGACTGAGATGAAGCCGGCCTTCGAAGCCCTCGGCTTTGACTGTCGCAAGCTTTCCCAAGATGGCTGGCCTTTTCTTTACGTCGAGCGCCACGAGGACGCCCTTCGACCGACGGCGGACTGTGACGCCATAAACGCGGATTGGGGAACTCCCTGGCTCTCTCAGGCTGGCTAAAGGCAATCGTATCGCTCTCTCGCAGGTGACAGGGAGCCGTCAAACGTGTTCAATCCTCCGAGCCGATTTGGCTTCGACAAAGACAAACGCTAGCCGCGGTGTCCGATGGACAGATTTGATGCCATGCGTGTGTTGCTTGCGGTGGTCGACGCCGGCAGTTTGTCGGCCGGCAGTCGGGTGCTGAACGCGCCGTTGCCCAGCGTCAGCCGCAAAGTCGCCGATCTGGAACGGCAGCTCGGCGCAAATCTCATCATCCGCACAAGTCGGAACCTGCAGCTGACGGATGCCGGGCGCGACTATGTCGAAGCCGCGCGGAAAATCATGGCAGATCTTGAGGAGGCCGAGCGCCGTGCCTCCGGGGAATATCACACCCCTCGCGGGACCCTGACAATTACGATGCCCGTGGAGTTCGGGCGCCGCTACGTGTTGCCGATCGCGCTGGAATTCATACAGCAACACCCAGAGGTCTCGTTGAACCTGCTGTCGCTCGACCGCACGGTTCACTTGGTCGGTGAGCAAGTGGATATCGCCATCAGGCTCGGCAAACTTGCGGACAGTTCCCTCTATGCGGTGAAGGCTGGCGAATTCCGGCTGCTCACCTGCGCCAGCCCGACTTATCTGAAGCGGAGTGGACGTCCCGAGCATCCCGGCGACCTGGCAAACCACGACGGCATCATTTTCAACAAGCGGACATTCTTCTGGACATTCGACGTCGATGGCGCATCGATTGAATCCGTCCCCCGCCATCGGGTGGAGGTCAACACTGCGGCGAACTGTGTCGCCGCCGCGCTCAGCGGAGCGGGTATTGCACGGCTTTTCGACTACCAGGTTGCCGACGAGTTGGCGTCGGGCGCGCTTGTGCCGATCCTGGATGAATACGCCGGCCCACCAGGGCCAATCCACATCGTCTATTCGCGCCAAGGTCTACTCGCCTTGAAGGTGCGTTCATTCATCGACTGGACCCTGCCTCGGCTTCGGGCGGCCTGCAGAAGTTATGGTGCCGACCCCGCGAGTGCTACCGTCTCACCGGAATGAGGCGCGCACTTCCTCAACGGTCTGCTCTGGCTTCTGCAAATGCGGGTAATGCCCGAGGCCACCCAATATATCGAGTTTCGCATCGATCCGCTTGGCCAACTCGGCGCCCATTTCCTTTCTGATGTAGAGGTCCTTCTCGCCCCAGACTAGCTTGATTGGGGTCTTGAGCTTGTCCAGATTTGCCTCGAGGAAATCCTCATCCCGCGTGAACTTGGCATAATAGTAATAGAAGGCATCAGCCGAGGTCAAAGCCCCGTGGCTCCAGCCACGGACCATGTCTTTCTGGACGTCTTCGGGCAGGTCGAACTGCTCTTCCTTTGAAAGACCTCGCCTGTAGGCATTCGCCAGAATCTCGGCGCTGGTCTCGTTCATGTGCGCGCGCACCTGTGAGGCCGAAGGCTCGGCCTTCAGGCTCTGCAGACTGTCGAACATGTATTCGGGCCGGTTGAACGGCGCAAAGTCGCCGACGATGATGCACCTGGCAATATCCGGTTCGTCGACTGCCAAAAGCAGCGCAGGAAGGGCACCGATGTCCGTGGCGTAGATCGTCAGATTCGATCGATCGATGCCGGCTTTCTCGATATAAGCGTTCAGCACCTCCGCGTAGGCTGTGGGTGAGTAGGAGAATTTCTCGACAGCGGGTCGCGTCGATTGTCCAAACCCTGGCCAGTCGAAGGCATGCACTTCGAAATCGTCGCTGAGTGCAGCCGAGATCTCCTTCCAGACAAATAGGGTTTCGGGAAACCCGTGCAGGAAGAGGACCGTCCCCTTCGGGTCCGGTGCCCGCACCACCATTCTCCTCAGCGTGATGCCCTTGCCAACGTCGAGGAAGCTGATGCTGGCCTGGCTTTTTCGCTCGGCGGCTGCAGCATGCCCCAGCGACATAGGTGTAAAAGCCGCTGCGGCCGCAAGCAGGGTGCCGATTGACAACTTCAGCATGTGAGTGCCCTTTCGTTCGAAATTCCACGATCGGTTTGTCGATTGCCGCAAAATCGAACATCGCCACCGCATCGGGTAGAGCAAGAATGCGAGAGGCAGCCTCTTGAATTCGGCAAGTCCCGAACCCGGCGTGAACCGCTGCGTCGATCGCACCGCAGCCGATCTGGCGGATGCTCGCCGCAGACGAAATTCAAACGTGCACGGTGTCGTCGACGATCTTTGTGGATAGCGAGCTGGCGCTCAGCGCCCTGCATCGAAGCCGATTCAGGGCATCGAAACGAGAGGCTGGCTCTCAGTTTCCCTGAGTACCGAGGCAAGCTTGCCCCGCTTAGATTCTTCCCACTCGCTGGCCGAAGAGCTCGCATCCGAGATGGCCGCGATTGAACCCCTGAGCCAAGAGGAAGACGGACATGAACGACATGACAGCCAATAAACAACATGCCGCCCGGCCCGAGACGGTGCGTGGCCTGCCGGGCCATTCGACCGTCGGGACCAACGACCTGGATGCCGCCTCGGCATTCTACGACAAACTGCTTGGCGTATTCGGGATCGGCCGCGTTCTCGTCCAGCCCGGTCGCGCTGTCTACTATGGCTACCAGACGCTGGAATTCGGCGTCATCAAACCGTTTGACAGCAAGCCGGCCACCGTCGGCAATGGTGGAATGGTTGCTTTCGAAGCTCGCTCCCGTGCCAAGGTCGACGAAGCGCATGCGACCGCTCTGGCGCTGGGCGGCTCCGACGAAGGAGCGCCGGGCCCGAGAGGCGAAAACGGCGAAGGCCCCTATTGTGCATATTTCCGCGATCCTGAAGGCAACAAGTTCCTGATCTACCGTGCAGGTCCGGATCAGGTCTGATCGCGACCACCAACCTTTCTCGGGAGCGTGGCGTACCTTGCCCACGCCTCCCACCATCTTCGAAGGGGGAAACATATGAAAACGCGTATGACGATCATCTCAGCCCAGGCACTTGGCGTCCTGTCGCTTCAGACAGCTCAGGCACAGCAGCTTCATATACAGCGCATCGATCTCGCCAAAAGCAATATCAGCGTTCCGGGAAAGGAAGCCATCCAGACGAGAGTCGATCTCAATCCCGGCGCTCTGGCAACCAATCACAAGCACCCCGACGAAGAAATAGCGGTCGTCCTCCAGGGCACGCTGGAATACCGGATCGAGGGCCGCAAGCCCGTTACGCTGAAGGCCGACCAATCGCTGTTCATTCCCTCGGGAGTGCCGCACACCGCCAAGAACGTCGGTGACGGCAAGGCTTCCGAATTGGCGACCTATGTCGTCAGCAAGGGCGTCGCACTCGTCGAGCCGGTCAAATGAGCCCTGGAGGCTTCCCGCGCAAAGGATGCATGTCATGACGATCCAGCAATCAATCGAAAGAATCCATATGTCACGGCGCTCACTGCTGTTTGGCGGTGCGGCAATCGGACTTGCGACGACGATCCTCCCCTTGGCGGCAACCGCAGCGAACGCCGTTGACGTGACGAAGGCTGGCGGCGGGGATATCCGTCCGTTCAGAGCCGAAGTTCCCGAGGCCGCGCTAACGGACCTCAGGCGACGCCTTGCCGCGACGCGGTGGCCGGACGGCGAAACGGTGACCGACCGCTCTCAGGGTGTCCAGCCCAATAGACTGAGAGATTTGGTAGACTACTGGCAGTCGTCCTATGACTGGCGAAAGGCCGAAGAGAAGCTGAACGCGCTGCCCCAGTTTCTGACGAACATCGATGGCCTGGACATTCATTTCATCCACATTCGTTCGAAGCATGAGGGCGCACTGCCACTGATCATGACGCATGGATGGCCGGGGTCGGTGTTCGAACTTTTGAATGTCGTAGGCCCGCTAACAGATCCCACTATTTACGGCGGCAGCGCTGAAGACGCCTTCCACCTAGTGCTCCCCTCGATCCCCGGTTTCGGCTTCTCGCAGAAGCCGACTGCGACGGGCTGGAACCCGCAGCGGATCGCAGCAGCATGGGACGCGTTGATGAAACGTCTCGGCTATAACAGTTACGTCTCGCAAGGCGGCGACTGGGGCGCGATCATCAGCGACGCCCTGGGTCGTCAGGCACCTGAAGGACTGCTGGGTATCCATGTCAACAGGGTCGAACGCGCGACGACTTTCCCACCGGAAGCTGCGCAGGCTCTCAAGAGCGGTGGACCCGCGCCGGATAGCCTGTCTCTAGATGAGAAGGCCGTCTTCGAAGAAACCCGCGACTTCCTGAACAACGGCTTCGGTTACGCGGCCATCATGGGTACCCGTCCGGAGACGGTCGGATATGGCCTCGCGGATTCGCCGGTCGGCTTGGCCGCTTGGCTCTACGATAAGATGGCCGATTGGGTCTTCACGCGTGGAGATCCGGAGAAGGCCCTGAACAAGGAGGCTATCCTCCACAATATCACGCTCTACTGGCTGACGAACACCGGCCCTTCCAGCGGGCGAATTTATTGGGAAAACACTGCTTCGGGAGTGAAATTGACCCCGGTGAAAGTTCCGGTTGCCGTCACGGTATTCCCCGGAGAAGTTTACAAGCCGCCGAAGAGCTGGCTATCCAGGGCATATCCAAAGCTCATCTACTACAATCGCGCCGCAAAAGGCGGGCACTTCGCGGCGTGGGAAGAACCTGAACTGTTCAGCGACGAGGTCAGAGCCGCATTTAGAACGTTGCGATCTTGAAAGGCCGTCGGGTTGAGACCCGACGGGCCCACTTTAGACCGCCAAACAGCCCGCTCGCTGTGCAGCGCACCGCAAGGCTTTCACGGTGTGCTGCAAGGTGGCCTTTGGCCCAAGGCCGCGTGAGAATTCTGCGCCTCTGTGCGCCACGTCGCCGGTGGTGTGCCGAAGGCGCGGGAGAAGGCTCGACTGAAAGCCGCCTCCGTCGCATATCCGGCTTCATAAGCAATGGCGGCGATCGGCGCTCCGGTCGTCGCCAGCGACACGCTGGCAAGATAGAGCCTCCAATCCCGCATGTACCTGATGGGGGATGTACCAAGGATTGTCTTAAACCGCTCCGCCAGCACACTTCGCGACATCCCGCAGGTGATCGACAATTCCTTTAAAGACCAGTCGTGCGTCGGGTCGTCGTGAATGATGGAAAGGCACCGCGACAACGCCTCATCCGCCAGCGCCGCCAGCCAACCGACACTACGCGGCTCGGCCATCATGATCTGGTGGCGGAGAATTTCGATGAAGATCATTTCGGTCAGCCGCGGCAGCATGGAAATTCCACCCGCACGTGGCCTATCGACCTCGTCAACCATCTGCCGGATGGTGGCACGGAGCCAGTCTCCACCATTCGCGCCGAGCGTTTTCACATGAATGAGCTTGGGCAACGCCTTCCTCAGTGGCTCAAAGCTCAGCGCATCGCATTGCAGGTAGCCGCAGAGCAGCCTCACGCCGTCCGCTTCGTCTCCATGCCGGAGAACGGGGATCTGCCGCCACGGCTTCGGCGGCAATTCGCGCATGGGTTCGACCAATACGCCGCCGGCCCCTGCCCCTAATTGATGTCCGGTACCGAAGGGGAATATCAGCACATCACCTGCATTCAAGGTTGCCTCGTCGCCTTCAATCTTCAGCCAGCATTGGCCCGCGACGACGATGTGGAACGGCACCGTACCGCTTGCTTTTCCCGAGAGAGCGGCCAGGGAAGGTTTGTCATCCGTCTGCCAGGCACCAGACGGCATAAAGCAGAACTGCAGCGATCCCGAAAGGCGCATCGCTGACAGAAGCGTCGACAGAACGTCATCCCGCGCCACGCCGCGCGTCGGTTGAGGACTTTTGGATAAGTCTTCACGCATCTCGGCCAAATACAGGTGCTTCCCGCCTCCCTAGAGTGAACAGGTACAACTCAACTGGAGGAGAATACTATGCAAACCTCGACTGAAAAACTGGTCGTGCTCCTGACGAAGGGAATTGATTCCGAGCTTTCGTCCGTTGCCTTCACGATCGCCAACGGCGGCATCACCGCCGGGCTCAAAGTCTCGATGTTCCTCACCAGCGCCGCGATCGATTTGGTGCGAAAAGGCGGCCAGCGCATGACGCATGTCCCTCCTCTCGACCCCCTCACGAATTTGATCGAGGACTTTCAGAATCGTGGCGGCACGATCTGGGCTTGCCCACCGTGCGTGAAGTCGCGCGGCTACGATCAGGAAGACCTCCTCGATGGTGTCGTGATCGTCGGCGCAAGCGCGATGCATGCCGAGATCAAGGAAGGGGCCGCAACGCTCTCGTTTTGACTGAAATCCGCGTGGTGCAGCCTCGAGCCAACACGGGTACTGCCGCAGCGATAGCGCTTGTGCCGGTCGCCGCCGCAGACGGTCAAAGTAAAGGTACAGAAATCCAGCGCGGGGTGCTTCCTATCCCCGCGGCATCTCATTGGACGAAGCACACAAAATACAGGCTCGACTACAGGTTTGACTTGCGACATTGTAGTATTGCTGCAGTTCCAGCGGGGTGCATGTTATGTCGTACTCGCAAACGCTACCAGTCTACGCGTCCGTCCTCATGACGGGCATCGTCGCGCCGCTTTTTGCTCTGTCGGCTGCCGAAACGGCGGCAGGGAAGTCTGCGCGGAACCCATCGATATCAATCCTGGTCACGGCAAACCTTGAACAAGGAAAACTCTCGCCGCCCGGCACCTCGATCGACTGGTGGTTGCGGGAGGATATCGTGCAGGCCTCCCAGGCAACCGATGGAGCGAAGCGTGTTTTCAACCGGAATTGGCTCGTGGACAATCAGCTTCGCGGTTCCCATTGATCGAACTCGGCGTGCGCGACCATCGTACAAGTCCGCATGCACAAACGCTGGCTAAAGCCAGCCGCCGGTAAAGCCGGCGCGGCGCAGTCCCCTGACAATAGGTTCGCAATTGCGCATCAGATTCCATAGGAAGCCGGTCCGGTAATTCTCAATCATCAGCGCCACCGGGCCCTGATCGATGCCGAAGTGGCAGGGGCTGATCCACCACCCTGTAGGACTGTCTGCAACCTTGAAAGTCTGATTGAACGATGGCTTGAACCCGTAGAGCCGCGTCATTCCCAGATTCATGCGCCCGCAGTTGAGGACGGTTGGAATGACGATCTCGGGTGCGAAAGGCAGAGACGCCACGACGACCCACGGCGAGACCGTCCCGTCGTCCGGCCCGAACGGTGCCCCGCGGGCGATATAGTCGAAGAACTCCCTGCGCACCCCATCAACTTCCGCCGTCAGCCAGCCGGGTCCATCGCTTGCGGTAAATCCCCAGCAGTGCTCGCCATAGCCTTCGAACTCCATCGGATTTCGGATCGCATATTCCTGGTGGACGAAGGTCGCCTGCCTGCTGTTCTGAAAATAGTCGCTGTCATGCTCGTGCATAAATTCGTCGCGGAGGCCGCGGAAATCGATCCACATATGCGAAAGCTGGTGCGTGAAGAGCGGACCGGAGTAGAGCAGTTCGCGTCCGAAGATGTTGCGCCAGTCATAGCTTGCCGTGTAGGCCGCGTAACTTTCCTGCGGCAAGGGATGCGACGGCGAACCGAGCCCCAGTATGTAGAGAAGCAAGCCTTCGTCGTAGCCGCGCCAGCGGTAGGGAATGAAGCCGTTCTCGGGGCGCCAGCCGTGCGTCAGGGTCGCGCCGTGGTCACATGCCCAGTTCCAGTCTGCCCGCTCGTAGAGCGATGCAGCAAGTTGCCTGATCCTTGCTTCGTCAGCCGTATCCTCATCAAAGTAAGTGGCGACCGTCAGGGCGCCGGCAAACAGGAAGGCGGAGTCGATGGTCGACAGTTCGCACTGCCATACCCGACGTCCTGTTTCGATATCGAGGAAGTGGTAGAAGAAGCCCTTATAGCCCGAGGCGTCGGGCTCGGGACCCTGCTGGCAATGCAGGAGAAAATCAAGCCGCCGTCGGGCGATCTTGGCAGCAAACTCACGAATGATGATACCGCGCTCCACAAGGACAGGGATAGTTGCAAGTGCCATGCCGATGGCGGCGATACTCGCCGGCGCGCCCGCTTGAGTCTTGTCGCGGACGAGCCCGTTGTCCGGGTTTGTGCAATGCAGGTAATAGAGTAGGGTCGTGAACTGTAGTCGCGCGAAATCCTCGTCGCTCGGCGCGGACTCGATGTTTGGGGTGGGTACCTCGACCATGACTTCCCCCTTTCCACACGGGCTTCGCGCCTGACGGCGCTCCTCAACTCGCCAATATGCAAATCGCCGCCCGAGCGTCGTCACAGCAGTGACTTGTATACTGCACCGACGTCATCGGCGCCCAGGAAATGCAGCCCGGCCGCACGTTGCGGGCCGAACGCCTTAGGTATTGTCGCCTTCCGTCGACGTCCTTTGCGTCTTTGCTGGCCGCCCCTGGACGCCCCATTTCCAACCGGTGATTTCAGGCATGTCATCGCCATGGTCTTCAATGTATTGCCGGTGCTCGATCAGCTTCTCGCGGATCGCTTGCTTGAAGTAGGCGGCGCGGGAACCGAGTTGCGGCAACCGATCGATGACGTCTTCGACAAGATGGAAGCGGTCTAGCTGGTTCAGAACGACCATGTCGAATGGCGTCGTCGTCGTCCCCTCCTCCTTGTATCCGCGCACATGCAGATTGCCGTGGTTGGTGCGCCGGTAGGTCAGCCGGTGGATCAGCCAGGGATATCCATGGAACGCGAAGATGATCGGCTTGTCCTTGGTGAAGAGCGCATCGAAATCGCGGTCTGAAAGACCGTGGGGATGCTCGCTTGATGGCTGCAACTTCATGAGGTTGACGACGTTGATGACGCGCACCTTCAGTTCGGGCAGATGCTCGCGGATCAATTGCACCGCCGCCAGCGTCTCGAGCGTCGGAACGTCGCCGCAGCACGCCATCACGACGTCAGGCTCACTGCCCTTATCATTGCTGGCCCATTCCCAAATGCCGAGGCCCTCGGCGCAATGCTTGATCGCCTCATCCATGGTCAGCCATTGCGGCGCCGGTTGCTTGCCGGCCACGACGACGTTCACGTAGTTGCGGCTACGCAAGCAATGATCGGTAACGGAAAGCAGCGTGTTTGCGTCCGCGGGGAGATAGACGCGGATCACCTCGGCCTTCTTGTTGACGACGTGGTCGATAAACCCCGGATCCTGATGGCTGAAGCCGTTATGATCCTGGCGCCAGACATGCGAGCTCAGGAAGTAGTTGAGCGATCCAATCGGCCGCCTCCAAGGTATGTGATTACACACCTTCAACCATTTGGCGTGCTGGTTGAACATCGAGTCGATGATGTGAATGAAGGCCTCATAGCACGAGAAGAAGCCGTGGCGTCCTGTCAGAAGGTAGCCTTCAAGCCAGCCTTGGCACTGATGCTCACTCAACACCTCCATCACCCTGCCATCGGGCGACAGGTGATCGTCCTCGGGATAGATCTCCGCCATGTAGCAGCGGTTGGTGACCTCGAGCACATCCTGCCAGCGGTTCGAGTTGTTCTCGTCGGGGCTGAACAGCCGGAAGTTCTTTGTGTTCAGGTTCATCTTCATGACATCGCGAAGAAACTTGCCCATCACCCGGGCGGATTCGGTCGTTGTCGCCCCCGGGCTCGGCACGGGAACGGCGTAGTCGCGGAAATCTGGCATCTTCAGGTCACGCAGCAGCAGACCACCGTTCGCGTGCGGATTATCGCTCATCCGGCGATTGCCAGCCGGGGCGAGCGCCGCGAATTCGGCGCGCAGCTTACCGTCGTCGTCGAAGAGCTCTCCAGGTTTGTACGTCTGCATCCAGTGCCGAAGGATCTCGATGTGTTCCCGCTTATCCATGTCGCCCATCGGAACCTGGTGCGACCGCCAGTAGTCCTCGCATTTCTTGCCGTCGATTTCGCTTGGGCAGGTCCAGCCCTTTGGCGTGCGGAAAACGATCATCGGCCACGCCGGGCGTTTCAGATTACCCTTCTCACGCGCCTCCGCCCAGATCCGGTTGATCTCGGCAACGGCTGTATCCATCGCTGCGGCCAGCTGCTGCTGCACCTTGTCAGGATCATGACCTTCCACGAAAAGCGGAGCATAGCCCATCCCCTCGAAGAACTTCCGCAATTCGTCCTTGGGGATGCGGGCTAGGAAGCAGGGATTGGCGATCTTGTAGCCGTTGAGATGCAGGATCGGCAGCACGCATCCGTCACGGGCAGGATTGAGAAACTTATTGCCATGCCATCCCGTCGCAAGCGGACCGGTTTCCGCCTCGCCGTCGCCAACAACGCAGGCGACGATCAGATCCGGATTGTCGAAGGCCGCGCCGTAGGCATGGCTCAACGCATAGCCGAGTTCGCCACCCTCATGAATACTTCCTGGCGTTTCGGGAGCGACATGGCTCGGAATGCCGCCGGGAAAGCTGAACTGCTTGAACAAAGCCTTCATCCCTTCGGTGTCCTGACCGATATTCGGGTAGACTTCGCTGTAGGTCCCCTCCAGATAAGCATGCGCGACCAGTGATGGCCCACCATGGCCAGGCCCGATCACATAAATCATGTTGAGATCGTCGCGCTTGATCACTCGGTTTAAATGCACATAGAGCATGTTCAAGCCAGGCGACGTTCCCCAGTGGCCAAGCAGCCTCGGCTTGATGTGCTCCCGCTTGAGGGGTTGCTTCAGGAGCGGATTGTCGAGCAGATATATCTGCCCGACCGAAAGATAGTTCGATGCGCGCCAGTAGGCGTCCATCAAGCGGAGTTCGTCTGCTCCAAGCGGAGTGCTCGTTTTCAGATAATCGTCGGTTGCAAGAGCGGCATTCGTCATCGTCAGCCTCCTATCGACTTTCTTGTCGTCGCAATCTCCGTGCTGCACGCCGCGGAAGCGTCTGCGCGGTTATGTGGGTTTCCTCCATTGCCATCCGCCACTATCGCCAAGGTCCAGGATGGCGTCATAGGATGATATGTTGGCGGCGCTCCCGATATGAACGCAGGCGATGCCGTCATTTGCAAAGCGCGTCATGATCCGGAAAAGTGTATCCCAGCCAACCATAACCTCGGCCCTCTCAAGCAAGATGACATCCGGCTTCGCAACGCACACGCTCGCCAGCATCAGCAAGCACTGCTCTCTTTGCGTCAGAGACGTATGCCATTCCACTTCTTGTTGAAATCCCTCTGCCTTAGAAATGCGCTCGAGTCCGAATTCGGCAAGTAGCAGCGAAGTTTGTTCGTCCGGAATTTCTGTGCTCGCGTCCGACGGAACGATGAGTTGTCGAAGCGTACCCGTCGGAAAATAGGAGTGCTGCGGCAGGAAGCGTATCCGTTCGGCGGCGGGGCGAAAAATTCGGCCAGAACCGGGACAAGCAACACCGGCGGTGGCCCTGAAAAGCGCGCTCCCTTGGTCCTCTCGGGCGCATGTCACAAGGACGCGAGCACGAGGCGGAATGGCTACGGTCAACTCCTGCAACAACGGCAAGCCGTCCCACTCTGACAGTATCGTGAGCCTCTCGTACGACAGGCCCTCGCTGGTGTCGTCGATCTGAATGTCGGATCCGACGCGCTGCTGCGAGTTCTCTATCGCTTCCAAAAGCATGCTTAGTCGCGCCACGACGGCGGCGAAATTGGAGATCGAGTTGAACTGGTTGATTATCAGCGAAAAGGCGCCCACCAGCATTGCGAATGCTGCCGCGGATTGGGTGATCACCCCGAATTCGATATCACCGCGGAAGAAGGCCGGTGCGACAATCAAAGCGGGGATGATCTGGATCAGCCAGTTGTAGCCCGTCGTGAAGAAGCCGACATTGCGGTTCACGGATGTTATGCTGCGAAAGTTGGTCACCAAATCATCAATTCGGCTTGCAAGAAAGGACTTCATGCGCGGCTCACTGCCGGTGAGTATGATTCGCTCGGCGTTCTCCCTCGCTTGAATGAGGCCCGTACGGAAACTTGCCTCTTTATCGAGCTGGTCGTAGTTCAGCTTGATGAGCGGGCGCCCCAGCCAGATCGTCAGAAGCGAGCCGCAAGCCGCATAAATGAAGGCCACGGCGAACAAGACGGGGTTGATGGATAAAAGTACGCCTGAGAATGAAAGGATCGTTAGCCCGCTGCTGAAGATCATCAGCAAGAAAGACAGTGTCGTCACGGTAAATGCCCGGATATCTTCCGAAATGCGCTGATCCGGATACGAGAGTGCGCCCGAAACACCGAGGCGGTAAAAGGCTCCGTCAGTAAGATAGAGATTGACGGCGCGACGCGTCAGAAAGTCTCTCCAGGTGAGTGCTAGCCGCTCCTCGGTAAAGCGCGCATAAACCGATGCGATCGCGGAGCCAGCAAACACGAGAAGATAGAATACGGCTTGCCGGGCGAATTCCGCGATCTGCCTGTCGGCGATCGCCGTCATGAAGTTCCGGCCCACGAAGCTGTTCAGCACATTGAGCCCGTTGATCGCGAGGAAGAGCGCGACAAGGCTTGCCGTCAGAAGCTTGGCTGCGCCGCCGACTTCCGAGGACATGAAAATCCTCACCGAGCGCAGAAAGCGACCCGCTGTTACCTTGAAAGGAGTTCGCAGCTCTTCCATGCCTCTTCCCCCTCGCGTCGCGCCAATAGCTGAGCTTCACGCTACAGATCAAGCCAGCTCGTGCGACGTAGGTTGGGAGCCTCTCCATCGCCCGCGCGAAAGCTGGCCCTGGTCGAAGCCAATAGCCCAGAATCGCGGCGTTGCAGGGCTAAGATTTGAGGTCGTGCGCCTGCCCTGACGCGCGCAGTTCCTTGAGGGTTTTGCCCACGCAACTTCCCCCATCGGATCCGCCGACGGCCTTTGCTTTACCGTCCAGCGTAATCGTGCCCGCAATCCGGTCGGAGGCTGAAAAAGTGGCGGTGCCGTCTTTCGTCACCCTCGACAAATAGAATGCGTGGTAGGTGCCCTTGTATTCACAACTGATAACCAGCGGAAAATCGTCAAGGGGATCTTGTGCGTATGCGGATGTACTGGACAGAAGCGACGCCCCGCAAGTGGCGAGCATTGCAACCGATATCTTGAGAAAAGGCGACAGATATACCATTGATCGAACCCCAACTGCGTGAAAAACGCAAATGCGCAAGGTGTTTCGAGGCATGCATACAAGTGGCTATCAGCTGCGCTGAGTATGTCGCAGCATGCCGCTATTAGGCAAGAAAATTGTGGTCGACGACGACACAATTTTACCGGGAAAAGAAACATCTGAAACGACTGGCAAAGAATGCTTCCCGCGGAGCGCCAGCCTCCTTCGCCGGGTTAAGGCACAGGTACTCCGCCGTCCAAAAAGTAACAGTGGCCAACGCAATTGGGCTCGCGTCGACCACCGATCTCGGGATGTTGGGGATTCCCGTCGCCGTGGTTAGGCAGGCTGGCTCGCAGTGTCGGCATCGGATGCCGAGCGGCCATCCAGAGCACCACTCCAGAGTGTCAGAACCAGCGCTGCCACGACGAGGATTGCACCAACCCATGGCGTTGCACCCAGCCCCAGCGAGGACTCGACCACCAGACCGCCGATCCATGCACCCGCCGCGATGCCGAGGTTGAAGGCTGCGATATTCAGGGCCGATGCCACATCGACGGCGGCGGGGCGAACCTGCTTTGCCAACTGCACCACGTAGATCTGCAGGCCTGGCACGTTGGCGAAGGAGAGGAAGCCAAGTGCTGCCAGCGTCGGAACGACCAGCCAGGGCGATGCTGCCGTGAAACTGAAGAGCACCAGCACGATTGCCTGGGCGATGAAGAGTCCGGTCAAGGCACGTACCGGGCTGCGGTTGGCGAGCCTGCCGCCGGCGACATTGCCGACGGCGATGGCGATGCCGTAGACCACGAGAATGAGGCCGACGGTGCCGGCGGAAAACCCGGTGATTTCCTGCAGGATCGACGCGAGGAAAGTAAAGGCGACGAAGGTACCGCCATATCCGAGCGCTGTCATGGCGAAGACGATAAGCAGGCGACCGCTGCCGAGCACGCGGATCTGGTCACCGATGCCGGCGGCTGGTGCCTTCTTCAGGTTCGACGGCAGCAACACGGCAATCGCAAGAAAGGCGATTGCGCCAAGGCCGGCAACAGCGGCGAAGGTTGCGCGCCAGCCGAAGACCTGGCCGATCAGCGTGCCAAGCGGAACGCCGGTGACGATGGCGACCGTCAAGCCCATGAACATCATAGCGATCGCCGAAGCACGACGGTTTTCGGGAACGAGGTCGGCCGCAATGGTCGAACCGACAGAGAAGAAGACGCCATGCGCAAAGGCCGAAAGCACGCGCGCGACCAGCAACGGCGCGTAGCTCGGGCTGATTGCCGCCATGCCGTTGCCGATGACGAAGAGTGCCATCAGGCCGAGAAGCAGTGGCTTCCTTTCGATACGTCCGGTCAGCGCCGTCAGCACGGGTGCGCCGAAAGTGACACCCAAGGCATAAACGCTGACGATCAATCCGGCCAGCGGCAGACTGATATGAAGATCTGAAGCGACAGTCGGCAACAGTCCGACGATGACGAATTCTGTGGTTCCGATCGCATAGGCCGCGATCGTCAAAGCAAAAAGAGCAATTGGCATAATGTGCCTCAAATGACTGCCGGCCTGCCGGCGTGATTGACTGGCGGACATATGGAGGCATTGGATTTCGATGATAAGCGGTCACTTGGTCCAAGGATCTGTGAACCGAATTCACAAAAGGACAAATGAGGACGAAAGGAGCGTCGCGAGAATCGGACTGGAGCCGCCCAGAGGACAAGCGGCGTGCACTCGTTGCGGTTCGGTAACACTTACCCAAAACTCGTCGCGGCACGTAGGCGTCTTGCGCGAATTGCACGTAACATCTGCGTGGTTACTGTAAGGTACTTTCACTTTGGCCCGGCCACCGTAAGGTGCTTGCGTTTTCAAATGAGGGGACCGGAAACGTGATCGCTGCCCGCGCTGTTCGGACAATTGCACCGCTGCTCGTCGCCGCACTTCTTGCCGGTTGTGGTCATCCAAGCGGGGTCATGGCACCCATTGCGCTGACGGCGGCCACGCCGAAGACCTCGCAAGTCAGCATGCTGGTCGCCACCACCCGCGAACCGTCCGGCGACCCTGCAACGCTGTTTACCGGCGAACGCAGCCCGAAACCTTACTTGACGGCGGTCGACGTCTCGATACCGCCAAAACGGGAGCCCGGCACCGTCCAATGGCCGAGGCGACTGCCGCCCAACCCCGCGACCGACTTTGCGGTGACCAGCGTCAGAGAGATCGAGACGCAAGCGCAGGGCCGTGCCTGGTTTCGCCAGCATATTCAAGGCGGTCACGCGCTGGTTTTCGTGCATGGCTTCAATAACAAATACGAAGACTCGGTTTTCCGCCTCGCCCAGATCGTCCACGATTCCGGCATGGAGGCGACGCCGTTTCTCTTCACTTGGCCCTCACGCGCGCAACTCACGGCTTACGAATACGACAAGGAGAGCACCAACTACTCGCGCACAGCACTCGAGCAGGGGCTGCGAACGCTCGCCGCGGACCCGGATGTCAAGGACATCACCATCCTTGCTCACTCCATGGGCACCTGGCTCACCATGGAGTCGCTGCGACAGATGGGCATCCGCGACGGCCATGTGAACAGCAAGATTCACAACGTCATCCTCGCTTCCCCTGATATCGACATTCAGGTCTTCGCAAAACAGTTCGCCGAGATGGGCACGCCGACGCCGAAGTTCACGATCTTCGTGTCGCAGGATGACAAGGCGCTTGCAGTGTCAAGCTTCATCACCGGCAAGGTCTCGCGTTTGGGCTCGATTGACCCGACCGTGGAGCCCTATCGCTCGAAACTCGAAGCTGCCGGCATTACGGCGATCGATCTTACCAAGGTGAAGGGGGAAGGTCTGAACCATGGCAAGTTCGCCGAAAGTCCTGAAATCGTTCAACTGATTGGCCAACGCATCATCACCGGGCAGACGCTGACGGACTCGAATGTCTCGCTCGGCCAAGGGCTGACCGCTGTGGTCGGCGGCACGGTGACAACCATCGGCAACGTTGCCGCCACGGCTGTCGCCGCACCAGTGACAGTGCTTGAGCAGCCGATGCAGGCCAAGAGACGCCCTGCCGATGAAACTCTTCAGGGAGACTTTAAGCCACAGCCGCTTACCCAGTAGGCCAAGGCACTTCTGCTCGCTGTTACGTTTGACGCTCGTTTATTACCGTAACGTACTTACCGAGTGACCCTCTTCAGTGGGAACGCAAGCTCGTCGAGAAATGCGACGAGCATTGTGCAGCGCCGGGGCTCCAGCCTGTCCCAACCAGTGGTCATGGCTGGATGCGGCCTTTCTTCGCAATGACACCGTTCAGCATACCGATGCAGATCGGGAATACGCATATGATGCGCAAATCTGACTTCGGAATGCTCGATAAGGCGCTTGATGAGGCTGCGGCGCGCAATTGGTTGCTCGTTGACATGAAAGCAGACTGGAGGAAGATCTACGCGTTCGATCAATGGGCCCCCGGCTGGCGCACGTCTGCCAGCCGTCATGCTCCATATCCTCGCCATCAAACGAAAGGAACGGACAATGTCGGAACTCGTTGTCATCGGCTTCGATGCCATGGACGAAGCAGACAAGGTGCTGCTGAAATTGAACAGCCTGAAGAAGGAATACCTCGTCGATCTCGAAGATGCAGTCGTGGTGGTTCGAGACGAGGCCGGCAAGGTCCATCTCAAGCAGAGCCTCAACCTGACGGCGATCGGCGCCACATCAGGCTTGTTGTCCGGCTCCCTCTGGGGCGGTCTTGTCGGCTTGCTGTTCCTCAATCCGCTCGCGGGCTTTGCAATCGGCGGCCTCGTCGGTGCAGGCACCGGCGCGATCTCCGGCTCGCTCACTGACTATGGTATCGACGACGAGTTCATCAGGTCTCTTGGCGGGACCATACCGAATTCCTCCTCCGCTCTCTTCATCCTCGTGCGCAAGGCGCAACCGGAGAAGGTTCTCGCCGAGCTCCAGGGGCTGCGTGGCCGCGTCCTGAAAACTTCGCTGGCGCCGGATCAGGAGGAGCGGCTGCGCAAGGCGCTCTCAGGCAGTTCGAGCGAAGCCGCATCCGCATAATTCAACGAGGCGGCCCCGCTCGCACCGCCGGTGGGATCTGGGGCCGCCATTGAAGCGGACGCTGGTCGTTCCGGTGGTTTGCGCTTCCTGGAAGGCCGCGCGATATTGCGCCTTCCGATTGGCAGGCAGGCGCGTTCGCGGGGGCGAAACAATGGCAATTATCTCCACTGCGGCAAAGCCTCGGAAGTGGCGAATTCTGGTACTTATCGCTCGCTTCGTCTTCCGGCTGGCAGCCATTGCCTTCGCCGGATGGTTTGCCCTTGCCGCCTTCTATCAGGCGCCTTCTACATGGAAATGGCCAATCATCGCCGCTGGCTTTCTCGTCGGACTGATCGCCATTCTGACTGTCAGGCGGCGCCTGCTTTTCGCCGGTGTGCTTCTACTGGCGGCGATGCTCGCGGTTTCCTACTGGTGGACCGGCATCAAGCCGAGCAACAACCGGGAGTGGGCGGCCGACGTTGCCCACGGTGTCACCGCAACGATAACAGGCGACCAGATCATCCTGCACAACGTCCGGAACTTTCAATGGCGGACGACTGAAGACTTCGATCCGTTTTGGCAAACCGAGCAATATGACCTCGCCACGCTCCGGTCGGTCGATTTGCTGAACTCCGTCTGGAGCAACCCCGCGATTGCCCATACCCTTGTCAGCTTCGGTTTTGCGGATGGTCGCCATGTCGTATTCTCGGCCGAGATCCGAAAGGAACGAGGCGAGGCATTCTCGGAGATCGGCGGCTTCTTCAAAGAGTTCGAACTGGTGCTGATAGCTGCGGAAGAGAGCGACATCGTCCGCCTGCGCACCAACATCCGCCGGGAGACCGTGTCGCTTTATCCGCTCCGTGTCTCCCCGCAGATAGCGCGCGCCCTCTTCCTGTCCTACCTTGAAAAGGCCAACGCGCTGGCGGCACAGCCCGAATTCTACCAGACGATCACGGCAAACTGCACGACGATCGTCTTCAAGCTCGCCCGACTGATCGATCCCGGCATCCCGCTCGACTGGCGCATCATCGCATCTGGTTACCTGCCGGACTACCTCTACGACCGCGGCCTGATCCGTACCGACCTGCCTCTCGACCAGGTAAGGAAACAGGCCGCGATCAGCAGCCGGGCACTCGCCGCCCCGGCGGGGAGCGACTACTCGAGGGCCATACGCTCCACATTAGACGGCGGTTGACAGCGTAAGCTGCGTCAAGTCCCATGAGTTGAGTTTGCGCGAAGATCCTCATCCACTGCGTGCTGCGCGCCGCTGTTACATCGGTATTTGCGATTGTGCACTCGGATCGCGGCATAGTCATATTCATGCAATTGGCGTGCGGGGCGCGCGCTCAAATGGCCGGCATCAACGCCTCCGTTTCGTCATCACGCATGCTTCCTTTTGGACTGTGGTTAAGGCGTATTGAGAAGTGAAAAATTAACCATAGGCGGTAATAATTTCTTAGAGAATCGCCGAGCATCCCGTTGGAGACCCTATGCACCGATATGCAATCCTTGCCGCACTGTCTGTTCTGTCAGGCTGTGTGAGTGGCCCGGACC
>NZ_AKKA01000090.1 GCF_000282035.1 Rhizobium sp. CF122
GGCTGTGGGCAGATGCGAATGAGCCGCGTGGCGCCGCTTTCCAATTCACGTTGCCTGGCGCGGAAAAGGAACTCAAGAATCCTCTTCCGGCACCTCAGTAGACTTGAGGGCCGCCACACGAAGACACCGTATCAGATGCAGCTCATCAAACGGCTTGGGAAGGTAACAAATGACCCCACCGTTCAAGGCGCGGGTGTGGTCAACGTCGTCGGGGTAGCCAGTAACGAGGATCGTCGGAATCGCGTGACCCGCCTCGATGAGGTGTTCATAAAGCTCGAGCCCGGTCATCTCTGGCATACGGACGTCAGCGATCAGGCAAGCGGTTTCGGCGAGACGGGGCGATGCAAGGAAATCGGCTGCCGACGGGAAGGCCGCGACGTCGTAGCCAAGCGATCTCATGAGCCTTTTCATGGATTCGCGAAAGAACTGATCGTCCTCGACGACTGAGACCAACGACGCCTTCGGCATATGTGCTCCGGAAGTGCGCACAAACTGTGCCACGAGCGCGCCGATGATACGCGCGCTCAGATGCGAATGGGGTCAGCCTGCGCCCAAAAGTAGTGCTGGAGCAATACCAGTGTCTGTAAACTTTGGTTTATGCCCGAATACGAATTCTGCAGCTGAGGGGCAGGATGCCAACAAGCGGAGGGGTGGAGGGCATAAACTGTCGTTTACACCCTCGCGCATCCCCGATGGGGAATGAGACTGTTCACGCCCATCGGTTGGGACTAAACTTGCAGCCGAGGAGCCACGCGAATCTTGCAAACCGAGACAGGCTCATTTGCCTGCCCTTTGATCGTGAGCAGCAGCAATGTCGGACGCAAACGCTACCGTCTTGGTCATCGACGATGATCCCGCTCTGCGAGCCTCGATCGGGCGTCTGTTGCGATCGCTCGACCTGGATGCTCGGCTCTTTGCGTCCGTTCCAGAGTTTCTCGAGATGGACCTGCCGAACTGTCCCACCTGCCTGGTACTCGACGTCAGAATGCCGGGACGAAGCGGTCTCGATCTTCAACGTCAGCTCGCCATGGCGAACCACGAGATCCCAATCATCTTCATCACAGGCCACGGCGATATTTCCATGTCGGTGCAGGCGATGAAGGGCGGCGCCATTGAGTTCCTGACCAAGCCGTTCCGCGATCAGGAACTCCTCGACGCCATTCAGCTCGGCCTCTCTCGCGATCGTGCCCGGCGGAAGGATGAAGAGGCTCTGGTCGCTCTCAGGGAGCGCTTCGCGTTGCTGAGCCCCAGGGAGCGCGAGATCATGATTCAAGTCGTGCAGGGCCGCCTCAACAAGCAGATTGCGGGGGATATCGGCATCGCCGAAGCGACGGTGAAGGTACACCGCAGCCGTCT
Source organism: Rhizobium sp. CF122 (assembly GCF_000282035.1). Taxonomy (GTDB): domain Bacteria; phylum Pseudomonadota; class Alphaproteobacteria; order Rhizobiales; family Rhizobiaceae; genus Rhizobium. The sequence goes on from NZ_AKKA01000090.1 coordinate 1,357, forward strand.
GATGCAAAAGATGAACGCCCATTCCCTTCTTGCACTCGGCCGAATGGCGGAAAAGCTGCAACTGGTGCCCGCGTTGCCGCAACACTGCTGAGCCGAAGCCGCACTAAACGGCAGTGGTGTGTTCTTTTGGGATTCGATCTGCCGTTCTTCGCGTGTAATCCAAAGTTCAGGGCAATAGAACCATCGTGCTATTCCGCGCCACCTGCGCACAATAGCTCGCGGCATCTCAAATCATCAAACTCCACGTTACCCCGTCGACCAGCCTCTTCTGCTGCCAGTCGGGGTGCCAGGCAGCGCAAAGCTGCCATCGGCCGTAGACACAACGCTGGAGAGCATCGATGCCAAGAACAGTCGCAGATCAATTTGTCGAGTACCTCGTTGCGGCGGGGGTCAAACGCGTATACGGCATTGTCGGCGACAGCCTCAACGGCCTGACAGACGCCATCCGGCGTCAGGGCAAAATCGAATGGGTGCACGTCCGGCACGAAGAAGTTGCTGCCTTCGCCGCTGGTGCCGAGGCGCATCTGACCGGTGAACTCGCTGTCTGCGCTGGAAGCTGCGGACCAGGAAACCTGCACCTCATCAACGGGCTCTTCGATTGCCATCGCTCGCGGGTACCGGTGCTTGCGATCGCGGCGCATATTCCTTCAGCGGAAATCGGCTCGGGCTTTTTCCAGGAAACGCATCCGGAGACGCTGTTCAAGGAGTGCAGCCATTACTGCGAACTCGTCTCCACGGCAAACCAGATGCCGCGCTCACTCGAGACCGCCATCCGGCAAGCGGTCGGCAATCGCGGCGTATCAGTGATCGTCATGCCCGGCGACGTATCGCTGCAAGCGGCGTCCGATGCGCCGGCGCCAAAGATCGACGCTCTGTTGCCTCGGCCGCCCGTCGTTACGCCAGCAAATCCGGAGCTCGACCGGCTTGCCGCCCTGCTGAACGGCGACGGCCGTGTGACGATCCTGTGCGGCTCGGGTTGCCAGGGTGCCCACGACGAATTGCTGGCGCTAGGTGCGCGCCTCAAAGCACCGATGGTCCACGCGCTGCGCGGCAAAGAGCATGTCGAGTGGGATAATCCCTACGATGTCGGCATGACCGGCCTCATCGGCTTCTCATCGGGCTATTACGCCATGCTCGACTGCGACATCCTTCTGATGCTCGGGACAGATTTCCCCTATCGGCAATTCTATCCGCGGGGAAGCGGCGTGCGCATAGCGCAAGTCGATATCCGGCCGGAGAATTTGGGCCGTCGCGCTGCGGTCGATCTCGGTGTCGTTGGCGATGTCAAGGCGACCCTTACGGCCTTGTTGCCCCTTCTCGACGAGAAGCGCGATGGCTCTCATCTGGCCCAAGCCCGCCAGCACTACACCAAAGCGCGCAAACAGCTCGACGATCTAGCAATCGGCAAGCCCGGCGGACGAGTGCTGCACCCGCAACAAATTGTCAAGGCGCTGAGCGACCAGGCTGCGGCCGACACGGTCTTTACCTGCGACGTCGGCCTCCCGACCGTATGGGCGGCACGCCATCTTGCGATGAACGGCAAGCGGCGGCTTGTCGGGTCCTTTTGGCACGGGTCCATGGCCAACGCCATGGCTCAGGCCATTGGCGCGCAATCGGCCTTTCCCAAGCGACAGGTTGTCTCACTGTCGGGCGACGGCGGCTTCACCATGTTGATGGGCGATCTCCTCAGCCTTGCGCAGCTCGAGCTGCCGGTGAAGGTCGTCGTCTTCAACAATGGTGCGCTCGGTTTCATTGAGCTCGAGCAGAAATCGACCGGATTCCTTAGCTTCGGGACCGACTTCAAGAACCCGAATTTCGCCGCGATGGCGGAAGCCGTCGGCATCCGCGGAATCCGGATCCAAAGCCCAGACGACGTGGAAGAAGGCGTCGCCGCGGCGCTGGCGCATCCGGGACCAGTGTTGATAGACGCGGTTGTAAGCCGAACCGAGCTCGCAATGCCACCGTCGGTGACCGTCGAAATGGCGAAAGGCTTCACGCTCTACATGCTGCAAGCGGTCATGAGCGGGAAGGCCGATGAGCTCGTCGATCTCGCGAAATCCAATCTCTGGCGTTAGGGGGCTCGCCATGGACGTTACCGCGCTACTCCTGTCACGGCTCCAGTTCGCGTTCACCGTGTCGTTTCACATCATCTTTCCGTCCTTCACGATCGGCCTTGCGGCCTGGCTTACCGTGCTCGAAGCCCTTCACCTCGCGACCGGACGTCCCGCCTATCGTGTTGTCTTTGAATTCTGGCTGAAAATATTTGGCATCGCCTTCGGGCTCGGGGTCGTTTCCGGCATCGTGATGGCCTTCGAGTTCGGTACCAACTGGAGCGAGCTCTCGCGCATGTCGGGGCCGATCCAGGGGCCGCTGCTCACCTATGAGACCTTCACCGCTTTTGCGCTCGAGGCGAGCTTCTTCGGTGTCCTTCTGTTCGGGCGGAAAAGAGTCGCGCCGTGGTTCTATCTTCTTTCGACAGCAATGGTCGCGCTCGGTACGACGCTCTCCGCATTCTGGATCATGGTCAACAACAGCTGGATGCAGGTGCCGGTCGGCTATGTCATCGAGAACGGCACTTTTGTTCCGAGCGATTGGGCCAAGATCATCTTCAGCCCCGTTGTTTGGGTGCGCTTTCCACACATGCTTCTTGCTTCCTACCTCACCGGCGCCTTCTGCGTCGCCGCGACCGGGGCATGGTACCTGCTGCGTCGGGTATTCGAGGCCGAGGCCCGCATCATGTTGCGAATGGGACTTTATCTCGCCGCTGTCCTCATCCCGGTTCAGCTGTTCTTCGGCCATCTGACCGGCGACTACGTCCATGACGATCAGCCGGCGAAATTCGCAGCGATCGAGGGTCGTTGGCACGACGAGCAGCCAGCCAGCGAAGTGCTGATCGCGATTCCGGACGAAAGCACCGAAACCAATCATTACGCGATCAGCGTTCCTGTCCTCGGCAGTCTCATCGGTAGCATGAGCTTCACGTCGAAGGAACTCGGCTTGACCAGTTTCCCGCCACAGGATCGGCCGCCGGTGCTCATTCCCTTCTTCGCGTTTCGTATCATGGTCGGCTGCGGAATTATCATGCTGGGGCTTGCCTGGCTCGGCACCTTTCTGTCCCTGAAGGGTCGCATCGAGCAGAACCGCATTTTTCTGTGGAGCACGTTCCTCAGCTTTCCCTTGCCGTACGTCGCGATATTGACAGGCTGGTTCACCGCTGAGGTCGGGCGGCAGCCTTGGACTGTATATGGCCTTCTGCGAACCGCCGATGCAATGACACCGTTCCTCACGACGCGCGCAGCCACTCTATCGCTCATCGTTTTCTGCGCCGTTTACACTCTCATCTTCTTGTTCGGCATCTTTTACATCTACTCGCTTCTACGTGCCGGCCCCGCAGGGCACCTCGTTCTGCCGGCCACTGATGCCACCCCCGACCGCCCGATGTCCGTCGTCAAGCATCCAGCGGTGCCCCATCACCCCACAGCCGGAGAATAGAGATGATGATTTTCTGGGTAGCCGTCCTTGCGATCAGCACATTGCTCTACGTGCTTCTCGACGGCCTTGATCTTGGCGTCGGCATCATCTTCGGCGTTACCCGCGATGAGGCGAAGCGGGATGTCATGATGACCGCAGTTACGCCGATTTGGGATGGCAACGAGACCTGGCTGATCGTCACCGGCGTCGTCCTCTGGGGCGCCTTTCCGCTCGTCTATGCGACTCTCCTGTCGGCCTTCTATCTGCCACTTCTCGTCATGCTCGCGGGACTGATCCTGCGCGGCGTCGCCTTCGAATTTCGGCATAAGGCGAAGCGGATGCGCTGGCTCTGGGATTGGAGTTTCGCCGGCGGTTCGTTCGTCGCCGCGTTCGCGCAAGGCGTCACCGTCGGCGCTCTGGTGGAAGGCTTGCGGTTCGCCAATGGTCACTATGTCGGCGGCGAGTTCGGCTGGCTCAGTCCCTTCGCGGTGCTCTGCGGGATCGGCCTCTGCGTTGGCTACATGCTCCTCGGCGCGGCCTGGCTCGTCCGCAAGTGCGAAACGGATGTGAGGGAGATTGCCTATCGCCAGATCCCAGTTCTCTCCATCGCACTACTCGTTTTCTTGGTCGTAGTGTTCGCCTATGCCCTTGTTGAACATCTGCCGGTCATGGACCGCTGGCTGGAGCGCCCCTATCTCCTTTTCTTTCCGGCAGTCGGTGCCGCCGCCGCCGTCACTCTCGCCATGAGCGTCCGCGAGCGGCAGGACGGGCTACCGTTCTTCATGGTCGTCCTTATCTTCGCGGCCGCATTCGGCACGCTGGCGATCTCGTTCTGGCCCTACATGATCCCGTTCGCGATCACCATCGAAGCGGCTGCTGCACCACATGCGAGCCTCGCCTTCATGTTCTGGGGTGCGGGTCTATTCGTCTTCCCGCTCATGCTGCTCTACACGGCCGTTAATTACAGGGTCTTCAGAGGCAAGGTCCGGCAAGGTCCGACAAGGACCGGGCAATACTGATCGTTAAAGGAAAGCAAAGGAGCTACACATGCGGATCGGGCTTTTCATCCCCTGTTACATCGACGCCTTCTTCCCGGAGGTTGGCATCGCGACACTCGAGCTCCTTGACCGGTTCGGCCATGAAGTCGAGTACCCGCGCGACCAGACCTGCTGCGGTCAGCCGATGGCCAACAGCGGTTTCAACGCCGAATGCATCGATACCGAGGCGCTGTTCGTGCGCAACTTCTCGGGCTTCGACTGCATCGTCGGCCCCTCCGGCAGCTGCGTCCACCACATCCGCGAGAATCTCGACGCCATAGAGCAGACCGACGAAGTGAAGGAGGTCAGCGCCAGGACCTTCGAGCTGGTCGAATTCCTGCACGACATCCAGAAGGTCGAGGCATTTGCCTGGGCTCGCTTCCCGCATCGCGTCGGTCTGCACAACAGTTGCGGGACGCTCCGTGGACTCGGAGATGCGAAACCTTCGGAACTGCACGAACCGTTCTTCTCCAAGCCGATGGATCTCCTCTCGAAAGTCGATGGGATCGAGTTCGCCTCGCCGGCACGGCCGGACGAGTGTTGCGGTTTCGGCGGTACGTTCTCGGTCTTCGAGGAAGTCGTTTCCACCAAGATGGGTTACGACAAGGTCAGCGACCACGCCCGGGCCGGCGCCGAATACATCGTCTCCGCCGATTCATCTTGCCTGATGCACCAGAAAGGCTGCGCCGAACGCATCGGCGTCCAGATGAAGTTCATCCACATTGCTCAGATTTTGAATGGAGCCTTCGCGTGAACAGTCATTCTCCAACGCCGGACAAGGATGCGATGCTGCACCCGGAGCTGCTGGCTCATGACGATCCCGATGCCATCATCCGCGACGGCCGACGCCTCGATCACGCCGAAGGCACGTCGAAGCCGCAGCGGTCACGATCCGAGCCACAGCCGCGCGGCGCAAATATCCGCGGCAACCGGTCGGTCGACCAAGCAGAGGCTGCCGGGCGCTTCATCGCCGCCACCGAGCACCAGAAGATGCATGACGAGCGGCTCTGGGACCTTCGCCAGAAGCGCGGCGGCGAGATGCACGCCGTAAGCGAATGGGAGGAGCTCCGATCGCTCGCCTCGGCGATCAAGGAGCACACGCTCACCCATCTGGACGAATATCTCGACCAGTTCGAGACGAATGCCCGAGCAAATGGAATTCATGTCCATTGGGCCCGTGATGCTGTCGAGCACAATCAGATCGTGCACGGCATCCTAAGCGACCACGGTGCCAAGTCGCTGATCAAGAGCAAGTCGATGCTGACCGAGGAATGCGGCTTGCGGCCCTATTTGGCCTCAGTCGGGATCGAGGTGATCGAGACGGATCTGGGTGAGCGCATCCAGCAGCTCGGCAACGAGGATCCGAGCCATGTCGTAGTGCCGGCGGTACACAAGCTGCGCACGGATGTGGCCGACGTATTTTCACGCACAATCGGCACCGACCCCGAAAACAGCGATGTTCATTACCTGGCCGAAGCGCAGCGGGAAGCAACCCGGCCCCTGATCCTGAATGCTGACGCCGGCATGACCGGCGCCAACTTCGTGGTCGCCGAGACCGGGACCTTCGTCGTCTGCACCAATGAGGGCAATGCCGATTTGTCGTCCAATGTCCCGAAACTGCATATAGCCTCGATCGGCATCGAAAAGATTATTCCCCGGCTGGAGCATTTGGCGGTGCTCGTGCGCATGCTGTCGCGCAGCGCGCTTGGCTCGCCGATGACGCAGTATACATCGCATTTCCGCGGACCGCGCGCCGGCGGCGAGATGCATGTCGTGCTCGTCGACAATGGCCGGTCCGAGCGGCTCGGCCTCGAGAAGTTCTGGACCTCGCTCAAATGCATCCGCTGTGGTGCCTGCATGAACACCTGTCCGGTCTACCGGCGCAGCGGCAGCCTCAGCTACGGCGCCACTTATTCCGGCCCGATCGGCCTCATTATCGATCCGACCTTCAATGCGCGAAAATACAGCAACCTGCCGTTCGCCTCGTCGCTCAACGGCAGCTGCACCAATGTTTGCCCGGTGAAGATCAACATCCACGAGCAGATCTACGCCTGGCGACAAGTGCTGGTAAGGGAGCATGAGGTCCCGTTCGTGAAGAAGGCGGCGATGAAGGCTGCCGGCGCGTTGCTGTCGCAGCCAGCCGCCTACCGTGCCGCGGTCGCCACGGCCGAGACCGCGCTCGCCCATCTGCCGCGCTTCGCCATCTACAACGGCCTCAATGCCTGGGGAAAACATCGCGAGGTGCCGCACCCGACCAAGCAAACCTTTCACAGCTGGTACCACGCAAACCGAGGAGCAAAGTGATGAGCAGCCGCGATGATATCCTGGCTTCAATCCGGGCCAACCTGCCCCGCGTCGACCGACCGCTTCCAAGCGTACCGCTGTTCGACGATGCCCCGCCGGCGTCACTGCCCGATCCCTTCAAGGCCAATCTGCACCGTATGGGCGGCCTGTTCCTGGATCCGCCGGCCTCCGGCGACATCCTGGCGCCGGTTCGGGCGAAGATCGTGGACGCCAAGATCGTGTGCTCAACGGTGCGGGAGCTGCCGGGCAATCGCGACATCGCCGGCGCAGCAGAGGTTGCGAAGGCGGTCGGCCTTTGGGGGCACATGGTCTCGAAGGCCGGTGAAGTGGAGGACGCCGTCCGAACCTGGCTTTCCCAGCCAGGCCCTGCGCTCCTGCATGTGAAAGTGAAACCGATGGAGTTGGTGACGCCACCTTCGCCGGTCATTTCGCCGGAGGCGGTCGTCGGGATGGCAGTCTACTCCGCCAGAGCAATGCTGCACGGCAAGGGGCACGATGTTTGGGAAATGATCGTGGAGAACATCCCGTGATCAGCCGAGCTGGAGACACGTTCCCGATGCTCGCTTCCGAACACAGGCGGATACGGCGATGACTGGCTCTGTGCTCAGTGGTTTTCGTCTCCTGCGGTTAAGCACGGCCGCAATGTTGCGGCCGCTCGAGGGGGCTCTACGGGCCGCGGGTCCGTCGCTGCTGTTTGGATTCCGGCTGTGGGCTTCGGTGTCTCTTGCATTCTACGCCGCGTTCTGGCTCCAGCTCGATAACCCATTTTGGGCCGGCGCCTCGGCGGCGATCGTGTGTCAGCCCCAACTCGGCGCCTCTTTGCGCAAGGGCTGGTTCCGAATGCTCGGTACTCTCGTCGGTGCTGTCGTGAGCGTGGTTCTGATTGCCTGCTTTCCGCAGGATCGCGTGCTGTTTCTCGTCGCTTTGGCGTTGTGGGCAGCGGCTTGCGCCTTCGTCGCCACGCTCTTGCGCAACTTCGCGTCCTATGCCGCATCATTGGCCGGCTATACGGCGGCGATTATCGCCGGCGACTTGCTCGGCACTGTTGGTGGTGTTGATGCAAACGCGGCCTTCATGCTTGCCGTCACCCGCGCCACGGAGATCTGCCTTGGCATTGGCTGCGCTGGCATCGTTCTCGCCGGAACCGACTTCGGCGGCGCTCGCCGCCGGCTGGCGACACTGTTTGCAGAGTTGGCAGGCGACGTCACGGCCGGTCTTACCGGGACTTTGGCGACAGGGACGACGGGGACGGAGTTTCGTGACATGCAAACGGTTCAGCGCGAACTCGACCGCCGTGTCATCGCGCTCGACCCGATCGTCGATCAGGCGCTGGGGGAGTCTTCTGAGATCCGGTATTACGCGCCGGTGTTGCAGCGAGCAGTGGAAGGTTTGTTTTCTGCCCTGGTCGGCTGGCACGCGGTCGCCAGCCACTTGGCGAAGCTACCCCGGAATGAGCCGCATCAAGAAGCGGCCGCCGTCCTCAAAAATCTTCCACAGGAGCTGCGATCTGCGCCAGAACCTGGCGCGGCGGCGCGTTGGCTGGCCGGCCCTGCAGCTGTGCATCGGATCTATCAGACCGCAGTACCACCATTGACCGCTTTGCCGGCCGAAACTCCTTCGCTGAGATTGCTCGCCGACAAAACGGCGGAGGCATTCGCCGGCATTGCTCATGCGCTCGACGGGCTTGCCTTACTCGTTGCCGATCCAGCAAGACCTGCTTTCCGTCCAGGCCGGGACCGACTTCACGTGCCCGATTGGTTGCCCGCTCTGGTTAGTGCTGGACGCACTTTCGTGACGATCGTTACTGTTTCACTGTTCTGGATCGTCACCGGTTGGCCGGGCGGTGGTCTGGCCATAACTTTCGCCGCGATCGCCACCCTCCTGCTCGCACCGCGATTCGAGGAGACCTACGGCGTCGCCGTGCTTTTCGTCATCGCCGCCATTCTCGACCTGATCCTGAGCGCGATCGTCGCCTTCGCAGTGCTGCCGGGGCTACCCACACACGCCTTTGTGGCCTTCTGCCTCGTCATGGGCGTTTGTCTGGTGCCTATGGGCACTCTGTTAAGAGCAGCCCGGCAACCCTGGCAGGTGGGCCTGCTCACCCCGATGACGATGGTTTTCGTACCAATCCTCCAACCGACCAACCCGGAAACCTACGATACCCTGCAGTTCTATAACATCGCCTTGGCAATCGTTGCTGGTTTGGGTGCCGCAGCGCTGTCGTTTCGTCTCCTGCCGCCGTTGTCGCCGGCATTCCGCGCGCGCCGGCTGTTGACGCTGACCTTGCGCGATCTGCGGCGGCTGGCAAAGCGGCCCACGCAAAGCGATTGGGAACGCTGTGTCATCGGACGCCTTGCGGCGATGCCGAACGAGGTGGCACCACTATTGCGTGCGCAGCTATTGGCGACGCTCTCGGTCGGCAGCGAGATTGTTTACCTGCTGCATTCCGCACACCAGTTCGACCTAGGCGCAAACCTCGGCGCGGCGCTTGAGGCGCTTGCCAAGGGCCGCAGCGCAAGCGCGACTGTCCACCTGTCTCGGTTAGATGAGGTACTCGCCACCGAGCGCGCGGAAGGGCCGGGAACACGGGATGTCCTTCGCGCGCGCGCCGCCATTCTTGGCGTATCGCAGGCGCTAGCAACACACGCCGCTTTTTTCGATGCCGGAGCGCCGCGATGAGGTTCGTCGAGATCGACCTGTTCGGAGTGTATGTCGCGCCGATGTCTTTGATGCTGATCGGCGCGTGGGTAGTGACGGTCGCACTGCGACGGATCGTGGCCCGGTTCGGACTGCTGCAGCATGTCTGGCACCCGGCGCTATTCGTCTTCGCGGTCTACGTGATCGTTCTGTCATTGATCGTCTTAACTGTAGCGTGGTGACCGCGATGTCTGAAACCAAAGCCGAATTGAAGCCCGAAACGGCGAAAGCCGATGGCGAAGCAACGTGGTCCCCCTACATGCTTGCCCGCACGACGCCAAAGCGACGCGCGCGCGTCCTGCCGGTGTTGCTCACTGTCCTTGTTGTCGCGGTCGCGGTTATTCTCGGGCGGGCGATGTGGAATTCGTATATGGGCGCGCCGTGGACACGCGACGCCACTGTCCGCGCCTATGTCGCAACGATGGCTCCGGAGGTCGCGGGACGCATCGTCGAGTTAACGGTCCGCGATAACCAGTTCGTGCACAAGGACGACCTGCTGATGGAGATCGATCCGACCAACTATAGGATCGCCGTCAGCCAAGCCGAGGCATCGGTGCAGGCCGCGCGGGCCAACGTGCAGAACATCGACGCGCAGATGGACGTCCAGCAGGCACAGATCCGCGCTAGCCAGGCACAGTTCGATGAGGCGCAGGCAGCCCTCGTGTTTGCGCAAGAGCAGTCCGGACGCTACAAGGCGTTGGCGCAGGAGGGTTCGAGCAGCCTTCAGAATGCCCAGCAGTTCACGTCCCAGTTGCATCAGCAGCAGGATGCGGTAAAGACTGCATCGGCAGATCTCAACCTGGCGCAGCGGCAAGTCGAGTCGCTGAAGGCGCAACGCATGAGCGCCGAGGCGACTGTTGCTCAAGCCAAGGCGCAGCTCCAACAAGCGCAGGTGAATCTGGAGCGCACACGCATTTTCTCCCCAACCGACGGCTACGTGACAAATCTGCTGGCGCATCTCGGTGACTATGCCAATGCCGGCGTGAACAGCATCTCGGTTGTCGACGCCAGTTCCTTTTGGGTCGACGGATATTTCGAGGAAACCACCCTCGCTCCGATCCGCGTGGGTGATCCCGCCGAAATCAAGCTGATGGGCTACAGTCAGATTATGCACGGCCATGTCGACAGCATCGCCCGAGCAATCGACGTTGCGAACGCACAACCCGACAATCAAGGCGTTGCGACCGTCAATCCCATCTTCACCTGGGTGCGCCTGGCCCAGCGCATCCCGGTAGCGGTGCACATTGATGAGGTACCGCCAGGCGTTGTCCTGGCGGCCGGCATGACCGCCACCATGCAGATCGATGCATCGAGGCGATCGCCGGGGAAATAGTCGGAAGAACGGTGATGTCATGTCTGGATGTCTGACACATCATCCGATCCTCCTAGACTTCAACTAACTCGAACCAAGGACAATGCTGATGACTTCCGCTGATCTGATCCATTCGAGCAAATACCCGGCCACCACCAGACGGACCGCCGTGCTGATCGCCGACCCCGAAGTGAGCCCCGCCTCGCCGCTGGTTGAACGCCTGATCGAGAACGGCCTCGACGTGTGCCTTGCCGATAACGCCGATGCGGCAAGACGGCACCTGCGTGAAAGGACCACTTCCTTCGCCATTGTCGAACTCGTCTTTTATGACGGAGACGGCATCGATCTCGTACAGGATATCGCGAACAGCTATCCGCGTTGCCGCACCTTGGTCCATAGCCGCTTCTGCAACTTGGCCAACGCTGTTCAGGCGATCAAGTCCGGTGCTAGCGATGTTCTTCCAAAACCCACCGAGGTCGACTTTCTGATCGGCGTTCTCTTGAACAAGGATCTGCGACAGCCGACGTTCCTGTCGTCTTTCCCGGCTCCCGACAGCATCCGCCAAGAGCACATTCGGGACGTCTATATGTCGTGCGGTGCCAACGTGGCGCGTACGGCTCGCCAATTGTCCATGCATCGAAGGACACTGCAGCGCATCCTCCAACGCTCTCTGCTGTTGTGAAGGCAGCGTCCGATGTGGTCATGGCGCCCTTTCGGCCGGCTGCTAGGCTTGCGCGAGACCATGACGCGCGTAATATTGTGACGACCTACCATGATGGGTTCAGCAAAATCCGTGATCGGACGCGGACTAAGTTCCATAAGCGATCTTTTGCTGCCACAGTGCCTTCGGCTCCCTCAAGATCAGGAGGATCACGTTAGATCAGCCTCCGCGCTTTCCGTTTTGGATACCTCACCGGTCATTGGGAAACGAGATCGGATTACCCCCGCGAAAGCATCAGGGGCGTGAAAGTGGTCTCCCTCGTCTCGAAACACTCTCCACCGTCGGAAGCCCTCAACCGCTAGAACGGCGATGGTCAATACAAAGGGCAGCACTTGAAGACGCTGGTCGTTGAAAGCCCGGCGCCCTGAAGATGGATCACCAGCGTTGAGAAAGCCGAAAAGAGTACTGCCGCAAGGATCGTTCGCGCGGCGGAAGCTCTTGCGAAGGACGTGTCGCAGAGTTTTTTCGTTGACCCTGTTTTGAGGATTGGCCGGTGAGAAGGCGCTCCGATTTGTTGGTGCGCCGTGTTTATGGTTCTCAATGCCATTGCCGAAAAGCCGAAGCACCAATCGAAGGATGATTTCGAAGGAAGGCAGTTCGAGGCATGGCTGATCAGGCAAGCGGTTGCCTGGTATCTGCGCTATCCGCTCAGCTATCGCGATCTCGAAGAGATGTTCAAAGGTTGCGCCGGCCTCGTGGAAAGCCCGAAAGGACATAGTCCGTCTCCGGCGCAGGGGCTAAGATGATCGCCCAAATCTGTAGGCGTCCATGGAGCGAACCATGTCAAAGGATGGTGACGGAGCCGAAGAGGCACTTTTCAGTGGCGAGCAAGAGCTTCGCCTGTTGGTGGAGACGATTCCGGCGCTGGTGTGGCGAGCGGGGCCCGAGGGCAATGTCGAATACGTAAACAAGCGGGTGCTCGAATATTTTGGCGCACCGCTTGGCGAAATCGTTGGTTGGGGATGGGTGGAAAGAGTCCACCCGGAGGACGTCGCATTCGAGGTGAGGAACTGGCCCGAAAAACTCGACACTGCAAATCCTCACGATGTCGTCTGCAGATTTCGCGGAGCGGACGGCCGATATCGCTGGTTCAATGTACGCGGAGAACCACTGCGAGCCAGTGATGGCACCGTGCTCCGCTGGTACGGCGTCCTGATCGACATCGATGAAGCGAAGAGGGCCGAAGACCGGCTGCGCCGTAGCGAAGCCCTCCTGGCCGAAGCGGAGAGGCTGAGCCACAGCGGTGCGGTGGCCGCCAACGGCTCGACAATTCTCTATTTTTCGGAGGAGGCTTACCGCATCTGGGGGTTTGATCCGGCACAAGGCATTCCGAGCCGTGAAGCCGTGTGGCAACGGATTCACCCCGACGACCGGAACCGGGTGCGCGCAGAGGTTGAGCGCGCATACGCCGAGAAAAGAGGCTCCTCGAGCGAGTTCAGAATCGTACTGCCGGATGGAACGGCCAAACACCTCGAATCAATCGGCCAACCGGTGTTCTCGCCAAGCGGGGAGTTTGTCGAAGCTGTTGGTACACAGATCGACGTGACGGAACGCAAGAGTGCCGAACAAGCATTGCGGGAGAGCGAAGGCAAATTCCGCGACTACGCCGAAACCACTTCCGATTGGTTTTGGGAGATCGATGCGGACTACAAATTGACGTCGCTGACCGAGAATGCGTTTGACTCGAACACGGCGGGCCGAATCGGCACGTCCGTCTGGGATCATGCGTTGGACCTTGAAACGGAGCCTGAGAAGTGGCGGGCGTTTAAGGCAACTCTCGACGCCCGTAGGCCTTTCCGCGACTTTGTTTACCGCTCGGGTCGCCGAGACAATGCCCCCCGGGCCGTAAAGGCAAGCGGCAAGCCAGTATTTGACGCCGCCGGAGAATTCTGTGGCTATCGCGGCACCGGCACCGACGTGACAGCACTCATGCGCGCGCAGGAGGAACTGCGTGAAAGCGAACGGAGTTCACGTGCAGCAATTGACGGAATAGCCGGTCTCGTTTCGGTCTTGGCCCCGAACGGTGAACTCGAAACAGCCAATCGCCAAGTCTTCGAGTATTTTGGCCGATCGCTGGAATGGGTAAAGAACTGGGGAACATACGATGCAGTGCATCCTGAAGACCTTCCCCATGTTGTTGAATTTTTTAAGAGAGCGATAGCCTCCGGGATTCCCTTCAACCACGAACTACGTCTGCGTCGCTTCGACGGAGAATATCGGTGGTTCGACAACCGGGGTGTCCCAATTCGCGATGACTCCGGGCGCATCGCGCGCTGGTACATTCTACTGACCGACATTGAGGATCGCGTACGAGCGTTGGCGCGATTGGAACAGATGCAATCCGATTTCGCCCACATGAACCGCGTGAGCATGATGGGAGAATTGGTTGCCTCGCTGTCTCACGAGATCACGCAACCGATTGCGACGGCGCGCAATAACGCCCGTGCGGCACTGAATTTCCTGGACAAGCAGCCTCCAGACCTGGATGAAGTCAGGGAAGCACTTCACTCTATCGTGGGCGATGCCGATCGAGCCGGGGACATCGTCCACCGCATCCGTGACCAGGTCAAGAAAGCGCCGCCGCGAAAGTTCGGTTTTGATCTTAACGAGGCGATCAACGAGGTGATTCAATTGGCGCGAAGCGCGGTCACCCAGCATGGAGTCTCGGTCCAGACTCGCCTTGGGGAGGGTCTGTTTCCGGTCGAGGGGGATCGTGTTCAATTGCAACAAGTCGTGCTGAACCTGATCCTGAACGCGGTGGAAGCCATGAGCACGGTCGGGGCCGGGCCACGAGAGTTGTTGATCAGCACCGAGCAAACCCTGAGTGGTGGCGTTCACGTGTCCGTGCGCGATTCGGGGCCGGGTATTGATCCGGACCATGTCGATCGCGTCTTCGAGGCTTTCTACACCACTAAGTCCAGCGGATTGGGGATGGGGCTGTCGATCTGCCGGTCGATTGTCGATGCACATGGGGGCCGGCTGTGGGCAGATGCGAATGA